>CALIOA010000043.1:0-63612 GCA_938045065.1 uncultured Collinsella sp.
AATGCGGCCCGCGCAGCGTCGGCCGGTCCGCCGTTCGGTAGAACGGCGGAACCTAAACACGCTCTGCGATCTCGTGGATGAGGTAGTCGGTCTTTTCCCAGCCCAGGCACGGATCGGTGATCGACTTGCCAAAGACACCGCCGTCGACCGGCTGGTTGCCGTCCTCCAGGTAGGACTCGATCATAAAGCCCTTGACCAGCTTGGAGATGGACTCGTTGCGGCGGCAGCTGTCGAGCACCTCCTTGCAAATGCGATACTGCTCCAGCGGACGCTTGCCCGAGTTGTCGTGGTTGCAGTCGATGACCGCTGCCGGATTGGCATAGCCGGCATGCTCGGTATAGCGTTCGGCCAGGCGTTCCAGGTGTTCGTAGTGGTAGTTGGGGTAGGTGCGCCCATCGAGACCGATGTAGCCACGCATAACGGCGTGTGCGAGCGGGTTGCCGTCGCACTCGACCTCCCAGTTGCGGAAGATGAAGCTCTGGTGCGCCTGCGCGGCGTAAATGGAGTTGAGCATAACGGTGGTAGAGCCGGCAGTGGGATTCTTCATGCCGACGGGTACCGAAATGCCGCTCGACACCAGGCGATGCTCCTGGTTCTCGACCGAGCGTGCACCCACGGCAACATAGCTCAGCAGGTCGACGAGGTATTGGTAGTTGGACGGGTAGAGCATCTCATCGGCGGTAAAGAAGCCCGTTTCCTCAATAACGCGCAGGTGCATGTGGCGGATGGCCTTGACGCCCTCGAGCAGGTCGTCGGGAGCCTCGGGGTTGGGGTTGTGCAGCAGGCCCTTGTAGCCGGTGCCCTTGGTGCGCGGCTTGTTGGTGTAGACGCGCGGAATGATGATGAGCTTGTCCTTGACCTCTTCGGCGGTCTTGGCCAGTCGGTTCATATACTCGAGCACCGAATCCTCGCGGTCGGCAGAGCACGGGCCGATGATGAGCACCTTACGTGCGTCCTCGCCGGTAAAGACTTTGGCGACCTCGGCGTCAAATGCCTGCTTTTTGGCGGTAAGCTCGGCAGAAAGTGGCATTTCCTTGCGGATCTCCATGGGGATCGGCAGCCTGCGTTTGAATTCCATGGCCATAGGGGTCTCCTCAATCTATAGAAAGAGCAATAAGCGTATTGTCGAATGCTCGGCATTATCCGCTGTCGCACGCTAAAGTGCAAGCCCTTGTCACCCCGAAACCTACCAAAAAGAGACAGGTTTATTTTGGCAGGTTTTATCTGGGCAAACGTCGGCGAATGCCGGGAGGGAGCGGCGCCGCGCGGGACCCTAAGGCTGTTGTCAGTTCCCCAGGAAATACCCTGTGGGCAAAAAATGCCAAATATGAGTACGGTTGCTATCTTAGTATCATATTGCCTTCGCAAAATAATAGACATAACAGCAAAATATGTTTATTAACGCAAACACATATAAGTCCGCTATAGGGCTGTTTGATCAATTTAGGGACGCGTGTAAGCCGTGAAAACGGCATTTGGGGCTGTTTTGGCTGTTACTAAAAAGGTAACAGTACTCATATTTGCCCTTTTTTGCCCACGGGGCCTCGAAGGGGCTGTCAATCAGGTCCCAGGGGAGGCGGCTCAAGGGCCGTAGAACAAAAACGGGGGCGCAGGTTGTCCTGCGCCCCCGTTCTCAGGCGTTATTCGTTCCCTGCGGCAAAATTTACGCCGCCTCGTCGAACTGCGAGTTGTACAGATCGGCGTAGAAGCCGCCCTGGGCGAGCAACTCGTCGTGCGTGCCCTTCTCGACGATATCGCCGTCGCGAATTACCAAGATCACGTCGGCGTTGCGGATCGTGGACAGGCGGTGCGCGATAACAAAGCTGGTACGGCCCTGCATCAGCGCATCCATGGCACGCTGAATAAGCTCCTCGGTACGAGTGTCAACGTTGGAGGTTGCCTCGTCCAGAATTAGCGCCGGGCGGTCGGCCAAAATGGCGCGGGCGATGGTCACGAGCTGGCGCTGACCCTGCGATAGGTTAGTGCCCTCCTCGTTGATCATGAAATCGTAGCCGCCGGCGAGCGTATGGATAAAGTGGTCGCAACGCGCGGCACGCGCAGCGGCCTCGACCTCGGCATCGCTCGCATCGGGGCGTCCGTAGCGGATGTTCTCGCGGATGGTGCCGTTAAACAGCCAGGTATCCTGCAGTACCATGGCAAACTCGCCGCGCAGCGCCGCGCGGTCCCAGTCGCGCACGTCGACGCCCTCAACGCGCAGCGAACCGTCGTCCACATCGTAGAAGCGCTGCAGCAGCTTAATGAGCGTGGTCTTGCCGGCGCCGGTGGGGCCGACGATGGCGATGGTCTGGCCGGGCTGCGCCTCGCAGCTAAAGTCGTGGATGATGGTCTTGTCGGGCGTGTAGCCAAACTTGACATGGTCAAACTCCACGTGGCCGGGGCGCTTCTCGGGAATCTGCGCGTCGGCCTTCTGCTCCTCCTCGGGCGCGGCCAGGAACTCAAACACACGCTCGGTGGCAGCTGCCATCGACTGCATCGTGTTGCTCACGTTGCCCAGCTGCTGCACGGGTTGCGTAAAGTTGCGAACGTACTGGATAAAGCTTTGAATGTCGCCGGGCGTGGCATTGCCGGTCAGCGCGAGCTGCGCGCCCACCACGACGACGCCCACGTAGCCCATGTTGCCCACCAAGCTCATAAGCGGCATCATCAGGCCCGACAGGAACTGCGAGCGCCAGCCACTAATAAAGAGGCGGTCGTTTTGACGGTCGAACTCCTCGATCGAAGCCTCGGCGCGGTCGAACACCTGAATGACGTTCTGGCCGGCAAAATCCTCCTCGATAATGCCGTTGACGGTGCCTAGGACCTGCTGCTGCTCGCGGAAGTACGGCTGCGAGAAGTGAATCATCACCATTAAGATAATCGCGGCGGCCGGCAGCGTGAGCACGGTGACGCCGGTGAGCGGCAGGCTGATCGACAGCATCATGACGAGCACGCCGATAATCTGCGTGACGGACGTAATAAGCTGCGTCACGCTCTGGTTGAGCGACTGGCCGAGTGTATCGACGTCGTTGGTGATGCGGCTGAGCACATCGCCCTTGCTGTGACCGTTGAAGTAGCTCATCGGCACGACGGCAATCTTGGCGGCAATCTCCTTGCGCATGCGGTAGCAGATCTTTTGCGTGACGCCGGTCATGAGCCAGCCCTGGACCAGGCTGCAGACAGAGCTCGCCAGATACAGGCAGAGCAAAAAGCCGAGCGTCTTGGCGATCCAGTCAAAGTCGACATCGCCGGTACCGTTGACCTTGGCGACCAGGCCTTCGAACAGCTTGGTCGTAACCTGGCCGAGCACCTTGGGTCCCACAATGTTAAAGATGACTGAGCACACGGCAAAGGCGACGGCGGCAAACACGGCAATCTTGTGCTGGCCGATATAGCCGAGCAGCTGCCTCATGGTGCCCTTAAAGTCCTTGGCCTTTTCGCCGCGACGCATGCCGCCCATGCGGCCCATGGGACCACGCTGGCGGGTGGGCTTGGGAATCTGAGTCTTGGTCTCGTCTGCCATTAGCGCTCGCCTCCTTCCATGACGGCTGCAATTTCTTCTTGGGTAAGCCCCAGCTCCTCGGCGGAAAGCTGCGACTGTGCGATCTCCAGGTACGCCGGGCAGCTGCGCAGCAGCTCCTCGTGCGTGCCGGTGCCCACTACGTGGCCGTCGTCGAGCACGATGATCTGGTCGGCGTGCATGATGGTCGCGATGCGCTGGGCCACGACCACGAGCGCGGCGTCGGTAACGTTTTTGGCCAGCTCCTCGCGTAGGCGCGCGTCGGTCTTGTAGTCGAGGGCACTAAACGAGTCATCGAACACCACGACCTCGGGCTTTTTGGCCAACGCGCGGGCGATGGCCAGACGCTGGCGCTGACCACCCGAAACATTGGAGCCGCCCTGGCTTATAGGGGAGTCGTACCCGTCCTCGCGCTCGGCGATAAAGTCCTCCGCCTGGGCGACGCGTGCTGCCTGGCGCATATCCTCGTCACTCACCATGTCGCCGGCAAACTTGAGGTTGCTCTCGACGGTACCCGAGAACAGACGACCCTGCTGCGGAATATAACCGATGCGGCGGCGCAGCTCGGAAAGGGTCATGTCGCGCACGTCGATGCCGTCGAGCGAAATGCTGCCGCCCGTGACGTCGTATAAGCGCGGAATCAGCTGCACGAGCGTGGACTTGCCCGAGCCCGTGGAGCCAATGATGCCGAGCATCTGGCCGGCGTGCGTGGTGAAGTTCACGCCGCTGATGACGTCGGCGCGGGCATCGGGATACTGGAAGCTCACGTCGCGGAAGGTGAGCTCACCGCGCGGCGCGCTGGCCACGGGCAGTTTGGGCGAGACAGGGTCGTTGATGCTCGTGGGGCAGGTGATGACCTCTTCCACGCGCTCGGCTGCGACCTCGGCGCGCGGCAGGATGACCGAAACCATGGTGAGGATCATAAACGCCATGACGATCTGCATGGTATAGGAGATGAACGCCATCATGTTGCCGACCTGCATCACGCCGTCGGACACGCCCTGCGTGCCAAACCAGACGATAAGCACGGTGATGCAGTTCATGACGAGCATCATGAGCGGCATCATAAAGCTCATGGCGCGGTTGGTGTAGAGCTGCGTGGTCATCAGGTCGAGCGAAGCCTTGTCAAAACGCTCGAGCTCATGCTCCTCGCGGTTGAACGAGCGGATGGGCATCAGGCCGTCGAGCAGCTCGCGGGCGGTAAGGTTCACGCGGTCCACAAAGCTCTGCATCTTTTTGAACTTGGGCATGGTGAGGCCCATAAGCACGCCGACGACGGCCGAGACCGCGATGATGGCCACGGCGATGGTCCACTCCAAGCCGGTGTGGTTGGCCAGGACGCGCATGACGGCGACGATGCCCATGACGGGGGCCATCAGGCACATGCGGATAAACAGGGTTGCGGCCATCTGGATCTGCTGAATGTCGTTGGTGCAGCGGGTAATGAGCGAGGCCTGGCTAAACTTGCCCACCTCGGCCGGTGAGAAGTGCATAACCTTGTTGAAGGTCTCGCGGCGCAGGTCGCGTGCGATGGAGCAGGCGGTGCGCGACGCCACGGCACCGGTCAGAATGGTGGCGACGAGCGACACCAGGCACAGGCCGAACATCGTGGTCGCCATGTGGCTCAGGTAGGCGTTCTGCACGTCGGCGGGGTCGATGCCCTGTGCCTTGTACTCGTCCTGTACATAGCTCACGGCGCGCTGGGTGACGATGGAGCCCGACATGGAGCCCATTTTGTCCGCCATTTGGTTGGCGCCCTCGACGAGCTTGCTTTGGTCTACCAGACCGCCCTCGACACCCAGGCGCAGGCTCTTCATGGTGATCTTACCGCCGTCGGCATCGATCTGCTTTTGCATGTTCTGCGCCGCTGCGGCCTTCTGCTGCATCTCGGCGAGCTGCTCGGGCGTCATCGCTGCCATTTGCTCAGGGGTGGGCATGGCCTGGGCAGCGTTGTTGTCTTTCTCGCTGGACGAGCCCATCATGTCGCCCATGGAGTCGGCGTCAATGCCCTGGTCGAGCGAAAGGACGACAGTCTCGGGCAGGCTCATAATGTCGGCAATCTTGCCTCCATCGGCACGCTCTTCCTCGGTGCCCTTATACGTTCGAATGCCATTTTTGTCAGCCTTGCTAAACACGGCCTCCACAGCTTTGGCGTCCTTGGTGCTCATAAAGAGTTCAAGGTCGTCGAGCGATTCGGCGCGAATGGTGTCGGGCACGGGCGAGGCAATGCCGCCTTGCTGCACGCCCACGTCGACGATGTCGCTCATATAGGTAGGCAGCGCCAGATCGGCGTTGCAGCTGATTACGATAAGTACGATAGCTGCGAACAGTGCCAGGATATGCTTTTTAAAGAGCTTGAGAATCCTCACTCGGCATCTCTCCTTTCTTGATTGCGGTCGATAATTTCGTTGGCACGCCTTAGAAGACGCACCATCTCTTGGGTATCTGTTTCGCCGAGCTGCTCGAGGAAAGCCGCAGTGCGGTTCTCGAATTCCCGACGTTTGATTTCTAGATCCTGGAATCCCTTGTCGGTCACTATGACGTGTACGCGACGACGGTCAGTCTTTGAGTGCTCGCGCTCGACCCAGCTCTTGGCTTCGAGGGCGCGTAAGATATTGGCGATACGGGCGCTCGAGACCCAGGCGCGATCAGCGAGTTCGCTCGGCGTGAGCGAACCGCCGGCGAGTATGAGGGCGCGCATGACAGCCATTTCGCCGCCGAGGGCTTTGTCCGCAAAGCGCGAAATGCGCTGATGCATGCTGCCGAACTCGGTAAGGAGCTGACGCCCAAGTTCACGGAAATCGGTATCTTCCACCGAAAACCCCTAACACTAGAAACTATTTTCGGTGAAAGATGATACCCTTGCACGCGTACCCTATGCGGTAGATTTTGGGACATGTCTAGAAAACTACCTTTAGGCGACCTCCGTGCACCGTCGGCACCAGCAAAGTTAGGGGTAGATCGTTAGGCATGTCCCAAAGCCTACTCAGAGGCACTTTACCCTGCTAAAGCTGGCATAACAGCTAGAGTGAACGTCGTACAAAGGCAAGGAAAAATATCAAACAAATCGGTGAACGGTAGTTGTTCGCGCGCGCATTTCCTGCGGATTTGTAAAAAAAGCCATTATGGTATAAAAAAAGAAACATATAACAGCCCAGATGGAGAGGGTGGCTATGTTATCCTTCTCAAACGGGTGAAATCTTGGGTTTTGGGTTGTAGTTCCAAGGTGGACAAACGTTTTTCCTGCACCAACGTGTGGTGAAGAACGGAAGAAGCCGGTAGTGCAAGCCGAAAATTCAAGAATTCAATAAGCAGCGGTGTGAGAGAGCGCCGCATTACACGTAACTAGGAGCGTGGTTACACAATGCAGGAGGCATGGGAAGGCTTCAAGGAAGGTATCTGGACGGGAGAGGTTGACGTCCGAGACTTCATCCAGAAGAACTACACCCCCTACGAGGGCGATGAGTCGTTCCTCGTAGGTCCGACCGAGCGTACCAAGGAGCTGTGGGGCGAGGTTCTCGACCTGCTGCTTAAGGAGCGCGAGCAGGGCGGTGTCCTCGATATGGACACCAAGACCGTTACGGGTATCGTGAGCCACCCCGCTGGCTACATCGATAACGCCCACCGCGAGAAGGAGACCATCGTCGGTCTCCAGACCGACAAGCCGCTCAAGCGCGCGCTGCACGTCAACGGTGGTATCCGCATCGCTTGCCAGGCTGCCAGCCAGCACGGCTACAAGGTTGACGAGAACGTTGTCGAGCGCTACACCTTCGAGCGCAAGACCCACAACGCTGGCGTCTTCGATGTTTACACCCCCGAGATGCGTGCTTGCCGCTCGGCTCACATCATCACCGGTCTGCCCGATGGCTATGGCCGCGGCCGCATCATCGGCGACTACCGTCGTGTTGCCCTGTACGGCGTCGACTACCTGATCAAGGACAAGGAGGCCCAGAAGGCTTCCACTCCGACGGTCATGACCGCCGACAACATCCGCGATCGCGAGGAGCTGCAGGAGCAGATCCGCGCCCTCGGCGAGCTCAAGATGATGGCCGAGACCTATGGTTTCGATATTTCCAACCCTGCTACCAACACGCAGGAGGCCATCCAGTGGATGTACTTCGCCTACCTTGCTGCCGTCAAGGAGCAGAACGGCGCCGCTATGTCCATCGGCCGTACCTCTACGTTCATCGACATCTATGCTGAGCGCGACCTTGCCAACGGTACCTTCACCGAGGAGCAGATCCAGGAGTTCGTGGATCACTTCATCATGAAGCTCCGCATGGTCAAGTTTGCTCGTACCCCCGAGTACCAGGCCCTGTTCACCGGCGACCCGCAGTGGGTCACCGAGTCCATCGGCGGCATGGGTGTTGACGGCCGTACGCTCGTTACCAAGATGAGCTACCGCTACCTGCACACGCTCGAGAACATGGGCACCAGCCCCGAGCCCAACATGACCGTTCTGTGGTCGACCCGTCTGCCCGAGAACTTCAAGAAGTTCTGCGCCAAGACTTCTGTCGCCAGCTCCTCGATCCAGTACGAGAACGACGACCTCATGCGCGTTTACCACGGCGACGACTACGGCATCGCCTGCTGCGTGTCCTCCATGCGCATCGGCAAGGAGATGCAGTTCTTCGGCGCCCGCGCCAACCTGGCCAAGTGCCTGCTGTACGCACTCAACGGCGGTGTTGACGAGGTCTCCAAGAAGCAGGTCGGCCCCAAGTACCGCGCCGTCGAGGGCGATACGCTCGATTACGACGACGTTGTGGCCAAGTACAACGACATGATGAAGTGGCTCGCTGGCGTGTACGTCAACTCGCTGAACATCATTCACTACATGCACGACAAGTATTGCTACGAGCGCATCCAGATGGCTCTGCACGACAAGCACGTGCACCGCTGGTTCGCTACGGGCATCGCTGGCCTTTCCGTCGTGGCTGACTCCCTGTCCGCCATCAAGTACGCCAAGGTCCACCCCGTCCGTGATGAGAACGGCATCATCGTCGACTTCGAGACCGAGGGCGAGTTCCCCAAGTACGGTAACGACGACGACCGCGTCGACCAGATCGCTCACGACGTTGTGCACCAGTTCATGGAGTACATCCGCATGAACGACACCTACCGCAACTCCGTGCCCACGACCTCGGTTCTGACCATTACCTCCAACGTCGTGTACGGTAAGAAGACCGGCTCCACGCCCGACGGCCGCAAGGCTGGCCAGCCGTTCGCCCCGGGTGCTAACCCCATGCACAAGCGCGATAGCCACGGCGCCATCGCTTCGCTGTCTTCGGTTTCCAAGCTCCCGTTCCGCGATGCTCAGGACGGCATCTCCAACACCTTCTCCATCATCCCGAGTGCGCTCGGCAAGGAGGATCAGGTGTTCTTTGGCGATATCGACCTTGATCAGCTGGGCGAGTAACTATTGTTAGTGCTATACTAACAATAACGATTACTGATTAGTGCGCCGGTTTCGGCCGGCGCCTATCGATCGAAGGAGACACATTATGAAGGTTTCTGAAGTTTCCGAGACTCAGGCCGATAACCTGGTCCACATGCTCGACGCTTACGCCGAGAAGGGTGGCCACCACCTGAACATCAACGTCTTCAACCGTGAGACGCTGCTCGACGCTCAGGCTCACCCCGAGAAGTATCCGCAGCTGACCATCCGCGTTTCCGGCTACGCCGTGAACTTCCACACGCTCACCAAGGAGCAGCAGGACGAGGTCATTGCGCGTACCTTCCACGACAAGTTCTAAAGGGTTCAACTCCTGTAGGATTACTGGGGCCGGTTTTGGGTTATTTCCCAAAACGTCCTCGGACATGCAAAGAGGCTCGCTGCGCACTTCGTGCGGCGAGCCTCTTTGCGTCCTGCGGAATGTTTTGGGAGGTAGCCCAAACAGCCCCGGCTGGGGTCCTGTGTAGTCACCCTTTAGGCGGAACTCTCCTAATTATTTGGATGAGTCGTTTACTTACTTGTACTGTTACCGTCTTCCCGCTCTTGTTGGGGTATGCTTTGTTCGTATGTAAACGTATGACATGTTGATGGGGGAGGGTGCTATGGCTCGCGAGGGCGCTCGTTCTAAGGATTCGGCTAAGCCTGGCATCAAGGAAGTTGCAGCGGTGGCGGGGGTTTCGCCTACTACGGTATCTCGCGTGCTTAATAATCGCGGCTATATTAGCCAAGAGACCCGCGATAAGGTCCATGCCGCGATGAAGCGCATCAACTATACGCCCAACGATATCGCCCGTGCCATGCTCAACGGTCGCCTGAATCTAATAGGTATGATCGTCCCCTATGTCAGCAGCCCGTTTCATGCCCAAGCGGTCCAAGCCGTTGAGCGTACCCTGGCCGAAAACGGTTTTAAGATGTTGCTGTGCAATAGCGCCAATCGACCTGATCTTGAGCGTTCTTATATCGATATGCTTCGGCGCAATATGGTTGATGGCGTCATCGTCAACTCGCTTAATATCGGTGCCGAGGCGTATGCCGAGATGGGCTTGAGTCTGGTTGGTATCGACTGCGACCTTGGCGAGGCCTCTGTTCAGATTGCGAGCGACAGCTATAGTATCGGCGAACTTGCCACGCGTCGCCTGATCGATGACGGGTGTTCGCGCATCCTGTGCCTGCGCAGCAATAGCCGCATGCGCATGCCTGCCAATAAGCGTACCGATGCCTACCTCGATGTTGTTGAGCAGGCCGGTTTGCCCGCGCTTGTCCGTGAGGTCGAGTTCGTTAAGCCCGACGACGAAAAGAGTGCGGTCGTTGCGAAGATCCTCGATGAGAACCCCGATATTGACGGCATCTTTGCGGGAGACGACACGATGGCGGCCATCTGCCTCAACGTGATGAAGCGGCGCGGCTTGAGCGCTCCGGACGATATTAAGGTCGTGGGCGCGGATGGCGCCCGCCGCACTATGACGTTTATGCCTGACTTAACAACCGTTCGTCAAGATATCGATCGCATCGGAGAGCTCGCGGCGCAATCCATCATCGCTCTTGTTAACGGTGAAAAGCCCGAATCGAATACCAAGCTCCCCGTTGAACTCATTGAGGGCAAAACCGCGTAGTTCATCCCGTGCCAAAAGAATTCCTCAAACGCCTCTGATGACCGTTCGCCGGCATATGTCAACCGTTTGCCGACGACTGGAACTGCGAAAAGACGTATTGGTGTGAAAACGTTTGACATATGAAAACGATTGACATATCTTGCAGTTGTACCGAGTTAGTATCTCGTGAGAAAGGAAGTCTCGGATGCACAAGGTGTATTACCAGCCTGAGGGAATTTGGGTAGGCGACATCATGCCGTACGGCGAGGACGGCACGTTCTATCTCTATCATCAGCGTGACACGCGAAACCCCGGACCTTTCGGAGAGCCGTTTGGCTGGGCACTCGCGACAACCAAGGACTTCGTCAATTACAAAGACTTTGGCGAGAGCCTTGAGCGTGGCGGCGACGAGGAAGTCGACCAGTATGTTTATGCCGGCACGGTGTTTAAGGTGGGCGACAAGTACCATGCGCTCTACACTGGTTGCAATCGCGATAAGGTCAAGGCACGCTTGATGAAGCAGGTTCTTCTTCACGCAACGAGTGACGACGCCGTCAAGTGGGAGAAGAACATCGCCGAGACGCTGCTTCCGCCCCAGGAGGGTTACGATGACCGCAACTGGCGCGATCCCTTTGTGCTTTGGGATGAGGAGAACGAAGAGTACATGCTCATCCTCGGCACGCGTGTGGGCGAGGACAAGCGTCTGATGACCGGTCGTCTGGTCAAGTTCACCTCCAAGGACCTGGATACCTGGGAGTTCCAGGGCGACTGGTGGAATCCGGGCCTGTACACCATGTTCGAGATGCCTGATCTCTTTAAGATGGGCGACTGGTGGTATCTGGTGTTCTCCGAGTACAGTGATGGCAACAAGACCCGTTACCGCATGTCTCGCTCTATCAACGGTCCTTGGATCACTCCTGCGGACGATTCCTTCGATGGCCGCGCGTACTATGCCGCGCGTACCGCATTTGATGGCGAGCGCCGCGTTCTCTTTGGTTGGGTTCCTACGCGTGACGAGGGTGGCGATCCCAGCTCTTACCTGTGGGGTGGCACCTTTATGCCTCTCGAGATCGTTCAGCGTGCCGACGGAACGCTCGGCACCAAGCTCCCTGACAGCATGCTTGGCGCCTTTGGCGAGGCTAAGGCAGTCGAGGCCTTTGAGCTTTCCTGCGAGTCGGGCAAGGTCGAGCAGGTGCTCGCCGCGGATGCCGGTTCCACCTATATGCTCGATGCCGACATCGAGCTCGCCGGTGACGCTGCCGGCTTCTCGGTGAAGCTTGCCGAGGACGCCGAGTCCGGTCTTGCCTATGAGTTCCGCGCCAACCTGCGTGAGGGCAAGCTCGAGTTTACGGCGGCTCCCCAGTATCCGTGGTTCCAGGTCAACAACATGGGCCTCGAGCGTCCGTTGTTCTTTAAGGGCGAGGGCACTCATCATGTGCGCCTGGTCGTTGACGACGATATCGCGACCATCTTTGTCGATGATGTTGCGCTTAACGCGCGCTTCTGCAATAAGCAGGGCCAGGGTGTGGCACTGACGGTCACCGACGGTACGCTCAAGTGCGCAAATGCAACGATCGCGTCTCTGTAATGGCATCAAAACGTTTTATGATTTCGTAAGGGAATGGAGAGGAACATGGACTACAAAGTAGTGTCTCAGCAAGTCGTCGATAACGTCGGCGGTCTGGAGAACATCGAGGGCGCCACGCATTGCGTTACGCGTCTGCGTCTGGTGCTCAAGGATACGAGCAAGTACAACAAGGCCGAGCTCGAGAACATCGATGGCGTCAAGGGCGTGCTGTACAACAGCGGCCAGCTCATGATCATCTTCGGTACCGGTACCGTCAACAAGGTCTACGATGAGTTTATGGCTCTGACGGGCGTTAAGGAGATCAGCGCTTCCGAGGTCAAGGGCGCCGAGGCGGACAAGAAGGGCAAGTTCTTCTCGGTCCTCAAGGTATTCTCGGATATCTTTATCCCCATCATTCCCGCTTTCGTCGGCGCTGCTATCATCATCGGCCTTAAGTCGCTGATCGTTGCCAACGGCCTCTTTGGCATGGAGGGCAGCCTTGCCGACCACAGCGAGTTCCTCAAGAACCTCGCAAGCTTCTTTGCCATTATCGCCACCACGTTTGACTACCTGCCTGTCCTGGTTATGTACAGCGCGGTGAAGCGTTTTGGCGGTAACCCGATTCTGGGCATCCTCGTCGGTATCGTCATGGTTCACCCGAGCCTTATGAACCGCAACACGTTCGTTATGGATCCGACGGGTGCTGAGTACTGGAACTTTGGTCCGCTCTCCATTCCCATGGTTGCTTTCCAGGGCGGCGTGTTCCCTGCAATCCTGACAGCCTGGTTTATGGCCAAGGTCGAAAAGATTGCCCAGAAGTACATCCCCGAGGTCGTCTCGTTCGTCTTTGTCCCGACCGTTACCCTGATTCTTGCTAACGTCGCCCTGTTCACCGTGTTCGGCCCGCTCGGCAACCTGATCGGCGACGTCCTCGCCGGTGTAATCGATATCCTGTACAACAGGATGGGCGTCTTCGGTGCCTTTGTCTTTGCCGCATTCCTGCAGCCGCTCGTCGTTACCGGTACGCATCAGTTCATCCAGGGTATCGAGGCAAACCTCGTCGCCACGACTGGCTTCAACTACATCCAGGCCATCTGGTCGGTTTCCATCATCGCCCAGGGCGGCGGCGCCATCGGCATGTACCTCATTCACAAGAAGCATTCCAAAGAGCGCAACATCTGCATGTCGTCCTTTATCCCGACGCTGGTCGGTATCTCCGAGCCCGCAATCTTTGCTGCAAACATGCGCTACTCGATCATCCCGTTCATCTGCGCTTGCATCGGTGCAGGCTGCGGCGGTGCCTTCGTGAAGCTCTTTGAGGTGCGCGCCATCGGTCAGGGTCTGACCGGCGTGCTTGGCCTGCTCATCGTCACGCCCGAGACGCTCGTGTGGTATGTGGCTGGCAATCCCATCGCCTTTATCGTGCCGATCGTCTTGATCTTTGCCTACAACAAGGCAAAGGGCGTGCCGACCACTGATGAAGAGGGCGCTGGTGCTGGCTTTGATGTCAGCTTCTAGTTGAGCCGTTCAGCGTAATCTGAGGATAAGTCCATTTGGGGAAGGGCGTTCGACTCGTGTGAGTCGAGCGTCCTTCCCCATAGACGAGAAAGTCAACGGCGATGTTTAATCAAAAAAATAAGGTGACACGCGCGGACTATGAGCAGTGGCGTGCCGGACAGGATGAGACGGCGGGTCGCATCGCGTCCGACCCCGATAGGCTCCTGTTCCATGTGGAGCCTGAGCTTGGCTGGCTCAACGACCCCAACGGTTTGGTGCAGATCGGTGATACGTATCACATCTATCACCAATACGATCCATTCGATGCTGCGCATGGCGGTCCAGTGCTTTGGAATCATCTGACAACAAAGGATTTTGTGACGTACGAGAATCATGGTCCCGTGCTGTTTCCCGATTCCGATTTGGATTCGAGTGGAGCGTATTCTGGTTCTGCCTTTGTACGTGATGGTAAGATTCACTACTTCTATACCGGCAACGTCAAGCATTTTGACCGCGATGATTACGACTACGTGTTGACGGGCCGTGAGCAAAACCAGATTCATGTGGTTGCCGAGAACCCCGACGAATTGGGCGAGAAGCGCATAGCTGTTGGGCCGGTCGATTACCCCGACGATATCGGTACGCACGTGCGTGATCCCAAAATCCTTGAACACGATGGTATCTACTACATGGTTCTGGGCGCTCGTACGAAAGACGACCGCGGCTGCGTGCTTGTCTATACCTCGAGCAATCTAGAGGACTGGAGCTATGCGACGCGCATTGAGTTGGGCGAGAAGTTTGGCTTTATGTGGGAGTGCCCCGATCTGTTTGAGCTCGATGGTGAGCTTATTCTCGTTTGCTGTCCGCAGGGTGTGTCCGCCGATGGATGGCGTTACCGCAATCCGCACCAGTGCGTGTGGTTTCCCATCGAGGCCGATTGGGAGGCGCCGAGTTTTAAGATCGCCGGGCAGGGCATGCCCCCGATGGTCGATGCCGGCTTTGATTTCTACGCACCGCAGTCTTTTGAGGATGCTGCGGGTCGGCGTTTGATGATCGGGTGGTCGGGTTGCCCCGATGCGACGGCAAAAAGCCCGACGGTGGCACGCGGGTGGCAGTGCGCGTTGACGGTGCCGAGAAAACTGAGCATGCGCGATGGTAAGCTCTGTCAGCAGCCGGTGCACGAGATTGAGAGGATGCGCGGCGACTGCGTTTGCGCGACAGGCGGTGAAACCGTTGAGGAGCCGGGCCGCCTGTTTGATCTTGTGGTTTCCTGTGAGGGCGCCCAGGTGATCGAGCTCGAAATCCGCAAGGGTGTCTTTGTGCGCTATGCAGACGGGATGCTTACCCTCGACATGGGTGACGAAGGCTATGGGCGCGACCAGAGGTCGATCGAGCTCAGCGAGCTTCGCGACCTGCGCGTGCTTTCGGACACTACGATGGTCGAGATTTTTGCAAATGGCGGCGAGGCGGCACTTACGAGCCGTACCTATTCGCTGGCGGTTCCGGCGATGGAGCTGCACGCCGAGGGTGCGGCATCGATGAATTTCTACCGCCTCGTGCATTAACCGTGCGTGGAGCACGATTGGATTTGCTGGACGGAATGTGTCGCAGTTGTCGCGGCCAACTACCGCTTACCGCATATAGCGACCGTTTGCGGAATAAGTAACCCTCCTTAATAAACCGTGTGGAATCCTAGATAAGCACGGAGTTTTCCAGGGAGACGCTGTCCTTTGTTGTGTGCAAGGGGCGGCGTCTCTTTGGCGCTTGGACGCCGTTGTGCAACAGTGCGGCGGCGCGTGCCATGTATTGAAAAGCCAATGTCGAGATGGGTCGTGATAATAATGGGCAAGTACGTAATCGTGGTTGAGTCTGGGTCGGATGTGACGCCGGAGCTCTGCGAGCGCTACGGCATCGTGCGCGTGCCCATGCATGTCACGATTGGTGACGAGACCGTCGAGGACGGCTCGATCGATCCGCTCGAGATTTATTCGCGCTGCAACGAGTTTGGCGTGATGCCCAAGACCAGCGGCTGCGCGCCTGCGGATTTTGCTCACGTGTACGACCGCATTCACGCTGAGCAGCCCGATGCGACTATTCTGCATCTCGCGTATTCCGAGGCCACGACCTGCTCGCATCAATCATCGAAGATCGCCGCCAAGGGTCGCGACTACGTGTTCTCTATGGACACGCGCTTTGTCTCGGTAGGCCAGTCGCTCGTTGTCGTCGAGACCGCCAAATACATCGAGGCTCACCCCGATGCCACCGTCGACGAGATCTTTGCATTTACGAATTCCGTCATGGACCGCGTGCTGCTGGGCTTTGTTCCTACCGATCTTGCCTTTCTTAAGGCGGGCGGTCGCTTGTCCAACGTCGCATTCCTTGGCGCCCATCTGCTCAAGATTAAGCCCTGCATTGAGGTGACGGGCGGCAAGTTCGTGGCGACCAAGAAGTTCCGCGGCTCTATGCTCAAGTGCGCCCGCGCCTTTATTGACCACATGGTTGCGAAGAGCGAGATTGACTACTCGCACATTGGCCTGGCGTATTCGGTGGGCCTTTCCCAGGAGCTGCGCGATGACATGGAGGTCTATGCGCATGATCTGGGCTTTAAGGACGTTACCTGGACTCAGGTCGGCGGCGTCATCTCGAGCCATTGCGGCCCGACCGCCTTCGGTGCGGTGCTCACGCTTAAGGCGTAAGGTCTGGCGTTTATCGAATTCTATTGCCACGGTGGCGGGCGGGTTGCGATAACCCTCCCGCCGCTCTTGCGTGGGGCCAAATAGAACAACCCAATTGACCACTAAACCGTTTCACCATCATGCGTATGGGCTAGAATGGCTCTGGCATTTATGTAACTAAAACCAATGAGAGGCAAGGTAGCGGGAATGGCTGAGATGACGCTCGAGGGTGTGGACGCTCGTCCCGAGGACTCCGCGTTTGCCCTGGGCCGCGTACATTCGATTGAAACGATGGGTACGGTCGACGGACCCGGCATCCGCTTCGTAGTGTTTGTCCAAGGCTGTCCCATGCGCTGTGCGTATTGCCACAATCCCGATACCTGGTCGGTTAACGGCGGCACCATGGTGACAGTCGAGCACCTGATGGACGAGTTCCAGAGCAACCATGAGTTCTATCGCAGCGGCGGCATTACGGTTTCGGGTGGCGAGCCGCTTCTGCAGCCCGAGTTTTTGGCCGACCTGTTCCGTGCAATGCACAACAACCCCGATGGCCGCGTGCATACCTGCCTGGATAGCTGTGGCTACGCCTTCGACCCTCAGCATCCCGAGAAGTTCGATGCCGTGCTCAACGAGACCGACATGGTACTGCTCGATATTAAGCATGCCGACCCGGTCGAGCATAAAAAGCTGACCGGTTGTGATCCCGCACGCATCCTGGCGTTTGGCGATGAGCTTGCACGTCGCAAGATCAAGGTCGTTATCCGCCACGTGGTGGTGCCGGGCATTACCGACACGGTGGAGGAGTGCGAGAAGCTCGGTCGCCTCATCGCTCCATGGCACAACGTGGTGGGCCTGGAAATGCTGCCGTATCACACGATGGGTGTCGTCAAGTACGAGCAACTGGGCATTCCCTATAAGCTCGAG
Organism: uncultured Collinsella sp.; assembly: GCA_938045065.1. Lineage (GTDB taxonomy): Bacteria > Actinomycetota > Coriobacteriia > Coriobacteriales > Coriobacteriaceae > Collinsella. Next base: position 17,225 of record CALIOA010000043.1, read on the forward strand.
GGCGTGCCCCAGATGGATACCGCGCGCATGCCCGAGTTGCGCAATGCCGTTATGACCGGCATGAAAAAGCGCCGTGCGGAGCTCAAAAACGCCATCGGCTAGCGAGCCATTTTCGCTCTCCAAGGGCACTCATTGGGGACAGACTTAAATGAGCGCCCCCGGGCACCTAGTTGATTGCTAAAGAGCCCCGTCCTAAAAAGACTGCTCTCTGGGTTGCGGTGAGATGCGCAACAGAATCGTGCCATTTGGATAAATACGCTTGTGGTTTCTTTAAAGACACCTTAAACGCCGCTGAATATCTTTGGAAAGAAATGCCTGCTCGGTATCATGCTGCTCGTATATAAACGGTGGCAGTCAGGAGACCACGTGCGAAACATCGCATTGCGGGACGAGTATGTGCCGCAGCATGGCAGCAGATATAAGACGAAGGGCACGTCTTCGCGTGGCCTTGCCAGCGCTCGCATCCGCGTGAGGAAGATTGCCGCCATTGGGATGCTAACGTCGGCGGTTATTATCCTCGGAATTACCGTTAAAACCTACGCCTCGGAGCGAACGGTGCGCCCAGATGCGTCAACGGTACAGCTGCAAAACGAGAAGGTTTCAAAGTCCAAAGCGTCGGCAGATCAAGCTCTGTCGACGGCAGATCTCAAGACGAGACTTTCGAAGGCGGACTTCAACGATATCCCTTCGGGTGATACCGTTCGGACCTTCTCGTTGGTGGATAACAAGACTCCTGCCTTGGAGGATGAGAGCCTTGCCTCGCTCCAGGATGCCCTGTGTCGGGCGCAGGAGCTGGGCGATGTGGGTGTAGTGTTCTACGACCTATCGAGCGGTAGGGGCGTGACGTATAACGCCGATGTCGAGGTGTATGGAGCGAGCAGCTACAAAGCGCTGTATGCGCTCTATATTTGCGAGACGTTGGTCGAATCGGGGCAGGTGTCGCTCGATGGGCCTTTAGCCACGTATGGTGGTTACAGCATGGGCTGGCAGACGGTGCGCAACCTTATCGAGAATGTCGTCGTCAACTCAGACAACGATTCGTTTATCGCGTTACGCGCGGCGTTTGACCATGATGGCTATGAGGATTGGATTGCCAATCTGGGTGTTGATGACGAAACGGCACTGAATCCGATGAGTGATTTTCCGACCTACTGCCCGCGCACCTCGGCAAAGTTGTGGCGAGAGATGAGTGAGTATTTGAGCTGTGACACCGAGGCGTCGCAATGGCTGTCGGGCCTTCTGGCATCAACATCGCGCTCGTTTATTCGCGATGGCATTGCGGACGAGCAGGTTTTGGTGCGCAACAAGGCAGGCTGGATTAGCGAGGATGGTTACTACTCGACATGCGATGCGGGCCTTATCGACATCGATGGCTGTACCTATGTCATGGGTATCATGACATCGATGTCGTGGAGCGACCGCTCGAGCGAGGTTACGGCTGCGATTGCAAAGGCTCTGTTTGATACGCGAGCTGCGCTGGCTTAGCGTGTTCGTTTGGCGAGGTCAAACAAAATGCTGGTACCATACCTTGGTTGAGAATTTCGTATAGGTTTGGGGAATGGTATGGCTACCATCGCGATTATCGGTGCGCTCGAAAAAGAGATCATGCAGATTAAGGAAGAGTTGAGCGACGTATGCGAGGCACGGGAGGCAGGCTTGACCGTTGTGAGCGGTGAGCTCGACGGCCTGATGATTGTCGCCACAACGGCGGGCATGGGCACGGTGAATGCCGCTGCCGCGACGCAGCACCTCATTAGCAAGTATGCTCCGCAGGCTGTTGTGTTTTCGGGCATTGCGGGCGGTTTGAACCCCAAGCTCCATATCGACGACGTGGTCATCGGCAAACGCCTGCGCTATCTGGATACCGATACCGCGCTTATCGCCGAGTCCGCACCGGGGCTCGAGGAGTTTGGCTCGACGCCCGCGCTGGTTGATATCGCCGCCGACGTGCTTACTGAGCGTGGGTTTGTTGACGCCTCGACAGATACAGTCGCTTCGAACGAGGGCACCAAGCAGTTCCTGGTCGGCACGATTGCCACGGGCAACCGCTTTGTGACGGGCGCCGCCATGCGCAACGACGCTATCGAGGCAACGCATGCCGATTGTGTCGGCATGGAGGGCGCGGCAATTGCCCATGTCGCAACCAAAAATGGTGTCGATTGCCTGGTGTTGCGCGCTATCAGCGATAATTGTGACGAGGCGTACGATGCAATTTGCGACCGAGAGTTCGATCTGTTCGAGTACGCGCGTGTCGCAAGTGACATCACACTCGATATCGTCCGCCGCATTGCCGCTGCGCAATAGCGCGTCTATTTGTAAGAACCTACGACCAAGGAGTGTCCATGGCCGATTCCATTAACTACCAGCTTGCCAAGTTCGTCGCCAGCTACGGCAAGGTTTCGCAGATTCCCGAATCCACCTGCCCCGAGGTGAGCTTTGTCGGCCGCTCCAACGTGGGCAAGTCGTCGATTATGAACAAGCTCTTTGGCCGCAAGAACCTGGTCAAGGTTTCCAGTACGCCGGGTAAGACGAGCAATATCAATTTCTTCGAGGCCGACGACGTGCACTTTGTGGACCTGCCGGGCTACGGTTTCGCGCGTCGCTCCAAGGCCGAGCGCGACCGCTGGGCCGAGCTTATCGGCGACTTTTTCGACTCCGAGCGCAGCTTTAACTTGGTCGTCTCGCTGGTGGACATTCGTCACGACCCGAGCAAGCTCGACCATGACATGATCGACTACCTGCAGGGCAACGAGTTCAACTTTATCGTCTGCCTCACCAAGGCCGACAAGCTCAGCCGCACCCAACAGGCCCGCCAGGCAGCAGCCATCAAAAAGCAGCTCAACGTCCCGGCCGAGAACGTGATCATCACAAGCTCCCAGACCGGCGTGGGTATCGACGAACTCAAGCGCCGCATCGCCGAGGCCTGCCTCTAGTAAGGGCTCCAGCCTAGCAAGAGCCCCTATCAATAAAGGGCCATATATTTCAGCCCGGCGCCCCTTCAAAGCGTGGGTCCCTGTAGACATCCTCAGCAAGGTAGGCGCAGGGACGGTCGGGATGTTCCCTCAAAATCATTCCGCAGCGCGAAGACCCCTTGTCCGTCGCTCCGTAGGAGCAGGACAAGGGGCCTTCATGCGCGAGGACGATTTTGAGGGAACATCCCGACCGTCCCGGACAGGTATATGAGGAGGATGTCTACAGGTACTCGATTTGAGCGCCATCGGTGTCGCACGTCAGAATATGCGTGTCACACTTGGGGAACTGTTCACGCAGCTTGACCTGTAGGAACTTTGCCACGATGGTGTCGTCAGTCACGGCCATGAGGGTCGAGCCGGAGCCACTGATCCAGATGGTCTTGGCGCCTCCGTTAAGGCAGGTGTCGCGCACGGCGTTGTAGTCGGGAATCAGACGGCGACGATAGGGTTCCTGGATGCGGTCGTCATTGGCGGCGGCAATCAGGTCGAGGTCACCAGTCTCCAAGCCGCGCGTCATGCCGGCGATGCGGCCCATCTGCCACACGGCGGTGGAGAGCGGAATCTCCTGCGGCACGACCTTGCGCGCCTCGCTCGTGTGTACCTCGTAGGGCGGAATCACGGTAATAAAACGCAGGCGATCGCTCACCTCGTAGCGCAGGCACTGGGGGAGCGAATCAGTCGGCGTAAAGGAGCAAACGGCACCGCCCAGGATGGCAGGGGCGACGTTATCGGGATGGCCCTCGACCTCGGTGGCAATGCGGACAAGCTCGGCACGGTCGACGGTGTGGCCCGTCAGCGCGGCGGCCGCCATGATGCCAGCGACGACGCAGGTGGAGCTGGAACCCAGGCCGCGGGCGACGGGCACGTCGGTTTGAATGTCGATGGCAACGGGGAAAGCCGGCTCGCCCCACGCGGCCAGTGCATCGACAAAGCTCACGTAGACCAGGTTGTTCTCGTTTTGGAATTCCTCGGGGCAGCCCGTGATGGTGAGCTTGTCGGCGCGCTCAAAGGTAAAGTGCGAGTAGAGGCTGACGGCCATGCCGAGGGTGTCGTAGCCAATGCCTAGGTTTGCGCTGGTGGCGGGGACGGTGATCTTGATCATTGTTGTTGGTCCTCCTGGGGGTCGGTTTCACGCTTGCTCCGCTGCTCGGACAGTCCTGCTCGCACGAAGGCCACATTTAGTGGCCTTCGGCTCGTGCGGAACTCGCGACGGAGCAAGCGTGAAACCGACCTACGCCGTCTCCTCACCGCGCTGGGGAGCCAAATTAAAAGAAAGTGCGCCGGCTTTCGCCGGCGCCTTATATGGGGTTTAGTTGGTAGCCATCTTTTTTGCTGCAGACTCTACGTAGTTGGCCATGTCGGCTACGTCGCAGACGTCTTCGAAGCGGACGGGTTTGGACTCGAGCTCGGCGAGTTGGGCCGGGGCGACCGTATTGGTTGTCTGCTCGAGCACGCGCATGGCCTCAAAGTCGTCCTCGGGAACGTCGAGCCCCAGGGCGTCGCAGCAGGCGCGCGGGAACTTATAGGGGCTGGCGGTCGAAAGCAGCACGCGGGCCTTGGCGCCCTCGGCGGGGGCGACCTTTTCAAAGACGTGATAGCCGCAAGCGGTGTGCGGGTCGATCACATAGCCGTTTGCATCCCAGCAGTTCTTGATAGCAGCGCGGACCTCGTCCTCGCTGGCCCAGCCGCAGCCAAACACACTCTGGATCTTGGCCAGCAGCTCGGCGGGCACCTCATAGCGACCAGTCTGTGCCAGCTGCTCCATAAGGCCGGCAACGAGTTCGCAGTCGCCATCGGACAGGAAATAAAGCATACGCTCCAGGTTGGAGCTAATAAGGATGTCCATCGACGGCGAGATGGTCGTGAAGAACGGGCGGTTGCGGTCGTAAACGCCGGTGGTCAGGAAGTCAGCGAGCACGTTGTTCTTGTCGCTGGCCACGACGAGTTTGGCGACGGGCAGACCCATGCGCTTGGCATAGTAGCCGGCCAGGATATCGCCAAAGTTGCCGGTCGGCACGCAGAACTCCACGGCATCGCCGGCCTCGATGGCGCCGGCGCGCAGCAGCTGCGCATAGGCGGCAAAGTAGTAGACGACCTGCGGTACCAGGCGGCCAACGTTGATGGAGTTGGCGCTCGAAAGCACCGTGCCAGCGGCCTCCAGGCGCTCGGCAAGCTCCTTATCGGCAAAGATGCGCTTGACGGCGCTCTGGGCGTCGTCAAAGTTGCCGCGGATGCCGCAGACGGCGACGTTGTCGCCCTCCTGCGTGGACATCTGCAGGTTCTGGACGCGACTGACCTTGCCTTCGGGATAAAAGACGGTGATGCCCGTGCCCGGGGCGTCGGCAAAGCCAGCGAGCGCTGCCTTGCCCGTGTCGCCCGATGTGGCGGTAACGATCATGATGCGCTCGGCGCCGCCGTCCTTGGCGGAAGTGCGGGCCATGAGGCGGGGGAGCATCTGCAGGGCGACGTCCTTAAAGGCACTCGTGGGGCCGCCAAAGAGCTCCATCACATAGGTCTGGGGGGCGTCAGCGCCCGGCGCAGCGTCGAGTTTGACGAGCGGCGTAACCTCTTCACTCGCGAACGTGCCGCGATATGCCTCGTCGACACACGCCGAAATTTCTTCGGCCGTGTAATCATTCAGTAACATTCCCAACACATCTTGAGCGATTTCAAAGTACGATTTATCTGCAAGCGAGCTGATATCGACCTGCTGGGTGCCGAGCTCGTCCGAGACAAACAAACCCCCGTCGGGAGCGATGGCGGTACGGATTGCCACCTTACTTGAGCACGATAAAGTGCGTCCTCGTGTACTATGATAAGTTCCCATATAACACTGCTCCTCGGATGCCTTGGTCCCAATCGGTGAACCCATGGTATCAGAGCGTGCAAAATAGGTTCGCAGAGGCTTTTTAGAAAGGTAACCTCCAGCCCATGATTAAGATTGCCAAGTTTGGCGGCTCGTCGGTCGCCGACGCCGAACACTTCAAGAAGATCAAGGCCATCGTCGATGCCGACCCGGCTCGCCGTTTTGTGGTGGTTTCCGCCTGCGGTCGCCGTTTTAAGGGCGACACCAAGGTGACCGACCTGCTCTATCTGGTCAATGCGCACGTTAAGTACCACGTGTCGTGTGAGGAGCTGCTCGAGGACATTGGCCAGCGCTATTTTGATATCGCTGACGAGCTGGAGCTCACCTATCCCATCCGTGAGGAGTTCGCGGCCTTTGCCGAGCGCGCCCGCTCGGGCGGCTACTCCACCGAGGAGCTTGTGAGCCGTGGCGAGTACTTTACCGCCCGCCTGATGGCCGAGTACCTGGACTTACCGTTCCTGGACGCCGCGACGGTTGTGGCGTTCCATCACGACGGTACGCTCAGCATGAATCGCACCTCCGAGCTGGTGCAGGAGTACGGTCAGCAGGGCGGCTTTGTTATGCCCGGTTTCTACGGCGCGACGCGTGAGGGCCAGATCAAGCTGCTCGATCGTGGCGGCGGCGATATCTCGGGCTCGATCTTGGCTAAGTGCCTGGGCGCCGACCTTTACGAGAACTGGACTGACGTCTCGGGCTTCTATTCTGCCGATCCGCGTATTGTTCCCGAGGCTCAGCCCATTGCGCGCGTTACCTACGAGGAGCTGCGCGAGCTTTCGTACATGGGCGCAAGTGTCCTGCACGAGGAGGCCGTGTTCCCCGTGCGCGAGGCAGGCATTCCGCTGGTCATCAAGAACACCAATGCGCCACAGGACCCCGGTACCATCATTAGCGAGACGGCCGACGAGGGCGAGGCAGAGCCCATCATTACCGGCGTGACCGGCAAGCGCGGTTTTGTTGCCATTAACGTGGCCCGCGACCGCACCAAGCCCCGCGTTGGCTTTATGCGCCGTGCACTTTCGGTGTTCGAACGCTATGACGTTTCCGTCGAGCACATGCCCACCGGTGTCGACCGTTTTGGCGCCGTGGTGCAGGAGCAGGACGTGCACGATTCGCTGTACTCGCTCGTTGGTGACATTCAGCAGGAGGTCGAGCCGCTCGAGATCGAGGTTGTCGAGGGTCTGGCGCTCATCGCGACCGTCGGCCGTAACCTGCGCGGTCGTGCAGGCATCTCGGGCCACCTGTTTGGCATGCTTGGCCAGGCCGGCGTGAGCGTGCGCATGATTTCGCAGAGCTGTGACGAGATCAATATCATTATCGGTGTCGAGGAGAAGGACTTCGACCTTGCGATTCGGACCATTTACCGTGCCTTCTCCGATGAGAACGGCATTGTGAAGGTCTCCGATCTGGAGGCTCCCGCGCCGGCCGATCCCACCCTGGCCGCGCTCAAAAAGTAGCGACTGCTCGGTAGATTTTTGGGTCATGTCTCAAAAATCTACGGCGGGGCGTTTCGTTTCGGTTTCGTTTCGACGGGGCGGGTTTCATGCCCGCCCTGTTCTTGTATAAACTGGCAACAATAATCGGCCTGCTCGGCGTGCGGGCAAAAGCCACAACCTTTAAAGGGGGAAGCATGAAACAGTACACGGTTGCTATTTTGGGCGCGACGGGAGCCGTGGGCACCCAGATGCTCGAGTGCCTCAACGAGCAGGAGTTCCCGGTCGGCAAGCTCAAGCTGTTGGCAAGCGCACGCTCCGCGGGCAAGACCGTCGAGTTCCGCGGCGAGCAAATCGTGATCGAAGAGGCTTGCCCCGAGGCCTTTGAGGGCTGTGACATTGTGCTTGGCGCTGCCGGCGACGATATCGCCAAGGAATTGCTGCCCGAGGCCGTAAAGCGCGGCGCCGTCGTGGTCGACAACAGCCATGCCTTCCGCATGGATCCCGAGGTGCCGCTGGTCGTGCCCGAGATCAATGCCGACGACATCAAGTGGCATCACGGCCTTATCGCCAACCCCAACTGCGCGACCATCATCGGCCTGGTTCCCACGTGGCCGCTGCATCAGCTTGCCGGCGTGAAGCGCATGATCGTCTCGACGTATCAGGCGGCTTCTGGTGCCGGTGCTCCCGGTATGGCCGAGCTCGAAGCGCAGCTTGCTGCCCTGGGCCGTGGCGAGGAGATTCCCGAGCCGCGCACATTTGCCGCCCAGCTGGCGAGCAACCTGATTCCGCAGATTGGCGGCGTCAAGGAGGAGGGCTTTACCTCTGAGGAGATGAAGCTACAAAACGAGGGCCGTAAGATCATGCACCTGCCCGAGCTGCGCGTGAACTGCACCTGCGTGCGCGTGCCTGTGCTGCGCTCGCACTCCGAGAGCATTACGCTCGAGTTCGAGCGTGACATTACGGTTGACGAGGCCCGTGTTGCGCTGGCTGCCGCTCCGGGCGTGAAGCTGGTTGACGACATGAGCGCCGAGGATGCGCACGACCGCTTCCCCATGCCGATGGATGCGTCCGATCAGGACCTGATTTGGGTCGGTCGCGTGCGCCGCGACATCTCGAACCCGGAGGCCGCGCGTGGCATTACCTTCTGGTGCTGCGGTGACCAAATCCGTAAGGGCGCGGCAACCAACGCCGTCCAGATCGCCAAGCTGCTCTGCGAGTAGGTTGACCTGTCCGGCGGGGGCCGGGCTTAGTTTTCAGAACGTCCTCGACCATGTGTGGCGCCTTGTCCTGCTCCTTCGGAGCCGCGGACAAGGCGCCACACTGGTCTGCGGAGTGTTCTGAAAACTAAGCCCGGCCCCCGCCTGCGGTGACGCTGCTGCAGGCGGCCTGCGACGGGGCCGTTGTTGGTTGAGGCCGCTGGGCTGATGTGGGGGCGCGTGGCTGTTGCGGGCCCTGGTCCCGGCGGCGGCCTCGGCGCTGCGCGCCTGCTGCCTTGGGTGACTTTGGGGTCGATTGGGGTTGTCTGCACAATTCGCGGTATTATGTTGCGGAGTTTTGAAAGGAGCCGCTGGTGGTCACGACGACGTTTGCTTCGCCTTTGGGCGAAATCTTGCTTGCCGCTGATGGCCGCGGTCTGACGGGGCTTTGGTTTGAGGGACAGGAGCATTTTGGCTCCACGCTTCTCAAAGAAGATCCTGAACATGTTGAAGGCGCCGATGCAGTTTCTGGTGCTGGCGGCATGTCGTCGGTGAGTCCTGCAAATGGTGCGGCTTCTTCGGTGCTTGAGCGTTCGTGGGCTTGGCTGAATGCTTATTTTGCAGGGCAGGAACCTCGGTTTACGCCGCCGTTGCATTTGATTGGCACGGCGTTTCAGCGTGAAGTTTGGTACGAGCTGCTTTCTATTCCGCGTGGCGAGGTCGCTACGTATGGCGAGATCGCCCAGCGTGTTGCGGCTCGACATCGTGTGCCGGGAAATGAGACACCCGTTGTGTCTCCCCGTGCCGTGGGGGCCGCGGTCGCTCGCAACCCTGTTTCGATTATCGTGCCATGCCATCGCGTGGTGGCGGCCGACGGCTCGCTTAACGGATATGCCGGCGGGCTTGATCGCAAGGAGTGGCTGCTTCGGCTTGAGGGCGCGTACGAGGAGTAACACTCGAGCGCTTTGCATAGCCAAGATGCCGTGAAAGAACGGGACATGCTTTCCGAATGGAGGTTCAGACGGAAACTACGTCCCGGAATTCCGTTTTAAAGCGGGATGCGCTTTCCGAATGGCGTTCCAAGCGGAAACCGTGTCCCGGAATACAGCCTCAGAGTGGGACACCGTTTCCGGCTGAGACCACCTGCCTGGACATCGATCTACGCCCGCTCCTGCAGGGCGTAGATGGACTTATCCATGTTGAACAGGTAAGCCACAACGCAGACAATAATGAACATCGGCAAGTTACCAAAGCCGAAGACTTCGCAGCCAATAAGGATGGGTGCGAGCAGCGTATTGGTGGCGCTGCCAAAGACGGCTGCGTAGCCCAGTGCGGCGCAGAGCTCGACGGGCATGCCGAGGATTCCGGCGAGCACGACGCCAAGGCTCGCTCCGATGGAGAACAACGGCGTCACCTCGCCACCCTGATATCCTGCGGCAAGCGTGGTAATGGTGAGTGCGAATTTGAGCGCCCAGTCCCAAGGCATGATGGCGTCCTTGCCGTCACCGTTGAGCGCTGCCGATATCAGGTTGGTACCAAGTCCGCAGTATCGCCCCTGCCACAGTGTGAACAGAATCGTTGATAGCGCGATGCCCATAACGGCGATTCGTACATAGGGGTTGGGGAGCAGTCGCGCCGCAAGGGTCTTGGCGTGGGCAAGGCACCAGGCAAAGGCGCCGCCTACCATGCCAAACGCGATACCCAGCACCGCAAGCCGTCCAAGACCGGGGAGATCAAGCGCGTATGAGGCGACAATGGCGACTTCGAACTTCTCGAGTCCCAGGGCGCCGGAGGTCATACTTGCGGCGAGCGAGGCCGTAAGCTCGGGAAACAGCGCGCGGTATTCCATGCGTCCTGCGACCAGTACTTCGATAGCAAAGACCGTGGCAGCAAGAGGCGTTCGAAAGAGCCCGGCAAAGCCAGCGGCCATACCAATGAGCAAAAACGTGTTGCCGGGGTTTCGGAAAGGTAGACGCCTGCCGATCCAGTGCGAGACGGTTGCACCAATCTGCACGGCCACGCCCTCGCGCCCCGCACTGCCGCCAAAGAGGTGCGTCCACCACGTGCTCAACATAATGAGCGGCACCAAACGCGGGGAGATGGCGTCCTCGCGTCCGTGACCTACGTCAAATACCAGGCTCATGCCCCGATCGGTGCCTTTGCCCCAGGTGCGGTAGGAAAATACGATGGCCAAGCCCATGAGGGCGAGGAAGGGAAGGAGCAGTGTGATGTGTTCGTCGCGGAAGGCGCCGATTGCCAGAAGCACGCGTCCAAAGAGTGCGCAGATGGCGCCAACGATGATGCCGATAGGGATTCCGACGGCACCCATAAGCACGAGGCCGCTATAGGTGTTGAGCAAGCGTTTGATTCTGCTCGATACGTTGCTTTCCGACATTTTGTTTTCCGACACTTGCTCTCTTGATAGAAAAAGAGCTGGAGTTGCGCATCGTTGAGAGGCTTTCCAGCTTTAGCAAAACAAACTTATAAGATGCGACGGGCCGCGTCAAGATAATTACCGGACGGCCTAGGAGGCGGCTGGTTGGCTGGCTTAAAACCTAGCGCGTGAAATGACGCTCCACGCTATTCAGCGCGCTTGATAGGATGACGAACCACGGTCTTTAGTTTCTCCGGCGCACACTTGCGTGGATCGGAGAGATAGATTTCGTGATGTAAACGGGTATCTGAGAAGTCGGGGACATAGCCCTGCTCGGTCGTGTATTCATGCATAGCGTTTACGGTCGCCGGTTCGTTGTCGTAGGGCCCGGTGTGCATGCATTGAACGCAGAGACCCTCGTCAACTTTAAGCAGCTCGACGGCGGAAAAGTCCAGTTTCTTTTTGTTCGTGGCTTCCGCGACTGCCCAGTCAAAGTCATCTCGGGTGACGAAATCGGGCAGGCGGATACACGAGATAAAGTTGAAATCGTCCTTGCGTACATAATCGATGTCGCCGCTCGGGGACTCTTGCCACCAGAAACCCTCGAGCGGCGGTACCACAAAGCCGAAATAGCCCTCGATACTCCTTGAGCCTTTCTTCGACATCTTGACGGTATAGGCGATGCCGTAAAGCAGCGGCAGGGCGTTTTGATACTCGCCACCTTCGGTATTTGGGTCGCCCTTTCCGCGAACGGCAACGTAGCTCATAGGCGGGACAGTTACGATACTCGGCTTGCTCGCAGGTCTGTAGAGCTCCTTGCATTCCTTCTTAAAGTCGAACGCCATGTTGGCCGCCTTTCTGCGTATTGGCCTGCTTAGATAACGGAATCATATCATAGAAACGAACAGCTGTTCGAATGATTTGGCTGACAGATTGAGATGCGTGCGTTGTGTTTGGCGGTCGGCCTGACCCTGTCGATGATGTCTCTGCCTTCCCGGCGCCCGTCTGCGTTCCCCGTTTTCCCATATAAAACCTGCCAAAATGAACCTGTCCCTTTTTGGTCGGTGCGAAATGGGTAATACTAAAGAGTTATCCGACCAGATGGGAACCGATCGATGGCTTATATCGAATTCAAAGACGTCATCAAGGCATACGGCGAGGGCGACGCCCGCATTCACGCACTCGACGGCGCGAGCTTTACGGTCGAGCGCGGCGAGCTCGCCATCATTTTGGGTGCTTCGGGTGCCGGCAAGACCACGGCGCTCAACATTCTGGGCGGCATGGATACGGCGACTTCCGGCACCGTGACGGTGGACGGGCGCGATGTGAGCTCCGCTAACGAGGCGCAGCTCGTGGAATACCGCCGCGCCGACGTCGGCTTTGTCTTCCAGTTCTACAATCTGGTCCCCAACCTGACGGCGCTCGAAAACGTCGAGCTTGCGGCGCAAATCTGCCCCGATTCGCTCGATGCCGAACAGACGCTTCGTCAGGTTGGCCTGGGCGAGCGCCTGGGCAACTTTCCGGCGCAGCTTTCGGGCGGCGAGCAGCAGCGTGTGTCCATCGCCCGCGCGCTGGCAAAGAACCCCAAGCTGCTCCTGTGCGACGAGCCCACGGGCGCGCTCGACTATAAAACCGGCAAGCAGATCTTGCAGCTGCTGCAGGATACCTGCCGCAAGCAGGGCATTACGGTCATTATCATCACGCACAACTCCGCGCTCGCGCCCATGGCCGATCGCCTGATTCGCTTTAAGAGCGGTCGCGTGGAGAGCGAGACGGTCCAGCAAAATCCCGTGCCGATCGAGACGATCGAGTGGTAGCGCCCATGGATCAGGACCGCCAAAACAGCCAACGCCGCGACGCGCAGAACACGGAGCGCGAGCAGGATTTTACGACCTACCGCACTGCCCAAAGCTCAAACGATATGGTGCCGACGGTGTTTCGCCGCGGTGTCTACCGCACGATTCGCGGCAGCCTCAAACGCTTCTTGTCTATCGTCGTGATCACCGCGCTCGGCGTGAGCGTGATGTGCGGCCTTAAGGCGGGTTGCGAGGACCTGTGCGATTCGGTCGACGCTTACTTTGACCAGCAGAATGTTTATGACATCAACGTGCAGTCGACCTATGGCCTGACTGACGATGATCTCGACGCCATCCAAGAGGTCGATGGCGTCGAAACGGCCGAGGGCATCTACACCGAGACCGCCTACACCGCCGTGGGCACAACGCGCGAGCGCGTGGTCGTGCAAAGTCTCTCCAAGGAGAACATCGATCAGCCGGTGCTCGTGAACGGCGATTTGCCCGAGAGCGCCGATGAGGTCGCGGTGACTTCGAAGTTCCTGAAGGCTTCGGGCAAAAAGCTCGGCGATACGGTGAGTTTTGCTGCCAACGATGCGAGCTCGTCGAACCAAAGCGCCAAGGATCAGTTTGCCGCGGGCGATTACACCATTACGGCCGAGGTCCTCGATCCCACTGATGTGAGCTCCGACTCGACAGTCAACGCCTTTCGCGCTGCTTCGGCTGCGGACTATAAGTTCTATGTGAGCGAGGATGCCGCGACATCTTCTTCCTACTCCGCTGTCCACGTGATCGTCGAGGGAGCCAAGGATCTCAACTCCTATTCGGATGCCTACGCGGCAAAGATCAATGAGGTCAAGGGCAATATAGAGAAGATCCGCGAGGAGCGTGAGAAGGCGCGCGCTCAGGAGCTGACGGTCGACACGCCGACAAGCTTGGATGCGGCCGAGCGCCAGGCGAATATGCTCTTTGGGATTGAGCAGGACAACATCAACCGCATGGCAGAGGGCAGTGAGGAGCGCGTGCAAGCGCAGGCCGACCTGGATCAGCGCCGTGCCGCCGCCGACCAGCAGTTTGCCGATGCCCGCGCCGAGCTTTCCGATCTGGGAGAATGCACCTGGTACATCCAGGACCGCGGCAATATCGCAAGCTACTCGAGCGTGGAGAGCGATAGCTCGTCAATTGAAGCCATCGCCACGGTGTTCCCGTTCATCTTCTTTATCGTCGCCGTGCTCATCAGCCTTACCACCGCCACGCGTATGGTCGAGGAGGAGCGCACGCTCATCGGCCTGTATAAGGCGCTCGGCTATTCGCGCGGACGCATCCTGTCCAAATACGTGGACTATGCGCTGTGGGCTTGTCTGATCGGCGGCGTGCTCGGCAACATCATCGGATTTGTGGGCCTGCCGCTGTTCTTGTTTACGGTGTTCGACGACATGTACTCGCTGCCCCAGATGTTGCTTTCGTACGACATCGTGTCCTCGATCGTTTCGGTGGCGCTGTTTGCCGTGGGCGTGGTGGGCGCCACGATTATCGCCTGCCGCCACGAGATGGCCGAGACCCCGGCCTCGCTCATGCGCCCCAAGGCCCCGCGCGCCGGCTCGCGTATCTTGCTCGAGCGCATCGGCTTTATCTGGCGCCGCATGGGCTTTTTGAACAAGGTGGCAGCACGTAACCTGTTCCGCTACAAAAAGCGCGCCTTTATGACCATCTTCGGTATCGCGGGTTGCACCGCGCTTGTGATCTGCGGTATGGGCATCCGCGATACGTCGGTGGCGCTTTCGCCCAAGCAGTATGGGCATATCACGCGCTATGACTTGCTGGCGGTTGCCAATCCCGACGATTTTTCGCAGACGTGCGCGGCATTGGATGAGCGCAGCGCGGCCAATGATTCCAACGTGACCGTGACTTCGACGCTGCCGATTATGACCGACAACGTCACCTTTACATTTGGCGGCAAGAGCGAGACCGTGCAGCTCATCGTGGTGCCAGATGATCGCACCGGCGATCTGAATGACTACGTGTGCCTCGAGGGCGAGTCCAAAGAGCCCCTCGCCTTGCGTGACGGGGATGTGTATTTGAGCAAGAGCTCTCAGCTGGTGCTGGGGATCAAGCCGGGCGACACGGCGCAGGTCCAAGATTCGTCGCTCAACGTCGCCAAGATTAAAGTCAGCGACATCTCGCTCAACTACCTGGGCAACACGCTTTACATGACGCAGGGCACCTATGAGCGCGCGTTCGGTCGAAGCGCGCGTCTTAACGGCGTCTTTGTGCTGCTTAAGGGCTCGTCGGCCGACCAGATTGCGTTTAGCAAGAAGCTTAAGAGCGACGGTTGGCTCACCATTTCGAGCACGGCCGAACATTGGCAGAACTACGAGGCGAACTTCACTATCATCAATTCCGTCGTGGTGCTCGTGACCTTTATGGCGGCGTGCCTGTCGTTTGTGGTGGTGTTTACGCTGTCCAACACTAACATCTCCGAGCGCGAACGCGAGCTGGCGACCATCAAGGTGCTGGGCTTCCGCCGTGGCGAGGTGCACCACTACGTCAACAAGGAGACGTTGATCCTCACGGCGATTGGCACTGCACTGGGCGTGCCGCTGGGTGGCCTGCTTGCCGAGAGCTTTACGTACATCCTGCAGATGCCGTCGCTGTACTTTGACGTCGAAGTCGAGCCGCTGAGCTACGTGCTTGCCGTGGTGCTTTCCTTCGGCTTTACGATCATCGTCAACCTCGCCACCAACCGAACCCTCAACAAGATCGACATGGTCGGCGCCCTCAAAAGCGCCGAGTAACCTGTCCTGGGATTCAAACTGTAGCGAGCTACCGACGCACCCACATCCGCATTATTGCATAAACCGCCTCGTTGAATGCATATTTCGGCGGGGCAGTTGCTACTTGTCCACGGGTACCCCAGGGGGCGGCGTGCAAATTCCGGAGTATTCAGCATCCCGGGGTCCGCGGGCGCGGGGGCGGGAGTGCAAAACTGCGCTGAAAGCCCCGATTCTGAGCCCCAACGCCTCTAGAGCCGCTCGTTTTTTACAGGATGCGGTCCATGGTGCCTGCCTTTCGCCCAAAATCCAGTATGCAGGCACCCTTGGCTGCTGAATACTCCCAAAAATGCACGCCGCATCCTACCCTAGGCACCCGTAGCTACTCTGCGGGTGCGTGGCCTGATAGTAAGTTGCGGTGGAATAGTTCCTGTTTTATGGCTCTGCTATGCCAAACAGGAACTATTCCACCGCAACATATTGAGAGGGTTCTTGGCTGTTATGCGTACTGACATTTGTTATGAAATGGCAGGCCATTAGGGGGTTGCTACTCGTAGCTGCGGTAGGGTTGGGGCAGATTCTAACTAGAAATGGTGGTCGCTACCGGTTATTCTCGGCATACTCGGCTCACTCGATTACGGTCGCCACATGAAAGGAACCACTATGGATCTTGCGATGGCACAGCGCCTCGTCGATCGCCGCAAAGCTGCCGGTCTTTCTCAGGAGGCTCTTGCTGCCCAGTTGGGCGTAAGCCGCCAAGCTGTCAGCAAATGGGAACGCAGCGAATCCTCGCCCGATACCGATAACCTTATTGCGCTCGCCGCGCTGTATGGCGTGTCACTGGATGAGTTGCTATATGGGGAAGCGGCTAGCGATGTCGACACCTCGGCCGACGATGACGTTGACGCCAATAATTCAGGCGAGTCTGAAGGCGCCGAGTCTTCTACCGAGCACGTGGATCCTGACGGCAAGCCACTTGTCGATATTTCTCTCGCACGCGGTATCCATGTTATTGATCCCAACAAAGGCGAAGAGGTTCATGTTGGTTGGAGTGGCATCCACGTGGCTAACGAGCGCAAGGGTGAAGAGGTCCATGTGGGGCCGGGCGGATTGCATATCGATACGCTAGAGGACGATGGACACAGTGTACATACCAATGACGACGGCACCGTCACCATCGACGGCGAGACGTTTTCCAGCTGGAAAGAGGCACACGACAAGCTCGACCATCATGGTAAGCATTTCCACACCAAGATCGGTCGCGCATGGAACGAGTTTCCCTTTCCTGCACTTGTCGTCCTCGCCTATCTCGCGCTCGGCATCATCTGCGGCACGTGGGGTATGGGGCTCTTTCTGGTCTTTCTGATTCCCATCTACGAGGCGATGGGCGACTTTATCGACCGATATCATCTCTCCAAGCTGATCGGCGTCGTCTATGCAACAGCCGCCATTGCCTGGTTCCTCTATATGTGGCTTTGTTTGGCACAGCCCCATCCCGCATGGGTCATCCTCATCACGATTCCCTTCATAGAGGCACTCATATGCTGGTGCCGAAAGCAATGGAAGCGCCGCAAACAAGCCTAAGCCGTTCCAACCCGTCAGCAATGCTTGGCCAACGCCGCTCGCCCCTTCCAAGTTGCGGTGAAATACGGACCGTTGAGGACCTTGGAGCGTCTAACAGTCCCGATTTCACCGCAACTCACGAATGGGGCGGGCAATTCCAGCACGGGAACTGGAATTTAACTCACTGCATGCCAAGAAAAAGGCCGATTTACTACGATGAACTCGATGAGGCCGACCACACCCATCTTTTTCAAAAATCGGCAAGCTTTCTACCTGCGGTTTAATGTCCACCCTTTTCGGCATGGTCGAAGGCATTCAAATCATCGTAGTAATTAGGCGCATTTTGTAGCAAACGGCTCATTCAAGCTCGAACTTGAAGACCGATGGTCCCCTCATCCACGGCTGCGAGCGAAAATTCCAAATAGAATAAAAATCGAATGGCTAAGTTTGTTTGGCGAACGGAGGCAATATGGGCGAGGTAACTGAAAGCGACTGGAAGCTGTTCAAGGAGCTGCTCCCAAAATGGCAAGAAAGCTATATGGAAATGCTCATTGGCCAGTACATCGAGATACTGAACGGTGACAGCGAAGCGTCCAGTAGATTTTGGGCGCTAGAAGAGCGCGTCAATAGGGACAAGCTGTCCTCAGGAGTGCTCGTAAACGGTATTCGCCGTAGCACCATGCGTTATGAGATAGCCAACTTGCTTTCCGATAACGTGATCACGCTCGACGACCTTGACGGTTTCACCGAAGACATTAAGGGCTACGCACGACGTTGCATCGGCTGGCAAGAACGCTGAGCGACATACGCATCCACAGCCGCTGTGCTGCATAAACCGCACCGAAAAATGCATATTTCGGCAGGGCGGTTGCTTTTTGCCCACAGGTACCCCCGGGGGCGCCGTGCAAATTCCGGAGTATTCAGCGTCCCGGGGTCCGCGGGCGCGGGGGCGGGGGTGCAAAACTGCGCTGAAAGCCCCGATTCTGAGCCCCAACGCCTCTAGAGCCGCTCGTTTTTTTACAGAATGCGGCCCGCGGCGCCTGTCTCTCGCCCAAAATCCAGTATGCAGGCACCCTCGGCTGCTGAATACTCCCAAAAATGCACGCCGCATCCTACCCCAGGCACCCGCAGCAAGAAGACGAATAGCCACGGCCTCCCTAGTTACCGCAGGAGGCCCCAGGGCTTACCTCCCAAATCTTTCCGCAGGACGGAAGGATCCCGCCGCGCGAAGCACACGGCGGGATCCTGACATGTCCGAGGACGATTTGGGAGGTAAGCCCTGGGGCCTCCGATGAGAGCAGTTTCGGCCGAGGCTATTCGTCGCCGAAGCTGATGCCCAACGCCTTGGCCTCGCGCACCAGATCGCTCTGGGGATCGACATACTTGAGCTTGCCGGCGACATCCTCGAGCGGCATGTGGCACATCTTGCCGTCGCGCAGGGCAATCATGTAGCCAAACTCGCCGCGTAGGCAGCCGAGAGCCGCCTCGACGCCGCACTGGGTCGCAAAGATGCGGTCCTGGGCGTCGGGCTGGCCGCCGCGCTGCGTGTGGCCGGGGATGGCGACGCGGGTCTCGCGACCGGTCTTGGCCTCGATCTCCTTGGCGATGTCGTAGACGATCGACGGGCTCGTGCGCTCAGCGAGTTTCTTCTTGTACTCCTTCTTGGACAGCGCCGCGTCCTCCTTGGAAATAGCGCCCTCGGCGACGGCCACGATGGTAAAGCGGCTGCCGGTCTCCATGCGATGCTCGATGGTCTTGATGACGTTATCCATGTCGTAGGGGATCTCGGGAATCAAGATGACATCCGCGCCGCCCGCGACGCCGGCGTATAGCGGGATCCAGCCAACCTTGTGGCCCATGATCTCGATAACGAACACGCGGCCGTGGCTCGAAGCGGTGGTGTGAATGTCGTCGATGCACTTGGTGGCGACGTCGATGGCGCTCGTAAAGCCAAACGTCAGCTCGGTGCCCCAGGTGTCGTTATCGATGGTCTTAGGCAGGGCGATAACGTTGAGGCCCTCTTCGCGCAGACGGTTGGCGGTCTTGGTGGAGCCGTTGCCGCCCAGCATAAACAGGCAGTCGAGCTGCAGCTTATGATAGGTGTGGACCATTGCCGGCACCTTCTCGACGCCGTCGGCCTCGGGAATATCCAGGCGCTTGAACGGCGTACGGCTCGTGCCCAGGATGGTGCCGCCACGGGTAAGGATGCCGCTAAAATCGGCGGGCGTCATGACGCGGAACCTGCTGTAGATAAGGCCCTGATAGCCGTCCTCAAAGCCATAAATCTCGATAGGTTCTTCGCTATTGGTCATAAGCGTTTTGACAATGCCGCGCATGGTGGCGTTGAGCGCCTGGCAGTCGCCGCCACTAGTAAGAAGACCGATCCTAAGCATGGTGAATCCTTCCGGGCAAGTTATAACATGCGCATAAGTTTACCCCCGCACACTGTTGATGCGGGGGTAAAACGTGTTAGCTCAAGCGTATAGAAATGTAAACAACGTCAGGCGGGCGTAAGGACGACGGTGCCAGCTCCTTACAGTGCGAAGGCGTCGACGTCGCTCCAGTGACGGCGCAGCGTGATGGCGGCAGCGGGCTCGGTATTGTCAAAGATGACCGCCCATTGCGTATTGCTGGTGATGTCTTTCGGATTGGGTTCTTGCGCTGCAGCGCGTAGGGCCTTCCAAGCGACTGCCTCGTCCTGGGCACCGACATGGGCGTCAAGGACATCGGCGATTGCGATGGCGCGCTCTTTACCATGGCCCAGCTCGCCATTCTTTTGGTTGGGCAGCACTTCGTCACCATAGCAGGCGTAGAAGTTCGTGACCTGGCGCACGGGCGTCGCCTTGCATGCGCGGTCGGGATCGCGCGGATCCCGCTCCACCACCCGTGCGTCACCGGCGGCGTCGTTGATAAAGAAGTGGTAATCGCGTCCGGCCATGGCGTGCATGTCGTGGGCGGAAAGTAGGTCGACGGCCTCTTGCGTGGTAGCCGCGCGGTCGAGCACCAGACGGATGGCGAGCGAAGTGTTGATGACGGGGCGTTGCGTGTCCTGGTCACAGGGCTTGGAATCCAGGGTGAGTACGGCAATGGACACGCCGCATTCGTTAACACCGTCGAGCTGGGCAAACGGGCCCATGAGTGCGGCGGCGCGTCCGGCGACGGAGTCAAGTGGAGTGTTGGCGCCCAAGTTGTTAAGGGCGGCAAACCCGATGGAGGCATAGCCGCCGCGTGGGTGATTGTGCACCAGCAGCGCCGAGGTGTCGTCTTTAAAGTCCTAATTGCGACCGGTGCGCACGCGGCCTTCGGCATCTACGGCGACAAAAGCGCTGCAGGCAAACTGGGGCGCCTGGACATGTACCGGCACACCGGGCAGCACCTGCGCCACCACGACATCGATGTAGGTCTGGTCGTCGCGCACGCCAGCGGCGATGATGCGATCAAGATCGTAGTCGTAGGCGATGTCGATTGCGTACAGGTCATAGCCATCCGCGTAGCCGGTCAAGCGTTTGAGCGACGCGGCGGACTTGATTTGCTTGTGATAAACGATACCGGTGGCAGCGGCAAGGCCGACGGCGACTCCCGCGACACCGCAGGCGATGGCAATGTTGCGTGGCTTCATGGCGGCTCCTCTCGTCCTGTTAGCGTAATTGTCGCAAAAGGTGCACGGGCATGATAGCTCAACTTGGTGAGCGGTGCGGGATTAAACACGGAATGAAGAGTGCAGCGCTGGCGCGGCGGGGTATGCTGGAAGGGACCATCAACCCAGCGAAAGGGGAGAGCATGACGGATCAGGAAACGCCCGAGCGCGCGCATGTGACGGCCGACGATATCGAGGCCGCCAACGACCTTATCGACTTTATCGAGGCATGCCCCAGCATGTTCCATACGGCGGCGACCATTATGGCCGAGCTCGACGAGGCGGGCTTTACCTACCTGCCCGAGAACGCGGCGTGGGACATCGAGCCGGGCGGGCGTTATTACACGCAGCGCAACACCTCGAGCGTTGTTGCCTTTAAGGTGGGCGAGGACCTGGCCGCGACGTGGGGCGAGGACGGCGTTGCCGGTGACTATCATTTTCAGCTCACGGCGTCGCACAGCGATTCGCCGACGTTTAAGGTCAAGGCTGTGCCCGAGCTCGATGGCGCAGGTGAGACGTTGCGCCTGAACACCGAGGCCTACGGCGGCATGATCGACTACACCTGGTTCGATCGCCCGCTGGCGCTCGCGGGCCGCGTGTTGGTGCGCGAAGGCGACCGTATTGAGAGCCGCCTGCTTGCCACCGAGCGCGAGGTCGCTATCATTCCGAGCCTTGCCATCCATATGAATCGTGGCGTTAACGAGGGCTTTGCGCCCAACCGCGCCGTCGACCTGTGCCCGCTCATCAGCGCCGGTGATCTTAAGCAGGGCGACTTTGATGCTCTGATCGCCGACGAGTTGGACGTTGAGCCCGAGCAGATTCTGGGTCGCGATCTGTTCCTGGTCAATCGTCAGGATGCGCGCATTTGGGGCTGGGCCGACGAGTTTATCTCGACGCCCAAGCTCGACGACCTGGCCTGCGCCTATACCTCGCTGCAGGCATTTTTGGGTGCTGAGAACGCGCGCGATATCTCGGTCTTCTGCTGCTTTGATAACGAGGAGGTTGGCTCCGAGACCAAGCAGGGAGCCATGTCGACGTTCTTGGCCGATGCGCTGCGCCGCATTAACGGATCGCTGGGCTTCGATGACGAGTCGTACCATCGCGCACTTGCCGCCTCGATGCTCGTGAGCTGCGATAATGCGCATGCCGTGCATCCCAACCACGCCGAGAAGTGCGATGTCCGCAACCAGGTGGTGCTCAACGGCGGCATCGTTATCAAGGAAGCCGCCAACCAGCACTACTGCACCGATGCCTTTAGCCGCGCGGTGTTCCAGGCTATTTGCGATGACGCCGACGTGCCCACGCAGGCCTTCGCCAACAAGAGTGATATGGCCGGCGGCTCCACCCTGGGCAACCTGTCTAACATGCAGGCGAGCATGCACGCCGTAGACGTGGGCCTGCCGCAGCTTGCCATGCACTCGAGCTACGAGACCGGCGGCGTGCGCGACGTGATGTACGCCATCCGCGCCCTCACGGCCTTCTACGAGCGCGACCTAACCATCAACGGCGCCGAAAGTGTGGAACTCTAAAATCGACCAAGATGAGATGACAATTTTGGTAGGTTTTATCTGGGCAAATGCTTCAACGCCAACGCCAACGCCAACGCCAACGACAAGACGGAACTGCTAGGACTTCATAGGCAGAGCCTGCGCTAGTCAGATCCCGCAGGTCGAATAAAAGTCAGCGAGAGCCCGCCGTTTGAGCCAAGGTGCCGTGAAATGAAAAGGCGCTGACCTTCTGGTCGCGCCTTTAAAATTGAACGGCAGATTGGCCAAACGGCGGGCTCGCAGCGTCGGCTCATTACGCCGTTTGTAAAACGGCGTAATTCTTAATGTTCGATCCAGCAGCGAAGCGTCTCGCCGGCCTGCAGGTGACGCAGGTTCTCCGCGGCGATGTCGACCACGTTATTGAGCGTGGCGGCCAGGTGGAACCAGCCGGAGACGTGCGGCGAGATGAGCATGTTGGGCGCATCCCACAGGGGGCTTGTCTCGGGCAGCGGCTCGGGGTCGGTGACGTCGACCGCGGCGCCGGCGAGATGCCCCGACTCCAGGGCGGCAACCAGGTCGTCGGCGACCACAAGATCGCCGCGGCCGCCGTTGGCAAAGAACGCGCCCGGCTTCATCGCGGCAAAGAACTCGGCATTCGCCAAGCCACGGGTCTCGGGCGTGCTCGGCATAAAGGATGCGACGATATCGGCCTCGGCCAGGCGCTCGGACAGGGCATCCATGCCGTCCATGTCCTCAAATACAATGGGGTAGACGAGCGGATGGCGCTTGATGCCGCGGACGTGCGCGCCCATGCTGCGGCAGAGCGTGGCAAAGTGGCCGCCGATATCGCCTGCGCCCAGCACCAGCACGTTGGCGTTTCTGAGCGAGGTGACCGGGCCCAAGTCCTCCCAGCGATGTTCGCGCTGCAGATCCTGGTAGCCGGGCAGGCGCTTCATCATAGACAACACCATGGCAAACATGTGCTCGCTCACGGCCTGGCCGTAGGCGCCCACCGAGCAAGACAGTTTGGCGTTGGCCGGCACGGTGCCGGCGGCAAGGTAGTCGTCATAGCCGGCGGTCTGCAATTGCAACAGCTGGAGATGCTCGCATGCCGTGAGCATGTCAGGGTCGATGTTGCCCAAGATCACGTCGGCATCGGCGACCTGTTCACGTGTGGCGGCGTCGGCGCTCGTGTAGATAAAGTCCTCGCCCGGAGCACTCGACTCAAGAATTGCGCGATGGCGGTCATTGACGGGCAGCAAAACCAGGATGTTCACTAGCAGTCCTCTCCGCTCGACCTGCCAAAAAGGGACAGGTTTATTTTGGCAGGTTTTATCAGGCAAAACGTTCAAATAAAACGCCGGATGCAAGACGGGCGTGCCCGTTAGCATCCGGCGTCCGCACGGTTACCAGCTCAGCAGCTCGTAGCCATCCTCGGTCACTACGAGCTGTACCTCGCACTGAGCCGAATCGCTGCCGTCCTTGGTGCGCACGCACCAACCGTCACCCTTGCTGATCTTGATGTCGGGCGCTCCGGCATTGACCATGGGCTCGATGGTGAAGACCATGCCCGGGGCCATGATGGTGTCCACATCGGGTGCCTCGGTGGTAAAGCCCACAAACGGGTCCTCGTGGAACTCCTTACCGATGCCGTGCCCGCCGTATTCGCGCACCACGCTAAAACCGGCGTCCTCGACCGTCTTTTGCACGGCCTCGGCCATAACGGACAGCGGCAGCCATGGCTTGACGGCCGCCAGACCCGCCTCCACGCTGGCGCGGGTGACGTCGACCAGGCGCTGGCGCTCGGCAGAGACCTCACCGATGCAGAACATGCGGCTCGAGTCGCTAAAGTAGCCGTCTAGGATTGTGGAACAGTCCACATTGATGATGTCGCCCTCGTGCAGCACATCCGCATCGCAGGGGATACCGTGGCAGACCACGTCGTTGATCGAGGTGCACACGCTCTTGGGGTAGCCCTCGTAGTTGAGGTCGGCCGGCGTACCACCGTGCTCGACGGTGTAGTCGTAGATCATCTGGTCGATCTGATTGGTGGTCATGCCTGCGGCGATGTGCTCGCCTACGTAGTCGAGCACGCCCACGTTGATAGCGGCCGAGCGCTTGATGCCCTCGATATCGACGGGTGTCTTGTAGAGCGTACGGGGCAGAACCTCCCAGCCTTCCTCCCACAGGCGCTCGAGGCGCTCGTCGAAGGCGCTGTGACATTTCTTATATTTTTTGCCGCTGCCGCACCAGCAAGCGTCATTGCGGCCGGGCACGGGTCCGTTGTCAAACATGGCTAACTTCCTTTCATTCGCAGCTAGTATAGCCCACCCACGCGTCCATAAAAGTTGCGGTGATATAGTTCCTATTTAAGCGTTTTAACAGCACAAATAGGAACTATATCACCGCAACTGATGGGGCGGGATGGCGGGCACTAGCTGCTGCGTGGTTTTGCTAGTAGCTCACCTGGCAGGGAATGCCGAGGGCGCGCACGCGCGCGGCAATGGCGTCGAGGGCCTCGGGTGCTGCTTTGGCAAGGCCGGCGACTGGTGTCTCGCGCGCCACCGTGTAGATGGTCGCCTCCTGCGGGCGAATGCGCTCGAGCGCCGCGAGCCAAGGACCAACGTGCTCCTCGCCGGTGTTATCGAGAGACTTGCCCCGGTACTCACCGCTCAAAAACATCGTCTGGATAATGACATGACCGTTAAAGCTCGCGAACGTTTCGATCTGGTGCTCTACATCGTAGGGGCCAACGGGTTGATCGAGCAGCTGGATAAATGCCGGGTCGACCGTATCGAGCTTGAGGATGTTGTCGTCGACCATCATGAGCGCGTCGTGTACCTCGGGGCGGTCGGCGCGCGTGCCGTTGGAGAGCACGGCGATTTTGGAGTTTGGGGCAAGCTCGTCGCGCAGCGCGACGGCGCCGGCGATGGCCTGCGGAAACTCCGGTGCGGCGGTGGGCTCGCCGTTGCCTGCGAAGGTGATCACATCGGGGAGCTCGCCCTCGGCTGCCATCTCGCGCAGCTTTGCCTCGAGCGCGTCGAGTACCACGGCAGCTGTGTTATACGGCTCGTGGCAGGGGCGCTCGGCGTTGAGGCCGTTTTCGCAGTAGATGCAGTCGAACGTGCAGATTTTGCCGCTGGCCGGCATCATGTTGACGCCGAGCGAGAGACCAAGGCGACGGCTGCGAACGGGCCCAAAGATGGGGCTGGCATTCAAAAACGTAGACATAGGCATATGCTCCTCAAGACAATTGTGCCTAAGCATAGCATCGGCTCCAAAGCAAGGTGCGGGCTCTTGCCTTACAAGTTTCGTTTTTTAACGTCGCTCATTATGCCGTGCCATAGAAAGTCTCGGGTCGGGTACAGTTAATCTGTTAACAAGGCGCAAGGCAATGCGGGTCCATCCAATCGCACTGACGTGCAACTGGATGAGCATTGATGATGGGGGCACAACATGGATTTTACGGTTGAGAATGTGGGCACCACGATTGCCTGTCGCGAATATGCCGGCCCGGATGTGTCGCCTGATGCTCCTGCCTTGGTGTGCGTGCACGGCGCTTGTGTCGACGGCACATTTTTCGACGGTATCGCTTGTGAGCTCAGCCGCAACTACCGCGTAATTGCCTACGACCGCCGCGGCTGCGGTGGCAGCAGCGATGCGGCAGACGGCAGCTATGATCTTGCCGCTCAGGCCGCCGACCTGCAGGCCGTGATCGAACACGTTGGCGCTCCGGCAAATGTGCTTGCGCATAGCGCCGGTACGTTGGTGGCGCTGGAGCTTCTTCGCACCGAACCCCATCTCGTCGCCCGTGCGATTCTGCATGAGCCGGCTGTGTCGGCCGAAGGCGTCGGTATGGGCGCAGCTCCGGTTTTGCTCGATATGATTGCGGCGGGAAAGGTTTCAAGGGCGCTCCGGCTTTTCTTGGGAGCCCTCGGCGACTTGGACCCCGAGGCTCCTGGGACGACCGAAGCGGAAGTCAAACATGCCCTGCGCAATGGTCGTTGCTTTATGGCCAATGAATACGGAACAAATATGACATATGCTCCCGACTGGGAGCGCGCTCGCGCGTCAAAGGCGGTGTCGGCCGTGTTCTTGGGCGAGCTCTCGGTTGGCACGCCCCGCGAGGCGGGCACGAGGGTGGCTGCCGAATATCTCGATTGCCCCCTTGTGACGATTCCGGGCGCGCATAACGGTCTGCGCGATCGCCCCGTTACGGCGGCAAACGCCGTTCGTGATGTCTTGGAGCGTTAGCACGCTCGATGACCTGCGGGGAGAGGGGTTGTTAGCGTTTCGTCATTGTTAACGAATGCGTCCATAACCGCGCGCCCGCGGCTCCATTACCGCCGCTTGCCAGGTCATAAAAATGTAACGATAATCGCGCGTTTGCCTTCAGCTGTTAGATGTTACCCTTGCACCAATTGATATGCACCGTTGCCGTGCATAACGATAGAAAGGGCCCCATATGCGCAAAAATCACGAGGTCAATCTAACCGACGAGGAGGCTGCCGCTGAGGTCGCCCACGTCGCGAAGACCTACCCCGTGGTGCGTTTGCTGTCGGCCGATCAGATTAAGAGCGAGCCTAACTGCCTGCTCGCCGGCAATCGCTGCCCTTGTCTGCGTCAGTCGAGTCTTGAGGCCTTGGCAGATTCGGATGAGGTGTCGGAGCGGCTACTCAATGATGGTACCGAGTACCGCGCTCGCCTGCGCCCTCTGAAGGTCGAGGGCGAGCCTCACGTCTTGTTGATGGTGCGTCCGATTGATGAGCAAGAGGCTGCAGAAGAGGACCTTGTCTACACCGACGTGCTGACGAATGTGCACAATCGCCGATATTACGAGGAAAAGCTCCGTAGCGCCCGCATGAAGGCCGGCGTTGCGGTGATCGACCTTGATGATTTTAAGGTCTTCAACGATACGTGTGGCCGTCATGCCGGTGACCTTGCGCTCGGTGCTGTGGCGACAGCCATACGCAGCGGAATTCGTTCGACTGACGAGCTTGTGCGCTATGGCTGCGACAAGTTTGTGGTCGTCATGCCCAATATTCCCTCCGATGACTTCACCCGTCGCCTGCATCAGGTATCCGATGCCGTTCATGCCACGGTTATTCCGGGTCATGAGTACGTGAGCTTGACGGCATGTGTTGGTGGCGTTCGCATTCATGGCGAGACGGTCGATGAGGGCGTTGGCCGCGCTGTCCAGTTACTGAGCCGTGCTAAGACAAAAGCCGGTACGGTCGTGACCGATGCCGATTCCATCGAGGCCTTCCAAAGCGAAAAGCCTTTGGTGCTTATTGCCGATGACTCCGAGATGAACCGAGCCATTCTCAACGAGATGCTCAAGGACGAGTATTGCATCCTCGAGGCCGATAACGGTCGTACGGCGCTCGACATGGTCGACCGCTATGGCGATGAGTTGTCGCTCGTGATGCTGGACATTGTCATGCCGGGCATAAGCGGCTTTGAGGTGCTGGCCGATCTGTCGCGCCGATCGGGTATCGACAATCTGCCTTTCATCATGATTTCGAGCGAAGATTCCGATGATATGGTTCTGCGCGCGTACGAGCTGGGCGCCTCGGACTATATCAACCGCCCGTTTGACTCCCGTGTCGTGCGCCGGCGTGTAAGCAACACCATCCGCCTATACGCCAAACAGCGCCGCCTGACGAGTTTGCTGTCCCAGCAGTACAACGAGCGCGTCAAGAACAGTCGCATGCTCATCGACATCATGGCCGGCGTCATGGAGCTTCGCAACGGCGAGAGCGGCAGACACGTTACGAACATCGAGAAGCTGACCGAGCTGCTGCTTGACTGCCTGGTCCAGCGTAGCGACACGATCTCCCTCGACAATGAGGAGCGCTCCACGATTGCCCTGGCTTCGGCGCTGCACGATATCGGCAAGATGGCGATTGACGATGCGATTCTCAACAAACCCGGACGCCTTACGCCCGAGGAGTTCGAGATTATGAAGACGCATACCACGATGGGCGCCGACATGTTGCTTGAGCTGGGCCGCCATCACGTCGGCAATGCGCTTATGGAATATGCGTACCAGATTGCGCGTTGGCATCACGAGCGCTGGGACGGCAGGGGCTATCCCGATGGCCTTAAGGGCGATGAAATTCCCATTGCCGCACAGGTGGTTTCGGTGGCCGACGTGTATGATGCGCTGACGAGTGTGCGCGTGTACAAGGGCGCCATCCCGCACAAGGAGGCGATTCAGATGATCCTGGACGGTAAGTGCGGCACCTTTAACCCGCTGTTGCTCGACTGCCTGCTCGAGGTGCAAGACCGTATCGCCGAGACGTTGGCGCGCCCCGCCGACGTTGTCGCGTTTCCCACGATTTAGTTTGACCAAAGGAGTTTTTAATCCATGATTTCCATGCGTGAGGCGTATGAGAAGATCGGCGCTAATTATGATGACGCGTGCGCTCGGCTGATGGGCGAGGAAATGCTTGCCCGCTTTGCCCTCAAGTTTTTGGATGACGAGAGCATGGACAAGCTGGAGGCCGCCATGGCGGCAGGAGACGCCGAAGGTGCGTTTATGGCAGCGCACACGCTCAAGGGCGTGAGCCAGAACTTGGGATTCGACAATCTGTACGAGCCGGCGGTTGTGGTGACCGAGGCGCTGCGCGGCGCCGATGCCGTTGACGGCGCTCGCGAGGGGATGCATGCGTTGCAGCAGCAATATGCGGCTACGATGTCGGCCCTGCGCGAAGCGGCTGAATAAGAGCTTGCGGGCCTTGATGACTATGAGAGTGGATAATCTCCCGTTTTAGGCCCGTGGCGGCCTCAAAGTGGGAGATTATCCACTCTCGTTCGATATGTGTCCAAAAATCCACGCTCACCCCTCCGGGTTAGTAAATGGCCTATGCGCACTGGCGGGGCTTTCCGCATGCAATCAATATCGTTGTTCGATAAACTGTTCGAATAACGATAGAGTCGATGAGGGTGAGTGTATGTCTAACAGCGTTCAGCGTATGGCCAAAGCGGGCGAAAATATCAGGAAGCTTGGCTTTTGCATGGCAGCCGTTTTTGCAGGGATGCTCGTCGCTTTTGCCGCGTTGGTTGTTTACGTGATCTGGTATGCGGTTGCAAACGTTGTCTCTGTCGATTCTTTCGGCGTCGTGACGCTTCTCGATGGCGGGTGCATCGTTATCCCAAGCGGACTGTGCCTGGCACTCGTCGTGGGTATTTCGCTTGTCGTTCTGTGTGGGATCAGCCGTAACATCTCGCGAGGCGTCTCGCCCTTTACCAAGACGCATGTGCGGCTTATCCGTGTTCTTGCGCTTGCCTTTGCTGTTAACGCCGCGGTTTCGCTTATTGGTGCCTACGGATCGGTCAATCTTACCATTGGTGGGCTGGAGCTTTACGTCGTTCCTCATTCCTTCGTTATTGAGATTTGCCAAGGCGTTACCCTTGATGCGGGATCGCTTATCGGCGCAGTTGTCTGTTTGTTCATCTCGGCGATCTGGAGTTATGCCTCGCTGCTCCAAGAGCAGTCTGACGAGCTTGTGTAGGAGGAAACATGAGCTATCTCATCATCGAGCTTGAGACGCAGCTGCTTAAGACCGGAAAGACCAGCGCTGATCTGATTCGGGCGACGGGGCATACTCCGGCTAATATTTCAAAGCTGAGAAACGGAAAGATAAAAGCTATTCGCCTAAAGACGCTCCTCGATATCTGTGATGAGCTTGATTGTCAACCGGGAGATATTATTCAGCGCGTGAGCGAGAAAGAGCTTGAGGAGCTTATTGTCGAGCGCGCAAAAAATGTCGTGAGACAGATGCGGGATGTCGGAGGCAACGAGGCGTCGCTTCCGACATCAGTCTTTGCTGTCGATTTGAGCGACGAGTAGCTTAAGGCGAACAACTAAAACGAAGTATCAGCGTGAAGGGACCCGTGTCTAACACGGGTCCCTTCTTTTAGATTATCTTGACAAATATGAGTTATCGAAAAACAATAATAACTATTGAAAACGATAAAGGAAAGAAGGAACGATATGAGCGGTTTTGCTATCAAGCAGAACGGGAGGCCAATGAACGCATCAGCGATAAAGTTATCAAAGGTGTCAAAGCGCTACGGGAGACGGCGCGTTTTGCATGACGTTTCCTTCGAGGTACACCAGTCTGAGCTCTGCGCCCTTGTTGGTGCAAACGGTGCGGGCAAAAGCACGCTTATTAAAATCGTCTTGGGCCTCTGCGAGCCATCGTCGGGGAGCGTGGAGCTCTTTGGAGGCAAATCAAAAAAAGAGCTTGGTCTGATGCGGACGCGTGTCGGCTATGTGCCAGATTCCAGCGGAACATACCAATCTCTCAACGCGGTTGAGAATCTTCAAATCCGATGTGCGGAATGGGGACTTGATGAGAATCGTGAGATTCCTCGCGTTTTGAGCCTAGTCGGCCTGGACGTCGATGAAAAAAAGAGCGTAAGCAGTTTTTCTCTGGGAATGAAGCGGCGGCTGGATATAGCTACGGCTTTGTTGGGTGACACTGACTTGCTAGTTTTCGATGAGCCAGCAAATGGATTGGACCCGCTGGGCATCGAGAGTATATGGACCCTTATCGGCCGATTGAATCGAGAGCAGGGTAAGACCATGCTCATCTCTAGTCATGATTTGGATGAGTTGGCATCAGTTGCAACAAGTTGCCTGTTTATTCATGACGGCGAACTGCTGAAAAAGGAATCGATGGATGTCATAAGGGACGAGGCGCCGTCCCTAAAAGAGTATTACAGGCGCTTGATGAAGGCGGTCTCGCTATGAAGCGGGCGATTCATCCCATAAAGGCGGACATGATACGTTTACACAGGATGTTTCCGGCGAAGTTTGGTCTTGCGCTTATGCTGGCGTTCGGCCTTCTCTTCGGCATCTTTCTAAAAAACGGAACAACGTTGCTCGCCTTTGGCAATAGCGTTTTTGGGGAGGATATTGGCTTCTGCTGGAATGTAATCGATCCTTCTGCACCCGATGAGTCCCTTGTGCGTAGCGCCTTTGCCGGCACATCTCTGCTTGTGCCGCTCATCGTTTGCCTGGTAATTCTACAGGAGCGTGGCTATGAAGAGGGCTGCCGAATTTCTTTGGCAAGAGGTCTCAACCGCTTTTATGGGGCTCTAGCCCATGCATTTTCGTCTGCTTTAATAATTGGCGCAGCATATAGTGCGCTTTGCCTTCTTCTTTTTGCAATAGCCATAATACGTGGAGGGCATAACTACTCGCACGACATGCTAACTGTATTTTTGCCTGCAATGATAGTCAACGCCGTATTAGTGATATCGCTTGTGCTGGAGACGGTGGCCATCTACCGGATTACGAGCAGCGCTGTATTGAGCGGGGCTGTGGTAATAATCGGATTTGTCATGAGCTTGACGCTCTACGGAACTTACCTTCAGACGCCCATACCGTCCTTGCGATGGATCTTCTTTCTTCCGGGGCCGTACCTTGGAGTCGGATGTGCCTTTGGGTATAGCGATATGGGTCAGCTGACACTTCTGGGATATGGCGTGGCAGCCAGCTGTCTATCGGTATTGATTTACGCTCTCGTGAGCTTTCGTGCTGGGGGTGTGCTCAATGGCTCGTCAGACTAGAAGATTCCGTCATTCAGAATTGAAGCATGTGAGCAAGTGGACGTACGCCTTAATCCTGGTAATTTATGCGTGCATGGTGGTATTGCAGCTTAATTCTTTCCCGATGTGGTTCTGTAGCCTCCGTGAGAACAGTTTCTTGGGCTTTTTCCCAGACCCGACGCTTCGGCTATCGGCAGAGGATGTCCTTCTATTTGGTAATGCAGAGGTTTTTCGCGGTCTGCTGTTCAACGTAGCCCCGTTGGCTCATGCATTGTTCTTTCCGTTCATCGCGGCTTGCATTGTGCCTCGCTTTGTCAGTTCGGGCTTTATTGAGGAACCCTGGGGATTGTCGGAGGCTCGGGGAGGGAAGCGTGTGTGCGCTATCGTTGCGCGAGTGGCGCTGTCTTCTTTTGCCCTTTTGGGCGCGTTTATCCTGTCGAGTGTCGTTTTGTACTGTCTTAACTGCGTAATCGTTTTGGATGCTCAGCAGTATTTCAACCTGAATATATTTTGCTATCGACTTCTTCTGGCGAGTGTCGTCTGCCTTGCATACGTGGTCTCTTGCGTGATCGCTGTTTCCTATTTTGGGTCCGGCTTCGGTCCTATTGGCATGCTGCTGCTTGTCAACGTCGTAGCGGTCTACATACAGCTCGGGGCCATTCCCATGCTTCCGCTTCCAGCCTCGATACTCATGTGGATTTGTGGCGTGACCCCGTTGGGGAATAGTCAATGCATTTCGATTCTAATTGACTGCCTAATAAACGTAGCAAGCGTTTTTGCCATTTGCTTTACTGTAGACCGATTGCGGTCGAGATTTCTTTGATTGTTTGTGAGGGATGATCATACCGAGCATACCAAATATAGGGGGGGCGGGCACCGTGGCTGGTGTCCGCCCCCTCTGGCTTAGGAGGCTTTAACCTGAGTGATTCGCGAGCTAACGGGCCTGCTTGACCTTTGCTGCTGCCTCGACAAACGACTTCCACAGGTTAAAGTCGGTCTCGAGCGTCTTCCACGTGTACTCAGGGTGCCATTGCACGCCCAGGCAGAAGGGTTGGCCTTCGACTTCGATGCACTCGGGAACGCCGTCGGTTGCCTTGGCGACCAAGCGCGTGCTTTTGCCCAGACGATCGACGCAGCAGTGGTGTGCGGAGTTGGTCTGGATAAGCCTGTGCCCACCAAGCGCGCGCTCCAGCAACGAGCCCGGCACGACCTCGACGGGATGCACGGGGTCGTTGAGCACGTGGGTGTGGCGCCACTGCGTGCGGCCCTCGCGCGCACCCAGGCTTGGCACGTCCATGCACAGGGTGCCGCCGGTGGCGACATTGAGCAACTGCGTGCCGCGGCAGGTGGTAAAGAGCGGCTTTTTGGCGCGGAGCACCTCGCCGACCAGCTTAAACTCAAAGCTATCGCGGATCTCGCAGCAGAGGGTGGGGTCGTAGGGTCGATCATCGCCCCAACGTTTGGGATTGACATCGGGGCCGCCGGGAATGGCGATGCCGTCGGCGATATCGACGTAATGACGGATGACCTCAATGTCCTCGGTGATGGACATCTGCAGCGGCAGGCCGCCGGCGGCAAGGATGGCATCGACAAAGACACTTGCGATTTCCTCGTTGGGGGAGAGCATCTCGGTTAAAAATGGCTCTGCCTCTTCCCAGCGCGGTGCGACGAGGATGAGTGGGCGGTCGGCGGGGGCGACGTCGACGTGCGGGGTGTAGGACGATGAAGTGCGAGTTCCGATCATAGGTGTAACTTTCGAGTTTGGATGGGCATGGCGGGCGGGTGGGCGGTCTGGTTAGTGGCCCTTAATGGAGTTGAGGAAGTCCTGGGCGCGCTTGGTCTGGGGGTGGTCGAAGAACTCGTCGGGCGTGCCGGTTTCTACGATCTGGCCGTCGGCCATAAACACGACGCGGTCGGCCACGCGGCGGGCGAAGTTCATTTCGTGCGTAATGACGATCATCGTCATGCCCTGCTGGGCCAAGCGTACCATGACCTCGAGCACCTCGTTGATCATCTCGGGGTCAAGGGCGCTTGTGGGCTCGTCAAAGAGCATGGCCTTGGGTTGCACGGCAAGCGAGCGGGCGATGGCTACGCGCTGTTGCTGGCCGCCCGAGAGCTGTGCGGGTACCTTATCGGCCTGCTCGGCCACGCCCACGCGGCTCAGCAGGTCCATGGCGCGCTCACGAGCCTCTTCCTTGGAGACGCCCAGCACGTCGACCGGCCCCAGCATGACGTTCTGCAGTGCGGTCATATGTGCAAACAGGTTGAACTGCTGAAACACCATGCCCAGTTCGGCGCGCATGCGGGCAAGATCCTTGCCTTCTTGCGGCAGGGGCTCGCCCTCGATGAGGATCTCGCCCGAGTCGATGGTTTCCAAGCGATTGATGGTTCGGCACATGGTCGACTTGCCCGAGCCCGAGGGGCCAATCACCACGACGACCTCGCCGCGGTCGACCGACAGATTGATGTCGTTGAGGACGTGCAGGTCTCCATAGTGCTTATCGACGTGCCTGAGCTCGATCAGCGGCTGATTGCCGGTAGAAGAGGTGCTCTGTGCCATGGTGCTCGGCTCCTTATGACTCGAAATGGTAAAGCGTTAGCGGATGATGGTCGCGCCGGTCTTGTGCGAAACATAGACAGCGGCCTTGTTGATCGCGACGTTGATGAGGATGTAGATGACCGCGATTACCAGGTAGACCGATACGAGTGCATCATAGTTGGTAATGAGCACGCGGGCATTTTGCATGAGGTCGGGGTAGCTCACCACATAGGCGACGGTGGTGTCCTTGACCACGACTACAAGTTGTGAGATCAACGACGGAATAATAAACCGAATAGCCTGCGGCAACACGATTTTAAAGGTGATTTTAGCTTTGGAGAGACCGAGTGCCTGGGCGGCTTCGACCTGGCCGCGCGGCACGGCGTTGACGCCGGCGCGAAAGATCTCGGCGAGTACACCAGCTGCAGCGAGCGCGACGGGAAGCGTGAGCATCCAAAACGACGGCAGCGCAATTTTGTACTGGGGCAGCACCAAAAAGAAGAAGTAGATGAACAGCAGGCTCGGTACGCCGCGGAAGAAATCGGTGAGCACGCGGCAGACCAACTGCAGCGGCTTAATGTCACTGGTACGGCCGAGCATAAGGGCAAGGCCCAGCACCAGCGCGATGGCGCCAGCGGTGAGTGCGACTTTAACGGTGCCCTCAAAGCCGGTAAGCAAGAACTTCCAGGTGGTGAGGTGCGTAAAGAAATACCAATAGTGGACCGAAAGCTGGCCGGTCACATAAAAGCGCTGCAGTACCAGGGCGACGAGCGCGGCGACGGCGACGAGCGAGATGGCGGTGCCGATGCGAATCTTGGCGCGCATCTTGGGGCCGGGAGCCTCGTAGAGCGCATCGCGCATGGTGAGCGCAGGGGAGGAATGCTTGCTCATCGGAGGATCCTCACCTTCTTATCGATATAGTTGCCAATGTGGCTCACCATAAAGGCCGTGCCAAGGTAGCCGAGCGCCGAGATAAAGAACGCGGCGACGCCGCCGAGCGAGCGCGTGTTGATGTAGCTCACCACACCGGTAAGCTCTTGCGGTTTAAGCGGCACCTGACTGCCGAGCGCGGTGGTGAGCATGACGGCGATAAAGAGGTTCGTCATGGGCAATACGCTTGAGCGCAGTGCCTGCGGAATCACGATCTTGGCGAGGATACGGCTGAAGCTCATGCCGAGCGAACGTGCGGCTTCCACCTGGCCGACGCCGACGGTGTTGATGCCGCTCATGAAGTTCTCGGAACCAAAGGCTGAGCCCAAAAGGACCGTAGCGACGATAACGCAGGCGCGGTAGGGCAGAACGACCTTGAGCGGCGGCAGCGCGTAGACGACGATAATGAGCAGCGCGATGCCGGGGATGTTACGGAAGACCTGAACATACAGGTCGCCAAAGACGCGCAGCGGCTTGAGCGGCGACACGCGCATCACGGTGACGGCGACGGCCAGCACCATGGCGATGGCAAACGACTCAAGCGTCATGCCCCAGGTTGCTAGCAGCGCGTCGATATAGTTCTGGCCATAGAGCGACCAGAGCTCGGAGAGACTCATGCGGACCTCCTGCCGGTAAGGAAAGGGGCTCCCGTGTGTACGGAAGCCCCGACAACTCAGTGAGGAAACAGTTTACCGCAATAAAGCGCATCATGCGTTTCCATATGGTTTCGTTGCGGCCGTTACCAGGCTCGCTGCCTAGGCGCCGATCTCGGGCAGCTCGGGAACATTGGTGTCGCCCGTACGGTCGCCGATGCAGATCTGCCACAGCTCGGTCCAGGTGCCGTCGTCCTCGATCTTCTTAAGGAAGTCGTTGACAAAGGCGACACCGTCGGAATCGAGCGGCAGGCCGATGCCGTAGGGCTCCTTGTTGCCGAAGGGCTTGCCGGCGATCTTGTACTTACCAGGCTCGCGAACCAGGGCGCTCTGCTGCATGTTGTTATCGATGACGTAGGCGTCAACGCGGCCCTGCTGGAGTGCCTGGCGGGCCTCCTCGTCGGTCTTGAACTCCTGCTGGCTGGCCTTGGGAGCGAACTCCTCCAGGATGGCGGGGCCGTTGGAGCCGGACTGGACGGCGACGTTCTTGTCGGCCAGGTCGTCGACGCCCTTGATGTCGTCGTTATCGGCGAGCACCAGGATGGCCTGCTGGGTGTAGTAGTAGGGACCGGCAAAGGAGACGAGCTTCTTGCGCTCGTCGGTGATGGTGTAGGTGGCAAAGACGGCGTCGACCTGGCCGTTCTGCAGGACGGACTCGCGCGTGTCCGAGGTCACCTGGGTGATCTCGACCTTGTTCTCGCCCAGAATGTAGTTGGACAGGAGCTGTGCGATACCGGCGTCGAAGCCGCGGGTCTGACCGTCTTTCTCGTTGAGGAGGGAGAAGAGCGTAGAGGTCTGAACGCCACCGATCGTAAAGACGCCGGCGTCCTTGACGGCCGTGGCCCAGGTGCTGGCGGTGATGGCGTCGTCATCGGCCTTGGGGCCGTCGTTGACGAGCTTGTCGAATGCCTTGGCATCGAGCGTGGCGGAAACCTCGGTATCATTGGAGCTCTTGGAAGAGCCGGCGGCGGAACCCTTGTCGGCCTCGGCGCTGGTGTCGGAGCAGCCGGCAAGACCAAGGCCGGCGACGGTTGCGAAAGTGGCGGCAACGAAGCCGCGACGGTCGAGAACGACCTGCTGGGAGAGGTTCTTGCTCATGGTAGAACACCTTTCTCAATAAAATCCCTAGCGGTTGAGTAGAGTTATACCCTATCGCGCTCAAATGGGTCAACACGAAATAACTCAAAAACATACTTACCTTATGGGTAATTCTACCTACCAAAAAGGGACAGGTTTATTTTGGCAGGTTTTATCTGGGTAAACGTCGCTTATTGCAGCTGAGATAGCGCTTTGCAGACGGCATGGTCGGTGCGGCGGCATGCCTTGCTGCTTTGTCTCAATCTGTAACAGTTAGACGAGGAAATGGGTTCTACCTGTTACAGATCGAGATTTTCACTTCAGGGGAATTCGAATGTCTCGATCTGTAACATCTGGATGGCTAAAAGGTCTCTATCTGTTACAGATTGAGACAAAGGTCAGGGACTAAGACGTCTTGTCTAGATTTGTAACAGTTAGACGGGAATTCGGGCCCTAGATGTTACAGATTGAGATAATCGCGTCGCGAAAATAAAAACCTCCGCAGGGGTGCTTCCCTTGCGGAGGTTTTCTTACTCGTTGAGTAGTCTCACGGCTTCGGCGGCCATGTTCTCAACCGTCATGCCGTTCTGAGCGAGCAGTTCGTTGGGCTCGTAGCGGTCGGGAAAGCCCTTGGCGATGCCAAAGGTGCGCGTGCGCAACGGCGTGCATGCCAGATAGCACGCGACGCGCTCGCCCCAGCCGCCGTCCAAGACGCCGTCCTCGAGGGTGACGACAACGCGATGCTCGGCGGCAAGGCTGTCGAGGAACTCGCGGTCGAGCTCGGTTGCAAAGCGCGGGTTGACGAGCGTGGCCTCGATGCCGTACTCGGCAGTCAGACGGTTTGCCACGCGCTCGCCCAGCTCAAAGAAATCGCCGAGCGCGAGCACTGCTACGTCGCGACCCTGGCGCACCACGTTGTAGCGAACGGCGCTGTAGTCGGTGTCTTCGGCAGGCGCAAGGTCGGGACGGCTCACCAGGCCAATACCAGGCACACGAATCGCCACGGGATGCTCGCGGTGGTCGAGCGACCAGCTCAGCATGGACAGATATTCCTCCATGCAGGCCGGCGCCAAGTAGTGCATGTTGGGAAGACCGCCCAGCATGGAAATATCAAAGAACGAAAGGTGCGTCTCGGACGTGGTGCCAAAGATCGACGCACCAAACACCAAAATGGTTGCCGGGGCGTCGTTGAGGCACAGATCGTGCCACAGCTCGTCGTAGGCGCGCTGCAAAAACGTGCCGTACACACCAAAGACTGGCTTGGCGCCCGAGCGCGCAAGCGCGGTGGCAAAGGTCACGGCGTGCTCCTCGGCAATGCCCACATCGACGAACTGTTTGCCGGCGGCAGCGCGAAGCTCGGGTGTAAAGCCCATGATGTAGGGTGTGGCGGCCGTGATGCCCACGACCTGCGGATCGCGCTCGATGGCGGCGCTGAGCGCCTCGCCCGTAATGTCGGCATAGGTGCGCGGCGCAGGCTCGCTCGGATGGCCCGGGCAAAGCTTGCGCCCAGTCGCCATGTCAAACGGACCCACGTGGTGCCAGCGTTCGGGGTCGCTCTGGGCCGGCTCAAAGCCCTTGCCCTTGGCGGTGGAGACGTGCAGCACGATGGGATGATCGATATTGCGCAGTTCCTGCAGCGTGTCGACCAGGGCCAACACGTCGTTGCCGGCGTCCAAATAACGGTAGTCGAGTCCCATCGCGCGGAAAACGTTGCGCTCACAGGTGCCGTTGCTGGTGCGCAGCTCGGCCAGATTGCGATAGAGGCCACCGTGGTTCTCGGCGATGGACTGGTCGTTATCGTTGACGATGATGATCAGGTTGCTATCGAGTTCGGCGGCATTGTTGAAGCCCTCAAACGCCAAGCCGCCCGAAAGCGAGCCGTCGCCAATGATGGTGATGACGTTGTAGCTGTCGCCCGCCAGATCGCGGGCGTGTGCCAAGCCGCAGCCCAGGCTCACCGATGTGGAGGTGTGGCCCATGGCGAACAGGTCGTGCTCGGACTCGTCGGGATTGGCAAAGCCAGAAGCCTCGCCAAAACGTTCCGGATCGATATAGGTATACGCGCGCCCGGTCAGCGCCTTGTGGGCGTAGGTCTGGTGCGAAACGTCAAAGACAATCTTGTCGATGGGGGAGTTAAACACGCGATGGAGCGCGACCGTGAGCTCAACGACGCCTAGGTTGGGGGCAACGTGTCCGCCGACAGCGGCGGAGCTTTCGAGGATGGCGTGGCGAATCTCGTCGCAGAGCTGCGGGAGCTCGGCACGATTAAGAGCCTTGACGTCCTCGGGCGTTGTCGTTTGCGTAAGCAGCATCGTTGTGGGTTACTCCATGCGAATCGAGCGCCGGCGCTCCCTCGGCCGACACAATTGCACAAGACAGTCTCGCACATTTTGGCGTTTGATATGTGACGGCGGCGCGGTAATTCGCCAACTGGTGGGGCAAAACGTTTTGTCCGATGCCATACTGATATGTTCCATGATGTTTTTATCGATTGTGCACAGGCCGTGGCTTGTCGCCGTGAGTCGCTGGAAGGAGGCAGCATGTCCGATACCGTTCGTGCCGAGAAAATCGCGCACGAGGTCGACTATGCCGCCCGCCAGCTGGCCCAGGCGGGCCGCTTGGACCTGACGCACGAGTTTATCCAGCATGGCGACGTGACGGTGTATGCGCATGTGACCTCGGTGGCGCGGGCAAGTTTGTCCTTTGCCGAGCACCTGGGCCGCGTCGGTGTCTCGGTCGATCGCGCCTCGTTGCTGCGCGGAGCCCTGCTGCACGATTACTTTCTCTATGACTGGCACGATCCCGACCCAAGCCATCGGCTGCATGGCTTTCGCCACCCGTTTTTTGCCCTGGAACGTGCCGAGGAAGATTTTGAGCTGACGTCGCGCGAACGGAATATCATCGTGCGGCATATGTTTCCGCTGGTGCCAGTGCCGCCGACGTGTCGTGAGGCTTGGATTGTATGCCTGGCGGATAAATGGTGCGCTCTGCGCGAGACAGTCTCCGGTCGTCTGCGGCGCAAAGGCGGCGCGAACGATTCGAACGAGGACTCGAGTGACGGCTCGAGCAAAGATTCGAGCGAAAAGAGGAGAGGGTAGACGGTGGGGACCGCGATTGATATGGCGTTTGGCGGCGCGACGCTTGCCGCCTGCCCACTCTCGGCACTGGTGCTCTCGTTTGCCTTTTACGGGTTTTGCGGTTGGGCATGGGAGTCGACAGTATGTGCCATGCTCAATCACGGACGATTTGCCAACAGTGGCTTTTTGCTGGGGCCGTGCTGCCCCATCTATGGCGCGGGCGGCATTGCCTGCTGGCTGCTGTTGCGCGGGATTCCGGATGCCCCGAGCCAGTTTGTCGCCGCGGCGCTTGTGTGCAGCGTAATCGAGTACAGTGTGGGCCTTCTATTGGAAAAAACAACAGGCGCGCGCTTTTGGGATTACTCGCACCTGCCGTTTAATTTGCATGGACGCATCTGTCTGTACTGGGCCTGCGCGTTTGGCCTGGGTGCGCTGTGCATTTGCCGTTTAGTGGAGCCGGCATTGCTGGGGCTGCTTGGCCATCTGCCGGTGCTGATTGTGCGGCTGTCCGCCTTTATCGTCGCGGTCGCGATGATGGTCGACGCGGCGTGCTCGTTGGCGAGCTGGCGGCGTCTGTCCGATCAGCTGGAGCGTGTGCGCGCCGACCTTGCCGACCGCATCAACGAGTCGCTTGCCGATGCGTCCGACTCCATGCTCGAACGTATTCCCGATTCGGCAATCGACTCGGTGGCACAGACGCATATCCGCAGCCGTGCCGTTAACGCGTGGCTGGCCGAGCTGGGCGACGCGACGCTCGATGCCCTTCGTGAGAAGGCTTCGATGCCGACATTTATCTCGGATGGTGCTCGCGGTCTGGCGCTCGCTGCCCGTCGCGTGGCCGATGCCGCGCCGAGCATGCCGCGTCCGTCGCTCAGCCGTCGCCTTGCCGGTAAGCGCATGAGCCGTCCGGTACCGAGCGTGTCACTCAGTCGTCGCGACCTGCGCTTTTTCAATGCCTTCCCGCGTCTGCGCATCAATCGCTACGAAGGTGTCATTCGAGCAACTAATCTCCGTGACCGCGCCCACGAGCTGTTTCGGCGCTAGTCGGGACGGACGCGCTCACGGCTCCCTTGCTCGCGTATTTCCCATTCGTTTCGCGCCCGTTGCCGCGCCGTTTCCAAGATTGCGGCACCGTTTCCATTCGACAACGCGGCGTTTAACAACGCCGTATCTGGTCTACACCAGTTGTCCCTCGGCCGCATTATGGGCGCCGACAACGTTCATGCGACCAAGGGGGACGAATGTACGATACGGGATCGACAACGTTTATGCTCATCTGCACCATGCTCGTGTTTTTAATGACACCGGGTCTGGCGTTTTTCTATGGCGGCCTGT
The DNA here is from genome assembly GCA_938045065.1 of uncultured Collinsella sp. Taxonomy (GTDB): domain Bacteria; phylum Actinomycetota; class Coriobacteriia; order Coriobacteriales; family Coriobacteriaceae; genus Collinsella. Next base: position 58,489 of record CALIOA010000043.1, read on the forward strand.
CCAGGCGCAAAAATGTCATCAACACCATGCTCATGTGCTTTGGCGCCATTGGCCTGGTCGGTGTGCTGTGGATTGTTGCCGGCTGGTCGCTGGCCTACGGCGGCGACGGTTCCAGCCCATTTATTGGAGGCCTTGACCAGCTGCTGTGCCTGCCGGTGCTCAACCAGGTGCTGCAGACGGCCGAGGGTAATGCCGCGGACGGTGTCGTCTACCCTCAAATCATCAACATCGCCTTCCAGATGGCATTTGCCATGATCACGGCTGCTATCGTCACGGGCGGCCTGGCCGGCCGCGTTAAGTTTGGTGCCATGGCGGCCTTCCTGGGCATTTGGCTGCTCGTGGTCTATGCGCCGCTTGCCCACATGGTTTGGGGCGGCGAGGGCTCCTTTATCGGCGACATCATCGGCGCGCTCGACTTTGCCGGCGGCGACGTAGTACACATTTCGTCCGGTCTTACCGGCCTGATCCTTTGCTTAATGCTCGGCCGTCGTCGCGGTTTTGGCATGGTGAGCTACCGTCCGCATAACGTGCCGTTTGTGGCGTTGGGCGCCGGCCTGCTTTGGTTTGGCTGGTTTGGCTTTAACGGCGGCAGCGAGTTTAAGGCCGACGCCGTGGCGGCGCTCGCCATCCTCAACACCGTGACGGCCAGCGCGGCGGGCATGGTCTCGTGGCTTGCCGTCGAGCGCGTGCGCACCGGCCGCCCCACGCTGGTGGGTGCCAGCACCGGTCTGGTTGCGGGCCTTGTGGTGGTCACGCCGGGTGCGGGCTTTGTCGAGCCGTGGGCGGCGCTGGTCACGGGCCTGATCGTATCGCCCGTCTGCTACCTGGCCATCAGCCATCTTAAGACCAAGTTTGGCTACGACGATGCGCTCGACGCGTTTGGTTGCCACGGCATCGGCGGCATCTTGGGCGGCGTGCTCACAGGCCTGTTCTGTGTGCCGGAGCTCTCGTGGACTGGTAAGGGCGGCCTGTTCTACACGGGCGACGTGTCGCTGCTCATCTCGCAGATTTTGGGCATTGTGGTGACGGTCGCTATTGTGTTGGTGCTCGATTTGGTGATCGCCGCGGTGGTCAAGGTGCTGTTCCACGGCAGTCTGCGCGTGGACGAGGCCGACGAGGCGCTGGGCCTGGATGCGAGTCAGCACGGCGAGAGCGCTTATCCCTCGTTCTCCGGACTTGATTAGCAGCTTCCCCAAGCACCGCACCTTGCCGTTCAATCGTCGCTCACGTACTTAAGTACGCTTCGTTCCTCTTTCACGGCAATCTGCGGCACTTGGGAAACCTGCTAAGACCAGTCAGTTGAACTTTTTGATCTCTGAGGTTGGTTTGCGGTACCTGGAAAACCCGTGCCATGTGAGGGACAATTCATTTCTTTTATTGAAGAGAGGAATTCACTATGAAGAAGATTACGGCGATTGTTCGCGCCGAGAAGCTTGAGGTTCTTAAAGATGCGCTGTTTGCTGCTGATGTTCGCGGTATGACTATCAGCCAGGTGCAGGGCTGCGGTGCGCAACATGGCTGGAAGGAATACGTGCGCGGCAACGAGTTGCTTGTTAACACGATCCCTAAGGTGCAGTTCACGCTCATTTGTGCCGATGAGCATGTCGACGGAATTGTCGACATCATCTGCAACGCCGCTCGTACCGGTGCCGTTGGAGACGGCAAGATTTGGGTCGAGCCGGTCGAGGAAGTCATCCGCATCCGTACCGGCGAACACGGCCCCGCCGCGGTGTAGAATCGACCGTCTACCATCCGCAACGTTAAAATGCTGCAATGAGGCACAAGACTTGCGTTGTGGATGGACGGATTATGGGTCGTAATAAATATCCCGAGGAGACTGTCGCGAAGATTCTCGACGCGGCGCTGGAGCTATTCTGCGTACAGGGTTATGAGGGGACGAGCATCCAAGACATCGTCGACCGCCTCGATGGCATGACCAAGGGTGCTGTCTATCATCACTTTAAGAGCAAAGAGGAGATTTTCAACGCCGCATTTGATCGGGCAACGGCTCCGATTGCTGAACACCGTCGCGCGACACTCGGTGCTGGCAATATGACGGGAGCTCAAAAGCTCAAACGACTTTATGCGCCCGAGTCTGTCGTTCCGCAAATTGAGCTATGGGCACGCATGCATCCTGCGGCAGATCCGGTAAAAAGCTCGCGTCTACTGGCGATGCAGTACCAGGGCTCGTTCGACGAGTCGGCCGATGGCTGTCTCTTGCCAGTGATCGAGGAGGGCATCGCCGACGGCTCCATTGCGTGCAAATGCCCGCGCGAAGCGGCTGAGGCCGTATCGTTGTTGGCGAATCTTTGGCTGCTGCCGCTGTTCCGTCCGCTCGAGACCAAAGATCGAATGCTCGCTCGCGCGCACTGTTTGGCGCAGATGGCGGCCGCGGTGGGGCTCGATTTGGGTAATGAAGTGCTTCAGACAACGGCTCAGATTTGGGACGTATGGAACCGTGCCGGGTGGTAATATAGATACCAACGGTATGTAATTGATTTGTGAGGGTAGCCACGGCTGCCCTTTTCAAGTCATTAAATACATACTGACAGTATGTATTTGGGGGCAGGCTTATGGCTGGGATGCGAAGAATTAGCGTTTCATTGGCGCCAAAAACAGTGCGATCTATCAGGCTATTTGGTCTTCTTGTTGCACAGCTGTGTGCGTATTCGATGCTGTCGGCACTGTGCTTTGCGTGTCCGCTCTACTTGTTCGATTGCAGCGGCTCCTCAACGTTATATGGCGCCGTCGCGGCGATAGCGTTCATACCGGGCGTGCTCGCGACTCCGGTTGGCGGGATTTTGGCGGATCGGGGAAGACATCGCGGGGTTCTTGTGGTACTCGGCATTGTTCTGATGGCTGCATCACTGCTGTTTATCCCCATGAAGCGTTCGCTGCCTCTTGCGGTTGTCGTGGCAGCAATGCTTTGCGTCCAATATGGCATCCAATCGCTGCTGAAACCGATGCTTCAAATTGAGGCGGTGCGCATGACGGGCCAAGAAAAGGTTGAGCGTGCCACTGCGTTGGTCTCGCAGATAATCATGATGAGCAATATCTTGGGGCCTGTAGTCGGGACGGCAGTCTATGGGTGCTTTGGTATCGATACTCTATGCGAAACCGCGGCGTTGACGTTTACGATTTCAGCCCTGCTGTTCGGGGGCGCACTCAAGCAAAATGCCTCATCTGAAACGATGGGAGACGGCGCGACTCGTACGACACGCCGAAACGATTTTCGGGAGTTGATTCGGTACCTGTCTCAAAACTCATCATTGCTCGTTGTGTTTTTGATTGCGGCTATTTTGAACCTTGCGTTAGTTGGGTTAACGATTGGTGCTCCCGTTATTGTTGCAAAGCATCTCGGAATGCAGTCATCCTTCGTTGGGATTATTGAGGTGGCTATGGGCTTAGGTGGTCTTGTCGGCAGTGGTTTGGTCGGTATTTGGCCGCATCGTTTTTCCTTCAAGGGCATATGTCGATATGTTGCGATGATCTGTTTTGGAGTCGTGCCGATTATTGTCACGCTACTGAGCGGTCCTGATGAATTAGCGTTTGCCGCGCTTGCGGCCGGCTCGGCATGGGTCATGGCGTGGGCAAGCATTACATCGGTCGAAATCGTTTCATTTGTTCAGCGGTCAGCGCCAAAGGAACTCTGCGGAAAAGTGCTGGCACTCGTTTATATGACGCTTTCCTGTGCAACGCCTATTGGCCAATTGGTTTACGGGCTCGCATATGATCGATGGACACCGGCGATTGTATTCGCAGGCATGTTGGCGGTGCTGACGTTGACGACGGCGCTGTTTTATCGGCTGAAAAGTCGCTTGTGGCGATTGTCTTAGCGCGCTGGGGCACCGTGAATTTGTGAAGGCAGTGGCACGTCGCGTCGTGACGGCATTGTTTGGGCGTGCCTCTCCTTCGTCTACAATATCGTGCAGACGAAGGAGAGGCACGCCCATGATCAAGATGTTTGCGAGTGACTTAGACGGAACGCTGCTGAACGCCCTGCATGAGGCGGATGGGACCATCCGCCGTGCCATTCGCGAGCTGACCGAAGCTGGCCTGCATGTGGTTCCCGCGACCGGACGCTCGACGCTGCCGATCGGCGAGCATGGCTTTACGGGCCTGGCGCTTGACGCCTGCTGCTCCAATGGATCCATCGTGCGCGACAGTCATGGCGAGGTGCTCAAAACCTGGACCATTGACCCGCAGATCACCGAGGAACTGCTCAAGGAGTTTCCGGATATCTGTTTTGACTGCTCCACGCCCGATGGCATGTTTTCGAGTGGATCGTTCGAGATGCACCAGGCGGGTTTTAAGAAGGACAGCCCTATCAAGCGCATCGTGATGCGCGGCATGCGCGCGCGTGGCGGCTATCACGAGGAGCAGTATTTCGATCAGTCGATCGGCGACATCCTGCGCCACGATGTGTGCAAGATCAACTGCCGCGTGACCTCGCCCGAGTTGGAGCGCGACCTTAAGGCGTATCTGGCCGAGCGATCGGACCGCGTGGTCAACGCGCCGTTCGATCCGGTGATGTTCGAAATCACGGACGTGGCGTGCAACAAGGGTGAGAGCGTGGCCTGGCTGGCGGGCTACTACGGCATTGCCGAGGACGAGGTCGCGGTTTACGGCGACGGCGGTAACGACATTGCCATGCTCAAGCGCTTCCGCCACAGCTACGCGACCAAAAACGGCAGCGATGCAGCTAAGGCCGCCGCGACCGCGACCATCGGTAGTTGCATGGTCCACGCCGTCCCCAAACACATGCTCGCCACCATGCACAAGCAGAACTCCCGCACTGTCATCGAATAATGCGACAAAAGGACTGCCCCTTTGTCGTATGGGCCCCTTGTTCTTGGAATACGAACATATATTCGTATATATAACTAGGCTCTGGTAGAATCGGTATCGTTGACGGCAGTTCCATGTGCCGGGCAGCGCCCTCCATCTGATGGGAGGTGATGCCCATGACCGATCTGATTGATTTCGTGAGACTTCTGACCGCTTTGGTCTCGTTCTCCACGGCGCTCGTCGGGCTTTCCGAGGCACTCAAGCAACGTTCGAAGCAACGTAAGACGATATGAGAAAGCCATTTGGGTCGCCTCCCCCGCGGCGCAGCTTCTTTCC
>CALIOA010000044.1:0-28642 GCA_938045065.1 uncultured Collinsella sp.
CGTAGCCCTCGTCGGCGACCTTGTCGGCGAGCGCGGTCATCTTCTTGCCGGTCTCGTAGAGCGCCTTGCCGTCCTCGAGATAGCCCTCCTGGTCGAAATGCATGATCTCGATCTTCTCGGTTTCCTTCATTTGTCTCTCCTTTCTGGGGTTGTTTCCACATCCCCCATGCCAACGGGCATCAAAACCCGCTTACATTCCGTAACACTCGGCCGCTTTGGCCTTAAGCGCATTGACTGACTCTTCGTAGCCCTCTGCCTTGACCTCCATTTGCTTGGAGACGGCATCGAGATACGGGTGCACGTCCCATGACTTCAGACGCTCGGCTATCATGGCCGCAATCGTCTGGAAGAACACAAGATTGGGAATTGCGCTGAGCAGCGGAGCCACCTGAGGCACCGCAACCTCGTGAGCCCTACCCTTGGGATGGGCCGTGAGCAGCACCGTTTTTGTCGTAACGTTCGATAGCGCATCAGCGATATTCGCAAGACGCTCCGACCCCTGCGGATCGTCGACGATAAACACCAGATAGCCCGGAACGATCTGCATCTCGGGACCGTGGACGAACTCCTCGCCTTCGTGATGCATGGCAGGAATCTTGATGGTCTCGCTCAGCTTGAGGGCCGCCTCTTCGGCAACGCCATAGTTGGGGCCGTTGCCGACGACCATGGCGGGCGTGTGCTCAGAAAGCTCGAACATGTGGTCTTGGACATATGCCTCGGCGGTCTTGCACATCACGGCATTGGCCTGGATGGCCTCGCGCAGGTCGTCAAGACGCTGGGCAACGCCCTTGGCGTCAATCGTTCCGCGCGCCTGACCGCCGTAAATACCAAAGAGCACCAGGTACTCAACGAGCACCTCGACGCCCAGAGTCACAAAGTCCACCGACTCGACGCCCACACCGTAGTCAAGAACGATGTCAGCGTGTTCCTTGATGGGTGCCTCGACGTTTGCCGTGAGCGCAACTGCAGCCATATCGTGTGCGCGCATGTAATCGAGCGCCGCAATCGTATTGGTCGAATAGCCACTCTGCGAAACGGCAATGTTTAGCGCATGCTGCGGATAGGTGTGTTCAAAATCAACGAAGGCCTCGGGCGTCACAACGGACACCTGCATTTGCAGGGCATCTTGCAGGTAATCGCGGGCGCAATCGGCGGCATGGCGCGACGAACCCGAAGCAACGATGCGCAGCGCGTCAAAAGAACCGGACTGGAAAATATCAACGAGCTGCGCTACCAGCTCAGACGAACGCTCGAGGTTCTCCCCCATACGCACATGGGCAAGCTGAACGTAATCGAGCATCTTCATCGTCTCACCTCGTAACAAATCATTAGTATTTGATACCAATCACAGTTACAGGTTACGGCTTTTTGATACCTCTTTGTCGATCAATTTATCCCCATCGGCGAACGGTCGATTTTGAGCCCTGTAAGGTTGTATATACAGCTGACCCAACGATCAAAACTGGTTAGTTTCCCAGCCGTTATTCACAAAATACCAGCTAGTACGTATAGGTGTAGCCGCCCGTATCGCCACGATTGAAGGACTTTACATACTCGATAGCCTGACCGCTCGCGTCATAGCTCACGCATTCCAAAAGCAAAACAAGATCGCCCTGTTCCAGTCCAAGGAGGCCGGCATCTCGTGCGCCCAGCGCTTCGATATCGAGCTTTTCCTGTGCCATGACTGGCTTTCGGCCCAGCATCTCATAGGTCTCGTACAAACTGAAGACCGACACGTCAATATCTTCGATGGTTGGGAACAGCAGGCAGGGAATCAGCGCCGTCTCAATCGATACGGGGCTACCGTTTATGCAGTTCAGGCGTCGAACGGAATAGAGCAGGTCGTCCTCGGCGATGCCAAACAGGTCGGCGTAATATGGCCCCGCATAACGCTTGGAACGCGCGAGAATACGGACGGACGGCTCGCCGCCCGAAGCACGGACCGATTCACGGAAACCGACCGTGCGTTCAAAAAAAGCAGGTACTTTCTGCGCCACAAAGGCACCTTTTCCCCGAACACGGCGAATCTGCCCGCGCCGAACCAGCTCATCGACAGCGCTTCGGATGGTCAAGCGTGTCGTACCAAATTCCTCGGCAAGGTCTTTTTCGGACGGAATCATGGAACCCGTGGGATATATACTGCGCTCGATACGTTCCTCGATGCGGCGTCGAATGCGCATATAAACCGGGGTGGCATCTACTGTTTCAGCCATTGTTCACCTGCCACGCTCCTCATGCCGTTCTCTTCGCCGTTATCGGCAAAGCGGAACTTTGTGGGCAAAATCACCGATTTGCAATGCTCCACAAAACGCATGTCCTTATCAAATTCGATCGAGCTCTCATAGAACACCGGCGTTCCCTCTTCTTGCTGGAGCAGCTCGGCCTCTTCGGCGTTCAAACGCGAGATGGAGATATGCTCACGTCCATGCTCAACACGCACGCCACCTTCTTTGAGCAAGACATCGTAAAGGCTCTCACACTCAAAATCGTGTTCGGGAAGCGATGGGCACAGGGACAGGTTAACGTGAGCGGTCTCGATTGACGCCGGCTCGCCCTCAATAAGTCGAACGCGCTGCATGCGGAGCAAGGGAGCGCCTACAGCCACCCCAAGCTTGTCGGCAAGCGCCTCATCCGCCTCGATGGTCCCGGTGGAAACCAGACGAGAAGAGGGGTGCAGGCCGGCAGTCCGTACAGCATCGGAAAAGTTATACGTTTCCTGGAAGATGTTCAACGGCTTGGGAGGACACACATACGTACCCGATCCGCGACGGCTCTCGAGCGTTCCACACGAGATAAGCCGCGTGATACCGGCACGCAACGCCGTACGCGAAACGCCAATCTCTTCGCACAGCACGCGCTCGGCCGGCAGGCGATCGCCGCCGGCAAGCTGATGGTGCTGGATATACCAAAGAATTCCCTCAACAGCACGATCTTTGGGGGGAATTGCATAAGATTCGCCTGCCATTGCACAGACTCCTCATTCAGACACGTATGCCGCCAAAATTAGGCCAGCCCTCCCATGGCATCAAATTCGGCCTTGATCTTCTCGGCGACATTCCGATACGACTTATATAGACTTGAATCGCGTTTGACCTCGTCGGTCATAACGGGAATCTCTAATTTGGAAACCTCGTCTTTTCCCGTCTGAACCGCCACAACAACGCCCATACCAAGACACATATTACGCTTGGCAGCGTTTATTTTCGCCGCCTTGGCAGGGTTTGCCAGGATACGCTGGGCAAATTCCTGTTTAGAGACCGCTTCTTCGGCCTCCGGATCGCCCGCCTCGGCCACTTCGCACTGCAACACGTCCGCATAGTCAAAAATCTTCGGCTCTGCACCACGCTGATGCACGGCCCACTTGCGATGCGTGGCATCCTGGTAGATAGCCGGCAAAAACGTAAACCGCGGCGGGTCCAAAATCGTATCCGTGATGGTAAACACATCGGGATCAAAGGCATCCTGCGGGTTTTTCTTCTTGAACAGCCCCATATCAGCCTCCCGTACTAGCATTAAACAACTCAAGCTGAATATAGCACCAATTTCAAGCCGCCGCCTTACCCTATCGGTGCGCGGCGTCTATAGCTCGCCCAGCGGAAGAGTTCACGGACGAGGGCCGGGGTGCCTGCCTTGTTTTGAGAAGTGGGCTCCGCGAACTTCTCAAAACAAGGCAGGCACCCCGGCCCCGCCGGCAAATAGCGGACACTCCGCATGCAATCTATGCAAACAAACAAGTACGCTTAGCTACATTCGGTAAGATCGAGCACGCTGCCCTTCACGATAAGCGCCGGCTCCAGAACGACTTCTTCGGCACGTCTACCGCCCCTACCGGCAAGGCGCTTGGACATGCAGCCAAAAGCATGCTCCGCAAGGATACCAGGATCCTGCTCAATCGCGGTCAGCGCCGGCTCAAAGAGAACGTCGGCGGCCGAGTTGTCGTAACTCACCACCGAAATGTCGCCCGGAATGCTCTTCCCCATCTCGTGTAAGCGCTTGAGCAGACCAAGGGCAATGTTGTCCGAACTTGCGAACACAGCGGTGGCATCAGTTGCGAGCACCGCCTCCGAGGCCTCGTAGGCACTCGGAATGTAGTACTCGCTCTCAAACTCCAAACGTGCGTCGATAGGCAGGCCAACCTCGCGCAGCGCGCGCTCATAGCCGGCAAGTCGCTTACGCCCCGTATTGGAACGGCGCGCGTTAACCAAGCAGGCAATGCGACGGTGGCCCTGCTCGATCAGATAGCGAGTGGCCATGTAGCCACCCATCTCGTGGTCGAACATCACCTTGTCGCACTCGAGCCCCTCAATGGCACGGTCGACCATCACGGCAGGGATAGGCAGATGGCTGACTTCTTCGCGCAGGGCGCGGTCGTCGGAGAACTCGTCGCCCACAACCAGGAAGACGCCATCAACGCCGCGCGTTACCAGCTGGCGCAGCAGCTCCAGATCGTCGTCGGCACTTCCACCCGAGCTGGTAATGAAGAGCGCATAGCCGTCCTCGCGGCAGCGCTTTTCCAGGCTACCGGCGAGCGAGGCAAAAAAGCGGCTCTCGATGTTAGGGACGATAAGGCCCAGCGTGCGCGACTCGCGCATGACCAGACTACGCGCAATCTGATTAGGAACATAGTGGTTGCGCGCCGCGACCTCCTTGATGAGCTTGCGGTTTTCTTCCGAGATGCGACAGGGCCGATTATTGAGAACAAGCGAGACCGACGAGGGGGAAAGCCCCACCTCCTGGGCGATCTGCTTGAGGGTGACTTTGTTGGCCATCTCGCTCCTTCCAGGTTTACGCGCAATCTCTTGAAAGTATAGCGACCACCCCTCTACCTCGGTGATAAACACTTTACCAATCCGGTAGACGGCTGTTTTATCGCCGCCAGCGCACCAAATCCGTCCGGGTGGGGTATATTGCAATCGATTGATGACAACGACCACCAAAAGGCGGATATTCGTATGCACGAGAACGACTTTTTTAACGAGGACCTGCTGTGCGCGCTTGCTGGCGTTGCCGGCGAGGACAACGTGCTGATGAGCGAGCCCATGCGCGAGCACACCACGTTTAAGATCGGTGGCCCGGCCGACGTCTTTGTCACGCCCGATACCGAGCAGGGCCTCGTCGCCACGCTCGACACCTGTTATCGCTGCGACCTGCCGCTCACCATCGTGGGCAACGGCTCCGACCTGCTCGTCGGCGACAAGGGCATCCGTGGCGTCGTCGTGGCGCTGGGCGAAGGCCTCTCCAACATTACGGTCGACGGTACGCACGTCACGGCGGCGGCCGGCGCCTTGCTTTCCGATGTCGCCGCTGCGGCAGCCGAGGCCGGTCTCACCGGCATGGAGCCCATCTCGGGCATCCCCGGATCGGTCGGCGGCGCCTGCTACATGAACGCCGGTGCCTACGGTGCCTGCATGGCCGATGTGCTGGAGTCCGTGCGCGTCTACAAACCCGCTCGCCAGCTCGACGACGGCACCCGCGGCAGCGGCAATATCATTGAGTTCGATGTCGATGAGCTCAACCTGGGCTATCGCAAGAGCCGCATTGCCGACGACGGCTTCATCGTGCTTTCGGCCACCTTCAATCTCGCTCCGGGCAACGCCGCGATGATCAAGGCCGACATGGACGACTACCGCCAGCGCCGCGAGGACAAGCAGCCGCTCGACATGCCGAGTGCCGGCTCCACTTTCAAGCGCCCCGAGGGCTACTTTGCCGGCAAGCTCATCATGGACGCCGGCCTGCGAGGACACGCCGTTGGCGGCGCGCAGGTGAGCGAGAAGCACTGCGGCTTCATCGTCAACGCCGACCACGCCACCGCCGCCGACGTCGACGAACTCATCCGCCACATCCAGGCAACCGTCAAAGACCAATTCAACGTAGACCTAGAACCCGAAGTCCACCGAGTCGGCGAATTCCTTTAACAAAGAAGGCCCCGAAAGGGGCCTTCACCATATTTATTCAGATAACCCAGTCCGGTGTGTCGCGCCCCGAACCCGAGAGGGCCGCGTGCCCGCCCGCAATATATTTGATTGATCGCGAGTTCCGCACGCAAAGAAGGCCACTTAATGTGGCCTTCGTCTTGCGCAGGACTGCCCGAGCAGGCAATCAAATATATTGCGGGCGGGCACGCGGCCCAGTCGGCTTTACGACAGCGCGATACCGCCAAGCCAGCCCCAACGCACGCCAGAGCCAGTGCCATAGAAGCTAATAAACGAATCAAGCGACTTAGACGTAATGGCACCCTCGTTGCTCATAACGATACCGCCGCCAACGTAGATACCCACATGACCGTAGATAAGGCCCGGAGCACCCGTGCCGCTGTGCGAGGAATCGGCCACGATCATGCCCACCTGCAGCGCCGAGCGATCGGAGCTATAGCACCAGGCGTTGAACATGTCACACGCGTTGCCGCCAAAATAGCCTACGCCGGCGTTACGGAAGACATTGGTAACCCACGCCGCGCACCAGTTCTGACCCGGCGAAGGCGTGGAGTAGCACGCGTTGACGACGGCCTGCTGTTTGCCCGAGCCGGCATTCTGTTGCGGGGTTCCGGGCGCATACGATCCGCCACCCGAGCTTGAACCACCCGAGTAGGAATTGTTCTTGTTCGCGGCGGCAGCGGCAGCGGCGGCCTTCCTGGCAGCCTCCTCAGCCTGGGCGGCAGCGAGGATCTCGGAATCGCGCTGAGCCATGAGCTCCTTGACGTCGTCGGAAAGACCGTTCAGCACGGTCTGGACTTCTTGCTGCTTGGCCTGCATATCCTGCATCTGAGCCGCCTGCTGGTCCTTGAGTTTTTCCAGGTCGGCCTTTTGTGCTTCGAGCTCGGTCTTCTGTGCGTCGAGCTCAGCCTGAATCGTCTGGATATCCTCGATGGCATCGCGGTCGCTCTTGTTGATCTTCTCAACGTAATGCGCGTTGGCGACGAGTTCCTCAAACGAGCCAGAGGCCAGCAGCAGCGACAGGATGTTCGTGCCGCCGGACTTGTAGCTGGCGGCCACGCGATCGGAAAGGTCGTTGCGCTTCTTCTTGAGCTCGGCCTTCTTTTCATCGATCTGGGCCTGCGTGTCGTCAATCTTGCCCTGGACATTCTCGATGTCGTTGAGGGTCTGGGCATTCTTGTTGGCCAGCGCCGCATACTCATTTGCGATGCTGTCGAGCTGGACCTGAACCTCGTCGAGCTGGGCCTGGGCGGCATTCAGTTTATCGGTGGTTTCTTTGGAAGCCTCCGCCGCATGGGCGCGAGCGGGCAGGCCAAAAAGAACTGCCGCAGAAGCGGCGCCGAACAGAGCCTTGAGGGCAGTGCGGCGCGAGAGCTCCTGGGAAAGGATGGAATCGCTGTTTGGTGACATATGTACTCCGTTACATGTTTATTTATATGTCGCTCAACTCATACATATTAGCGTACATATGGCGCGTCCCAACGATTTCCACGAACGGCAGGAAACTACAAGGTCAGCGGCTCGTAAGCAAATGCCAAAGATCAGGTTATGCGTACGCAAGCTCTTCTATGAGTACGTTAGCACAGTCCTCTGCTTTTCCTACAGCGCACGATTTGGGCGTCCCTGCCTGCGCTATACTCCCCTGAAGAAGTGTTCCTGATTCGATAGGAGACTACATGTCCAAAGCACTCGACCCCAAAGACACCTGCGTCCTCGTTACCGGTGGCGCCGGCTTTATCGGCTCGCACACCGTCGTTCAGCTGCTCGAGGGTGGCTATCAGGTCGTCATCGTCGATGATCTCTCCAACTCCAGCGCCGTCGCCGTCGACCGCGTCAAGACCATCGTGGGCGACGAGGCCGCCAAGAACCTCACCTTCTACGAGGCCAACGTGCTCGACCGCGATGCGATGAACAAAATCTTCGATACCCATCAGATCGACCGCGTCATCCACTTTGCCGGCTTTAAGGCCGTCGGCGAGTCGGTGAGCAAGCCCGTCGAGTACTACCACAACAACATCGAGAACACCCTGGTGCTCATCGACGTCATGCGCAACCATGGCTGCAAGTCCATCATCTTCTCGAGCTCCTCGACCGTCTACGGCGACCCGGACAACCCGCCCGTCACCGAGGAGGATCCTAAGAAGCCCGCGACCAACCCCTATGGTTGGACCAAGTGGATGATCGAGCAGATCCTTATGGACGTCCACACTGCCGACCCCGAGTGGGACGTCGTGCTGCTCCGTTACTTCAACCCCATCGGCGCTCATCCGTCGGGCCTGATCGGCGAGGACCCTAAGGGCATCCCCAACAACCTGGTGCCCTATGTCGCCCAGGTCGCCGTGGGCAAGCTCGAGGCCGTTCAGGTCTTTGGCAACGACTACCCCACCCCCGACGGCACCGGCGTGCGCGACTACATCCACGTGTGCGATCTGGCCTCTGGTCACGTTGCCGCCCTTAACTGGATGAACGGCAAGACCGGCGTCGAGATCTTTAACTTGGGCACCGGCACCGGCACCTCGGTACTCGAGGTCGTCGCCGCCTTCTCCAAGGCTTGTGGCAAGGAGCTGCCCTACGTGATCCGCGAGCGCCGCGCCGGCGACATCGCTGCCAACTGGTGCGATGCCTCCAAGGCCGAGCGCATGATGGGCTGGAAGGCCCAGTACGACATCGCGGACATGTGCCGCGATAGCTGGAACTGGCAGAGCCACAACCCCAACGGCTTCGCCGACGCCGAGTAGCAAAAACCTACATACCGCTCTTGCCCCGATCTCACGTTGTGAGGTCGGGGCTTTTTTTCATGGCATGTAACCATTCGCCGAAAATCGACCAACTTTTTTATCTTGCCTGTACATGTTTAAACAACATGTTTTACAATAGGCGTATCGAATCAGAACATCGGAGGCGGACTGCACACCCATCGGCAGGCCGACCCCACAACAAGAAGGTTGGTGAGCGCATTCATGGAGCGTGCAAGCGGCGTCCTCATGCCCGTCTCATCTCTGCCCGGACCATACGGAATCGGCGGCTTTGGTTGGAATGCCTACGACTTCGTCGATTTTCTCGCCTCGTGCAAACAACATTACTGGCAGATTCTGCCCCTTACGACGACCAGCTATGGCGATTCGCCCTATCAGTCGTTCTCGGCCCGCGCAGGCAACCCCAACTTTATCGACTTTGCCGAGCTTATCGAGGCAGGGTATCTGGAGCAGCACGATATCGATGGCGTGTATCTGGGATCCGACCCCAGCAATGTCGACTACGGTGCTATCTTTGGCGGCCGCCGTCAGATTCTCGACCGCGCCGCTGAGCGCTTTGCTGCCGACAAGCCGGCCGATTTCGATGACTTTATCCAGGCCAACGAGGACTGGCTCATCCCCTACTGTGAGTTTATGACCGTCAAAGAGGAGTGCGGTCTCAAGGCGTTTTGGGAGTGGCCCGCGGAGCTCCGCACCCGCGGCGAGGCTTCCGCCAAGGTCTGTGCCGACCATCCGGCGCGCATGTTCTACCACCAGATGACGCAGTACTTCTTCGATCGCCAGTGGAGCCGCCTCAAGGCCTATGCCAACGAGCGCGACATTCTCATCATCGGCGACCTGCCCATCTATGTCTCGCGTGACTCCGTCGAGATGTGGGCGACGCCTGAGCTCTTTAAGATCGACGCCGCCGGCAATCCGGTGAGCGTCGCCGGCACGCCGCCCGACCAGTTCTCGGCCACCGGCCAGTACTGGGGCAACCCCATCTACGACTGGGACGCCATGAAGTCCGACGGCTTCTCCTGGTGGGAGGGCCGCATTCGCGCCGCCCTCGACATGTACGACGTCATCCGCCTGGATCACTTCCGCGGCTTCGAGGCCTATTGGGAGGTGCCGTTCTCCTCGCCCGATTCGTCCTACGGTTCGTGGACGCAGGGTCCCGGCCTCAAGTTCTTCAAGACGCTCGAGGAAAAGCTCGGCACGCTGCCCATCATCGCCGAGGACCTGGGCTTCCTCACCCCCGGCGTCATCGACATGCGCGACAACTCGGGCTTCCCCGGCATGAAGATCCTGCAGTTTGCCTTTGAGGGCACCAACTCGTACTACCTGCCGCATAACTACATCGCCAACACCGTCGCCTATGTGGGCACCCACGACAACGAAACGGCGCGCGGCTGGTATGAGGGAACGGCCACCCCGCGTCAGCGCGAGCAGGCAGCCCTGTACACCCATCAGCAGGCCGGCGAACCCATGGCAGATGCACTCAATCGCACCATCGCCGCCAGCGTGAGCGACACGTGCATCTACACCATGCAGGACCTGCTCAACTTGGGCAACGAGGCGCGCATCAACACCCCTGCCACGCTGGGCGGCAACTGGACCTGGCGCATGCTCGACGGCGCCATCACCCGCGAGCTCGAGCACAAACTCACCGACTGGACCGAGACCTACTTCCGCATCCCGTCGGAAGCCGAAATCGAGCTTCCTCAATAGGAGCTACCGCGCCCGACCCCACCCCACCGTGCGGACGCGACCGCTTTTCCCGCGCGAGGCCACCCCAATCCCCTCGCGCGGGCTTCTTTTGAATTTCTGACATGTCGTCAACTCACCACAGGAGGAAACATGCCCCGTATCGATCTTGCGGATCTTGCCGAGCAGTCCTTTGGAACTTCGCTCGAGCAACTCGATGACCGCCGCATTTACAAACTGCTGGTCAAGCTCGTACAGGAGCGCTCCGCCGCCTGCCCGCTCAACAATGGCAAGAAAAAGCTCTATTACATCTCTGCTGAGTTTTTGATTGGCAAACTGCTGATCAATAACATGATCGACCTTGGCATCTATGCCGAGGTCAAAGACCAGCTCACCGCTGCCGGCCACGACCTCAACAGGATTGAGGAATTTGAGGTCGAACCGTCGCTGGGCAACGGCGGCCTGGGTCGCCTGGCCGCGTGCTTCCTGGATTCCATTGCCACGCTGGGCCTTACCGGTGACGGTGTGGGCCTCAATTACCATTACGGCCTGTTCCGTCAGCGCTTTTCCGACAACCAGCAAAAGGCCGTCCCCGACGAGTGGCTTGGCGAGCAGGACATCCTGATCGATGACGACCGCTCCTACACCGTCGAGTTTGGCGATTTTGCCGTCACCTCCAAGCTCGTCAACATCGATGTGCCCGGTTACGGCCAGCCCACCAAGAACCGCCTGCGCCTGTTCGACCTGGCGAGCGTCGACGACGGCCTGGTCCCCGGCAGCTCCATCGACTTCGACAAGACCGAGATCGCCAAGAACCTCACCTTGTTCCTCTACCCCGACGATTCCGACGAGCAGGGCCGCCTACTTCGCATCTATCAGGAGTACTTCATGGTGAGCAACGCCGCCCAGCTCCTGATCGACGAGGCCGTCGAGCGCGGCAGCAACCTGCACGATCTGGCCGACTACGCCGTGGTCCAAATTAACGACACGCACCCCACCATGGTCATCCCCGAGCTCATTCGCTTGCTCACCACCGAGCATGGCATCGAGTTTGACGAGGCCGTGACCATCGTACGCTCCATGGTCGCCTACACTAACCATACGATTCTTGCCGAGGCGCTCGAGAAGTGGCCGCTCGCCAGCCTGCAGAAGGTCTCCCCTGCCATCGCCGACATTATCGTCAAGCTCGATGAGATCGCGAAAGCCGAGCACGATGACCCGCGCGTCGCCATCATCGACGAGCACGACACCGTCCACATGGCTCACATGGACATCCACTTTGGCTTCTCCATCAACGGCGTAGCCGCCCTCCACACCAAGATCCTGGAGGACACCGAGCTTCATCCGTTCTACGAGATCTATCCCAAGAAGTTCTCCAACAAGACCAACGGCATCACCTTCCGCCGCTGGATCCATGGGGCCAACCCCGCGCTCGCCAGCCTGCTCGACGATGTGATCGGCACCGACTGGCGCAGCACCGGCGATCTGAGCAAACTCGCCAAGTTCGCTGACGACAAGGACGTTCTTGAGCGCCTGGCCGCCACCAAGGTCGAGGCCAAAGCCATCATGCGCCAGTTCATGGCGCTCGAGCAGGGCGTGACCATTCCCTCCAACGCCATCATCGATGTCCAGGTCAAGCGCATCCACGAGTACAAGCGCCAGCAGATGCTCGCGCTCTACATCATCTGGAAGTACCTCGATATCAAGAACGGCAACAGACCTAAGCACCCCCTCACCATCATCTTTGGCGGCAAAGCGGCGCCTGCCTACACTATCGCGCAGGACATCATCCATCTGATCCTGACGCTATCGCAGTGGATTGCAAACGACCCCGACGTGGCTCCCTACCTGCAGGTTGTCATGATCGAGAACTACAACGTCACCGCTGCTGAGCGTGTGATCCCCGCCGCCGATATCTCCGAGCAGATCAGCTTGGCCTCCAAGGAGGCGAGCGGCACCTCTAACATGAAGTTCATGCTCAACGGCGCTTTGACCCTGTGCACACTCGACGGCGCCAACGTGGAGATTGCCGAGCTCGTGGGCGACGAGAACATCTACACCTTTGGTGCCTCTTCCAAGCAGGTCGAGCAGCTCTACGCCAATGGCAGCTATAACGCCGGCGCGCTCTATCGCAAGCCCGGCATCAAGCTGCTGGTGGACTTCATCACCAACCCCGCCTTTATGGCGACCGGCAACGCCGAGCGCCTGCAGCGTCTGCACGACGACATCAAAGGCAAGGACTGGTTTATGGCCCTTCTCGACATTGAGGAGTACATCCAGACCAAGGAGCGCGTGCTGGCAGACTACGAGGACCAGGACGCTTGGATACGCAAGGCGCTGATCAACATCGCCAACGCCGGCACCTTCTCGTCTGACCGCACGATCTCCCAGTACAACGACGAGATTTGGCACCTGAGCTAATTTCGTTTCCTTTACCCATCCTCTTGAAAGCGGAGTCGCGGCAACGCGGCTCCGCTTTTTGTGCCGATACGCCGGCCCGTGATTTGTCTCGACCAAACAATCTCGTTCTGTAACAGGTAGCCGCCGAAATCGGTCCTTCGTGTTACAGATCGAGATGAAAGGACAGGCAGCTCAACGCTGTCTCAATCTGTAACATCTAGACCCAATTTGGCCCTCCTCCTGTTACAGATTGAGACAAACTGACAGACGAACGGTCCCAACACAAAGAAAGGCTCCCCTCTCGCCCAGTGGACGGGAGGGGAGTCTTATATGTGACCGCGGCAAAAGGATGGCAATACCGCAGTCGCCCAAAGGGAGGGCCTGGATGCACCGGGCCTAGATAAGGTTCTTGCCAGACACCTTATCGAAGAGATGGGTCGCGTTCTTCTCGAACTTGAACCAGATGGAGTCGCCCGCCTTGAGCGCACCCTTGGCCTCAAGGTCGACAACGGGAATGATCAGGACGAACTGGCCATCGGGAGCGGTCACGTGGACATGCTCGGTCGAACCCATGAGCTCGGTCACCTCGACGGTACCCTGGAGCGCACCCTCCTCGCCCTTGTCGGCAAGCAGAATCTGCTCGGGGCGCACGCCGGCCGTAATCTCCTTCACGTCGCCGCCGTCCCAGTTGAGAGCAAGCTGAGAGCAGGTCTCGGGGGCGAGAGCAACGTTCATATCCTCGGTCTTGACGGTAAAGCCGTCGCCCGAGCGCACCAGTTGGGCATCGAAGAAGTTCATCTGCGGCACGCCGATGAAGCCGGCGACGAAGATGTTCGCGGGGTGGCTGAAGACCTCCTGCGGCGTGGCGATCTGCTGGACAACGCCGTCCTTCATGACCACGATACGGTCACCGAGGGTCATGGCCTCGGTCTGGTCGTGGGTAACATAGATGAACGTACCCTTGATCTCGTGGCGCAGCTTGATGAGCTCGGCACGCATCTGGTTACGCAGCTTGGCGTCCAGGTTGGACAGCGGCTCGTCCATCAGGAAGACCTTAGGATCACGCACGATGGCGCGGCCGATAGCGACACGCTGACGCTGGCCGCCCGAAAGCGCCTTGGGCTTACGGTCGAGGTACTCGGTGATACCCAAGATCTCGGCAGCGGAGCGAACCTTACGGTCGATCTCGTCCTTGGGGACCTTCTTGAGCTCAAGCGTAAACGCCATGTTCTCGTACACCGTCATGTTGGGGTACAGAGCGTAGCTCTGGAACACCATGGCGATGTCGCGGTCCTTGGGAGCGACGTCGTTGACGCGCTTGCCGTCGATGAACACGTCACCCGAGGTGATGTCCTCCAGGCCAGCAACCATGCGCATCGTCGTGGACTTACCGCAGCCAGACGGGCCAACGAGGACGACGAACTCCTGGTCGTGAACGGTGAGGTTAAAGTCCTCAACAGCGAGCACGCCATCCTCGGTAACCTTGAGGTTGTGCTTCTTCTCCTCGGTCTTCTTCTTTTTGCCAAAGAAGCCCTTCTTTTTGGACTCGGTGTTGGGATACACCTTCTGAACATGTTTGAGAACGATCTCGGCCATGTCTTTACCTTTCGATATGCGGCACCATGTTGAGGGCGCCGCAGAAACTTGCAAAACAGTTACGGCATCAGCCCTTGACGGCACCTGCCACCACGCCGTCGATGATGTACTTCTGGCAGAGGATGTACATGACGACGATGGGGACAACGACCATCATGATGCAAGCCATCATGGGGCCGAGCTCGACGTGGCCGTAGCCGCCGCGGAAGTACTGGATCAAGATAGGAATGGTCTTGTACTTGGTGGAGTCGAGCGTAAGGTAGGGCAGCAGGTAGTCGTTCCAGACCCACATGGTCTCGAGAATGCCGACCGAAAGATAGGTGGGCTTCATGATGGGAAGGACGATCTTAAAGAACACCTGGACCGGGTTGCAGCCGTCGATCATGGCCGCCTCCTCGATCTCGAGCGGGATGTTCTTTACAAAGCCGGCGAACATAAAGACCGCCAGGCCCGCGCCAAAGCCGAGGTAGATAAAGCAGATGTTGAACGGCGTGTTGAAGCCGATGCGGTCCGCCAAATTGGACAGCGTGAACATGAGCATCTGGAAGGGCACGACCATCGAGAAGACGAACAGGTAATAGAAGAAGTTCGAGATCTTGCTGTTGACGCGCACTACGTACCAAGCACACATGGAGCAGCACACCAGAATCAGCACGACCGACGTGACCGTGATGATGAGCGAGTACATAAATGCCGAGGCAAAGCCCTGCTCGTTAAGGGCATGCATGTAGTTTGCGAGGCCGTTGAACGTCTCGGGCGTGAGCAGATCGAATGCCGTGGTGGTGCTGATTGCGGTCGCTTTCTTAAAAGAATTAAGCGCAATCATGAACACGGGGTAGATCCACGCGAGCGACAGGATCGTAAAGAAAATCGAGAGCGCGCGGTTGATAACCTTATCGCGTTTCATTACTGCTGCACCTCCTTGGACCTCGTGGCCTTAAGCTGGATCATGGAGATGGCCACGACCAGGATGCAGAAGATAACCGCCTTGGCCTGACCAATGCCCTGCCAAGCGATACCGGCACGCGAATAGAACGTGTTGTAGATGTTCAGGGCGAGCATCTCGGTGGAGTGCGCGGGGGCGCCGCCGGTAAGGGCGAGGTTCTGGTCGAACAGCTTAAAGCCGTTGGTGATGGACAGGAACAGGCAGATGGTGATGGTCGGCATCAGGTTAGGGATCTTAACCTTCCAAAACGTCTGCCATGCCGTAGCGCCGTCGACCTTGGCGGCCTCGATGTAGTCGGACGGAATGGACTGCAGACCAGCGATGTAGATGATCATCATGTAGCCGACCTGCTGCCACAGGGTCAGGATGATAAGGCCCCAGAAGCCAGCAGCAGAGTTAAGGGCGATGAGCTGGGCTCCCACGTTGGAGAGCAGGCAGTTGATCAGAATCTGCCAAATGTAGCCCAGCACGATGCCGCCGATCAGGTTAGGCATAAAGAAGATCGTACGGAAGATGTTGGTGCCTTTGAGCGCCTTGCGGGTGAGCGCCTGCGCAATGGCCAGGGCGATCACGTTGATGAGCACCGTCGACAGGAAGGCAAACGCCACGGTAAAGAAGAACGACGTGGAGAACTGCGGATCGGACAGCGCGCGCACGTAGTTCTCGATACCGACAAAGTGCGCGTTACTAATGATAATAAACTGGCAGAACGAGAGATAGAAGCCCTGAATAAAGGGAATCACGAACCCGATCATAAACGCCAGGCACGTGGGCAACATAAAGAGCGGCCACCAGCGCTTGAGTGCTTTGCCCATAAAAGGGTCCTTTCAATATGTAGGGGGGCGGGCAAACCTACGTCTGCCCGCCCCCCTGTCGCTAATCAGATAGCTCGGGCAGCAACTGCTTACTCGGAAGCAGCCTTCTCGGTCTTCCAGCCATCGACGAAGGCGTTCTTGACGCCGTCCCACTTGCTGTTATCGGCAGCGTAGGCAATCAGAGCCTGCTTGAGGTTCTTCTTCCACTCCTCGGAGGGAATGTAGACGAAGTCCCAAGCGACGGTCTTCTTGCCGTCCTTGGCCATGGCAACGGCCTGCTGCGAGAAGACGTTGGTGGTCTCCTTGGCGCTCTTGAACGGAGCGGTCAGACCCATCTTGTCGGCGATGATGCTGGTCGGGGTGTCAGCGGTGACGCACCAATACATGAAGTCCTCGGTGGCCTTCTGGGCATCCTCGGAAGCCTGGGAACTGACGCACCAGTAGTTCTCGCCGCCGGAGCACAGGCCCTGGTTCTCCTCGCCGTCAACACCGATGTAGATGGGCATCATGCCAATCTGATCGTCGGTCATGCCGGCCTTGACGAGGTCAGAGTAGGCCCAAGAGCCGTTCTGGTAGAAGACGGCCTTGCCGGTTGCGAACTCGTTGGTGGCGTCGTCGCCGGTCTTGGAAGCAAGCTGCGAAGGATCGCAGGTGGAGTCGGTGATGTACAGGTCGAAGATCTGCTTGTAGTTGTCGAGGAACTCACCCTTGATCTCGTCGTCCTCCTGGTTGTGCTCCTTCTCAAACTCGTAGTAGAGCGGCATGTTGGCAAGGTGGGTGGTGTAGCGCCAGCTGGAGGAGTCGTCCATGCCGGCGGAAGTGAAGGCACCCTCAACACCAAGCTCGTCCTTGCGGGCCTGGATGTCGTCGGCACAAGCCTTCAGCTTGTCGAAGGAGTTGATGTCCTCGGCCTTGTAGCCAGCCTTCTCGAGCAGCTGCTTGTTGTAAATAATGCCGAAGCTCTCCTGAACCCAGTCGATGCACACATCCTTGCCGTCGGACTGCAGAGCCAGGGAGTCGTCAATGAGCTCACCGCGGAGCTTGGTATCGGACAGGTCGGCGCAGTAATCCTTCCAGTTCTTAAGACCGGTGGGGCCGTTGACCTGGAACAGGGTCGGAGCGGAGCTCTTGGACATCTCGGACTTGAGCTTCTCCTCGTAGGTGTTGGAGGCGGCGGTCACGATCTTGACCTCGACGCCCTTCTCCTTCTTATAGGCCTTGGCGATCTCCTTCCACTCCTTGTCGACCTCGGGCTTGAATTGGAGGAAGTAGACCTCGGCAGCGTCACCAGAAGCAGAGGAGCCGGAGCCGGCGGAGCCACCGCAGCCCACGAGACCCAGACCAAGAACCGCAGCCGCGGAACCAGCAAAGCCCAGGAACTGCCTTCTGCTCATTTCGTTCTTCATTACAATCCACCCTTTCACACCGTGGCGGCACCCTTTGCCGCCGCCTTCGGAGATTGGCTCGGGGACTTTGCCCCTTTTGCTGATTTGTACGATACGCTATTTGGCTACTTGTTTGAACAAGTATTACTAGAGCGGTAGAAAAACTTCGGTGAACGGTAATTTCAACTTGATACTTGACAAGTTTTGTATAAACAATTAATTGTTACCAAATGCAGAGAAAACGCCCGGTCAAGCCGATGCATCGTCGGTTTGACCGGGCGCTTTCGCTTTGAGGGCATGAGTCTCGTCAGGCTGCGAGCTGGCCGGCTATCGCTTGGAGTTGACGCGGTAGTGGAAGATCTCGGGGTGTGTGCGAGTGTGCGTCACCTCAAACAAGATGCCATCCGAGGTGTACGACTGGCTCTCCATGACGGCAACGCAGTTGTATTTGCCGAGGTCAAGATAGCTGCAGTCCTCATCGTTGGCGAGCTCGACACTCACCGTACGACGGCTCGCCATCACTTTGACACCGCGCTTGTGCTCCAGATAGCCGTAAATAGAATCTGCCGCGATCTCGGGGGTCAGGCCCTTGGCGATCGACTCCAAAAAGTAGCCATGGTCTACTTGGCGCGCATTGCCGTTAAGGCTTCGGACGCGCACCACGCGAATCAACTGCTCACCTGTCTTAAATCCCAAGCGTCGAGAAAGTTGCTCGGTGCACACCAGATGTTCAAAAGACTTGACCTCGGTCGAAGCAACGGCATTGTTGCGTTTTGCGAACTCGCCAAACGACTCAACCTCTTCGAGTGCGCCCAACATGTCGGTTTCGCCCTTAAGCCAAATAACGCGCACGCCCTTGCCGTGTATGGGCTGCACAAACATCCCGTCGGCCAGCATGCTCAAAGCGCGGCGGACGGTATTGCGCGTGCAGCCAAATTCCGCGGTCAGCTCGGCTTCGGTTGGCAGCATCTCCTGAAACGCATAGGTCCCGTTAATGATGCGCGAGCGTATTTCTCGGTAGATTCCTTCGTATATCGCTTTTGGCATGACTTCACCTCTAATGAATATGTATGGCTAGGCAGCATAGCATTTCTTAAAGTTGTTTAAACCGATTATCGGCAAAGCGACAGGATTTAACCGTTGACGGTTTCCGTCGCGCCCAAACCGGTTTCGCTCAAAACTGCCGGTACGACAATCGTCTGGTCCTCTACAATGAATCCATTGTTTAAACGTTTCACCACGCGCAACGCGCCTCGATATACGGGAGGCAGAACATGCTGCAAAAAATCCAACGCTTTGGCGGGGCAATGTTCGCGCCCGCCATGTTGTTTTCCATATCGGGCCTTATGGTCGGCGTCTCCGCCCTCGCAACGTCTGCGGATATCGTCGGCGACCTCGCCGTATACGGAACCCCTTGGTACGTTTTTTGGACTATCATTCAGCGCGGCTCGTGGACGGTCTTTAAGCGACTTCCGCTCCTTTTTGCCGTAGCGCTGCCCATCGGCCTTGCCCAAAAGCAACCGGCACGTTGTTGCCTCGAGGCGCTCGTGGCTTATTTTGCCTATTGCTTCTTTTTGAGCGAGATCATCAAGCTAAGCGGAGACAACCTTGGACTTAAGTAC
Organism: uncultured Collinsella sp.; assembly: GCA_938045065.1. Classification (GTDB taxonomy): domain Bacteria; phylum Actinomycetota; class Coriobacteriia; order Coriobacteriales; family Coriobacteriaceae; genus Collinsella. The sequence goes on from CALIOA010000044.1 coordinate 19,140, forward strand.
CCGTCGTCTTTGACCCCCGCTAGCGGCATTACCATCATCGACGGCATCAAGACGCTCGACACCGGCATTATCGGCCCGCTAGCGGTATCGGCAACCGTCGTCGCCATCCATGACCGCTTCTACGATGCCAAGGTCCCCGATTGGCTCGGCACCTTCTCGGGTTCCTCGCTGGTCTACCTCATCAGCTTTTTTGCCGTGTTCGCCCTTGCCGCCATCTCGGCCGCCATCGTGCCCTTCGTATACGCAGCGACCGAAACGCTGCGCCACGCACTTGTGGGCGTCGGCCCCCTCGGCGTGGGTATCTTTGCGTTTTTGGAGCGAGCACTCGAGCCCATGGGGCTGCACCACCTGCTCTACATGCCTATCTACTACGACAATTTAGTTATTAACGACGGTATCTACGCCACGTGGACCAATTTGCTCCCCATTCTCTCCCATAGCACGCGCCCCCTCAATGAGCTTGCGCCGTGGGCTGGTTTCACCGCCACCGGCTGGGTCAAGCTCTTTGGCCTTCCTGCCATCGCCGTTGCGTTCTACACCACCGCCAAGCCCGAACGCCGCGCTGGCCTCAAGGCCATCCTTCTGCCCGCCATCGTCGCTTCGGCGGTCTGCGGCGTCACCGAGCCGCTCGAGTTTCTCTTTATGTTCACCTATCCCGGGCTCTTTTTGCTCTATGCCGCCCTATCTTCCTGCCTCGCCATGGCTATGAACTTCTTTGGCGTCGTTGGCATCTTCTCGGGCGGCTTTATGGAAATGGCTGCCTTCAACTTTATCCCGCTCATGCGGGCGCATGCCGGCTCCTACCTTTTGGCACTCGGAATCGGACTCATCTTTAGCGTCATCTTCTTTCTGAGCTTTCGAGGTCTTATCCTGACCTTTGACCTTAAAACCCCGGGACGCGAGGACCATATCGCCAGCAACGCGGCGCTCTCACGCTTGACGGGAAACGACGTTGACGAAAAGCGCTCATCCAAAACCGGCGCTTCCGGCAACCAAGCCTCACAAGATCATCTCCTCGCCGAGCAGGTTGTGACGCTTCTGGGCGGCGTCTCCAACATTGCGGGCGCAACCAACTGCGCCACGCGTCTGCGCGTCGAAGTCGTGGATCCCTCCATCGTCGCGGACAATGCGACCTTTGTCGCAGCGGGTGCCAAAGGCCTCATCGTCACCGGCAAGACCGCTCAGGTAATCATCGGCATCTCGGTACCCCGCGTCAAAGAACACTTTGATCAGATTATGGGACTCGAACCGGGTTTTGCATTCGCCGCCTCGCCTTTTCATGCCGGCGATGGCGCCAAAAAGTATGGCAATGTCTGTTTCTTCGACATCGACGGTACGCTCGCCTGGCAAGATCCCAAACTTGCCCAAGAGCTCCCCGAGGGCGAGCGAGATCTTTCCCCCTATCCCAACGAGACGGTTGCACAGGCAATTCGCACGTTTGTCGCCAACGGCAACAAAGCTTTTATCTGTACGGGGCGCACCCTCAGCTGCATCCATCCCAAGCTGCTCGAACTGCCGTGGGCAGGCGTCGTGTGCCTCGCGGGCGGTTACGCCGAACTCGAGGGGCGCGTCGTGCGAAACGCTGCCATAAGCCCCGGCATGTTACAGCGCCTCGCCCCCTATCTCGAGCAATCGGGCGAGGTCATTCGCTTTGAGGGCATCGATCGCGTCGTGCGCATGAGTGCAGATGCCCCCGAGACGTACGGATACGCACGCACCGTGGGCGACGCCGTCACGCAACTTGAGCACTACAACGCCTATAAAATTCTTATGTCCACACCACTTGCCAACCGCATCGCCCAAGATGAAGAGCTTGGACCCCTGCTCTGCCTCAACGAGCTCGAGCTCGAGGTCACAGAAATCTCGCCGCGCGAGTGCACCAAACGGGCCGGAATCAAGGCTGTGCTTGACGCCCTGGGACCAGACCACGGAACCGTATACGGCATCGGCGACGCGAGCAACGACATCGCCCTCATGGAGGCGGTCGATGTTGGCATCGCCATGGGCAACGCGCCGGACTTCCTCAAGGAAAAGGCCGACTACGTAACCGACAGCTTCGACCACGACGGCGTCGTCACCGCGCTCGAACACTTTGGGCTTATCTAGCCGAGCCCCTTGCCGCGTTTGCGACCGCAAGACTCAATCGTCTTCAACCGCCGCGCTCGACGCCCCAATGTGGCAATATGTAGTCTGCATAATGCAACGGTGCAACCTAAGAAAGAATGCGAGAACCCGTGTCCAGTCCGTTTACCAGCTTTTTAGCCCAGCACTTTGACCAGATTAACGACTATCTGGCCACGTTCTTTGACGGACAGGCAACTTCCGCCGATATCGAGCGTTACCTGTATACCCCGCTCTCGGCATTTACGGCCAATGCCGGCAAGCGCCACCGCCCGCTCATCTGCATGCTCGCCGCCACCGCGGTAGGCGGCAGCTTTGAGAGCGCCCGCAGCGCGGCGGCAGCTATCGAGCACTTTCAATCGGGAGCGCTTATCCATGACGACATCGCCGACAACGGCCAACTGCGTCGCGGCAAGCCCTGCATGCACCTTACCGAGGGCACGGGGCTTGCCATCAACTGCGGCGACCTAGCGCTCACCATGGTCACCAAGACGGTTCTCGACGACCCCACGCTCGAGGCAGACGTGAAACTCCGCGTGCTCCACGAGCTCACCGAGATGATCGTCCGAACCATCGAGGGTCAGGCGCTCGACCTGGGTTGGGTCCGCGACGGGCGCTTTGATATCTCGGTTGATGACTACCTGGACATGGCGACGCACAAGACCGCGTTTTACAGCGGAGCCACGCCGCTTGCCGCCGGAGCCATTATCGGCGGCGGCAGCGATGAGCAAATCGAAGCGCTGCGCGCCTTTGGCCTGCACACAGGCCTTGCCTTTCAGATTCAGGACGACCTGCTCAACCTTGTCGGCACTAAGGAAGCCGCCAACAAGGACTTCCGCACCGACATCACCGAGGGCAAGCGCACGCTTGTCGCCGTACACGCCCTCTCTGATGAGCGCCACCACGACGAGGTCGAGGCGATTCTTTCCTCAGGCACCGATGATCCCGCGCAGCTCGCACGCGCCGTGGAGATCTTCCAGGAGACCGGCTCCATCGATTACGCCCACACTTACGCGCTCGACCTGACCGCTAAGGCCAAAGCGGCCATCGAGAACGTTGAGCTTGATCCGCACGCACGCGAGCTGTTCCTCTCCATGGCAGATTTCTTTGTGGAGCGTCTTAACTAACGGGGGTTATAAAACCTGTCAGCAGCGTATTTAGGCACAACTTGCTACACTGTTGAGTGCATGTTTATGCATCCCTTTGCGTTGTCTATCCGACAGACGCTCAAATAGTACGAATGGTACGCCGAAAGGGGTTCGTTCATGGAACCTATTACAACGGGCATGCAAGGAGCAGCCGTCGAGGACGTGCAGTCTCGTCTCCTGCAGCTCGGCTACACGATTGATGCCGCCGAAGTCACCGACAAGTACTTTGGAGCCACCACTGAGCAGGCCGTCAGCACCTTCAGGCTCGACAGCGGCCTTGCTGCCGGTCATGCCGTCGATATCCCCTGTTGGAGCGCCCTTGTAGACGCTTCGTATAAGCTGGGCGACCGCACCCTCTATCTGCGCATGCCCAATTTCCATGGCGCCGATGTGCAGGCCCTGCAGCGCGCTCTCAACGTTTTGGGCTTTGCCTGTGGCGAAGACGACGGCTACTTTGGCCCGCATACCGAGGCCGCCCTGCAGCAGTTCCAGGAAAATGTCGGCCTGTTTGCCGACGGCATGGCCTTCCAGGACACCTACGCCTACATCAACCGCCTGCACCATGTGTGGGAGGGCAAGCCCTCGGTCACCGAAGCCGAGTCCCGCATCGGTTTTGCTCGCGCCGCCAACGTGCTCGAGCGCTTCCAGATTGCCGTCATCGGTGAGGACCCCATCGCACGCAGCGTTGCATCGCGCATGTGGAACATCGCCACGGCGACGACCGACAGCAGCGGCATGATGCTTTGCGATTCCGAGGTTCCGACCGACGTGGATCTGGTGCTCGAGATCGCAAGCGATGAGCTGCCCGCAGATGCTGCGCCGCGCGCCACGATCGCCCTTGCCGAGTGTCACAACCTTGCACAGCGCATCCGCACCGCCAATGTCGCCGCGCAGCAAAAGCCCGCGCGCATCCGCATTGAGCTCACGGGCATGACGCGCTACAACGGAACCTTCACCGCAAGTGATGCGCAGACACTCGCCGTACGCCTGCTCGATGGCGTTTGCGATGCCCTCGCAGATTAGGTAAACTAAACGGGTTGCTTTTGGGCAACACCACACATTGGGACGTAGTTCAACGGTAGAACTCCGGTTTTTGGTGCCGGCTGTTGGGGGTTCGAATCCCTCCGTCCCAGCCCCAAAGAACATAGCGCTCCAGGCTCTTATGAACCTGGAGCGCTTTTTCGTGGGCATGCGGAGGGATTCGAACCCGCAAGGCAACACAACTTCTCGTCCAGCACGGGAAAATCTACCTTCAAAAGACAGGCGCCCCAAGCCCATTAGGACCAAGAGCGCCTTACATCTAGAAAATATAAGCCTAGTTCCGAAAAGCGAGCCGCATGCAACAACCAAGTAACCACAGGTCCCGGGAGAGCGGGGACACCGGCTTAGGTTTATCGCGAGTTCCGCACGAACAGGAGGCCACTTAATGTGGCCTCCGTCGTGAGCAGGACTGTAGAGCAGGAAACCTAAGCCGGTGTCCACGCTCTCCCGGGGCCGGCGAAATTTAGTTGTTCAGCATGCGGTCGAAGCTTCCCGAGTCGCCATCCCGATAGTCTGCGGTCATCAGGATCTCCTGCGGAATGCGCCCGCCCTCGCGCAGCACGTTGCGGAACTGCACGCGCGTAACCATGGGCAGATCCTTGATCGTCGCCGCCAGGTTCTGCGGCACGCCCTGGTTGGCAGCCGCGGGCTCGCACTCGCCGCCGGCCTTCACGCGACGCTTATGCTCGGCGAGCATGGCACGGTACATGCCGGCATGCAGGCGAATCTCAACCACATTGGCATTGCGAGCCTGCTCGACAATGCGCGCGCCCTCGCGATCGATATCGCCTACGTAGTAGACGTAGTTAAAGCGATAGCCAATCTCAGCCAGATAATCGTCCAGGGCATGCGAGACGCTCGCCTTGCATCCGCCGCCAAAAATCACGCCGCCCACCTTGATGCCAAAGAGCTTGGCGTGCTTGCGGCCACGCAGCAGCTTGACGATCTCGTCGTAGGTGTCCAGGTTCTCGACCATAATGAACGGCTTGTCGGCGCCCAGCGTAAAGAAGCCCGTAAAGTGCACGGGGCGATTGGGGGCGACCTTGATCGCCTGCATGCTGATGCCCTTTTCGGTCATACGCCTGATCAAGCGCTCACCGTGCTTGCCGTCAAAAGCCTTCTCGTCGTTAAAGATCTGGTAGGCACGCTGGCGGCGCGAGGCAACCGGCGTATCGGCACCTCGGTTCTGCTCGATCCAAGCCTGGATGATTGCGATTTCCTCGGCAATCTTGCGGTTGGACATCTCGTTGTGCTGAGTGCGCTGCGGAGCCTTTTTGCCGTCCTTGCCCTCGACCTTTACGATCTGTGTCTGCTGCTCCTTGATCTTAGAGAGCGCCGTGGGCGTAGGGACAACTTTGAGCAGCTGCCTGCCTAAAACGCGGGCAAGGGCAAACGCCGAGGCCTCGCCGTGAACGGCCGACTTGGGCTGCTGGGCAGCAGTATCTGCTGCGGCAGACTCCGGCTTCCTCTGAGACTTGCGCTTAGAATCGCCTTGGGAATTGCGCTCGCGCTTCGGCATAGACGCCTGCTTCTGCGGACGAACGGACTTGCTCTCCTTCGCCGGCTGGCGCTTAGGCTGCCCCGAAGAAACCTCGGCCTTCGCATCCTCGTTCTGCGGCGTGGTCTTCTCGGCCGCAGTCTCGGCATGGGAACTGCGGCCCCCACGATGGCGACGGCGGCGAGGCTTGCTCGACGCGCCCTGCTCCGTCTGCTCATCAGTAGGCTGCTGGCCCTTGGCCTCGGCATCAACCTCAAGCTGCGGCTCAACAGGCTTTTGCTCGCGAGCCACCGGCTCAACGGCCTTCTCGTCCTTCTCGCCCTGAGTGGTCGAAGCCGGTTCGCTCTTCTCCTGACGCCTTACGGGATACGCGCGCCCCGCAAAACCGCGGCCGGGACGACACGAACCCGGAGCCTTCTTGACAGACTCCTCAACATCGTCTGCAACCTCAGAAGACTCTTCAACCTCACGCGCGGCATCCTGCTGTGCAGCCTTAAAGTGAGCACCGCGACGGCGCTTGGGCTGTTGGGCCTCCACGGGCTTTTGCTCCTTCGTGGGCTTCTGCGACTCGGCAGCAACCTCGGTCTCAACAGCCTCGGCATCCGTCTCGCCCTTTTGAGCAACGGCGCGACGGAAGCGCTCCTGCTGGGCGCGGCGCTGCGCATCGCGCTTGCCACCCCCACCAAAACCGCCGCGTCCTGCCTTGGCCGTAAAGGCACGCACGACGTTCTCATCGAGCAACTCATCGGTATCGACATGCTCACGCGGAGCAGTTTCTTCCACAGCAGGCACGTCAGCGGAATCCTCGACGACAAAATCCTCGACGGACTCGGCAGGCTGCTCCTGGGCATCGCGGATCTCGGCATTGATGGTATAGAACGCCGGGCGCCCGTTAATGCCGCTACCCTCGATCTTGGTCACGATATTTGCCGCGATAAGCTCATCGCGCATCGCCTTGGTGTCACATTCCTTATCGACGGAGCGGAAAATCTGCGCCAGCGCGCTCGACTTAATCTTGAGTGCCTTGCGGCAAAGCAGGTCGTAGGCAACCAGCTTGGCACGCTCAGCAGAAAGCGATGTCTGGCTGCTCAGACGCTCAGCCAGGGCATCGACATTATTTTGGTTATCGGAATATACCGTCTTGGCCACGGGGCCCCTTTCATATGTACACATATACGTTTATATGGTACAACGCGCGCCCTTATCCATGCAAAACATCTGCGAGAACACTCGAGCACACTCGAGCGTCACCCACTTTTGCATGAAAAAAGACCGAGCCCGCGAAGTCGCGGACCCGGTCTTTCCGAGTCAAATGGATGGGAGATTCAACCCGTCCGACCGACTAGGCCTTGACGGCCTCGGCGTCAGCGGGAGCCTCGGCGGCAGCGGCGCGACCGTACTCGGCCTTGCCCATCTCGGACCACTCGGGCTCCTCGTCGGGCATGGAGCCAGCCTCCTTGCCGAAGAACTCCTTGAGGCAGTTGACGGCGACAATGAGGCCCAGGACCATCAGCAGGACGGCGAAGACAAGCTGCAGGCCCTTGGTGGCGGCGACGGAGACGGCGGCCGTGGTGGCGGTAGCCGGGATGGTGCCGAAGAAGCCGTAAGCCTGGACAGCGGCCATGCAGCCCATGGCGCTCTGGACCAGCGAGGTGAAGGTGCAGCAGAGCAGGAAGACGACGGGCACGTAGAGCATCCAGCCCTTGCGGCCGGTGCACTTGCAGAACACGGCGAGGGTGATCATGGTCATGCCGCCGAGCAGCTGGTTGGAAGCACCAAAGAGCGGCCAGATGTTGGCATAACCACCAAAAGCGAGGGCGAGACCGGGAAGCAGGGTGACGACCGTGGCGAACCAGGGGTTGCCGAGGACCTTCATGTAGCCGGCCTTGGACTCGATGGCCAGGGCGTCGTTGGTCTGGGCAAAGAACTCGGAGAACGAAGTGCGGGCGATGCGGGCGACGGCGTCGAGCGAGGTCAGGGCCAGAGCGGAGACGTTCATGGTCATAAAGACGGTAGCGAGCGTGCCGTCAACACCGAAGGCCTGCATACCGCGGGAGATGCCAGCGGCGAAGATCTGGAACGGGGTGGAAGCGACACCGGCGTTGAGGGCGCCGGTACCGGCGGTGTTCATGTCGGAGAACATGATGCCGGCGACGATGATGGCAAGGATGCCGACGAAGGACTCGACGATCATGGCGCCGTAACCGACCTTGACGGCGTCCTGCTCCTTCTCGACCTGCTTAGAAGAGGTGCCGGAAGAAACGAGGCTGTGGAAACCGGAGAGAGCACCGCAAGCGACGGAGACGAACAGGACCGGGAACATCATGCCGGAGGCAGTGGAGAAACCGGTGAAGACCGGAGCGGTGATAGTGGCCTGACCGTTGACGCCCAGGACGACGATGCCGAGGACAGCGCAGACGATCATGACGATCATCATGATCGAAGTGAGGTAGTCACGCGGGGTCTTGAGCATCTGGATGGGCATAGCGCCAGCGAAGACCAGGTAGACCATGACGACGGCGAACCACTGGAACTTATCCAAGTAGACCGGGAACTGCATACCGACGGCGAACATGAGAACCATGAGGACAACGCCGGTGACGAACTCGGCAGCGCCGGTGAGGTTGAACTTCTTCTGGGCCCAACCAAAGGCGATAGCGACGAAGGTGAACAGGATGGAGATGGTACCAGCGCAGCCGGCGGCATAGGACTTGGTGAAGTCGATGGCACCGGTAGCAGCACCAGAAGCGTCAACGACCGGGGTGAACATGAACGTCTTGCAGACCATGTCAGTGAAGGCGGCGATGACGATGATGCAGAACAGCCAGCAGAACAGCAGGAACAGGCGACGGCCGGTCTTGCCTATGTACTTCTCGATGAGCTGAGCGAGCGACTTGCCGTTGTTCTTCATCGAAGCGTACAGGGCACCAAAGTCGTGGACGGCGCCAAAGAAGATGCCGCCGACGAGGACCCAGAGCACGACGGGCAGCCAGCCAAAGGCCATGGCGACGATCGTACCCGTGACAGGGCCAGCACCGCAGATCGAGCTGAACTGGTGCGAAAACGCAGTGAAGGCGGAGACGGGCGAGAAGCTGTTGCCGTCCTTCATGCGCTTGGCCGGCGTGAGGGCCTCTTTGTCAACGCCCCACTTGTTGGCCAGCCAGCGGCCGTAGCCCAGATAGCCGCAGGCGAGCACCGCCGCGGCCACAACCATGAGCAAAACTCCGTTCATTACATTTCCTCCTCTAAAAAGAACTTCCTAGACATAAAAATGAGGGCCGTCGGTTGCGCTCGACGGCCCTCATCTTCATCAGCCGCCCGTTATCGTACGGGCTAGCTGTATGTGCTAACCCGCATCAGATAATTACTACGCTGATAATGTTTAGCTGATGCGTGAACATGTCTAAGAAATCCTCTTCAATCATGATGCGAACGATCCGTGCGTGTTCACATCCCCCAGTGGTTGAAAAGGAGTATGAAACTTTAGTTACCTAAAGTCAACGCAAATTTGTAATGAATTTTCAACTTTTTTGGATTTCTCGGTATAAAACGCCACTGACCTCGGACTTTACCCGACAAAAGTTTTTGCATGAGAGATGTCCCTCGGGAGCGGGCGGGCGTATACAAGGTTTCCTGCTCTACAGTCCTGCTCGCACGGAGAGCACATTAAGTGCTCTCCGGCTCGTGCGGAACTC
>CALIOA010000045.1:0-1820 GCA_938045065.1 uncultured Collinsella sp.
CCAGGCGGCCGAGCATGGCGAAGCCCATGGCAGGCAGGATGTTGGCGGCAACGCCAAAGCCAGCAAGGACAAAGGGCGGGATGAAGTCGAGCAGGCCCTGGATGGCGTCAGCACCCAGATAGAACGACAGCGAGCACAGCAGGAACGCCATGATGATACCGGTCAAACCGATCAGGAAGTGCATCGCATAGACACCCTTAAGGTTGCCCTGGCCGGAGTAGACATCAGCGCGGTCGACCAGGATCGGCAGGGCGGCGTTAAGGATGTTCTTGATGGCAAGGCACAGCGTGGCGATGGGCATGGCAAGCGCGATGGCTGCCTCGGTGCTCTGGCCCAGCTGGATAGCGAAGGCGCAGGCGAGCACGCCGCCGATCGTCTCATCAGGCGGCACGTAGGCGCCGATGGAGATCGAGCCCATGAACAGCAGCTCCAGACTCGCACCGATCGCGAGGCCGGACTGCAGGTCCCCCAGCACCAGGCCCACGAGCGGGCACAGGACGATGGGGCGGAACGCGTAGAGCGTACCGAGCTGGCAGTCGAACTTACCAAATGCGGCGATAAGTCCGATGAGGATTGCTTGGGTAAGCATACATCCCCCTTTCCATATAGGACACTACGAAGAGCTCAGACTCTTCGAAATTGAACGCCTAGAGCACGCTGGCGCAGTCGACCTTGGGGTCATCGGCCAGGGGTCGAATCTCGACCTCAACGCCACGATCCAGCATCTCGCGCACATCGGCTTCCTCGGCCGCGGTCAGGAAGATCTGACGAGAGACCTGACGAGCGTCGGGACGCTTCTCGTCCTTGGGCTTGGTGTTGCCCAGGTTGACCGACTTGATCTGCGGGCAGCCCTCAACAAGCTGCTTTGCCTCAGCGATAGTGGCGACGCAGATGATCATCTTGTACTTGTCGGTCACGCCCGAGTTGATAGCTTCGATTGCATGCTCCATATCTTTGATGACGAGCTTGCAGCCGGCAGGCTTGCCCATCTTGAGCGTCATCTTCCACATCGGGTCGTTAGCGACCTTATCGCCCACGCAGAAGATGCAGTTGGAGCCAAGGCCCTGAACCCAGGAAACTGCGACCTGGCCATGAAGCAGGCGATGGTCAACGCGAAGTAGCTGAATCATAATGTGACCCCCCAAAGGTCTTGTGCCGTCATACGGCGTGTCAGTAGGTGCTGCGGATTAGAACTCTTCCTCCTCCTCGTCATCGACCAAAAGATCGTTGACAAACTTCACGCGCGTATCGTCCGCAGCGACGATGGCGCGAATCGTCTCCTCAACCGGCGCCGACTCGTCAGAGAACAGCAGCTGGATGAGCAGAGGAAGGTTCATGTTGGTAACGAGGTACGTGCGGGGACGCGTCTGGACGATCTTGGTGAACTCGTTGTTAACGCTACCGCCAAAGAGGTCGGTGCAGACAACGACATCATCGTCGGCAGACATGCCTGCCAGCAGTTTTTGGGCCTCCTCGGCCACGTCCATGCGGCCATCGACGAACATCGAAAGATCGTGGACGTTGTCGCGAGCGCCCGAGAGCAGCTCGACGCTCTCCTTGATGCCGGTGGCGAAGTGCGCATGGCTGGCGATGATGTACTGTCTCATTCTGTGTTCCTCTCAATAGCCCGGCACGTTCCCGCACCCGTTTTCTTTAGTAGTCGAACTGGTGATAGTAGCGACGATACTTGAGGTTGTGCTTGGTGACCGTCTCGTAGTAGCGAGCCAGGCGGTCGGTCACGAGCACCGTCAGAATCCACGGGGAGACGATGACGCGGAACTCGTCGTCAAGGCCGGGGATCGCGAACTCGGCGGTGTCGA
>CALIOA010000046.1:0-2255 GCA_938045065.1 uncultured Collinsella sp.
GTAACAAGGTAGCCGTATCGGAAGGTGCGGCTGGATCACCTCCTTTCTAAGGAAAAACGGAATGTACTTGAGTTTCTTATTTAGTTTTGAGAGGTCTTGTGGGGCCTTAGCTCAGCTGGGAGAGCGCCTGCTTTGCACGCAGGAGGTCAGCGGTTCGATCCCGCTAGGCTCCATTGAATCGAAAGATTCAAGTATTGTCCATTGAAAATTGAATATCTATATCAAATTCCATATGTAATTAAATACATATAGATAGTAACAAGAAAATAAACCGAAACGCTGTGAATATTTAATGAGTTAGGTCGAAAGACCAAAATAAGGTTAAGTTAATAAGGGCGCACGGTGGATGCCTTGGCACTAGAAGCCGATGAAGGACGTGACTAACGACGAAATGCTTTGGGGAGCTGTAAGTGAGCAATGATCCAGAGATGTCCGAATGGGGGAACCCGGCAGGTAATGCCTGTCACTCATTACTGTTAAGGTAATGTAGAGGAAGACGCAGTGAACTGAAACATCTAAGTAGCTGCAGGAAGAGAAAGCAAAAGCGATTGCCTTAGTAGCGGCGAGCGAAACGGCAAGAGGGCAAACCGAAGAGTTTACTCTTCGGGGTTGTAGGACTGCAACGTGGACTTAAAGATTATAGAAGAACTACCTGGGAAGGTAGGCCAAAGAGAGTAATAGCCTCGTATTCGAAATAGTCTTTATACCTAGCAGTATCCTGAGTACGGCGAGACACGAGAAATCTCGTCGGAATCTGGGAGGACCATCTCCCAACCCTAAATACTCTCTAGTGACCGATAGTGAACCAGTACCGTGAGGGAAAGGTGAAAAGCACCCCGGGAGGGGAGTGAAATAGAACCTGAAACCGTGTGCCTACAACAAGTTCGAGCCCGTTAATGGGTGAGAGCGTGCCTTTTGTAGAATGAACCGGCGAGTTACGATATGATGCGAGGTTAAGTTGAAGAGACGGAGCCGTAGGGAAACCGAGTCTTAATAGGGCGCATTAGTATCATGTCGTAGACCCGAAACCATGTGACCTACCCATGAGCAGGTTGAAGGTGAGGTAAAACTCACTGGAGGACCGAACCAGGGCACGTTGAAAAGTGCTTGGATGACTTGTGGGTAGCGGAGAAATTCCAAACGAACTTGGAGATAGCTGGTTCTCTCCGAAATAGCTTTAGGGCTAGCGTCGATGTTAAGTCTCTTGGAGGTAGAGCACTGTTTGGGTGAGGGGTCCATCCCGGATTACCAATCTCAGATAAACTCCGAATGCCAATGAATTATGGTCGGCAGTCAGACTGCGAGTGCTAAGATCCGTAGTCGAAAGGGAAACAGCCCAGACCACCAGCTAAGGTCCCAAAATAATTGTTAAGTGGAAAAGGATGTGGGGTTGCACAGACAACTAGGATGTTAGCTTAGAAGCAGCTATTCATTCAAAGAGTGCGTAATAGCTCACTAGTCGAGTGACCCTGCGCCGAAAATGTACCGGGGCTAAAACATATTACCGAAGCTGTGGATACCTTTATAGGTATGGTAGGAGAGCGTTCTATGTGCGAAGAAGGTGTACCGTGAGGAGTGCTGGAGCGCATAGAAGTGAGAATGCCGGTATGAGTAGCGAAAGACAGGTGAGAATCCTGTCCACCGTAAGACTAAGGTTTCCAGGGGAAGGCTCGTCCGCCCTGGGTTAGTCGGGACCTAAGGAGAGACCGAAAGGTGTATCCGATGGACAACAGGTTGATATTCCTGTACTAGAGTATATAGTGATGGAGGGACGCAGTAGGCTAACTAAACCAGACGATTGGAAGTGTCTGGCCAAGCAGTGAGGTGTGATATGAGTCAAATGCTTATATCTATAACATTGAGCTGTGATGGGGAGCGAAGTTTAGTAGCGAAGTTAGTGATGTCACACTGCCGAGAAAAGCTTCTAGCGTTAATTATACTCTACCCGTACCGCAAACCGACACAGGTAGTCGAGGCGAGTAGCCTCAGGTGAGCGAGAGAACTCTCGTTAAGGAACTCGGCAAAATGGCCCCGTAACTTCGGGAGAAGGGGCGCTGACTTATGGTCAGCCGCAGTGAATAGGCCCAAGCAACTGTTTATCAAAAACACAGCTCTCTGCTAAATCGTAAGATGATGTATAGGGGGTGACGCCTGCCCGGTGCTGGAAGGTTAAGAGGAGTGCTTAGCGTAAGCGAAGGTATGAATTGAAGCCCCAGTAAACGGCGGCCGTAACTATAACGGTCCTAAGGTAGCGA
>CALIOA010000047.1:0-132026 GCA_938045065.1 uncultured Collinsella sp.
AAGCGGTCGGCGGGGCCATTGTGGCTCTTGACAGCGGATTGGGTCATATGAGCGAAAGCCCGCCAGGGCGAGCAAGGTGCCTTGAAACGAGGCGGCATTGACCTTCTGGTCATGCCGCCGAAGTTGAAAGGCAGATTGCCGCTCTGGCGGGCTTGCAGCGTCAAGTGGTTACGGCGTTTGGTAAACCCGCGTAACTTACATGACCATAACGTAGCGCGATCCCACGTAGTACTGCTTACCCATCAGGACCGGCTCGCCATTGGGGCCCGTGAAGCCGGCACGCAGGTTGAGCAGCGGATCGTGCGGAGCAATGCCCAGCTCGGCCGCCTGCTCGGTATTGGCACGAACGGCCTCGACCGTGCGGTAGCCAACCGAGACAATCGGCGTTCCGCCAACACGCTCGACCTCGGCAAAAATCGACTTGTCCTCAAGATCGGCCGTCAACAGCTCGTGGTAGGCATCAAACGGCACAAAGATGTTCTCCTCAAAGATGGGCTCGCCGTCGGCCGTACGCACGCGCTTGATATGCAGCAGCAGCGCATCCTTCTGCAGGCCAAAGAACTCCATCTCGTTTTGGCGCGCCGGAACGATCTGGCGATCGATCACGTGCGCACCGGCCTTCATGCCGTTGCCGGCACACAGCGCGGTAAACGTCTGCAGCGTCGAGGCGTGAAACTGACGGTTGATGTGCGGCGTGGAGACAAAGGTGCCACGGCCCTGCTGCTTAACCAGGTAGCCATCGGAGCACAGCTCCTCGACAGCGCGGCGCACCGTAATGCGGCTCACGTCGTACTGCTCGGCTAGCTCAAGCTCGGACGGAATACGTTCCTTGGGTGCATAAACACCTTTCTCGATCGCATCCTTGATTTCGTCGTAAATCTGCTGGTAAAGCGGTGCATTTTTGGGCGCAGGCATATCTAATCACTCTTATCGAAATATCGAAATAACTAATACGTATATAACGTCTAGTTTCATATTACCTCATAATGATAAAACGATACACCCTCCCTACCAAAAAGCGACAGCTTCATTTTGGTAGGTTTTATCTGGGCAAACGAGAGCCTCTCGAAAGCAACGGGGCTTTCGAGAGGCTCGTTCGGATGGGTTGCGCAGGACCGGCAAAATGCCAATACCCTACTTGCCGTCGTCCTGCTGCAGGCTGTCCTGTTCGCTGAGGCGCGCCTGCCTGCTGGCCATGCGTGCGGGCTTGTCGGGATCGGGAACGGCCGTGGGCATGGGCTCGTCGACATGACCACCCCACCAGCCGCCCACAAAGTTGAGCGTGTGGAACACATTGATCACGGCGCCGGAATCAACGTCGCACACCAGCTTGATAATGTCCTGACTCTCGTAGGTCGAGACAACGGTGTTCAGCAGGTACATCTTTTCGCGGCTATATCCGCCGACGACCTCGGCGCAGCTAATGCCGTGCTGAAAATGGTTTACGTAGGCAGTCATGACCTCGTCTGCCTTACGCGTCGTGATCTGCAGCGTCACGCGATCGTAGCGACGATAGAAACTGTCGATGGTCTTGGTCGAAATAAACTGGAACACGATGGAATACGCCGCCTTGTCCCAGCCAAACATAAAGCCAAAGATCGCCAGGATAAAGCAGTTGAAACCAAAGATGACGCCCCAGATGGTCTTGCCCGTGTGGTTGGAAACCCACAGCGCGATAAAGTCGGTGCCGCCGGTGGATGCGCCGGATTTAAGTGCGATGGCAGCGCCCAGACCCGAGACCACGCCGCCAAAAATGATGAGCATGATCTTGTCGCCCAAAAATGGAGCGAAGTGAAAGACGTTGAGGAACAGCGACGAGAGCACGACCTGCATCATCGAGAAGATGACGAAGCGCTTGCTAATGCCGCTCCAACATAGGAGCGCCACGGGGATGTTGAGCGCGAGCATGCCGAGCGAGATGTCGATATGAACGCCACCCAGCGAGGTAACGCGATCGAGTAGGACCGCGACGCCGGTAAGACCGCTCGGAAGCAGGTCGGCGGGCTGAATGAACGCCTGGATCAGAAATGTCTGGAGAACGGCGGAAATGGTGACCGCCACAGCAGTGATGGCGCGGCGGACGATGGTGAGGCGGCCGAGCACGAGCACTCGGTCCGTGAGCTGATCGATGGCGTTCGCCACGGAGGCTCCTTTCGAAGGCAAATCTAGTTGTGGGGCATGCCCGCGATTGTAGCATGGAGCGTGCGGGGGCGCTTCAATTCACCCTCTCCCGACAACCAAAGCGGGACCAGCAACCCCACGACCAAAGGCCCAAATTACAAGTGAGTAGACTTTACGCGACCTGCAGAGCACACCCAAAACCGCCACCCCTGTGACCTGCGGTTTTACTAGAGCAGATGCGCTTTGTGCTCGTCCTGCACCAAAAAGCCTACTCACTTAGTCCGAATCGAAGCCAAACGGATCCAAATAGATGACAAATAAAGCCAATCCGCGGCAAAAGACGCGTGAATCAGTGCTTCTCGCGGCGGATTGACGCTACAAAGCGGCCAAAATGTCGGTCAGATTATCGATAACGGCATCGGCTCGCGATTGATCGAGGTTGACACCCTCGTGCGGACGCAGCGCCAGGACGCGGGCGCCCGAGCGCTTGCCGGCCTCGATGCCCAAAGGCGAGTCCTCGATAACCAGGCACTCGGCAGGCTCCGCCCCCAGCGCCTCCATGGCACGCAGGTAAATCTCGGGGTCGGGCTTAAACGCACTGCACTCGTGACCGCTGATGGTGTAGTCCAGCACGTCGGCGATACCGGCAATCTCCACCAGCTCGTCAATGAGCTCGCGATAGGACGAGCTCGCGATGGCGCACTTCACGCCGCGCTCGTGCAGTTCACGTATCACCGGCTCCGTCTGCTCGTTGAGCAGCTCGGCATACGGAACGGGGTGATCCGGGCTGTAGACCTGCTTGTACTCCACGCGCAGGCGCTCACGCAGCTCAATATCGTCGGGCACCAGCGCCTCCCAAATGGCGGGCTCGTTAGACCCCGAAAGATCGGGGATCTCGTCAAAGTGGAAGCCCTTCTCCTCCATAAACGCCACGCGGCGACGGTTGTAGAACCACTCGGTATCGACCAGCACGCCGTCCATATCAAACAGCACTGCCTTGATCATACGCATCTCCTCCCACCTGCCAAAAAGGGACAGGTTTATTTTGGTAGGTTTTATCTGGGGTTTTATGACTCGACAGACACGCCCCCAAAGCAAAAAGGGGACGGGGCGCAAACCCCATCCCCTTTCAATCAACCCGTAAGGTCTACTTACTTGTGATTAGTAGGAAAGCTTCCACATGTAGCGACGCATGGTCAGCGGGTGCTGACGGGCCTCGGCGATCTGGTTGCCGTACTCGCGCATAACGGCGAGGTGCAGCAGCGGGTTGAAGTAGGTGATGACGCTCGCGGGCACGGCGTCAGCCAGACCGTAGTCCTTGGAGTCAATCAGAGCGACCTTGGCGCCCATGCGCTCAAGGAAGGTGAGGGCGCGGGCGTCCATCGGACGGGTAGCGCCATCGGACATGAAGAAGACGTAGGGCTTACCCTCGGTGGAAACCTCAAACGGGCCGTGGAAGTACTCGCCGGTGTTGTAGGCGGCGGCGTCGATCCACTGCATCTCGGTGAACAGGAAGGCGGCGTGAGAGTAGGCCATCTTCTCGGAGGCACCGGAAGCCATGAAGTAGATCATCTTGTCGTCCTTGAAGTCCTCGGCGAACTTCTTGGCGAGCTTCTTGCAGTGCTGAGCGGCGTTCTCGCAGAGATCGAAGATGTTGGTGAGGCCGGTGATCATGTCCTCGTAGTGGTCATAGCCCTCGGTCTGCTGAAGGATCTCGAGAGCAAGAGCGATGGCATAGCCGGGCTTCTCGCACTTGGCAGCGTAGTTGGCGTGGAAGCCGTGGACGATGACGTGGTCGGCGTCGACGGTCAGAGCGGAGCCAGCCTTGTTGGTGAGGGAGACGACCGGGCAGTTGTGCTTCTTGGCGGTCTTGTTGGCCTCGACGGTCTCGGGCGTGGAGCCACCGAGGGAGCAGGTGATCACGAAGGTGTGCTCGTTGACCCAGGAGGGCGTGTCGTAGTTGAACTCGTTAGCGGTGAAGATCTGAACGTTCAGCTTGTCCGTGTTGTTGGCCAGGAAGTACTTGGCGGGGTAAAGGTCGGACATGGAAGCGCCGCAGCCGACGAAGGCGACGCTGTGGATCTCGTGGTTGGACAGGACGTCAGCGACGATCTGCTTAGGGAGGTTAAGGTCGATCTCGTACATCTGACACATTCCTTTCGATTTTTGCGGCGCCACATTGCCGGGCGCTCGCAGGGTTACCGTGGTTTGGACCGAGTCGCCGGCCCGTTGAGGATATGACAAAGGGGCTGCCCTTTGTCACGTATAGGGATGGAAGCCTGCCTGGGGTATGGGATGCCAGGCAGGCCCCCGGGGGAAAGCGGTTAGGCGCTTAGTCGCGACTAGGCCAGGATGCCGGCCGCGGAGAGGGCGATGCCGCCCACGATGGCGATCACGAGAAGCCAACCGGTGTTGACGTTCTTCTTGATGAGCCAGTACATAAGGCCAGTGAGGCCAAGGGAGATCATCTGGGGCATCATGCCGTCCAGGATGTCCTGGATAACGACGGTACCCTCAGCGAACTGCAGCGGGGTAGTGGCGCCGATCAGCGTGGCGATCATGCCGCCCACGGACATAAGACCCACGATGCCACAGACATACATGAGCTTCTCCATGAGGTCGCCGCCCTGAAGCTTGCTCAGGTACTCGTGGCCGCCCTGATAGCCCATCTTGGCTGCGAACCAAGTGATCAGCACAGAGGGGACGATGGAGATGAGCATGGCCAGGATCGGGCCCATGATGGAGCCCTGCTGAGCCAGCTGAACGCCCAGGCCAAAGGCGATAACGCGGATGGTGCCCTGGAAGAAGGAGTCACCGATGCCGGAAAGCGGACCCATGAGGGAGGTCTTGACCGCGTTGATCGAATCGGGATCGAAGTTCTCGGGATCCTTGGCGTACTCCTCCTCCATGGAGGCAGCGAGGCCCAGGATGAAAGCGCTCGTCTGCGGGGTGCAGTTGTAGAACGCCATGTGACGGTGGTAAGCCTCTTTCTTAGCAGCGAGCTGCTTGGGGTCGGACTCATCCGGATAGAGGCGATCGAGCGTGGGAACCATGCCGTAGAGGAAGCCCATGTTCATCTGACGCTCGTAGTTCCAAGAAGCCTGGATGGCCCAGGAGCGCCAGAAGAACTGGCTGACCTTCTTGTTCAGGGACACGTCCTTGGTTGCGGTTGCCATAGTGTGTTCCTCCTTAGTCTTCGTCGTCTTCGAGCGGATCGTAGTCGGAATCGACACCGGCGGCTGCATGGGAACCGTTGAACTTGAAGCCCATGAAGACGACAGCCAGGCACACACCGATCAGAGCGACCGCGATGACGGACAGGTTGAGGTAAGCGGCGAGCAGGAAACCGATGAACAGGAACGGAGTCATACCCTTCTTGATCATCATGGTGAGCAGCAGAGCCAAGCCGTAGGCGGTCATGATCTTGGTCGAAACGTTAAGACCAGTGGACAGCCACTCGGGAACCATGTTGACGATGGCCTGAACCAGGTCGGTGCCAACAAAGACGGCGAGGAAGATCGGCAGGAAGTACATGACAGCGTACAGACCGGAGCCGGCGCAGATGTGCATACGGTAGGCGGTCTTGAACTTTCCGTTATCGATCGCGCTATCGGCCACATGGGTGAGGGCGGCGATGATGGAACGGAACACGATGCCGAGGAGCTGACCCAGGACGGCAACCGGGATGGCGATCGTCATGGCGGTCTCGGCGGAAGCATCGGTCAGGCACGCAAAGGCAGCGGCCACGATGCCGCCCAGGACCATATCAGGCGGAACGGCGGCGCCGACCTGCACCAGGCCCATGGACACGAGCTCGACGGCGGCACCGACGGCAAGGCCGGTGGGCACATCGCCCAGCAGCAGACCGACGAGCGTAGCGCCAACGAGGGGCTGCTCGAAGTTAAGACGACCGAGCAGGCGGGAGTCCCACATGCAGAACACGCCGACAAGGCCGACGAGCACCGCACTGATGAACGTATTCATACCCTTCTCCTTTCAGTCAGGCAAAAGCCTGGTTGATTACAGCTTGGCGTCGATGTCGACGCTCTGATACGTAGGGGTCTGCTGGACATAGAGCTTGATGCCCATGTCGAGCAGCTGGTTGACGTCGGCCTTCTGGGTGGCGTCGAGGAAGACGGAGCTGTCCTTGCCGCCGACCTGATCGGCACCGTCGTGGTTGGCGGTGGCGCCCAGGTTGATGGCGTCGAGCTTGTAGCCCTGGCAGAACTGCAGCATCTCGGCAGTGTTACCAAAGACGAACATGACGCGCTCGCCGAGGGTGTTGAGCTTGTCCATCTTGGCAAGGGCACGCTCGACGGTGAAGACGTTCAGGCGCACGCCCTGGGGCTTGGCCAGCTTAAGAGCGCCCTTCTTGATGTCATCGTTGGCGGCAGCGTTGTCGACGACGATGATGCGCTCGGCCTGAACCTTGGTGGTCCAGGTAAAGACGACCTGGCCGTGCAGCAGACGGTAGTCAAGACGTGCGAGGACGATCTTGGCGGGACCGGAGCTGTGACGGGGCGCCTTAGCCTTCTTAGCGGGGGCTGCGGCAACCTCGACCGGAGCGTTGGGGTTGGTCAGACCGGTGCGGGCCTCGTTGATGAGGGCCGCGAGCTCGGCACCCTTGACGGGGGCGGGGCTCATAGCGAGCGTGAGCGCCAGCGGGATGTTGAAACCGCTGACAACCGTGAACTTCGTGCCGTTCTTGGAAAGCTCGACCATGCTGTTGTTGACCGAGCTGCCGAGCATATCGGTCAGCACATAGACGGTGTCGTCCGCGTTGAACGTGGCGATCATAGCCTCGACCTTATTGGTGATGGGCTCCTTGTCGTCACGAGCAAGCGACACGACGTGGACGTTCGACACGTCGCCGAGAACCATCTCGAGCGTGTCTTTGGCGCCTGCGGCCAGGCCGCCATGAGATGCGAGAATGATCTGATTCATCTTGCCTCCTCCTTTTCGTTATGGTCATTATAACGTCTTATACGTTGCGGATATTGCTAATTAGTATAAAGACCGTTCGCGGGTGAAAATCGACCGTTGACGGGTTTAACGTACTTGAAACGTTGGGCCGGGTAGGCCGGCGCTGGCTGGATAACCCCAGGTCAGACTCTGCACGCAATCCTCTATCGCACGAAGTACCAGGGGCTTTCCTGCACGGTGGGTTCCAGCGCGATGCCGGTGCGTTCCTTAAACAGATCCATGTCCTGAGATTTTTCGGTCCACCACGCGTTGGGCTTAAAGGTCATGCTCTCGACAATACGTTTGACAATGACGCTGTTGCGCAGCCTGGAGAAGTCGGTGTTCATGATCAGGATGGACGCGAGCACCAGCACGATGCCCAGGACCTTGATCGCGCCGGCGGGCTCGGCGTAGACACCAATGCCCAGCAGTACGGTGACGACCGTCTCGAATGACATTACGACGGGAACTTTCGACGTCTCGAGCCCCATGGACAGACCCTGCATATATAAGACATAGGCCACGGCCGTGGGGATGAGTCCAAAACCAAAGAACAGCAGCAGCAGCTGTGGCGACATTGCCGCGGCGACATCTGGCCACGGAGACGCGATAGCCGCCATAACCGCACCGCCAAAAACAAGGCCCCAAAACGTGACAGCCAGCGGGTGGACCGTCTTGGTTGCTATCCGGCTAAACACCGCAAGCGACGCGCCACAAAAGCCCGCAATCACGCCCGACGTGACGCCCCAAACCGAAAAATGGAAACCGGAAAGGTCGCCATTGGTCACTGCAAGTACACAGCCACCGATATTAAAAGCGATGGCAACGAGCTTGTTGGGAGTCACATCCTCGCGATAAAGCACGCGGCCGAGCATGACGCCAAACACCGGCGAGGTGTAGAGCAGCACCGAGGCCGTGGACATGCCCACCTCGCCCATGCACTCGTAATAAAGCGTGTTAGCGGTGGCGAGGCCGATAATGCCAAGAAGCGCACAGGGAACAAGCTCTTTAGGACTCGCCTTGAACAGTGCCAGGGGACCCGATGCTTTTCCCTCACGATCGCCTCCCTGGCAACCCATGAACGCCAAGACCGGAGCCATTAAGACGGCACCCGACAACAGGCGAAAGGCCGCCATGCTCTGAGACGAAACACCCAGGGCCGAGATGCCTTTTACAAAGATTCCGATGCTGCCCCACATAAGCGCGGCGATCAGCACCAGCACATAGCCCAGATTGCTTTTCTTCAACGCAGCCTCCTCGGTATTGTTTCCAATATGTTTCACACTACGTTATAGTCGTTATATACAAATTTCAAGACATAAATCGGCGAGCGGAAAAATCTACTCCCCACATACTCATTGGGTAGTCATTGGGGACGCACTTAAATGACTGGTCATTCAAGAACGCCCCCCAACGACTAGGACTGTCCCCAACTGCCGGCAGAAAAGGAACATTCCCAACGTCTAAGGCGCCGCTGGTTGAGCATAAGTCAGCGAGCGGGCCGCATTTGAGGCAAGGTGACGTGAAACGAAAGGGCGCTGACCTTCTGGTCGCGCCCTTGAAGTTGAACGTCAGATTGCCCAAATGCGGCCCGCGCAGCGTCGAGCCGTTACGCGGTTTGGTAAAACCGCGTAACTAATACTCAAGCTTCCACATGTAGCGGCGCGTCATGTAGTCCTTGTGAGTAACGGCAGAGAGTGCACGCATATACACGTTGTTGAGGATCGGGGCAAAGATCAGGTGGTTGAAGTACTCGCTCACGCTGTCCTTGATGTCGTTGAGGCCGAGCTCCTTGGCGTCAAGCTGATAGACGCGCTCGCCACCGTACTGGTTGACGAAGCGGATGCCGCGCTCGTCGTTGCAGCGGCTGCGGCCGACGCTGATGAGCTGGAACAGCGAGGTACGCTTGTCCAGGATCTCGAAGGGACCGTGGAAGAAGTCGCAGGTGTTGATGGTGCAGGAGTCAATCTGCAGCATCTCCTGCACGTTGCAGATGCTAAAGACGTAGGCGGCACCAAAGAGCGGACCCTGAGCCATGACGTTGATGCAGGGCTTGTCGGCGTTCTGCTCGGCCCACTTGGCAGCAAGCGGACGGGTGTACTCGACGGCCTTGCGATAGATGGGGTCGACCAAGTCGAACGCGGCCATAGCGGTCTCGTACTCGGCATAGCCCTCGGTCTGCTGCGTAAGCTCCATGGCGATCATGGTCACGACGGCGGAGTTGGTGCGGCCCATGCAGGACTCGTCGACGGCCAAGCTGTCGTACTGGATCTTGTAGTCGCAGACCTCGGTGAGGCCGGACTCGTCAACATAGATGGCGATGGTGCTGGCGCCGTGGTCCTTGGCGACCTGGGCGGCGACGATGGTCTCCTTGGTGCCGCGCATGGACACGACGACGGCCAGGGTGTTCTCGTTAACGTAGGCGGGGGTTGCGTGCACGAACTCGTTGCTGGTGTAGCTGGAGCTCACGACCTGCGTGGCCTCGTGCTCCATAAAGTACTGGGCAGGATAGTTGCCGCCGTTGGATCCGCCGGCGCCAATCCACACGACGCGCTTGATGCCGCCCTTGTCTGCCTTGTCAGCCAAAACCTGGGAGACGACATCCTTAACCTGTTCCTGAGTAGTCATCGTGCATCAGCCTTTCTTCTCGTTTGATGCTCTCGATGGCATACAAGTTACATACATGTTTTGGTTATGTCGACTAGTTGTATGCTATATTTGACTTAGAAATTCTGCTGGTAAGGTTTTCGACTTCTCGTTACCAGCAGTTTTGTTGTTGTATTGAATACATGCTTGATTAGACTCGCATACAAGTTAGATACAGGTTGATCACATGAACGCTTCGTCTAAAAAGAAACTGAGCCAATACGAGCGCTTGGCGGGCATGTTGCGTGACCGCATCGCCGCCGGTATCTACGCACGCGGAGACAAGCTGCCGTCCGAGATGGAACTCATGGACGAATCGGGGCTGTCGCGCAGCACCGTGCGCCACGCCCTTAAGGTACTCGTTGATGAGGGCCTGGTGCGCACCGAGCGCGGGCGCGGCGCCTTTGTGGCCGACACGCCCGCGCTCCACGAAAACAACCTGGTGTTTTCGAGCTATACCAAGCAGGTCGAAGGCCAGGGCATGAAGCCCACCACGCGCACGGTGGACTCGGGCTTTACCAAGGCGGGCGGCAGCATAGCTAAGTTCTTTGATGCCGCCGTGGGCAGCAAGCTCGTCAAACTTGTCCGCCTGCGTTATCTGGACGATGCGCCGCTGTGCCTGGAGACCACCTATCTGCCACCAAGCTTCGAGGCACTCATCGACCGCGATATCAACGGTTCGCTCTACGCCACGCTGCGCCAAGAATTCCATCGCGCGCCGGCACAGGGGCACAAGACCTTTGAGGTGTGCTATGCCTCGCAAAACGAGGCGTTTTTGCTCAACGTTGAGCGTGGGCAGGCGCTGATCCTGATCACCGACTACGTCTACGACACCGACGGCCGCCCGCTCCATGTCTCCAAGCGCATCCAACGTACCGACCGCGCCAAATACACCGAGCCCATCGGCTAACCTGTCCCTAAATGGTAGGTTTGGAGAGATCGGGGAACCAGGTTGGTTTGGGTTGGTTGGGCGTGCGCTCGGCCAGGACCAACTCCATCCAGCACATGTCGTACCAGCGGCCGAACTTTTGGGCACAGCGATCGAAGGCGCCCACCAAGCGATATCCCATATGGGCATGGAAGTCCTGGCTATTGTGCGTTAGATACTCGTCGTCCTTGTCGTGCGGCACGGCGATGAGCGCGCACATATTGGTGATGCCCATCGCGATCAGGCACTGCTTGAGCGCATCGTGCAGCTTGCGACCCAGCCCGCCATGGCGCACATCGCGTGCCAGGTAGATCGACGTCTCGACCGACCAGTCGTATGCCTCGCGGCTGTTAAGCGGACTCACGTAGGCATAGCCTACCGGACGCCCGTCCAACTCCATCACCAAATACGGATAGCGCTTGAGCGTACGCTCAATACGCCCGGCGAACTCCTCAACGCTCGGCACCTCGTATTCGCAGGTAATCGCCGTCTGGCGCACATACGGCTCATAGATGGCAAGCAACGCCGGCGCATCATCGGGCGTCGCCAGGCGAATCGTCGGCTCGGACATCTCGGTCATACAACCCTTCCCCCTCAAAAACAGAGGCCGCCTTGCGCCAAACCCAGCGCAAGGCGGCCCCCCGTCATTACATCAGGCTACAGGACAGCCGCCAACGCGTCGATATCCTCCTGCGTCGTGGCCCAGCTGGTGCAAAAGCGCACCACCGTGTGGGTCTCGTCGTACTTTTCCCAGTACTCAATCGCCGCATGCTCGCGAATGCGCGCCATGTCCTCGTTGGGCAGAATCACGAACTGCTGGTTAGTCGGCGTCTCCAAGAAGAACCGGTAGCCGTGCTCGTGCAGCACGCGACGAAGCGCCTGCGCGGTTTCGATCGCCTGACGGCCAATCTCAAAATACAGGCCGTCGGTAAAGAGCGCCTCAAACTGCACGCCCGTCAGGCGGCCCTTGGCCAACAGCGCGCCGTGCTGCTTAATACGCGGAATGGGATGCGCCGGGGCGCGCATGCCGCAGAACACCACAGCCTCGCCGCAGAGCGCGCCGCACTTGGTGCCGCCGATGTAGAACACGTCGCACAGCTGCGCCAGCTCGGGCAGGGTAATGTCGCACTCATCGGCCGCCAGCGCATAGGCCAGGCGGGCGCCATCCACAAACAGCGGAATCTCGCGCTTCTGGCACACTGCGTGAATCGCCGCGAGCTCGGCCTTGGAGTACAGCGTGCCGTACTCGGTCGATAGGCTCACGTACACGGCACCCGGGAACACCGTGTGCTCGTAGCTCTCGTTTTCGTAGAACACCTGGATATAGTTCTCGAGGTCCTCGGCGTGCATCTTGCCCTCGTAGCCGGGGATGGTGAGCACCTTGTGGCCGCCAAACTCGATGGCGCCCGCCTCGTGGCAGGCAACGTGGCCAGTCTCGGCAGCAACGACGCCCTCGTACGGCGCAAGCAGCATGTCGATCACCGTCGCGTTAGCCTGCGTGCCGCCCACCAGGAAAAACACGTCGGCGTCAGGCGCCTGGCAGGCCTCGCGAATAAGTTGCTTGGCACGCTCGGTATGTGCATCGGTACCGTAGCCGGGCTGCGGCTCCATATTGGTGTCGACGAGCGCCTGCAGCACCGCTGGGTGTGCGCCGTGGGAATAGTCGTTGTTGAACGCGAGCATGGCAATCCTCTCTTACCGGGTATCGGCCAGATGATTCAAACGGGGCTATTGTACGCCGTGCGGATAGGCAATGTGCGCGGCAAGGCACTCAAGCGCCAGCACCAGGGCAAAGCCGCAGCTCACGTCACTCAAAAAGTGCGCCCCGATCACGATACGGCCAAAGGCGACGAGCGCCGCGACCACAGCCGCCGTCCAAAAGACCACCCGCCGGCGCGAGGGCTTTTCCTTAAAGGCCACCGCGGGAAGTCCGGCGAGCATAAGACCGATCGCCGCATGCGCGGTGTGCCCGCTCGCGAACGACTTAAAGCCGTCCTTGATTACGCCGGCCGCAATATAACTCCACTTGTCGGGGTTGCCGATCACCCACCACGGCTGAAAATTGAGCCCCGGTGTGACCTCGATCACGCGCATGCGCGGACGCGACCACAGCGGCTTGACGATCACGTTGAGGATAATGGCCTGAGCGACCCACACGGCAAGCACCATCAACGCCCAGCGCGTAAGCTCGTCGGGCTCAGTCGCGCGCGTGAGGCGATAGACGATAAGGTTGGCGGCGATCACCAGCGCAAACGTCAGTACCAACTGAACCGCGATGAGTTTGCCGCCAACCCGCAGGGACGAAACGATCTCGTAGCCGGCCAGGCCAACGTTGACGAGAATGCCGAGCACGGCGAGCCATTTGCTCCCCCTGGAGTCGGGACGCACCGCGCGTACGAGCATAACGCCCGCGACGCTCGCCGTCAGCTCGAACGGCAGCTCGCCGGCGGCCTCGATAAAGCGACCGTACATGCTGCCGATATTGAACAGCGCGCTCGAGATCTGATAATCGAAGAAACTGCCCACGCCCAGACAAAGACACAGGACAACCGCGATAATGGCGACATCTTTCTTATAGATGTATCCGAACATGCTTTCCTTTCGGTCGGGCGAAGGGCGGTCAACCTGCAATGTGGGTGAGACGAAGATGGCTTTGTCCCGTAAATACCCTTACAGGTTGAGCATAAGTAAGCGAAAACGTTCCATTTGTGGCAAGGTGGCCCGAAGGAGGAGGGAAGCGTACTTGCGTACGCGACCGACGAGTGAGGGTCAGATTGCCCAAATGGGGCGTTTGCAGCGTCGACCCGTTAGTCGTCGTCGCTCGCACCCAGCTGCTGCAGCAGCATGAGCGCCGCGGCCACGGGACCGGTGCCGTCGTTGGCGTCGAGGCCACGACCCAGGCCGCTGCCCGCACCGGCGCCCGCCTTGTAGGGCACCGACAGCTTGCGGCTCTTGGGGAAGTTCACCGCGCCATAGCGGGTCTTAAGCTCAAAGGCCACTTTCTTGGGCACCTCGACGCCCAAAAAG
Source organism: uncultured Collinsella sp. (assembly GCA_938045065.1). Lineage (GTDB taxonomy): Bacteria > Actinomycetota > Coriobacteriia > Coriobacteriales > Coriobacteriaceae > Collinsella. The sequence goes on from CALIOA010000047.1 coordinate 13,685, forward strand.
GTGATGCGACCGCCACTGAGTGTGACGCTCTCGAGCCCCAGGCGCTCGCCGCGAATGCGGATTCGTGCGCGATTGAACAGGTTGAGTCCCGCCAGCGGCAGCTCGCCATGCGCGGCCTCGGTCTCTTCCTGCACCTCATCGATGCTCTCCAGGTCCTCGGCCGCTGCGAGCTTACGGTACACGAGCACGCGCTGATCCACCGCCGGCAGGTACTCCTCGGACAAGAAGTAGTCGGCCGGCAGGTTGATGCCCACGCTCGCCGCCTCCACGCCGGCGTCGTCATCGCCGCGCGCCTCGGCCACGGCCTGGCCCAGCATCTGCGTAAACAGGTCAAAGCCCACGCTCGACAGGTTGCCGTGCTGCTCGGCACCCATGAGCGAACCGGCACCACGGATCTCCAGGTCGCGCATGGCGATGCGCATGCCGCTGCCCAGGTCTTGGAACTCGGAAAGTGCAGTCAGGCGTGCCGTGGCCTCCTCGGTAAGCGGCAGCTCGCCCGGGAACATAAAGTACGCATAGGCCTGCGTGGCAGAGCGGCCCACACGGCCCTTGAGCTGGTAGAGCTGCGCCAGACCTAGGCGCTGCGAGTCCTCGATGATGAGCGTGTTGGCGGTCGCGTTGTCGATGCCGCTCTCCACGATGGTCGTGGCGATGAGTACGTCGATCTTTTTGGTCGCGAACTCGATCATCACGTCCTCGACCTCGCGCGGGCTCATCTTGCCGTGCGCCACACCCACGCGCGCCTCGGGCGCGGCCTCGTGCACACGCGCCACGGCGTCGTCGATGGTCTTGACGCGGTTGGACACGTAATACACCTGACCGCCGCGACCCACCTCCAGGCGAATCGCCGCGCTCACCACGTCGGGGTCGTACTCCCCCACGTGCACGATCACGGGACGACGCCCAGTCGGCGGCGTGGTGATCAGGCTCATGTCGCGCACGCCGCTCGTGGCCATCTGCATGGTTCGCGGAATAGGCGTTGCCGAGAGCGTGAGCACGTCGATTTGCTCGCGCAGATTTTTGAGCTGCTCCTTGTGCTGCACGCCAAAGCGCTGCTCTTCGTCGATGATCACCATGCCCAGGTTCTTGGGGTTCACGTCGGCCGAAAGCAGACGGTGCGTGCCGATGAGCACATCAATCGTGCCCTCGGCAAACGCCTTAAGCGCGCGCTTCTGCTGCGCCGGGGTGCGGAAGCGGCTGAGCACTTCGACCTCCAGGCCAAACGGGGCAAAGCGCTCAAAGAACGTCTCGTAGTGCTGCTGGGCCAGAATGGTCGTGGGGCAGAGCACCATGACTTGGCGGCCGGAGTCCACGCACTTAAACGCCGCGCGCAGGGCAACCTCGGTCTTGCCGAAACCCACGTCGCCGCACAGCAGGCGGTCCATGGGCTTGGGCGCCTCCATGTCGGCCTTGATGTCGGCGATGGCGTCCAGCTGGTCGCGCGTCTCGTCGTAGGGGAAGCTCTCCTCCATCTCGATCTGCTCGGGCGTGTCGGGCGGGCAGGCGATACCGGTAATCGACGAGCGGCGCGTATACAGGTCGACCAGGTCAAACGCCAGCTTTTTGGCGTTCTTGCGCGCCTTGTTGGTGGCACGCGTCCAGTCGGCGGTGTTGAGTCTGGTCAGACGCGGCTTATCACCGTCGGGGCCAACATAGCGCGTGATGCGGTCGATCTGCTCCAACGGCACGTAGAGCTTGTCGCCGTCGGCATATTCCAGCAAAAAGTAGTCGCGCTCCTTGCCGCCCACTTCTTGGCGCGCGATCTCGCTAAAGAGCGCGATGCCGTGAGTGGCGTGCACCACGTAGTCGCCCGGCTTAAACGGGAAGGTGATCTGCGTAATGTCCACCTTGCGGCGGCTGCGTGCGCGGTTGGCGTCCATGCGGGCGTTGAGGTCGGCGATCGAGAACACGGCTAGGTTGGCATCGGGCACCACCACGCCCTGCGGCAGGGCGGCATCCACAAAGGTCACGCGTCCGCGCGAGATGGTGGGCACGGCGGCACCGGCGGCAGCCTGCGCGGCGCCCGCCTCGAGTGAGCGGGCGTTGAGCGCATCCGCCTTACGCTCGCGAATGGAAGCATGGGCCTCCTGGCGTGCGGCACGGTCGGCGGAATCCGCCGCTGCCACGCGCACGCGCTCGCCGATAACGCCGGCGTTTTCGGGCGCTGCCGTCAGCGACTCCTCAAAGGTAATGCCCTCGTCGCCAAAGGTGAGCTCCATCGACTCGCGCGCACCGCGGTCGGGGATGGCAAACACGCAGGCATAGCGCTTGCCCACAACCTCCTGGATACGCGTCATAAAACGGTTGTCCGAGCCTGCGATGGCCGGCTGCTCAATCTTGAGCTCTGCCGTCACCGCACCGCCGGCACGGATGAGGCTCACATAGTTCAAGCGCTGCTGGGCACCAAAATCGAGCTGCTGGGCACGTACATACAGGCCGTCCAGACGGTCGACCCCCGCCTCGCCGGCACGGGCCTCGATATCCTCGTAGGCACGCAGGCAGTCGTCGAACAGCGAGCGCGGCTCGGACAGTACCACGAGCGCCTTGCCGCTCACGTGTGACAGCGGGCTCACGGTCTGGCCGTACATCACCGGCAAAAAGCGATCGAGCTCGGGCGTGACGATGCGCGCATCCACCATCTCGAGCAGCGCTGCCAGTTTGCTGTCGTCCTGGCTTGCGCGGTAGAGCGCCACGTGCATGTTGTGAACGGCATCGTCGGTAAGCGCCAGCTCACGGCAGGGGAAGATCTCGATACTGTCCTCGTTGCCGATGGTCTGCCCCGTTGAGCTCACCATGCGGCGGATGCGGTCAATCTCGTCGCCAAAGAACTCAATGCGCACGGGTGCCTTTTCCTGTGCAGGGAACACCTCGACGGTGTCGCCGTGCACGCGGAACAGACCGGGCGCGTCGGCGGCGCCGGCATTGGTGTAGCCCATGCCCACCAGGCGCTGCGGCACCTCGTCAAAAGGAATCTCCTCGCCCACCGCAAAAGTAGTGGACTCCCAATAGCGACTCTCGACCGGCGGTACGCAGCGCAGCAGCGCGCGAGCCGAGGCGACCATGATGCAGTTGTCCCCGCGCACGATGCGCCCCAGAGCCTCGCAGCGCTGCGCCACCACGGCGTCGTCGGGCGCCTGCTCGCGCCACGGATAGTCCTTGCGCTCGGGAAAACGGCACACGTGCGCCAGGCCCACGTAGGCGGCAAGGCTGCGCGCGGCGCGATCGGCCGCGTCCTCGCCGCTCACAATGTAGACCGTCGGGCGCGGACGGCGCGCAAACTGGGCGGCCGCCATAAGCGTGCGGCCCGACTGCGACACAGCCAGCGTCACGTCCTCGCCGGCATCGAGTCCGGCCTCGACGGTCTGCAGCGCCTCGGCAGTGTAGAGCTGCGCGGCTATACGGTGAATGAGCATGCTGTTCCTCCGGCATTGCAACGCCAAAAGCCCGCCGGGGCAAGCTCGGCGGGTCGTACGTCAAATACATTGACTGTCATGGTAGCGCATGGAGAGGACTCCGGCTCAAGGGCAAACCCAGCCCCGCAAAAAACGCCAGACGAAGATGCGTTCCGCCCTACCCCGCTACGCGCACGCTGGGGCACAAATCTGCCAGCGGGCACTCGTCACACTTGGGTTTGCGGGCGTCGCAGATCTCGCGACCGAAGGTGATCCACTGATGGTTAACCGACTCCCAATACTCGTGCGGCAAAATCTTGAGCAGATCCTGCTCGGTCTTGAGCGGCTCCTTTGCATGCGTCTTGGGACTCAGCATCAGGCGGTGCGCAATGCGGTTGACATGCGTGTCCACCGCAATGCCCTCCACGATGCCATACCCCACGTTGAGCACGATGTTCGCCGTCTTGCGTCCCACGCCCGGCAGCTTCACGAGTTCCTTCATGTCGGCCGGCACCTCGCCGCCATAGTCGGCGACGATCATCTGCGCGGCCTCGACGGCATGCTTGGCTTTGCTCTTGTAGAAGCCGAGTGACTTGATGGTGTCTGCCACGTCAGCCACGCTCGCCCCGGCCATGGCCTCGGGCGTGGGCCACTGGGCAAACAGCCGCGGCGTCACCTTGTTGACTTGCGCGTCGGTCGTTTGAGCCGAGAGCAGTACCGCGATGAGCAGCCTAAAGGGATTCTCGTGGTCCAAGAAGCACTCGACCGGGCCATAGCGACGGTTAAGGCGCTCGCACACCTCGATGGCGCGCTCGCGTTTGGCGGCATTGGTCTCGCGTGGCATAACGACTCCTCGGCTCGGCAGAAACATAACTTCACGAAAACGATTGTCCCACGTACGGGGGCCTTAAGCCTCCAAAAATGCGCCGGTCTGGCGGCTCCACAGGCTTGCGTATTCGCCGTCCGCCTCGACGAGCTGAGCATGCGTGCCATCTTCGACAATCTCGCCGTCGGCCAACACCACGATGCGATCGAGCGCTGCCACGGTGGACAGGCGATGCGCCACCACAATGGAGGTGCGCCCGCGCATCAGGTTCTCGAGCGCTTCCTGCACCAGCGCCTCGGACTCGCTGTCGAGGGCAGACGTCGCCTCGTCGAGCACCAGAATCGGCGCGTCAGTGAGAATGGCACGGGCGATGGCCACGCGCTGGCGCTGGCCGCCCGAAAGCTTAACGCCGCGCTCGCCCACCATGGTGTCAAAGCCACGGGGCAGGCGGTCGATAAACTCGGTCGCGTTGGCCAGGCGCGCAGCCTCGCGGATCTGCTCGTCGGTGGCGTCAGGGCGGCCGTAGGCGATATTCTCGCGAATGGAGCGATGGAACAGCAGCGCCTCCTGCGGCACGTAGGCAACCTGACGGCGCAGGCTCTGCTGCGTGCAGCGCGAGACGTCCTGGCCGTCCACGAGCACGCGGCCGCCCTGTACATCGTCCAGGCGCAACAACAACTTGGTGAGCGTCGTCTTGCCCGAGCCCGATTTGCCCACCAGGCCCACGCGCTGGCCCGCCGCCACATGGAGCGTCAGGTCGTCGAACACGCTCTCGCCCGCCGCGGCATCACGGTATGCAAAGCTCAAGTGCTCAAAATCAATCGCGCCCTCGCTCACCTTGAGCTCGGGGGCGTTCTCGTCGTCTGCCACCAGACACGGCTCGTCCAGCACGCGCGTCATCTCGGCCGCATCGCCCAGCGCGCGGTTGATGCGCTGCATCATGGAGCTCACGTAGTTCAGACGCATGGTGAGGTTGTACGTATAGGTAAAGATCATGACGAGCGCGCCGGCAGAGATGCCAAACCACGCGTTGCCGCCCGCGACGAACACACTCACCACGGCCATGGTGATAACGATAAGGCCCGAGGTCGTAAAGTTGCGTTGCATCATGGCGTGCATCGATACCGTTTCGGCATCGCGCGCAGCGCGGTCGGCGGCATCGAACAGGTCGCGCTCAAAGTCCTCGCGCCCACAGGTCTTGACGGCCAGGATATTCGTGACCGCATCGGACAGCACGCCCGACAGCTTGTTCTGCGCGGCGGACGTCGCGGCCGAAAGCGGCATGATGCGCTTGTACATAAGCCAGACAAACGCGATGTAGACGACCATGATGCCCACCAGGATCACGGTAAACGTCGGCACCACCGGGGCGAGTGCTGCCACCGTGCAGACAACCGAGGTGATGGTGGGGATGAGCGAATACACCGTCACGTCCACCAGCCCCGTGTAGCCGCTCATAAAACGGCTCGTCTGGCTCACGAGCGATCCGCCAAAGCGGCTGGTGTGAAATGTCATGGATTGATTGGAGAGCGTGTCGAAGCACAGGCGCGCCAGGTGATAGTTGCCCGCAATCTCGAGCTTGTAGACGGTGTAGTCCTGCAGCTTGGAGAGGATTTGGCCCACCAGGTTAACGAGTACGAGCGCCAGGATATAGGGGCCGAAGACCTCAAACACCTGATCACCCGCCACGGGACCGGCTTGAACGCGGTCGACAATGAGGGCCATCACATAGGTATTGGCAAACGTCAGCAAAAAGATGTAGCCCGCCGACGAGAACACCGAGAGAAAGACAATCAGCGGCTGCGTGCGCGTGACACCCCAAAACCGCTGCAGCGTGCGACGCACGGTGGAGCGGCTGAGCGGACTGGTGTTTCTCTGAGACATGGGCTTCCTTTCGCGTCTGATAGGGCGAAACGCCATTGTTGCACACTAAAGCGCACTTCAGGCAAGCGCGATGTGAAAGGCAGCGGGGTGCCCGCGTTTGCGCCGGTGCCCCGCTGCCTTGTTGCAATTAGTCCTCGCCTTCTTGGTCTGTGGAAAGGCCCGCGGGCGTGAGTCCCAAGATCTCATCGGCTTGGTCGGCGTCTTCCAGCGCGTCGATATCCTTGAGTTTGCGCTCCATGACGTTGGTGCGCGTGGTGATAATGCCCTCGACCGTTTTACCCGCGGTCTCGATCTGCTGCTGGGCGCGGCGCAGCGCCTTTTGATAGCGCGGCAGCTCGGCCTTGACGGCGGAGAGCACTCGCAGTACATCGTCGGTGCGTTTTTGCAGCCTAAACGTCTGGTAGCTCATCTGCAGGCTGTTGAGAATGGCCGCCATGGTGCTGGGGCCGGCAACGTTGACGTGATAGTCGCGGCCCAGGGTCTCGATAAGCCCGGAGCGGCTGACGACCTCGGCGTACAGCCCTTCAAACGGCACGAACATGATGCCAAAGTTGGTCGTTGCCGGCACACTCAGGTACTTTTCACAAATGTCCTTTGCCTCGCGCTTGACCATGGTGTCGAGCGTCTTGCGCGCAGCCGCCACGGTCTCCGCATCGCCCGACTCCTGCGCGTCGAGCAAGTGCTCGTACGCGTCGCCCGGGAATTTGGAGTCGATCGGCAGCAGCACGGGATCGCCCTCGTCCACCGGCAGCTTGACGGCAAACTCAACGCGCTCCGAGGCGCCGGGCTTGGTGGCGACGTTTTCCAGATACTGGTCGGGCGTAAGGATGTCCGCCAGAATTGCACCCAGCTGCACCTCGCCCAAAATGCCACGCGCCTTCACGTTGCCCAGCACGCGCTTAAGGTCGCCCACGCCGGTGGCGATGGACTGCATGTCGCCCAGGCCCTTGTACACGGCCTCGAGCTGGTCGCTCACCTGCTTAAACGATGCCGACAGTCGGTCGTTGAGCGTGCGGGAGAGCTTCTCGTCCACCGTCGCACGCATTTGATCGAGCTGCACGTTGTTGTCTTTGCGGATGGCGCCCAGCTGAGCATCGACCGTTTCGCGCACCTTGTCCAGGCGATGCTCGATACCCTCGCGGTTGGCACCGAGCTGTTGGGCCGTCTCGCGGCGCAGGTCATCCATCCGGTCACCAGCTTGCGAAAACTCACGTGCGATGGTCAGGTAACGTTGCTGCTCCACGGCCGCATCTGTCGTCTGCTGCTGCGCGATGGCATTGGCCGTGCGGCGAGTTTCGGCCAGCGCGACGTTCAGGGCATCGAGCGCGTTGTTGGCCTGCTCGAGTGCTGTCAGCGTTTCCGCGCTACTGTCGCCACGCTCCCGCAACTCGGCACGCAGGCTCTTGAGCTGGAGGGCGCAAGCCACAGCAACCCCCACCGCCACCAAGGCGATCACAACAAGCACAATATCAATAGCAGACATAAACTCCGCCCAACAAACCCAATCGAGCACCAATCAAAACCGCGATCAATCTTACCCCGCCATACGCACCGGGCGCCCGGCCCCTTCTTGGGCGCCCCTCTCCTCCGCATATTCCATAATGCGGCGCGCCGTCTCCCTGCTCACCTTTGAGTCATCACCGGCCAAGTATGCGTATACGTTTCCTTTATTCAGGCGCAGAGCACGGCAGAGGCCATAGCGCGTTACACCCGATTCCTCCAATGCTTCCAGCGTTTTCTTTCTCATCAGGGCGTTCACCCTTCTATCGGCCGCCGGCTTTTCCTTCACCGCTCTATACGCACGCCAAACGTTGGCATAACGATTAGGGAGCTCACTTTTGGCGCATAGAGACGCCATGCTACCCGCTTGACCGTACAAGGATAAAACGTCTCGGTAATCCCGTTCCATCCACGAGCCCTCGGATAAACCCAGAACGTATTCGGCTTTTCTTTGCGCCAAAGCGAGCAAAAACAGAGGCTCCGCCACGCGCGGCGCATCCGTCATCGCCTGCTCAACCAATTTTCTAAAACTCAGCGACTGCTGTCCGGATAGCTCTCGGCAATAGCCTTTTAAGAATCCCTCAAAGGTCAGATTCAACCGAGCACCTCCTTTTTGTATTGCCTGTATGCGCAGACCATCTCTTGATAACTCCGCTCCGAAGGCGACGACGCCAGTGCTTCTCCCTCGTCGAATATAAGCCGTTCGAGCAGCCCCCAATCAAGTCGGTCGACGAATGCCTGACTATGAAGATCGATGATGTCGTTCGGACGGAAGGCATAGAGCTTCATTACCGCCAGATCCTCCAAGGATGGCGTAAAGTACCTGATAAAACGCGCCCCAATATCCAAGGGGATCAAACGATCTTCGTAATTGAATGGCATCTGATTACAATATGCCACCGCCATACCATTCACCTCGGGGTATCGAGCTATGATCTCGCGGAGGCACCTGTCCGCCTCAAACACATCGATGTCATGTGTAACCGAACGATTCGTCACATCGTTTAGCATGAAGGCGCTTCCTCCCACCAATACAACGCTCGGCCTGTCGTCTCTTGGACCTATTTCCAGCTCTGCCTCTTCGTCAATGCCCAACAGAGTCTGCTCTAAATCCTGCTTATACATAACAAATCCTATTATTATTCAACTTCAATAATACTATTCAGTCGCACGACAGGACCAACAGGATGCAAGAATTCCGCTCGTGGCGATAATCCCTACACCCTAGAAGTCCTAATGTTACAAACGCTAGCTCTCCCAGCCGGCGCGAATGGTTGTTACGACATCGCCTAGGCGCTGGCCGAGGGCTGACAGATGTTGGAGCACCTCGTTGGGCGATGCGCCGTTGAGGATGCACGTGAGGGCATACGACGCCAGAAAGATGGCCGCAAGCCCTAACGGGATGAGCACGATCATCGCCAATATGCGCAAGCGCTGGCCCACACGGCGACGACGCGCACGACGCTTGTCGAACGCGAGCTCCTGCGCATATGAATCTTGCTGTACGGAATAGGCCTCTGGTGCCGATTCGCACCCGGGCACAGCTGCAGGTACAGCAGCGGGCACGACATTTTGCGCAAAGGGCTGGACTGCCGCCCCTTGCATTTGTATCTCCATGAGTCGTTGCTGCTGACGCAACATGCGCTCGGCTTGTTGCTGCGGAGTCTCAAGAAACAGATCCATGCTGGCCTCCAAAATCGGAGCATTCGACGCTTACGACCAGCATCCCGCACCGCCATGACCGCGACAACGCAATCGCCGGCAATAGCCACAAAGTTTCTTTTGCTCAAAAGCTGTCGAAAAGCTCAACAACTCCCCTACCAGCACTTTCTCTGAGCTTTTTTCGTCAGCAATCTTTTGGCCTTCCGCCCTTACGCCAACTGACCAAAATCTAACCAAAAGCTTGACGGAAATTGTGAAGACAGGGACCCCATACAAAAACGTGCCGCCCCAAAAGGGGCGGCACGCTAACTTCTTATCAGTTTTTCAGTAGCAAGCACGCGACGACCCGAAGCCGGAGCACAGGGTAGGGAAACACCTTTACCTCGCGCGACCTGCGCAGCCGTGAGCGAGAGGGAAAGGTGTTTCCCCGCCCCGTGCTCCGCAGTCGGTGGAGGCAGCTTTAGATGCCCGCGAGACCTCGGGTGGCGGTGGCGCACATAAACGCCAAGGCTAGAATCACGAGCGAGCCCGCGATGTCTGCCAGCACGCCCATTGCACGGCGTTCAAACAACCAGCTCTCAAAGTGCGGGGCGACGTTGCGCCAAACACGCCACAGCAAGATGCCCATACCGATGACGCCCGGGATATTGAGCAGTAGGATCTCGGAGCACAAAAGACCGATCAGGTTACCGGCGGCAAAGCCCGCATCACCCTCGCAGTATTTGCGGTAGACCATATACAGCATGTACGCCACAAACGGCTGCAAGCACGCAGAAATAAACGAGACCACCATCGAGGGGTCCTGCGAAAAGACCTCGGTGAGTTTATCGACACTCGTGGCGTCCTTCGAAGCCAAGAATAAACCGATAACCACAAGGGGCACCACGCCCAAAATTACCTCGACCAGAGTAAACAACTTGGCAGTCAAATCCTCACTAGCCGAATTCAAATGAGGCGCCCACTCAGGATGAGCATGCGCGCCGACTTTCTTGTCCTTCTCGGCACGATCGGCCTTTTTACCCTCGGCAACCCGACGACCAGGATCCTTGCGAGTTCCCGCCGCAGCAACCCGAGCCCGAGACTTCTTGCCCATAAAAAACACCCCATCAGGTAGTAGATAAACTAAAAGTCGCTACCCAGTGTACCCCACCCATGAACGGTGCCGTCCCAACCAGACGGTGCCGTCCCAACCAGACGGTGCCGTCCCAACCAGCCCCATACAAAAACGTGCCGCCCCAAAAGGGGCGGCACACAAACTTCTTATCAGCTTTTCTGTAACGAGCACGCAACGACCCGAAGCCGGAGCGCAGGGCGGGAGGCCGGATCGCCTTCCCTCAACGCGACCCTGCGGAGCCGTGAGCGGGGAGGGAAGGCGATCCGGCCTCCCGCCCTGCGCCCCGCAGTCCACGTTCGTATCGGCGCTAGTAGTTCACCACCTGCTCCTCAAAGTACGCCTTCGGGTGGTTACACACCGGGCACACCTCAGGCGCCTCGGCACCAACGTGCAGGTGCCCGCAGTTCAGGCACTTCCACACCTTTACACCCTCACGCTCAAACACCTCGCCCGACTCGATGCGCTCGACGAGTTTGTTGTAGCGCTCCTCGTGGGCCTTCTCGACGGCGGCGACGCCACGGAACTTCTCGGCGATCTCGGCAAAGCCCTCCTCCTCGGCGGTCTTGGCGAACTCGTCGTACATCGTGGTCCACTCGTAGTTCTCTCCTGCGGCGGCATCGCGCAGATTGTCCAGGGTATCGGGGACGGCGCCGTCGTGCAGATACTTAAACCACAGCTTGGCGTGCTCGGACTCGTTGCCTGCGGTCTCGGCAAAGATATTCGAAATCTGAACGTAGCCATCCTTCTTGGCCTTGGATGCATAGTAGCGATACTTGGTGTGTGCCTGGGACTCACCGGCAAAAGCGGTCTCGAGGTTCTTCTTGGTTTGGGAGTTCTCAAAATCCATAGGTGTACTTCCCTTCAACATATGCCGCCCGTAGGCTTCGAGCGGCCTCGTCTTTAGGATGCCCTCATGCCGAAAATCTAAACCTTACAATCCTGTTCTTCAGATTTGCATAGGCTAGATGCTCAACCAACGATCGTCCTCGGCTCGGCAAAAGCCCTCGCGCTCCAGGTCAGCCAGAATGCCCGCGATCAAGTCGCACTCGACCGGCCCGCGACCGGCTGCCGCTTCCATCTCGTTGACGCCCACCACGGCATCAGCAAGCGTAATCCCCGCCGGCTGCCCATCGCGCGCTGCCAACAACATACGCACGATATGCGCGCGCTTTTGGCGGCGCGAGCCCTCAAACTTGGACTGACGACTATAGCCCGCCGACCGCCTGGACGGATTGGGCAGCGTCTTTTTAAGATACGCGCCGTAATCCAGCAACGCGTAATACCACGCGCGCGGCGTGTCGGCATCGTCTTGAGGCACGGCAAAGGGCGCAATCTCATCCGCCGCCGCACCAGGGGCCGCCGGACAGGCGGCTTGAATCAGCGGCACCAGCTCGCGATCGGGAACGGCCGGCACATCGGGAAAGAAATGATGCAAAAAGACCGTGCGCACATTGGTCTCTAGATACACGCCTGGAAGATCAAACGCAAACGAACGGATGCCCTGCGCCGTTGCCGGGCCAATGCCGGGCAGAGCGACCAAGTCACGCGTCTCACGCGGAAACTCCCCGTCCCAGTCCTCTACAACGCGCTGAGCGGCCCCATGAAGCGCCAGAGCGCGTCGGTTGTAGCCCATGCCCTGCCAAGCGTCCAAAACATCGGAAGGCGCGGCCTGGGCAAGCGCCTGCACAGTCGGAAAACGATCGAGCCACACCGGCATGCGCGCCTCCACACGCGGCACCTGCGTTTGCTGCAGCATGACCTCAGAAAGCCAAATGATGTACGGATCGCGTGTGCGGCGCCACGGAAGGTCGCGATAACGCAGGACCCCTTCCGAACGAATCATCGAACGAAAGGGGTCCTGAATCATGGCTATGCTCCTTATGCGGCGCTATTCCTCCCGGTAAGCGCACGCGCAGGTGGCGTACTCGGGAAACGCTTCGCGGTCGGCGAACTTGGGATCGACGGCCGGGAACTGGCGGTGAGCGACGATGTCGCCGAGCGAAACGGAATCGAGGTAGTCGCGCATCAACGCCTGGGCTCCGGCCCACAGGGGATGATAGCAGCACGCGCCCATGCGCGCACAGTCACCATCGGGCGCGGTGCAATCGTTCATAACCATAGGACCCTGAACGGCCTCGACGACCTGGCGGATAGTGACGTCGTCCGGACTGACCTTGAGACGCATGCCACCGTGGACGCCACGCAGGCTCTCCACAATACCGGCCTGGACCAAACCGTGCTGAATCGAGCGGGCAAACGAATACGGGACATTGACCTCTTCGGCAGCGGTGCGAACAGAAAGCAAACGCTCCGGATCCTCGGCAAGCATCGCCAGCATGCGAAGGGCGTAATCAGTCTTCCTCGATATGTCCATTTTTCCCCTTTCAAGGAATACGAACAGCTCGAACGAGCTCCGGGGCCGAGCTTGTGTCGAGACGCTAAATGACCGCCAGGACATCCAAATGGTAAATCGGATATCCACTGAGTGCCGCGCTTGGAGCGAAATGCATCAGATGCGGCGCACAGTGCAATTTAGTATAACCTAACCCCCTGTCTCGTAGAACAGGTGTTGCGCAACAAAGCTGTTGTTCAGACAGATATACTTATTAGATTTTACTTGCGTTCCCGAAGGCGCGGGGATTCTGGGCGAAGATGCACCAGGGCGATCGTTCTATCGAAACAAAGTGCATCAAACGCAAAAAGCCACGTCCGAAGACGTGGCTTTAATTGCGTTGGCGGGAAGTACGGGGCTCGAACCCGCGACCTCCGACGTGACAGGCCGGCGCTCTAACCAAACTGAGCTAACTCCCCAGGCAGGCGTTCGCGTTTGTTTCCGCTCGCGTGCGCTGCGGGGATTAGTATACACAGAAGTCTGTCCGGCGCGCAACAACTTTTTTGAAAAATTTTTTGGGGCCATCCGGGAGGGCTTCCGGGGCCGAGGGCGGGGGTTAAGTTTGCTGCTCTACAGTCCTGCGCAAGACGGAAAGCACATTAAGTGCTTTCCTTTGCGTGCGGAACTCGCGACAAACTTAACCCCGGCCCTCGGCCCCGGAAGCCCTCCCTGCCGTCACTTTGTTCGAGCCGTTGTTGTTGCTCGCCGCTTCGCGGCTCGGCGGCCCCGTTCTCCGCGGCGGGGTTGTCTAAGGTTCTTGTTGAAGCTCGGCCATTGGCTCAAATGGAAACGGGGGACGCATCTGCATCCCCCGTTTTTGTTGTGATTACTCTAGGTCAATAAAGTTAGTGCTTAGGATCTTGCCGTCTTTTACTAGCATTCTGGCCATGGTGGGGCCTCGGGTGCCTCTGGGGTAGCTGGCGCTGCCCGGGTTGAGGACTAAGCAACGGCCCACTTGGGCTTCTTTGGTTACGTGGGTGTGGCCGTTGATGGCTACGTCTACGGATCCCACCGGAAGGTCTTCGCGGTAGTGAGCTACGGCGAATTTGAGGCCTTCGTAGGTAAAGAGTGCAAGACGGTCTACATCGGGGCCGTAGTCACGGTAGTAATCGTTGTTGCCCAGTACGGCCCGCACGGGGGCGATGGTGCATAGGTGCTCGTAGTCCATCTCCGACGTGAGGTCGCCGGCGTGGATGATCAGGTCTGCGCCCTCAAGCTCATCCAAGAGCGCAGGCGAAAGATAGCCGTGGGTGTCCGAGATGATGTCGATACGCTTGGCGCTTGCACTGTTCATGGGATCCCTTCCGCAAAAAAACGATTCGGCAGATACATACAAAAAGGCCCCACGCCTCCGCAGACGATAGGTCTACAGGGCTGCGGGGCCAGTGTGCTAGAGACTCAGGGCCTTCTTAAGCGGCACGACGCGGCGGCGCGAAACCGGCACGCGTTCGTCGACGCCCGTAATGCCCAGCTGGATGGCGCCCGAGGGCACCGTCTCCACATCCGTGACGCACGCCAAGTTGACGATATAGCGGCGGTGAACACGGAAGAAGCCAAAGTCGCAGAGCTTGGCCTCAAACTGCGCCAGCGAGGTCGTCGACAAAAAGCGATCATCGACGGTATAGATGCAGGAGTAATCGTCCTTGGCCATGATAAAGCGAATGTCGTCCACGGGAATGAGCACCTTGCGGCCACCCTTTTCCACCGGGATACGCTCGATGGTCACCTTGCTGTCCGTAACCGGCTTGGCGCGTTGCATGACCTTCTCGATCGCGCGATCCAAGCGAGCTTCCTCGACCGGCTTCATCAGATAATCGACGGCATCCACGTCGAATGCCTCGACCGCATGGTCACTATACGCAGTCACAAACACGATCGCCGGCGGATTTTTGAGCTTATGCAGCGCCTCGGCAAGTTGCAGGCCCGAGGCACCGGGCATCGAGATATCGAGAAACACGACATCCACGCGACTTTCCATAAGCATCTCGATGGCGGAGCGGACGCTCGACGCCTCCGTGATCGTGCCGATCTTGCCCGTTTGCTCGAGCAGGAAGCGAAGCTCCGAGCGAGCCGGCGCCTCATCATCCACAATCATCGCACGCAGCATAGGGATAAAACCTTTCGTCAACTAACTACGCCGGGCATCCGTCGCATGACGTTGAGCCCGTAGCCTTTTATTTTACTCTTGAATGTCAAAGATGCTCTCTGACAAATCAAGATGAAGGAGCACTTTGGTGCCCTTGCCCGGCGCCGATTCGACACGCGTATAGGAGTGCGGCCCATAAAAGCGATGGATGCGCTCCGAAATATTGTGCATGGCCACACCGGCGCCGCCACCCTGGGGAGAGCTGGCGTCGGGACGGGCAGAACGCTCGTCAAACAGTCTGGCGGCGGTACCCTCATCCATGCCCACGCCATTATCGGCCACGGCAATCAAGATTGCATCCTCGCCGTCTTGGTGAACGGTCACGTCGATCCTCAGGGCGTCGTCATCGCCCATACCATGACGCACGGCGTTCTCGACAATCGGCTGGATCACGAACGCCGGCACCAGCGTATCTTCCACGTCCTCGGACACATCGAACGTCGCAAGCACGCGGTCCTCGCCAAAGCGGGCCTTCTCAAAGGTAAGGTAGCGCTTGGTCTGTGCGACCTCGCGCGAGACCGGAATAAGCGATCCCGAGTTGTCGAGCGTGGCACGATAGAACGATGAGAACTCACGAAGCAGTTCGCGGGCCCGCAGCGGGTCGGTGCGCGTAAACGATGCAATGGTGTTCAGCGTGTTGAACAGGAAGTGCGGGTTAATCTGCGCCTGCAGCGCACGCACCTCGGCGCGCGCTGTGAGTTCCTTTTGCACCTCGAGCTCGTGGATGGCGAGCTGCGTGGACAAGATCTCGGCAAAGCCCGAGGCAAGCGCATACTGGGTACGGTCGACGGCGCGCGGGGTCTTGTAGTAGAACTTGAGCGTGCCGACGGTACGATCGCCCACCTTGATGGGGGCGATAATGCCGGCGGGGACTTGGTTGTGCGAGCCGTCCGAGCCCACGACATCCACCATACGGTTGAACGACTGCACGATGCCATGTTCGATAACGTAGCGTGTGGCAAGCGTGTGGATGGGAGTATCGGGCAGCAGTTTTTCCTCAAACTCGCCCGCGCAGGCAAGCACGTTGTCCTCGTCGGTGATGGCCACCGTCATGGCGCGCGTCTCGGGCAAAATGCGCCGGCACACCAAACGCGCTGACTCCTGCGTCAGACCGCCCTTAATGTCCTCGAGCATGGCCGAGGCCACCGAGAGCGTCTCCTCGGTGTACTGGGAGCGCACCGAATCGGGATTGAGCGTCAAAAAGATAAAGATGCACAGAAAGATGCACAGCAGCGCGCAGGCAATCACCGTGGCGATCGGCTCGATACCGGTCACCAAGGCAAAAATAAAGTACACCAGCACGCAAATGGCGCAGGCAACGGCAATGATGCGAAAGATTGATATTGAACTATCGCGCTGGGCGCGGCGGTCGATCATTCGGCCCCCTCCAGGATACTGATCAGTTGTGCGTCACGCCAAAGCCCGTCCATGATCTTGGGCCAAAAGCTCTGGAAACGCAGGTAGCTTGCAGCGTTTTGGCGCGCATAGGCCTTTGCCTCGTCGATACCATGGCGCCAGATGCGCAGGTAGCCCTCATGCTCGCGGGTAAACACGCTGCGGACCATAGCGGTCTTGCGCACGCGGTCGTCGAGCTCGCGCGAAATCCACGGGCCCGGGTAGGGCATGAGCGATGCCGCCGTAACGGGAATGAGCTCCTTTTGATGCGCGGCGAATGTCAACTTGGCCCGTTCGTAGTACCAACGGTATACATCCTGCATAAAGCGCGGTGAGCGCTTTTCGGACTCCGGAGGCAGATGGCGCACGGTCCACTCGTTATCGAACCACACGTCGTAGCCAAACATGCGCATGTTAAAGAGGTAATCCAAGTCCTCGCCGCGGGTGATAAACGGGTCAAAGGCCACACGCGTAAAGGCGCGGGCGTGCAGGGCCATCAGGCCGCCGCACACGTAGTTGGAACGCGAGATGCGGGTGCCCGAGAGCGCCTTTTTCATCCAACGGTTGAACTCGATGCGCTTGGTCCACCAACGATGGCAGATGCCCGCTTTGTCCGTGGGAGCCAGCGGCGAGCCGTCGCGATCGTAGAAATAACCGCTCTTGACCAAGATCGGCAAGCCCTGACGCGTCTGCTGCCCCAACGCATAGGTCGCGCGCTTCATAAAGTCGGCGTCGATGACAGTCTCATCGTCATCCAAGAAGATAACCGCGTCATGCCCCAGCACGGCGGCACAGGCTAGCCCCATATTGCGGATGGCACCGTAGCCTCGCAGGCTCACGCACTCGCCCGAACCCTTGGGCGCGATCTGAGCAACCCGGTCTGCGATATGCGAGGCCTGGGTGTTGGTGACAACGGTGACCTTGAGCGTGGGATGCGCGTCGACAATCTCGTGCACGCGCAGCGACACATCGGCTGTGGCAGAAACGGGACAGACCACCAAAAGGATGATGCGCGGGATGTCGCGCACCTGCTCAAGCGAGGCCAGACAGCGGTCGAGTTCGGGATTGTCGGCGTTGAGTCGTGTCGAATGGTCATAGGTGCCAGGGGCGTTTGCGCAAGCGTCATCGCCCGCCCAATACGTTGGAATCACGACTGTGGCGTTCATGCCTTACCCTCCCTGCAACACAAAAACGGGACGCCGCCAAACACAGGCGACGCCCCGCGACCTAGCTGATTCCATCATACCCACTTGGGCAAATCATTGCTCGCAAGTCGCAATGTTTATTGCGGATAACCCCAAAAGAGTACCGTGGACAGGCACAATAGCTGCTCGCTCCTATGCGGCATGCTCTGCCGCCCGAGTCATGCGGGACAGGCGGACCAGCAGCATAAAGCCAACGATCAGCAACACGCCAATGGAAAGGACGCCCAGTGACGGGTTGCCGGTCAACGAGGTGACGACCGACACCAGGAAGGTGCCCATGACGCTTGCATAACGACCAAAGATGTCAAAGAAGCCGTAGTACTCGTTGGATTTTTCCTTAGGGATAATGCGGCCAAAGTAGCTACGGCTGAGCGCCTGCACGCCGCCCTGGAACAGGCCGACCATAATGGCAAGCACCCAGAATTCGAAGGCGGTCTTTAGGAAGAACGCGGCAAACAGCACAATGCCCATGTAGGCGGCGACGGCCACCAGAATCATGTTGAGCGTGCCCACGCGTCCGGCGAGCTTGCCGTAGATGATGGCAGACGGAAAAGCAACAAACTGCGTAACGAGCAGCGCCAGCACCAACTGCGTCGAATCGATGCCCAAAGCCGAGCCGTAGCTGGTTGCCATGGAAATGACCGTGTGCACGCCGTCGATGTAGAAGAAGAACGCGACCATGTAGACCAGCACGGTCTTGTTGTGGGCGATTTCGCGCATGGTGTGTCCGACCTCGGAGAACACACCGCCCACGATGTGGCCGATGGTGTCCTCGGGACCGCGCTCGCGACCGTACTTTTGCTTATAGGTGCGAATGAGAGGCAGGGTAAAGATGAGCCACCAGACACCAGTGATGATAAACGACAGACGCGTTGCCAGCATGGTGGGGACGCCAAGAGCAGGGCCACCCATGATGAGCGCCAGGCAGATGATGAACGGCACGGTGGAACCGATGTAGCCCCAGGCATAACCCGAGCTGGACACGGCGTCCATGCGCTCGTCGGTGGTAATGTCGGGCAGCATGGCGTCGTAGAACGTCATGGACGAGTTGAGGCCGATGGTGCACAGCACGTACACGGTCAAAAATGCCATGGCGGACATTGGGATAGCCTGCGCCAGGCAAAGAACCAGGCCCGTGAGGAAGAAGCCCAAGAAGAACTTGATCTTGTTGCCGGCGTAGTCGGCAAGTGCGCCCAGAATGGGCATGAGCATGGCGATGATCAGCGAGGCGATCGTCTGCGCATTGCCCCAGGCGACCACCAGGTCGGCCGAGGAAGCGCCAGTATTGATGGCGTTAAAGTAAATGGGCACCACCGAGGTATTGAGCAGCACGAGTGCCGAATTGCCCACATCGTACATAACCCAGTTACGCTCGAGCTTGGTGTATTTCATGGACAGGGACCCTTCGTATTCGCCCGATATGCAGCTAGTTCATCGTACCCCAATTGTCCAGAACCGCCGGTAAGGATTCGGCAAAGGGGCACGCACGGGCCCTATTCCTCGCGGTCGAACTCCTCATCGGCTTCGAGCACGCGACCGCTGTAGTTGACGTGACTGGTCACGGCATCCATGTCACCGGTCTCGATAAAACGTGCGACCGTGCACTCGTAATCGACCAGCGCGCGATCAAAGACCTCGGGGAAACTCTCGTTCGAGACCTCGTCGGTAAAGGGATTCTTCCATGTCAGATGGCCCAGGTTACCGGTGCGCTCGGGCAGCTCCGTCGTCACGCGATGGGCAAGGCCGTCGAGCAGCGAGTAATCGTGCACCAAGCCCTCAACCAGCGAGATCGCGCGCGTCTTTGCGGAGCCGGCCGGCTCAATCGCGCGGTAAAGTCGCTGCATATTGGCAACGGCAGCACCGTACTCCCCCGCCGGAATGTCAATGCCGTACACGCGTCCGGCAACATAGCTCATCAGCACGCCGGCCACGCGATTGATGCGATCGGTGGTGACGATCTCGCCCGCCGGCGGGTAATCGTCAACCGTAGCGCCATCGCGTTTAAGCTGCAGCATCAGCACATCCAGGTCGCTCTCGATCACGGCATGGACCTGACTGCTCGAATTCTCAAGCTCTGAATCGGACTCCACGATGCCAAACTGCTGCTCATAGACAAAAGGATGGGCGTTGCGGTCGAGCACGTAATGAGACAGCAGGCCCAGCGCAAAGGCACGACCCAAGCTGGCGTCGCGCGGCAGCAGATGCGACACGCCGTCGCGCAGGCACGCGAACTGGCGAGACATGCGCGACCGATGCATGACCTGCGCCAGCAGCGTGCAGTCGGAAACACGCGGTGTCAGAATGTGAAAGAAAAACGGGTCGGGGCCTTGGTTGCCCAAGATAAAGGCAATGCGCTCTTCATCGGACGTGATGACGCCCTGCGGAAGACGGTCGATGCTTTCCTCGCCAAACAGATGATGGGTGATAAGCGCGGGCATAATGATCCTTTCGATTTCATTCGATGCCACCCATTATGCCCACCGCGCGCCCATGCCAAACCCGCGATGGTAAACGACGGCACGCAAGCCTCTTACGCAAGCCCCAGGTGCGACTTGACCTCGGCAGCGCGACGGCGGGACACGGGCACCGTCGAGCTCACGCGGTCGAGCCTGAGCTCCATCAACCCCGTGGAGCCAATCTCGACATTGTGCACGTCTTCCAAATTGACCAGATAGCTGCGATGAACGCGAATAAAGCCCTCGGAGGCCAGGCGCCGCTCGAGCGAAGAGATCGACTCATTGATCAGGTATGTTCCCTCGGCGCAGACGGCGTTGCAAAAATCGGCACGCGCCTCAAAGTAGCAGACATCCGCCACGGGAATGAACACCTTTTTGCCCCCGCGGTCCACCGTCAGACGCAAAGGCTGGCGCGGAGCATGGATAACACGACGGGCACCCAAGGCTGCCTCGATCTTGTCGAGTGCCTTTGACAGGCGTGCGTCCTCGACCGGCTTGACGACATAGTCGACCGCATCGAGGTTATACGCATCGGCGGCAAACTCGGCAAACGCCGTCACAAACACAACCACCGGCGGCGTCTTTAGGTTCTGCAGCGTCTCGGCAAGCTCAATTCCCGAGCGACCGGGCATGGTAATGTCTAAAAACAGCACGTCGGGCTTATTCGACAGAATCGACTCCACGGCTTCGGTGACATTGCCCGCCTCGGCAATCTGACCCACACGCATATCCTTTTCCAACAGATAGCGTAGCTCAGCCCTAATGGGAGGCTCGTCATCAACCACCAAGATGTTCCAGCCTTCGGACATATGTGCTTCCCCTCTTTTTCTCTCAATCCAACCGCGTACTACGCCGTCAACGGCGCGGGCTCATGCGGCTCGCCGTTCAGCTCGACGATGACCTGCGTTCCCACGCCCTCCTGGGACTTCACGCGCATGCCGGAATCTTCTCCGTAAAAGAAATGGATGCGCTGAAGCACGTTGAAGAGCGCCAGGCCGCAACCTCGCTTGACGGAGCCGTCGGCGGTAATGCTCTCGGGCTCCTCTCGGCGATGTTGCTCAAACAGATGCGCGCAGACCTCTTCGCTCATACCGATGCCATCGTCCTCGACGATGATCTCCAAACCGTCATCGGTCTCGAAAGCCCTAACATGAATAGAAAGCGGCTCGGTCTCGCGCTGCGCGTGCTTGATGCAGTTTTCGAGCAACGGCTGCAAGATAAACGGCGGCACCATGCAATCGCGCACCTCAAAGTCGATATCGACCGAGACGCGCAGACGGCCGTCGCCATAACGAGCCTGCATAAGATTGATATAGCGAGTGCCCTGCTCCACCTCGTGCTCGAGCGTTGTGAGGGTATCGGAATCAGAAAGCGTCTGACGGTAGTAATTGGAAAAGTCGATCAGCAGCGACCTGGCCTTGTCCGGCTCGGTACGTACGAGCGACACGATGGTGCTGATGGTATTGAATAGAAAATGAGGATCGACCTGCGATTGCAAGGCGCGCAGCTCCACGCGGGCCGTAAGCTCGTCCTGGCGCTCGAGCTCAAAGCTCGCAAGCTGCGTGGAAATGAGGTCGGCAAAGCCCGAGGCAAGCGCCGTCTGGCGCATATCGATGCTGCTCAGACGGGGATAATACAGCTCGAGCGTGCCCACGCAATGCCCGCGCACGGTAAGCGGTGCGACAATACCGGCGCGCAGGCGCGGAAAGTAGCCACCCGTCTCGGTCGAGGCATCGCGCGAGAACACGCTTTGCTCACCGCTGTTAATCACATTGAGCGTGGTCCGCAGCACCACCGGGGTGCCCGCGGGGCATTTTGCCGAGTCCTCGCCCCAGCTTGCCAACACCTGCTTGCCGTCGGTAAAGCAGATGGCAGAGGCGATAGTTTCGGACAGGATGATCTTAGAGGCGCCCAGGGCAGCTTCGGGCGTAAGGCCGCGCGACGTGTAGGCGAATATTTTCGACGCGATGGCGAGCGTGCGGTCGGTAGCGCTCGATGTGAGGTCGTCGGGAACGACAAAGACGTACGAGAAGAAGAAGCACAGCATGACCAAGCCGGCAATGACGACAACGGCCGGAACGGGATTGGGATTATCGGTTAGATCCCAGATGAGCAGCAGGATAAGCAGCGGAACGACAATACCGAGCAAGATGGCTTGAACCACATGCTGAGCGGTACGAAAGACCTTGGTAGAGTTGTAGCTCTTGCCCAGAATCAGCCTATTGAGATCCACCGTCATCTCCTTCTTACTGACGCACCCCATAGCAATAAAGAGGGCCGCAAGCGACCCTCTCCATTGCATTATGCAATCAAATACTGTGTTTTACATCAAGCCATCGATGAACGGTAGCTTAGGCGCTGTACTTGTTTGCCTCGCCGAAGGTGCCGGCCTCGACAATCCAGCCGTCCTTCATGATGACGTCCATGTTGTCGGTGTTGAGCACGTGGATGTCGGCGGCGACGTCACCGTTGACGACCAGCAGGTCGGCGCACTTGCCGGCCTCGATGGAACCGGTCTCGTCCTCGATGTGGCACATCTTGGCACCGTTGAGAGTGGCACAGGTGATGGTCTCGACCGGGGTGAAGCCGATCTTGTCGACGAACTCGTACATCTCCTCGATGGAGCAGGTGCCGTACGGGGTGACGAAGGAGAAGGAGTCGGAGCCGATCGTCATGACGACGCCGCGCTTCTTGGCCTCGCGCAGGCAGTCGTAGTTGCGCTGCAGCTCCTTCTCGACCAGGGTGCCCTCGTACTTGTCGTGCAGCTCGGGGACGTAGACGGGCGGATAGGTGGCGTACCAGGTGGGCAGGAAGGCGATCGTCGGGGTGAAGAAGGTGCCCTGCTCGGCCATGAGGTCCATGGTACGCTCATCGATATCGAAGCCGTGAATCAGCTGCTCGCAGCCAAAGCGAACGGAATCGTAGGCAGCGGCGTGGTTGTTGTAGCAGTGGCTCCACACGGGGATGCCGACCATCTTGGCCTCTTCGACCACGGCCTGAATCTCCTCGGAGCAGTAGTGCTGGTCGCGGCCGGAGTCCCAGCGCCAGATGCCGCCACCGGTAGCCCAGATCTTGATGGCATCGGGGTTCTCGCGCAGGCGACGACGGACGGCCTTGCGCAGATCCCAAGGACCGTCGACCTGATCGCCCCAGGGGTGCGATTCCTTGTTGAGCTCCTGGCTGCAGTGGTGGGAGTCGCCGTGGCCGGCAACGCGGCAGAAGCCAAGGCCGGTGGCCAGAACGCGCGGGCCCTTGAAGACGCCCTTGTCGATGCAGTCACGGATCTGGATACCAAAGCGGCCGATCTCGCAGACGGTGGTGAGGCCGTGGGTGAGGCAGTCGTAGGCCTGCTTGACGGCGACGGCCTGCTTCTCGAGAAGCGGCTGCATGACCCAGTCGGTGTCATCGTCGGTCAAGTTGCCCGAGAAGTGCAGGTGGGTGTCGATCAGGCCGGGAAGGACGGTCTTGCCGGCGGCGTCGATGACCTCAACGCCCTCGGGAAGGTCCTGCATGGCGCCGGCGTACTCGATCTTGCCGTTGTCGTCGACGAGAACGAGGGAGTTCTCGACCGGCTCGGCACCGGTACCGTCGATGAGCTTGCCGCCAACGATTGCATACTTAGTGGACATGGTTCCTCCTTATGGATCCATATAGTGGGCGAGGCCGTGTTGGGTTAAGGCCTCACAAAGCTACCCAAGTGGCGCCGGGTTCGGCGCGCGGAAGAGAGGGTCCCGCGCACCTGATCCGCCCCGGCTCGGCGTTACTTTTTGCGGGAATTGGTGAAAGCCATGAGGGCCAGGCCAATAGCCAACCAGCCGATCACGATGCTCCACTCCACCATGTTGAGGGAGGCGGGAGAGAACGGAATCACAAGCAGGCCGATGATGATGGCGCAGGCAGCGATAGCGAGGGAGATGCCAAACTTGCCACCGGGCACCTCGTAGGGACGAGGCAGGTCGGGCTCGGTGAAGCGCATGCGCAGGCAGGCGAGGGCGACCATGCCGCAGGAGAAGATGAAGGCGAGAGCCGACACGTTGGTCAGAGGGATAAGCATGTTCTTGCCCAGGAACGGACCGACGACGGTGATGACGCCCAGAACAACGCAGGCGAGCTTGGGAGCGCCGGACTTGGGGTCGACCTCGGCGAACTTCTCGGGCAGCTGGCCCTTGCGGCCCATGGCGAGCATGATGCGGCTCGTTGCGCCGTAGAAGGAGTTCATCGGGCCCATGGGTCCAAGCGTGGCGATGACGAGCATGGCCAGGTACAGGAGCATGTTGATGCCCTTGAGACAGGCAAGCGCGGGAACCGGGCTCTTAACAAACTCATGCCAGTCGAGAATGGTACCGAACGAGTAGATGCAGACCATGTAGAAACCGCCGGCGGCCAGCAGGGCCAGGGAGATGATCTTGCCGAACTTGTTCCAGTTGAGGCCCTCGGCTGCTTCCTCAGCCTGCTGAGGAATGGTGTCGAAGCCGGCGTAGAAGAACGGGGTCAGAACCAGGACCGACACGATGCCGGCAAACAGGCTGGTGCTCTCGGTAGCGGCCTTGCCGCCGCCAGCGCCGGTGACCTGGGAGAACACGGGCATGGCGTTGTCCGGCGAGCCGGTGAACAGCGAGACGCCCATGGCGAGCAGCATGCCGCAGAGCAGGGCCTTGGTCAGGAAGGCCTGGAGCTTGGCGGCCGAGCTGGCGCCGCGGAAGTTGAGGAAGATGACGTAGACTGCAAAGCCGAGCGCGATCAGCGTCGGGAACAGGTAGACGTCGGCCCCCAGGATGGTGTAGAGCTTGACGGCGCGCAGCCACTCAAGACCGGGTAGGCTGCCGAACATCTCGGACACGAGGGTCGAAATGGCGATGGCTTCCCACGGGCACAGGATGCCGTTGCCCAGGGCCAAAAGCCATCCGGTGATGTAGCTCAGTGTACGGCCAAAGCTACGATCGACATACTCGACGATGCCGCCCGAGATGGGGATAGCAGCCGTGAGCTCACCGAAAACAGCTCCGACGGGCACGAGGAAGATTGCACCCAAGAGGAATGCGATCATAGCGGGAACGGGACCGCCGCCCACGACCATCCAGTCGCCGACCTGCAGAACCCAACCGGTACCGATAATGGCACCAAAGCCGATGGTGAAGAAGTTCCAGAGCGAGAGCGTTTTCTTCATGCCGCCGTTATCCTCGACTGCAACTTCTGCGTTCTTGTCCGCCATTGTTCCCCTCCTTTCCTTTTTGACGCCCTTGGCGTCACCCCTTGCGCGGTCCGTTTTGCCGCGCGCTTTTATTCCATGGCTTTAAGATACGGCCTTGGCGCAGCAGCGCCGCTCGCAGCTCGACCGAAGGCAGAACTGCAAAACGAGCGGCACCGTTTTTGGGACGAACGGCGGGAGACGTCATTCGTCTTGGACGCTTTCATCTTGTCTGCTTTTGAAGACCTGTTGCCGTGACGCTTGGCGCGCGGCGCGGCAACGTTCATACCATTTGTCAGGCTTTTGGCGCACATACCCATGTGTCGTGCATCTTTTTATGTAGGATAGACAAGTTACACATGAGGCAAGGTGATTCAAATGGCATACGGATACAATGACGGCGACCAACGGCCACAAAGCGTGCGCCTTGCCGGCCGCACCACGCCAACGCCCAGAAGCACCCCCGACAACGACAACCCGCAGCGCTCCCAAGAGCAGCCCGGGGCTTCTTCGCGGCAACAAAGCCGTACCGTGCAGCAGTCAGACCGCGTGAGCACGAGCACGCGCCAACGCCAGACCGACTCATCGCAGCCGCGCCGCTACGATCGCCGTAAGACCGACTACTACGTTAAACGCTCCTTTTCGCGACCTCAACGCGATCGCGGCAATTCCGCCCCTCGCTCCGCGTCGCGCACCACAAGCCATGCGCTTCCGGCCCGCCGCCTACGCCTTGCGCTTTGCTCCATTGCCGCCTGCCTCGTCTTTGTGTTTTTGGGATCCTGTATCTCCCACGGATCAGCCGGTCTTGAGCCCACTGCCGAGGACAGGCTGCTTAAAGCTCCCGTCGCGCCCGGTTACTCCTTTGCGTTCTCGACCCCACGCTCGCAATGGCAGGCCGGCACCATGCCCCACATCTACCAAATTGACCCCGCATGGTCGGAGCTGCCCTATGCCGGTGGCACTATTCGCGAAAACGCTTGCGGTCCCACTTGCCTCACCATGGTCTATATCTTTAAGACCGGCCACGCCGATAAGACGCCGGTCGATATATGCGCACTGGCCGAAGCCGGCAACTACGCCCCCACTGGTGCCACCGAGTGGTCGTTTATGACAGGCGGTGCGTGGCAGCTGGGGCTCAACGGAACACAGCTCTATAACGATCGCGAATCGATTACCCAAGCACTTCGCTCGGGTGCGCCCGTCATCGCCGCAGTGCGCCCCGGTACGTTTACCAACGTAGGCCACTACATCGTGCTCTACGGCATCGACGATGCCAACCAGATTGGCGTCTACGACCCCAACTCGGCCAGCCGCAGCGCCCGTCGCTGGGGCGTCGTAGAGGTCCTCAACGAAGTCGAAGCCATGTGGGCCTACTACTAGTCGTTTAAGAATGTCCCCAATGACTAGGTGAATAGCAAAAGCCCCGCAGTCGGAGCGGACTGCGGGGCTCATGAAGAGAGGCTAGTTTGTGGGCGCTTTGCCTGGCGCCCACGAGAGAGGCAACAGAGTAGAGACTACTCGTGAATGCGGGTACCGGAGAGGCCAGCCATGGTCTCGGCGGCCTTGTCCAGAGCGCCGATGATGCAGGTGCGGCCCTTGCGGGAACGGGCAAACTTGATGGCAGCGCGAACCTTGGGCTCCATGGAGCCCTTGCCGAACTGGCCCTCGTCGGCCAGGCGCTCGGCCTCGTCGGCGGTGAGGTCCTCGAGCTCCTCCTGGTTGGGCTTGCCAAAGTTGATGGCGACATGCTCAACGGCGGTCAGCAGGAACAGAACGTCGGCGTCGCAGTCCTCGGCCAGCAGCTCGCCGCCCAGGTCCTTGTCGATGACGGCGGGAACGCCCTTGTAGCAGCCCTTGTTCTCGTAGTCGCGGACGACGGGGATGCCGCCGCCACCGCAGGCGATGACGATGAACTCGTTGTCGAGCAGGTTGAGGATGGAGTCAGCCTCGACGATCTTCTTGGGATCGGGGGAAGCGACGACGCGACGCCAGCCGCGGCCGGAATCCTCGACGAAGACCTTGGAGGGATCCTCGGCCATGAACTCCTTGGCCTGCTCCTCGGTGTAGAAGGGGCCGATCGGCTTGGTCGGATTCTTGAACGCGGGATCATCCGGATCGCACTCGATCTGGGTGACGACGGTGGCGGCGTGCCAACGCTTATAGCGCTTGTGCATCTCGCGGCCGATGCCCTGCTGCAGGTGATAACCAATGTAGCCCTGGGACATGGCGCCGCACTCGGGCAGCGGCATCTCGGGGGTACCGATGGCGTCGTGGGCAGCGGCGAAGGCGTTCTGGATCATGCCGACCTGCGGGCCGTTGCCGTGGGTGATGATGATCTCGTTGCCCTGCTCGATGAGACCGAGGAGAGCGTGGGCGGTGTTGCTCACGGCCTCGATCTGCTCGACGGGGTTGTTGCCGAGGGCGTTGCCGCCAAGGGCGACGACAATACGATCGGGCTTGCCAAGAGGCTTAGACATTGCTGGAATCCTTTCTGTAAAAGGCCTACAACCCATTAATAACCCGCGTCCGTGCGATACGCGAGTTTATTAAGGTTTATATTCTCTTTATCGCTCATTTTATTCATTTTGAAAATAGCGGAACGGTGAACGGTCGTTTTTGTCCGCTCAGCGTACAGAACACCAGCTCAGACATATCTACGCCATTTACGTGCAACTTTATTTAAATGCAGCAAGGATTATGTCGGATTATGCAAACTACATCTCTGCTAAACACAAAACGGACAGCGCGATATCTTACTCGCGCTATACGAGATTCTATGCACTTATAAGTCGAGTATGCACCCCTGCAAAAACAAGGGGCTTTTCATCCAGCATAAGGAATAAAGAAGGGCTCCGAAAAGGCGGCAACAGCCAAGTCCCCCATCCATCCCCAAAGTGGCGCGAGGTTTCGCGGCGAAGCCGCGAAACAGCGAAGGGGACGGAATACCCGGCCAACTACGTCCTTCATCCGCCCACACAATCCGAGGACGTAGTCGTAGCAGGATCTGAGGGCTAACCTTCGCGGACACTCCGCAGAACGAAAGAACCCCCGCCGCACGTAGTGCGCAGCGGGGGTTCTTTCATGTCCGAGGACGTACGCGAAGGTTAGCCCTCAGATCCTGCGGTGGGAGACCTAGGCCTCGTTGTACACCGTCTTGAGCTTCAGCAGGTGCTGATAGCGGTCCATAGCGGCCTGCTCATTCTCCTTGAAGAGCTCCTCGGCGCGCTCGGGGAAGGAACGCGTCAGCGAAGCGTAACGGGCCTCGTTCATCAGGAACTCCTGATAACCGCCCGCGGGCTCCTTGGAATCGAGCGAGAACTTCTTGCCGGCAGCAGCCTCGGGGTTGAAGCGGAAGAGGTTCCAGTAACCGCACTCGACAGCCTTCTTCATCTCGGCCTGGCAGTTCTGCATGCCGCCCTTCTTGATGGAGTGCATCTCGCAGGGGCTGTAGCCGATGATGAGGGACGGGCCGTCGTAGGCCTCGGCCTCGTGAATGGCCTTGAGGGTCTGAGCCGGGTTGGCGCCCATGGCGACCTGCGCCACGTAGACGTAGCCGTAGCTCATGGCAATCTCGGCCAGGGACTTCTTCTTGGTCACCTTACCGGCAGCGGCGAACTGAGCGACCTGGCCCAGGTTCGAGGCCTTGGAGGCCTGACCACCGGTGTTGGAGTAAACCTCGGTGTCGAAGACGAAGACGTTGACGTTGTGGCCGGAAGCCAGGACGTGGTCCAGGCCACCGAAGCCAATGTCGTAGGCCCAACCGTCGCCACCGAAGATCCAGAAGGACTTCTTGGTGAGGTAAGCCTTGTCGGCGAGGATCGCCTTGGAAGCGTCGCAGCCGCACTTCTCGAGCTCGGCAACGTAGGCAGCGGCAGCGGTCTTGGAGGCCTCGGCGTCGTTGACGGAGTCGATCCAAGCCTGGCCGGCAGCCTTGAGCTCATCGGACGGACCATCGGCAGCGATGATGTCCTGGGTAGCGGCGATCAGCTTGTGCTGGACGGCCTCGTAGCCTACGGCCATACCCAGACCGTGCTCGGCATTGTCCTCGAACAGGGAGTTGTTCCACGCCGGGCCGTGACCGTCCTTGTCCTTGCAGTAAGGAGCGGTGGCAGCGGGGTTGCCCCAAATGGAGGAGCAGCCGGTGGCGTTGGAAATGAACATGCGATCGCCGGCGACCTGGGTCACCAGACGTGCATAGGCGGTCTCGGCGCAGCCGGCGCAGGAGCCGGAGAACTCCAGGTAGGGCTGCTTAAACTGGCTGCCCTTGACGTTGGCCGCGATGAGCTCCTTCTTCTCGGAGACGTTCTCGACCATGTAGTCCCAAACGGGCTGCTGGTCCATCTCCTGCTCGGTGGGAACCATCTCGAGGGCGCCCTTGGGGCAAACCTTGACGCAGTTGGTGCAGCCCATGCAGTCGAGCGGGGACACAGCCGTGGTGAACTTCATGCCCTTGGCCTTGGGGCCCATGGCGTCGAGCGTGCGGGTAGCCTCGGGCGCGGCGGCAGCCTCGTCCTCGGTCATCGCGAACGGACGGATGGTGGCATGCGGGCACACGTAGGCGCACTGGTTGCACTGGATGCACTTGGTCTCATCCCAGTGGGGAACGACCACGGCGACGCCGCGCTTCTCGTATGCGGAGGCGCCCAGCTCAAACTGGCCGTCGGCGCAATCGACGAAGGCGGAAACAGGCAGGCTGTCGCCGTCCATGCGATCGATGGGCTCGAGCAGGTTCTTGACCTGCTGGGCGATAGCGGACTTGGTCTCCTCGGAGAGCTCGACGGGAGCGACATCCTCGGCGGTAGCCCAGTCGGCCGGAACCTCGAACTTACGGAAAGCGGTAGCGCCGGCATCGATGGCCTTGTGGTTGGCGTCGACGATGGCCTGGCCCTTCTTCATGTAGGACTTGGTAGCCGCGTCCTTCATGTACTGCAGGGCGTCCTCGGCGGGCAGGACCTTGGCCAGCGCGAAGAAGGCGGACTGGAGCACCGTGTTGGTGCGCTTGCCCATGCCGACCTTGGCGGCCAGGTCGATAGCGTCGATCAGGTAGACGTTGACGTTGTTGTTCGCGATGTAGCGCTTGGCCACGGCGGGCATGTGCTCGGCGAACTCCTCGTCGCTCCACTGGCAGTTGACCAGGAAGGTGCCGCCCGGCTTGACGTCGCGGACCATCTTGAAGCCCTTAACGATGTAGCTGGGGTTATGGCAGGCGACAAAGTCGGCCTTGGTCACGTAGTACGGCGAGCGAATCGGGGAATCACCAAAGCGCAGGTGCGAGACGGTGACGCCGCCGGTCTTCTTGGAGTCGTACTGGAAGTAGGCCTGGACGTACTTGTCGGTGTGGTCGCCGATGATCTTAATCGAGTTCTTGTTGGCGCCGACGGTACCGTCGCCACCCAGACCCCAGAACTTGCACTCGATGGTGCCGGGGGCTGCGGTGTTGGGCGCATCCTCGGCCTCGGGCAGGCTCAGGTTGGTCACGTCGTCGACAATGCCGATGGTGAACTCGCGCTTGGGCTCGTCCTTCTTGAGCTCCTCGAAGACAGCGAACGCGGACGCGGGAGGCGTGTCCTTGCTGCCCAGACCGTAACGGCCGCCGACGACCTTGATACCCGTCTTGCCGGCCTCGTAGAGAGCGGAGACGACGTCCTGGTAGAGCGGCTCGCCGATGGAACCCGGCTCCTTGGTACGGTCCATGACGGCGATCTTCTGGACGGTCTCGGGGAGAACGTCGACGAAGTGCTTGATGGAGAACGGACGGAACAGACGGACCTTGACCAGGCCGACCTTCTCGCCGTGGGCGTTGAGGTAGTCGATGACTTCCTCGAGCACGTCGCAGAAGGAGCCCATGCACACGACGACGCGGTCGGCATCGGGAGCGCCGTAGTAGTTGAACAGGCCGTAATCGGTGCCGAGCTTCTCGTTGATCTTCTTCATGTAGCCCTCGACGACGGCGGGAAGCTCGTCGTAGACCTTGTTGCAGGCCTCACGGTTCTGGAAGAAGATATCGCCGTTCTCGTGGCTGCCGCGGGTGTGCGGGTGCTCAGGGTTGAGCGCGTGGTCGCGGAAAGCCTGGACGGCGTCCATGTCGCACATCTCGGCCAGATCCTTGTAGTCCCACATGGCGACCTTCTGGATCTCGTGGCTGGTGCGGAAGCCGTCGAAGAAGTTAAGGAACGGGGTCTTACCCTCGATGGCGGCAAGGTGAGCCACCGGCGAGAGGTCCATGACCTCCTGGACGTTGCCCTCGGCGAGCATGGCGAAGCCGGTCTGACGACAGGCCATGACGTCGGAGTGATCGCCAAAAATGTTCAGGGCGTGGGAAGCGACGCAACGCGCGGAGACGTGGAAGACGCCCGGGAGCTGCTCGCCCGCGATCTTGTACATGTTCGGGATCATCAGGAGCAGACCCTGAGAAGCCGTGTAGGTGGTGGTCAGAGCACCGGCGCCCAGCGAACCGTGAACGGTACCGGCTGCACCTGCCTCGGACTCCATCTCGACGACCTTGACCGGAGTGCCGAAGATATTCTTGCGACCCTGGGCCGCCCACTGGTCGACATGGTCGGCCATCGGGCTGGACGGCGTAATGGGATAGATTCCCGCTACCTCGGTGTACGCATACGAAACATATGCGGCCGCCTCGTTGCCGTCCATAGACTTAAACTTACGCGCCATATACCCCTCTCCTCTCATATAGGTATACAGGCCCCGGCGATCGCCGGGATGTTGGCGTGATGGGATTTACGCTGTTGCTTCCAATCATCTGGCAGGCAGGCTCAGCAGCAGGTACGTGGCGTGGAGAGAAGACATGCCGAGGCGAGGGCCAGCTGATGCGCCCCACAGACCCGACCGCCCGTCTTGCACATGACCGAGCGCCGCAAAGGCCGCATGCCGGATGCTCCCGGGCACGCCCCGGCGATGGGAAGCGCCCGCAACGGAAATCCGCATGCGGGTTTATTGTACCCCGCCGTCAAGTGTAATTTCGGCAAATATAGGCGGGCGGTAAAGGTTTACCTCGAGTGACCATCAAGGGCAAAATTGATCCTTCCGTCACCGAGGGACCAAATGGCAGCTGCGGTGAAATAGGAACTGTTTTTGCCGGCCGTAGCCTTAAACAGCCCCTATTTCACCGCAACTTATTTAGGAGATGAGTCAGAGGGCGCCGAGGAGGATGGCGTAGGTTGTGGATTCTCCGAGCTTGAGCTCGTCACCGGGGTTGAGCTGGGCGGAGCGGCCGGGCTCGACCTGGGTGCAGACGTTCGTCGCGCCGTTTACCACCACGGTTCCGTTGGTGGACGAAAGGTCCTCAACGTACCAGACATTTTGGTCATCGCACCACACGTGGGCATGGCGAGCCGAAACGTCATCGCCCACATCGGTGATGCTGCCCTCCCCCGTTGCCAGCGCGCCGATCTCGACGCCTTCCTCACTCGGCTGAATCCAGCGCGGGACGCTCACCGCATAGCCGTTTTGCACGCGCAGCAGTCCCAGCGGATGCGCCGGCGCGACCTCGTGCTCGCCCGACTTGGAACCAAGGCGGGCGTGAGAGCAAACGGCATAGGGAACGAATCTTGCGGATGTACTCCTCGACGTCAGGCAGGTAAGCCCCACGAAGTCACCGGGGAGGCCCAAGCGGCCCGGCACCACTTCCAGATTCTGACCAGGGCGAGTCGTTCGCCGGTGGCTGGAGGCTCGCTCCCACCCAAAAGGGGAGATTCGCGTTGTTCCCCAATCGCTCTCGCATCTTTCATTTTGCTCGAGGTGGGCTATAAAAACTTTCCTGGTGAAAGGCGGCGATTGGTTTCCTTTCTTTCTAGAGGAGCGCGCCTGTAATCTGTTTTCATCCTAAATCAAGTTGAGATCGGACCTTCCAGAGGCAAGTCGACTCAAACTGCGAGGCTCCATGTTGGAATAAAGAGCGCTGTCGAAGTGCCAACAACACAAAGCTTGCCAGTCTCAAATAGAACCTTTTGGGAGTCCGATTGGGCCGCACACCGAATCCCCGCTGGTGGTTATTTATAGCTGCGTAACAATAAACAAGGTTAGTGCCAGTCCAGCATGAAATTGAGGAACGTATGCATTTTTTCTCAGTAAGTGATCGTCGTTACTGCTTCGATGAGGTCACTCGCAATTGCTTTCAGGTTGACCAAGCATCAGAAGATGCGCTTCGCATATTTGAAGCATCGGGAAGAACGGTCAACTCGAAGTTGCTAACAAAGTCACTTGCTGCGAAAGGCTACGACCAAACGACCATAGCAGAACTTGAAGACGACATTGATGAGTATCAACGATTGTCTGAGCGGACTTTCTTAACAAAAGACACGCCTCGAAAACTTAGATCCATCGAACTCCACGTTTCACATGCATGCAACCTTGGTTGTAGTTACTGTTTTGCCGGTAAAGGAGATTATGGAACGTCTCCTCTGCTGATGACAGACGAGATAGCCTTCAAGGCGGTCGACTACCTCGTCGCAAGTTCATCGGAAAACGAAACGCTTGCAATCGTCTTTTTTGGTGGGGAACCCATGATTAACGAGCCGCTGATATGGAAAACGGTCGACTATTCAAAAAGAATATACCCCAATAGAAACTTTACCTATTCTATTACGACCAACGGAACGCTTTTGAATGACACTGCTGTGAATTCTTTCAAGGAGCACGGGTTTTCTGTTCTGATTAGTCTCGATGGTACAGGATGCAAGCACGATGCATCGCGCCCGTACAAGACGGGAGGCGGCTCTTTCTCCGATATCGACAAAAACGTTCGTCGTTTTTCCGAGTCGTTCCCCTTCGGCGCAAGAGCGACCTTAACAAATAATAACTGTAACCTTGTTGAAGACTATCTTCAGTTTAAAGAGATGGGCTTCAGAAGGATTTACTTCTCGCCCGTGAGCTCATTCGATGAGAATATCAAACTCGACGAACACTCATTAAACAAAATCAGGGCGGGCCTAATAGATTTGGCGGATCAATATCTCAAACAGATTGATCAAGGGGAAAAGCCCTTGTTTAGAACATTGAAAACTGCAGTTGATTTGATTATGAGCAACAGGATCGCCTTTGTCGGATGCGGGGCTGGCAGGCGTTTTATTTCCGTGACTCCCGAAGGGGACGTATACCCCTGTCACAGGTTTGTCGGGATGATGCGATTCAAAATGGGCAACATCGTCACCGGAATTGACGAAACTAGGTATATTGAAAACTGGAGTCAGGGTGTCGAAAAAAGAATTGACTGTACGGACTGTTGGGCTCGGTCTTTCTGTGGTGGGGGCTGTAGCTGGGAGGCTGCAGACGAGCACGGCTACTTGCCCAAGAGTCTACACCCTGCATCATGTGAATATAGAAAAATGTGCTACGAGATGGCTTTTGACCTTATTTCCCGCCACTCATCTTCGCAGGAGAAAAATCAACGAGAAGCTACTGTATCGGAATAAGCGGTTCAGCGCATTGCTGTCACCATTGTGGAGGTGTTCGTTCTTCTGATTACCGTCTGCGAAGCTTATTGCTACGTTCGCCGAAACCATTCTAGAAATATGGTGAACTAGACATCTTGGTTTGTTATACACAATATTGAGGTTTTTCTGCACTCAAAGGGAGGTAGTCGTGAAGCATATTCATCCGATTAATCCAGGAAGTGGCGACGAGGCAGGCGTGAAGCCGATGTCTTTTGACTGCCTCTTGGGCATTACTGACATCTGTACTGTTTATGATAAAGCAGATGGCTGTGGTGCATACGATTACTGCGACTATGACATGGATGGCGGCAGCATCTGCGTTGTAGATCACTGTGGCATTGATCAAACGTAGTCTCTAATTGGATTAAGGTGAGGAGCTGTTATGAAGCATATCCATCCTGTTGGTTCAAATGAACATCCTCCCGTTGAGCCTTGTTGTCTTGGAGTTGATATATGCAATTTTTACGACATCGCCGAGTGCCCTGTTGCGGATTGGTGCTATGTCGATAAAGAATCAAGCTGTGTTTTGCCAGCAGATTGGTGCGATCCAGTTGACGAGTAGTTTTTGTGGCTAGGAACTATTTGGTCCAATTCAAAATAAGATGGGGACAAATACCAAAATCTCGTGTCTGGGAGGAGTTATGCCATTATTGCAAGGTCTCGTTGGATTAACCTTTGTATTTGCTTTATATCTGGCACCTTTTTTATTGTTATTCTTCATTATCCGACACTTTCTTCGGAAAAAATAGGAGTATCACGCAAACATTAGCGTAGCTTTCTTCCAATATGAGCCGAGCATTGGCAAGTGGAATAAGAAGCCCGACCGTTCGTCACATGAAAGTGATCGGACGGGCCTCTCAATTTAACCCGGGCCGCCACCCATAGCGGCTTTCCGGGCGTATTTTCGGTGCAAAGCAATCGTCAGTTTAATCCTATGCGTCGATACCGCATTTCATTTGTTCGGCTCGTATTCTACGGCCTTGTAACCCTCGCACTCTCCGGCAAACGGATTGAACACGAAGGCAGAGATGATGTGTGCGTGGACATCGAGGCTGCTGTAGGCAACATACTGGGGCATGGACCCCCGCTGCGCGTGGCATGCGGCCCGGCATATTCATTGCCGTCCAACCCCGTGTAGTTGCAGCAAAGGGTGGAACCTCAATGCTCAGCTCATGTTGTCCGTGGGACACGAGAATTGTAAGTACACTTTGGTGTGATTCTCACGATGATACTGAGCCACCTGGAATAAGATACGTCGCGACAACACTTCGCTTCACCTCTGTCTCGACAAGACAACGTAGACTAAAGTTTCCTTTAGTAAGAGAATGAGAACTATATCTGAAAGCGTTGCGATGGCGTGAAGGCACCGAGTCCGAACCGACTGAATGCTACGTGCATCTGCATCGCTTTTTTGTTATCTCTGTCAGTTGGGTAGCACTACACTTGTCAGCATTTACCCCGGTACATGCTGCCTAAATCCACTACCCCTTCTACCGCGCCGACCATCTCGTCATCGTGAGAGACAATGATGATCAGCTGGCTTTGCTTGTTGCGCTTAACATAGGCCGCAAGCTCGGCGCGGCTTACAGCGTCTAACCCAGTCGTGGGCTCGTCGAGCACCAAAACTGACGACTTGCGTGAAAGCGCCGACCATAAGTACACGCGGCGCAACTCACCGCCCGAAAGCGCGGAGCAACGTTTCCCGAGCAACTCCTTCACGCTGTTTTCCAGCGAAGGTAGGTCATCTACACCCCGGTGATAGGGAGAAAAGGGCGTGTCGAAATACTCTAACAGCTCTTTCACCGTTTCGTCCGGCGCGAAGCACGACTGTGGGCAGCACGATATCTCTCTCGCACGTATGTAATCCAAGTCGCATTCTTCGATTGGCACACCGTTGTATTTTACTTTGCCTTTCGATGAATATAGCCCGAGCATCAAGTAAAGAAGCGATGTCTTGCCCCTTCCGTTCTCCCCAACTATGCAATATGTACCAGGACCGGAAAACTTGAAAGAAAACCCGCCGAGGACCCCTCGGACAGATCCGTCTGGAAGGGCAACCGAGAATTCCAAATCAGATACCGAAATGTCATTTATTCCATCAAGTTTCGCCAAATCGGTCCGATTCCACCCCGATCTCGCCTTTTCCCTCGTCGCGATAGCCGTCCTATCCCATGATGCTTTGGCGTCCTGATAGGATTTGAACAATGACATCATACTTTTCAAAGTCTTAAAGAGAACCGCGAAGTATGTACCGATGATAGTGTACTCGCCTATTGACATAGTTCCGTTAATGATTCGTACTCCGGAAACAACAAGTATCACCGCTTGAAACAACGCTGCGAAAAGACCATCGAGCGATGTCAGAGAATATGATAGCTTTCCGGAGCGCAAAACTTTGGGAAAATAGCTCTTAAACCCAGCGTCGAGCGCTTGTTCGCTCTTGCCGTACGAAGATGCCAGTTGAATGTTGAGAATCTGATTAAGCTGCGATGCAATTGCGGCGTAAAAGGCGCTGTCCGCCTCTTTCTTCTCATACGTGACCCTATACAAAAGTTTCCTCAACCCAGTAATTACACAGAAATACACGATGAGGAGAATGATGGAAAACACCGCGAGAGTTGAATCAATTGACCATATGATAAGCAATACGATGGGAATAGCTACAATGGACAGCGGCGCACTGATGAAATTCGCCAAAACGAAGGATGAGACCACGCTGGAGTCGGAAATAATCCGTTGCGTTGTATAGGCTGGATCGATGGTCCGACTCACCAAGTAATCGTCTCTTTCAAAACGCAAGACGGCCTCCCTGAGAAGATCAAAGGAAAGTCTCGTGCTTATGCGAATGGAAAGTGTTCCTGCAAAATAAGTAAAGAAGGTGGAGAAAACTCCTATTGACGCAACCAGGAGTGCGAAGAGTGCGGCGTCTCTTTCGCTGCGGTTACCGAGAAGAAAATCTAAAAATTTTCCGTTCACGTATGGCATGGCATAGGAGAGAGCGGTTCCAATCACCGTGATAGCAATGAAGACGAAAGCCCCTTTTGCTCTGATGAACCTCGAGAGAACGCATCGAATCAAGGAAGGCCCCAATCTACCCGCCACAAAACATCAATCACTGATACCTTACACCTCAACACAACAGGAGCGAAGATTTGCCAATGAGACTGCTTTAAGATTGCCTTGGGCCAATACGGTCTCAAGCTCTTCCTACAAGAGAGTCGGAATCGGACATCTCCTCCGACGAATCTGGCAATCGGGCGATTGAAATATCTTTTTCAACCGCCCGATTGCCACAATAGATTGGAGCGTCCGCCCGCAAACGACCTCGTTTTACACCCACCAAATCCTTTGCCTTTTGTCGCCTAGACTAGAAAAATCGCTCATAATAACGCAACCAGCCTGCTCGCTTGAAGAAACCTAAGCCCGTAATGTAGATGTGCAAACTTCCGGACGCCTTGCGCGGCATAGCGCGTATAAACTTCGTCAACCGCCTCAGAAATACCTGAGTATCGCGCCAGGGCAAAAGCATACGACGTCGCCGCCATACCCCGCACCCATTCGGAACGCGGACTAATTGAATAGCTGCACAGTATCATCATACATGCATCTAGACCTGATTCCCCAAGTAGCCGACGTATTGATGCGAGCATCGTGGGTCGCCCCTACGCCATCGTCGTCACCCCTATTAGCAGTATTTAGTGTTTTCCTCTAAATGCGTATCGCCACCCTTAAGAATATGAAGTGTTATATCCAGACCCGATTGTCCCCCATCCCCAACGAAGGGATAAGGAATCTCATCCGGAATCGGCAGTAACGGAGGATTCACAACGACAAGCGAAAAACATGAGTCATCTCACAGAGGGGAGTAAAGGCTCCCCTCAAGCACCCTAGTTTCGTCATCCAAAGAGTTGATGGCAGTGTTCTTCTTACAAAGGTCGACAACAAAAGGGTTGATTTCTACAGATGTTACATCCATGCCACAGTTGGTAAGTATCAGGCCCTGTATTCTGGGGCCAGAACACAAATCGAGAGCCTTCCGTGCGCTCTGCGGTGTAAGGCGCCAATCTCAGCAAATCTGTCCCACAATACTGCGCTGAAGAACAAGACGGAACCCCTGAGCCAAACTCCCCTATACCTTTTTAAGGC
This sequence comes from uncultured Collinsella sp., assembly GCA_938045065.1. Taxonomy (GTDB): domain Bacteria; phylum Actinomycetota; class Coriobacteriia; order Coriobacteriales; family Coriobacteriaceae; genus Collinsella. The sequence continues at coordinate 52,443 of CALIOA010000047.1, forward strand.
TAAGACAGGCAAGTTCACGCACCCGGCATATTCCAGAATAACATCCTATTGTTTTAGATGCTCTACAAGCATGAACAGCCGCGAATCGGAAAGATCTTCTAGTTTCGCCCCGACTGACCGCCAAGGGCCAAAATGGCCTCTCCATCCCCAGGCGACCGGCTCTGGCGCGCAGAGAAGTGTCCCCAAGTGCCGGCAGAAAAGGAACGTCCCTAACTGCCGGCTAGAGGGCACCGAAGAGAATGGCGTAGGTAGTGGATTCGCCGAGCTTGAGCTCGTCGCCGGGATTGAGTTGGGCGGAACGGCCGGGCTCGACCTGAATGCAGACGCGCGTGGCCCCGTTTACCACCACGGTTCCGTTGGTGGACGACAAGTCCTCGACGTGCCAGATATTTTGAGCATCGCACCAGATATGGGCATGGCGGGCCGAGACATCGTCGCCGACGTCGGTAATATCGCCCTCACCAGTGGCCAGCGCGCCAATCTCAACACCCTGCTCACTCGGCTGAATCCAGCGCGGGGCGCTCACGACAAAACTGTTTTGCACGCGCAGCAAGCCCAAGGGGTGCGCCGGGGCGGGTTCGCGCTCGCCTGCGGTCATCGACATGCCAAGCGAACGCGGCGTGGAGGTGCCTCCGCCACAGGTCGCGTGCGCGTAGTCGATGGCATAGTTCACCGAGGTCCGCACATCCGCCGAACAACCGACGGCGACAAACAGCACCAGCACGGCCTCGGCGCGCTCGGCGGGCATGAGTTCCGCCGCCTGGGACAGGCGATCGAGCGCGTTGCGATAGAGATTCGTGTCCTGGTGGCACTCTTCGAGCGCGCGCACCATCGGTTCACCTGCAGGACCGCACACCATATTGATTACAGCCGTGGAGTCCATGGGATTGCGCTGGCGCAGGGCCAGTTGCGACATAATACGCGCAGCCGAGGTACCGTATTCGGCAAAGTAGCGCTGCTGAAGCGTGCCGACCGGCGCGCGAACGATAAAGCGGGAAACCCAAGAGCGATCGGCGGCTCGGCTCTGCGGGCTGCGGCCGTCGGCGAGCGGACGGGACGAAAGCACCAAGCCGCACAGCTCGATATGGCTCAGATGCGCCGCGCGCTTAAAGATGTCAAACATGGCCCCGCATGGGGTGAGCTCAACTTGAGATGCCATGACCTAGGCCTCCTTGGTCGTAGAAATAGAATCGGACGATACTTCGACAGGTCCGCCAAAAGTACGGGCAGCTGCGGCTCCACCGGCAAGCGGAGTCGCCATCTGGGCTTTTGTGCGTCGTGGTGCCGAAACGGGAAGTTCAACGGCAAAGCCCATCGCAAGCAAAAACCACGTAAGCGTATAGGTTGCAACCAGAGCGGCAACAAGGCCACCCATCACGGCGCGTTGGGAAAATACGCTACATGCAGCCACAACCAGCACCGGAACCTCGCAGGCAGAAAGCGCAAGCACACCCTGCAGGAAGCCCGAGCGCCGATCGCGCGCAAGTGCCCCCGCGGCAACGCCGGCTATGCCTGGCAGCGCCAACGCCAGTGCGGCAATAATACCCGGTAGCGACCCAGACCACACGAGCGATCCCAAAGTCGCCGTCACGCGAGCGCCCGACGCCAGCAGCGCGGCCGAAACCACGACCACAGCCCAAACCACGCCACAGACGACCGTCGCGCCGACCATCAGCGCGCGACGCACCGCGCGGCCAGACGCATCCATGGGGCACGGCGTGAGCGGCTCGCCGCGGAGCGAACGACCGACATTTTGCGCATAGTGGTCACAAAACGCCGAGAGCGCCGCCTCGACCGCCGCCGGCTCGGGACGATCTTTTTGATGGCTGGACAGACAGGCCATCACCACGTCGAACAGCTGGGCATCGACAAACGCCAGCGCATCGCGTAGCTCTTCGGAATCCGGCTCAAGCCCTAGCTGCTGGGCCTGCTCGGCCGCGGCGAGCGCCACATCGGGCTCACGACGAAGCAGTTGAGTCAAATCACAACCGGGCGCATGGGCACCAATGGGATAGTCGGGCCGTGTGTCCATTTTGAGACGGTAGGGGCTCGCGATGTCGCGCGTCTTTTTGCGCGAACCCGAGGTGCCCGAAGTGCTCGGCGCGGCTTCGTATGGCGCGACGCCGGCAATGAGCTCGTAAACCGTGCTTGCCGCGGCATAGACGTCGATCGCCGGCGACATACGCAAAGCGCGCAGATCGGGAATATCGTCGGTGAGCATCTCGGGCGGGGCATAGGCAACCGTCGCGCGACGCAGCGTGGCATAGCGCTCCGTAAACGACGCCTTGCCGCCGGTACCGGCCACGGCCGACGCAGGCTCGAGCGCCAGCGACGAGCCAAAGTCGATCAGGCACAGGTCAAAGGTGCCCTCGGCAAGCTGCCGGTCAAGCGGCAGACGCGCCGCACGCACCATAATATTAGCGGGCGAGATATCGCGATGGACAAAGCCCTCACCCACCAGGCTCATACGGCAGAGCAGATCGAACAGGTCGCGACCCAGACGCGCCGCCACAAGCGGCGACAGGCGTCCGGCATCGTCCACGGCGAGTCGCGAACGCAAGCGGGCAAGCGTCTCGCCCTCGACCCATTCCATGACAATTGCAGGCACACCGTCGACCTCGCCCCAGCCATAGAGGCGGGGAAAGCCCTTAAGGCCCGAAAGGGCGCGATGGCATTCGTATTCCTCGCGAAACGCCGCCTTGAACTTGGCGACCAGCGCCTCGTGAGCGGCATCGTCGTCAAACTCATCGCGCGTCGGCAAGATGAGCTGCTTGAGTGCCACGGCCTCGCCTTGGGCGTTGACGGCACGCGTCACGCGGCCGATACCGCCACGGCGCATGGTGGCATCGTCGGCAAACAGCATCGTAAAACGACGCAGATAGGCAGGCAGTTCGTCCTGACCGAGCGCAATGGCCGGCTCAAACCCGTCGACACGCGCCAGGCGCAGGCCGACCATGGGATCGCGACCGAGCGATTGTGGTGTGGTGGATGCAAGATCGGTCATCATAGGGCAAGCGCCGCCACGTTATTGTTGAAGTTACCGAGCGCGACGTCATCATCGCCGTAATGGCCGACCCATTGACATAGGTTGGTGTAACAGCCCCACAGATTGGCATACTGCTGATACCACTTTGACCGGGGCGAGAATGTCTGACGACCGAACTCGGCTCGAATGACAAACATCTCCCCGACCAGGCTGTCGCACGGTCTGGGATCTCCCGTAGAGTTATAGGTCGAGACCACGTCATTGGCACGAGAAACATAACCGTCGAGCATGTTGTACTTGGTCACAAGCCAACTGTGAATGCTCTCTTCTTCAGCAGCGGAAAGGCCACCGGAGTTTGCATCGTTGTCAGTGTTACCGCCCGTCGAGCCGCCGTTTCCAGACCCTCCGGTAGAGGAACCCGGCCCAGAGCCGCCGCCCGAACTCGATGAATCCGAGCCGGAGCCAGAAGTATCCGAGCTACCGGGCTTTCCGGACTGCTGGGCGTCCTGCTCCTTCTGCTGCTCGACCTTATTCACCGTTGCCGCCACGCTATTGTTGGACAACCGATCGATGATCTTGGTGTTGGTGAGCACGATGGTTTTGCCATTGGCAAGCGTGACTTCGTTGTCCGGGGCCTCGGCGCCATCCGCATCGTCGGTGCCAAAAACAATATGCGCGACCACACTTGCCCAAGCATATCCAGTCGTGGTACCCAGATCACTTTTGACCTCATGCCCCACGCGCGGTTCGCGTGCGGCATGCGCCTGCATCATGGACGGCACGGTCATGCCATAGGCAGTAACGCCAGCTATGACCAGCACCAGCGAGCACGACAGCAGCACGTACGCCCGAGGCGCCAAGCCCAGTCGGCGTCGGATGCGCACCGCGGCGCCGCGCTTTGTCTGAGTGCCACCGGGCCGCATGCGTTCTCCTCCAACAAAAACACGCCGCTCAGAAGCGGCGCATTCATTCAAATCCATATTTGAGTGTATCAGCGAACCCAAAAGGTTGCGCAACGAATGGGCAAATTAAGGATGCGAGCGGAAGCATCCATGCGATAAGCGGATACGAAGCATCTTTGTTGCACAACAAACTCACAGTCGCACGGGGAAATTATGGCTACCCCGTGCGTCGCGAGGAGAACATACGGCAGGGGCAGGCTCGCCACCTAAATCGCGCGACGGGCCTCGATGGCGCGGCCAAGCGTAAGCTCGTCGGCATACTCCAGGTCGCCGCCCACGGGCAGGCCGCTCGCCAGACGCGATACCTCGACGCCCAGCGGCTTGATAGTGCGGGCCAGATAGCTCGCCGTGGTCTCGCCCTCAATATTGGGGTTGGTGGCGATGATGACCTCGTGGATGTCCTCGTGGCCCAAGCGTGCCAGCAGCTCGCGAATGTGCAGCTGCTCGGGGCCAATCTTGTCCATGGGACTGATCACGCCGCCCAATACGTGGTAGAGACCGTGGTAGCTGCCCGTGCGCTCGATCGCCTGGACATCGCGCGGCTCGCCCACCACGCAAATGCGAGTGGTGTCGCGCATCGAATCCTGACAGATGGAGCACTCGTCGGCCGTGGCGTAGTTAAAGCAACGGCTGCAAAAGTGGACCTCATGCTTGACCTCCAGGATGGCCTCGGCCAGGCGGCGGGCCTCCTCGGCGTCGGCCTCCAACAGGAAATAGGCGATGCGCTGGGCCGACTTGGGACCAATGCCCGGCAGACGGCCCAGCTCATCGAGCAGTTTTTGCAGACTGTGATTTGCACTCATATATATGCGTGTCTTAGAACGGCATGCCCGGGATGTTGAGGCCGCCGGTGATGGCGCCCATCTGCTTGTTGGCGAGCTCGTTGACGCCGCGGACGGCCTCGTTGACGGCAGCCATAATCATGTCCTGCAGCATATCGACGTCCTCGGGATCGAGGGCATCGGGATCGATGGTGAGGTTGACGAGCTCCATCTCGCCGTTAACGGTCACCTTGACCATGCCGCCGCCGGCAGAGGCGTCGACGGTCTGGGACTTGAGGTTCTCCTGCGCGGCGGCAAGCTGCTCCTGCATCTTGCGAGCCTGCTTCATCATCTGCTGCATGTTCATACCGGCCATGATGGCTCCTTTACGTGCGGCCGCACGCCGAGCTGCAAGGGCAGCCGGAGCGCGGCGGGACTTTCAAACTCAAAAATCGTACCACGGCGCGAGGCCAGCGAGCGGGGCGGTTGTGCCACCTCAGTCGATATACATGTCCTGGAGTGCAAGCCGCGCCCAAAGATTATGCAAGGTTGAATAATTCGCATCTGCATAATATTGAAAGCTAAATCTTGTAGAACCGGAATCCGACATTTAATGCGTACCACTAAATGGCTAAATGCCGAGCCACTACTCGAAGCGGCGCTCATGACGGCGGGTATAATTTGATTGTCATAGATATCAATTTGGAGGTACCCCATGAATGCCCCCGACGTGCTCCAAAACATCCGCTCAAAACACCCCGTTGCATATGTGGTTCTCTATCTCTTTGTCGGCTGGGCATTGCTGGTTGTCATCACCCATGCCATAGCCTTTGGAGCAGAACTGCTGATAGCCAGCTCGGACCAGCCCGTCGTCAAATGGGAGACGACCGATGAGTGCACCGACGGAACCCGAACCGTTTACTACAACAGCCCGTCCCTCTACCAAGAGTTCAAGGTCAAGATAAAGGACTCCAAGATTGTCGATGCCGAACTGGGCTCTTTATTTACAATCGGAGCAACCGTCAACGCCGAGCAAGTCGAATACACGGACAGCCATGCGACATATCGTATCGATCTCAGCATCCTAGGCCGACCGTCACGCACCTGTCTGCTCGAATGCGATATACGCGACACCACACTACACATGTCCGAAATACAGATGCGCCCGGACAAAAGAAAGTGATATATGGCCAAGTCGAAACAGACTAGGCATTAGGCATAGACTCGTCCGCCTTCGTAAGCAAAACGCAAGATAAGCGGGGCGTTATTACGCACAAAATCATCGAGCTCTTTGAGGTCCGCTTCGCTAAAGCCCTCGTGTGACACCCAATTGAATGCCGGCAAGATACACTCCGCCGTGTCAAAACCCCAATCGCGCGGGCGCTCCACAACAACCTTCACCGTGTTGTCCTCCCGGACTTCGGAATACGAAACCTGCGTATCGTCCTCAAGGCGGACATATTCCCACATCATAAGCTCGCTCCGTTCAAAGGGTCCTCTTCTTGAGCAGTATACCCGCCCGTACAGCTACTCCACCGGCTTGAAGATGGTGGACTGGCCGAAGACGCTGCGGATGAGGGCTTTGGCCTCGTCCTCGGTCTGCGGGATGCTCGGGGCTGCACCCTGATGGCCGAAGGGGCTGCCCGCACCGGGGTTGGACTCCCAGGGAGCTGCAGGAGCGTCCTCCTCTTTGGGGGCAGTTGCAGCGGACTTGGGCGCGGACGCCGCACCCGGCACGTCGAACGGAGGCAGATCGTCCCCACCAGCATCGGCAGCAAAACCGCCGACCATGGCATCGTCGTAGGGAACCTGCTCGGATTCCCATGGCGCAGACGACGCGGCAGGCTGAGATTTGGGAGCGGCAGAGCGCTCGGGCGCACGGGGTGCGGGCTCAGTCGGAAGCTTACCCGTGGCAGGAGCGCCGGCGGGGTTGTCGGAGCGTAGCCAGGGGGCTTTGCCCAGGTCAGACGACTTGGGCGCGGGCGAGGCGGGCTTGGGCGCGGGCGTCGGAGCAGCCGGTTTGGGCGCCGCGGGCTTAGGCGCCGACGGGGTCGATGCCGCTACCGACGCCGCTTGCTGCGCTTGCTGCTGTGGCGCGCTGGCGCTCGAGGATACAGGGGCCGCCGAGGACACGGGTTGCGGGTCCGCAGATGCCGCAGCCCGTGCAGATGGAGAATGCTCCTCATGTTGAGGAGCCGGCGTGCCACCCCCATCCAGGACATAGTCGACGGTACGACGACCGAAGACCGCGCAAACCGTCGGCAGGACCACCGACTGCGTATCGGCGCGACCGAGCATCTTAATGGCAAAAGTCGAACCCGCGGGGAACGAGACAGTGAGCTTGGAGCCGTCGTCGGCCGTGGCGCGAGCGTTGAGCAAAAGCCCTGCGTAGGAAGCCTGACGCGCCTTGACACGCTCGACAACCTCGGCCCATTTGCGCTGCAGCTCTCCGGCATCCCCGACCGCGGGCGTCTCGGCAGCACCGGCGGCGGCAACCTGGGCGGCATTGTTGGACTGGGGCTTAGATGTCGGAGCGGTGACAGGCGCGGGGGCCGCAACGGGCTGAGACGTCGGAGCCGGCGCAGGCTGAGGTGCAGGCGCTGCAGGCTTGGAAACTGACACGGACGCAGAACGGGGCGCAGGCTGGGCAGCCGGAACAGCAGCACCACGGTCCCAAGGCATACCGCCCTGGCGCGCGGACGTAGCAGCGGGGGCAGCGGATGCCGCCGGAGCGGCAGCACGAGCGCCCGAAATGAGCGTCGGCTGTTGGGCAGCAGCGGGTACGGATGCTGCAGGCGCGGCGGCCTGAGCAGCAGCCACGCTCGCCGGCACGGCGGCGTTGGCAACCATGGCCTCCAGGCGTGCCACGCGCTCGGCCAATGCCTCAATCGTTAAATCAGCCTCGGGACGAGCCAGACGCGTGCAGGCAATCTCGAGCACCAGGCGCACGTCGCTCGCGCCCCTCATCTCCAGTGCGGCATCGTCGAGCACTGTCAGCACACGAGCCAGGCGGTCGGCAGGATGCTCGCCAAAGGCAGCGGCCTCGGCAGCAAGCGCCTCGGCCTGCTCGGAGCCGCCCTCAAACAACTCGGCACGGGCACCGGCAACGCAGGCAACATACACGTCGCGCACGTGCGCCACCAGGTCGCGCGTCAGTTCCAGCAGATCGTTACCTTCCTCGACCTGCGCGCGAATAAGCCCATACAGCTCGGCAACATCGCGATCGGCAATGGCGCGGGAAAACTCGCCCAGAATCTGGTCCGAAACCTCGCCTAAAAGCGAGCGGGCGTCGTCCGCATGCACAGAACCGTTGCCAAAGACGCTCAGCTGCTCCAGCGTGGACAACGCGTCGCGCATGCCGCCCTTTGCATGGCGCGCCACGATAGCCAGCGCCTCGTCGTCGTAATCGAAGCCCTCCTGCTCGCACACGTATGCCAGGCGATGCTCGATATCCTCGTTGCCGATACGGTGGAAATCGAAGCGCTGGCAGCGCGAGAGGATGGTCTCCAGAATCTTTTGCGGGTCGGTGGTGCACAGCACAAAGATCACGTGCGCCGGCGGCTCCTCAAGCGTCTTGAGCAGCGCGTTGAACGCCGCCGTCGTGAGCATGTGGACCTCGTCGATGATATAGATCTTGTACTTGCCGCGCACCGGGGCAAAGTTGACGGAGTTGATGATCTCCTCGCGCACATTGTCCACGCCCGTGCGGGAGGCGGCATCGAGCTCGTAGACATCGGGGTGGTTACCCTCGGCAATGAGCTCGCACTCCTCGCAAGTACCGTCGGGCATGCAGCCGCTTGCACCCTCGGCGCGCGCCGCCTCGGCATTGCGGCACAGCAGCGCCTTGGCCAGAATGCGCGCCATGGTGGTCTTGCCCGTGCCGCGCGGTCCGCAGAACAGGTACGCGTGGGACAGGCGCCCCTCGGTGATGGCGTGCTCGAGCGTCGAGACGATATGCTGCTGGCCCACCACGGAGTCAAAGGTGAGCGGGCGATACTTTCGGTACAACGATTCCATGGGTGCTCCCCCGGGTATACTGAGATTTGTTGCCGCGACGGCCATGCGGTCGCACGGCATACTGCATTCATAATAACCCGTACGGCGAGCCCGCCGCGATAGGAGTCTAAAGAGCATGGCAGACGCAGAGAGCAACCTCGTTCCCTCCGAAGCAGCCGACCAGGTCGAGGTCGCGCTCGAGGAGCAGGCCGCGGCCGACGACGGCATCCTGTACCTCAACGAGTACCAGTACGAAAACGACCTGGTCACCGACTTTGCGCGCCTGGTCGCCTCGCCCAGGCGCCGTGGCTCCCTGTACGTCGCCGCCGCGATTGCCGCGCTCATCGGCGTCGGCATGTTGGTGGCCGGCGGCAGCTGGATCAAGTTCGGCGTCGTGCTGATCGTGTTCGGCGCCTTTTTGGCCTGGTGGAGCAAGAACCTGCACCACACGCTAGCCCGCGACTTTATCGACGCCGTCGAGGCCGACGAGTCCATGGGTGGCCGCTATCGCCGCGTCGCCGCCAACGAGGACGGCCTGATGGTTTGGGGCAAGAGCGGCAAGTCGCAGTTCTTCCCGTTTGACAAGCTCGACCACGTACTCGACGGCGAGCGCATCTTTGTGGCCATGTTCGCCGACCAGGGCGTGACGATCCCCAAGGACACCTTCGTCCGTGGCGATGCCGAACAGTTTGGCTCCTTCCTCAAGGCCCGTATCAACAAAAAACTCCGCATCGAGACCAAGAAGAAGAAAATGAAGGCCGAGAAGGCCGCCGCCGAGGCCAAACAGGGCGACAAGCCCCAGGAGACCAAGGGCAAGCAGCGCAAGCAGAAGAAGAACAAGAAGAAGCGCTAAGGGCAAGCCAGACAGGCAGCCTCGCATCCCGTTATCCTCGCCATCCGCCCGAGCGTGCTACACTAGCAGCATCTATGCCACCGCGAACGGCTCGGCTCCGCGCCCGCCGCTCGCAAACGAACTTTAAACGCACGAGGGTTGGCCATGCCGCTTTTCTCGCAACATACCGCCCGGTTCTCGCCGGACGTTCCTTTGGAGGGCACCAGCTCTCGCGAGCTGCTCAAGCGGTACCAGCCGCTCGAGACACTTGCGACCGGCGGTTTTGGCTCCATCGAGATCTGCCGCGACACGCACCTGCGCCGCCGCGTCGCCATTAAGCGTATCCCCCTTATCAACGGTGCCGGCATGCCCGCCAGCGACATCATGGATGTCCTGCGCGAGGCGCACACCGCCGCCATGCTTCAACATCCCAATATCGTGCAGGTCATCGACTTTACGCACGACACAGCCTATGCCTACCTAGTCATGGAGTATGTCGATGGCATGTCGCTGGCCGAGTTTTTGCACCGCGTGGACGGCCACTCACTTACCTTTGACGAGGCCGCGGCTATTGCCGATGCCCTGGGCCAGGCGCTCACCTTCGCCCATAGTAATGGCGTACTCCACCTGGACATTAAGCCCGCCAACGTGCTCATCGACCACTCGGGCAATGTAAAGCTCACCGACTTTGGCATGGCGCGACTGTCGTCTGCCGGTGGCTTTGGCGGCTCACGCGGCGGCACTATCGGCTACATGCCGCCCGAGCAGCTCGATATCGAGACCGGCACGGTCGACGAGCGCGCCGATGTCTTTGCCCTCGCCTGTGTGATCTACGAGGGCCTGTGCGGCAGCGCTCCCTTTATGGCGGCCACGCCCGCCGACTCGCTCGGCCGCATCATCGGCGGCGCCACCTATCCCAGCGAGCTGATACCACACTTTCCCCCGGGAGCCGAGGCCGCGCTCATGAGCGCGCTCTCCCCCATGCCGCAGGACCGCCCCAGCAGCGTCGAGACATTTTGCGACCAGCTCCTTGCCGGTCTGGGCAGCGTGCGCGAAGGCCGTCGCAGCCTGGAGCAAATGGTTGGCGAACTTTCGGATGACGAGCAGGAGCTCGACGATATCGAGCCGTCGCACTACGAGGACGACGCCATCGAGGTCGACCCCGCACTCGGCTGGGCGGGCACGCGCTGGAGCCATGCGCGCGACTACACCATGCGCACTATCTCGGCGCTAACGTGCGGCACCTTTAGCTTTTTGCTGATGCAAACGGCCGGGGTCGCGGCGCTTCCCGGCCTGGTCATTGCGGCCATCGCGATCGGAGTGGCGGCTGGCCTGGCCCCCCAGATCGGCTCGGCCATCTCGGCTGTGGGCTTTTTGGTGCTCATGGCCAACGCCACCATGCAGGCACAGGGCATCCTGTCGATGCTGCCCGTCGCGGTGATCTTTGCCGCCGCCATGTCCGGTTGGTGGATCGCCTGGGGTCGCACCGAGACTGCCGCGAGCGCCACGCTCACCTGTGCACTCGCGCTTGGCTGTCTGACCGGCAATACCTTCCTGGCAGCTGGGGTCGCCGCCGGCGTCGCGTCATTTTGGCTCGGCCCGGCAAGCGCCGCCGCGGCAACGGGCATGGGCGCGCTTTTTGCCCGTCTGGCCACGGTCGCGCTTTCAGCCGGAGGCGTACTGGGGCTCGGTAACGTTGCCGCAGCGCTGGGAGACCCGCTCCTTTGGGCTGCCTTTGTGCTGGTCGCGGCAACTGCCGCGGCGTCATCTGCGCTGCTCAATGCCCATGCCAAGCGTGCCAATCAGGGCTCAAACCTTGCCGCAATCGCCGCAATCGCTGTCACCGGCATCGGCTGCGCAGCGGCGTCCTGTCTTGCACACCATATGGAAATTGCCAGCCTTGCAGCCGCGGTCGTCGCCAAGGCGGCGGTTGCGGGAACCCTATCCTCTATAATCGTTGGGATATGCCTATATTTGCTCGGATACCAAAGAACCTATACGGAGAGTGATCTTTCGTGAACTTCCTGAACATCTTCGAGGACCACGTGGCCGGCATCTTCGGTGCCACCCGTGCCCCGTTCTCCTTTAAGAAGCTTGCCAAGCAGGCCGCTCGCGACATGGAGGATCAGACTCTGGTGATCAACGGCGTCAACACGGCGCCGGCACTCTATACCATCCTTATCGCCGCCGACGACGATCCCATGCTCGCCCCGTTCTACCCCGAGCTTTCGCGCGAGGTCCGCGAGTTTGTGAAGGCGCAGGCCGAAAAGCGCCGCTATGTCTTTGTCGGCGAGCCCCTCGTGCGCTTTATGATCGATCCGCAGCTGCGCGCCGGCAAGTTCTCGGTCTTTGCCGAGAACGTCGATGCCCCCACGCTCGGCCGCCTGTACGAAGAAGAGCGCGCCTATCAAAACGGCCTGGGCCAGAACAACTCCGCGGCAAGCCGTGCCGCCAGCGCCCCGCGCGCCGGCCAGCAGCAGTTTGCTGCCCCGCAGCAGCAGCGCCCCGCCGCCATGCCCCAGCAGCAGCCGACGCCTCGCGCCGCCGCTCCCGACCCGCTTGCCGTGGCAGACCCCTTCGCGCCTAGCGTCCCCGACCCCGCCGCAGCACCCATCCCGGTGCCGCAGACCGTCTCGCGCGACGCGCTTGCCGGCATGGGCGGAGCCGCCGCGACCGGTGCCGCCGTGGGCCTAGGCGCCGCAGCCGGCATCGCCTCCAACATGGCGAGCACTCGCGCCCCGCAGCGCCCGCTCGCCCAGCTCGTCGACGTCGTGAGCGGCGAGAGCCATAGCATCACCTCCGCACAGGTAACCATCGGTCGCGAGCGCTCAGTTTCCGACATTGCCCTGCGCGACCCCAACGTGTCGCGCCGCCACGCCCAGCTCACCTTTACGGGCTCGGATTGGTCGATCGAGGACCTCAATTCCACCAACGGCACGCTCGTCAACAACCGCCGCATTACGCGCTGCCCGCTGCGCAACGGCGATCTGCTGACGTTTGGCCTGAGCACCTTTGAATTTAGGGGATAGTCGCTTATGAACATCGATATCGTCCTTTTTGCAGGCCGCATCGTCCTGGTCGCCCTGCTCTATATCTTCCTGTTCGCCGTCATGAAGACCGGCGTGGGACTTGTGCGCGGGCAGCGCCGCGACTCGGCTATCTGGACGATTGATGTGGACAAGGGTCCGCGCGGTATCCGCGGCATCCACGTAGACATGCTCGGCCCCGTCATCGTCGGTCGCTCGCCATCTTCGGACATCTGCATCAACGAACCGTTCGTCTCGGCCTCGCATGCGCGCTTTTCGCTGCAGGGCCCGGCGCTCATCATCGAGGACCTCAACTCGCTTAACGGCACGCTCGTCAACGGCCGCCAGCTCGTGGAGCCCGCGACGCTGCGTGAGGGCGACGAAGTCCAGATTGGCGACGTGGTCATGAAGGTGAACCGTCGATGATCGACGAGGAGAACAAGTCCGCAACTATGACCGAGGCACCGGCTGCCGCCGCAGCTGCGCCGGCCCACGCCGCTCCGGCGGGCTCCGCACCCGTGGAACCCGAGGACACCGTGTTCTCCCTGCCTCTTTCGCATGTAACGCATGATATTTCGGATCTCGCCGATAACGAGGACGAAGAGGATGCCGTAGCGGCGCCCATCGGCGCACATGCTGCGGAACAGCCCACAGCGCCCGAAGCAACCCCGGCGCCGGCTCACTTTGCAGAGCCCGTCGCCGCGGCAATCAACGAGAGCGCTGCGGTGTTTGCGGCACCCGAGCCCGCCGCGCCGGCGTTTCCCATAGCCCCGGCATCCGAGGTTGCGCCCGCGTCTACGCCGTCGCCCGAGCCTATAGACGTCAGCCCGCAAGATGACGAGTCGACCGCCCGCGTGTCCGAGGAGCCCGACTCCCCGGACACCGGCGATTCCGAATCAAACGCCGAGACCGACACCGTCTCTCCCGGTGACACCGCCGAAATCGACGTTGCCGCCGTTGAGGCCAAGCTCAAAGACCCCGGCTCGACCATGAGCTTTGAGCCCCTGACCGAGGAACGCATCGAGACCGACTCGACCTATGATGCCGGCACCACCACGCAACTCATGTGGGGCGCCCGCTCCGACGTTGGCTGCGTGCGCCCGCACAATGAGGATTCCTACCTGGTGCAGTCGCCGCTCTTTTGCGTATGCGACGGCATGGGCGGTCACGCCGCCGGCGAGGTAGCCTCTTCCATCGCCGTCGAGACTATTGCCAAGACGGCCCCACAGTCCGCCGACGCAGCACGCCTGGCCGCAGCCGTCGAGGCAGCCAACGCCGCCGTAATCGAGGCGGCCCTGAACGGCCTGGGCAAGCCTGGCATGGGCTGCACAGCCACTTGCGCCTATATCGAAAACGACACGCTCGCCATCGCCCACGTGGGCGACTCGCGCGCCTACCTGCTCCACGAGGGCACGCTCATCCGCGTGACCCGCGACCACTCCTATGTGGAAGAACTCGTGGACGCTGGCGAGATTACGGCAGACGAGGCTCGCGTCCACCCCAACCGTTCGGTCATCACCCGTGCGCTGGGCTCGGACCCCGCCATGTATGCCGACCACTTCACTCTGCATATCGAGGAAGGCGACCGTCTGATCCTGTGCTCCGACGGCCTTTCGAGCATGATTCCCGATAGCGATATCGAGAACATCGCCACGCAGTCCTCAACCGCGCAAATCTGCGTCGACAACCTAGTGGACGCGGCGCTTGCTGCCGGCGGCCACGACAACGTGACCGTAGTAGTCGTTGACCTGGTTGACGATGGCGTTATGCGCGAGGCGCAGCGCGTGCGTCGCCGCAACATTACTATCGCCGCCATTCTGGCCCTCGTCTTTGTGCTGGCAGCTGGCATCTGGGCCTACACGGGTGTCACCGGCTCGTACTACCTGGGTACCTACCAGGGCAATGTCGCCGTCTGGCGCGGCCTGCCCGGCAAGCCACTCGGACTCAAGCTCCACTGGCTCGAAAGCGAAACCAGCATCAAGCTGTCCGACCTGCCCGAAGACACGCAAAACCGCCTCAAGGCGGGCATTCCGCAAACAAGTGTCGACGATGCGCAGGACACGATATCCAAGTACCGCCACCAGATCGACGAGGAGCAGACCCGCCAGGTGATCGACGCGCAAACGATTCGCGACAACACCAATCAGGGATCGACCTCCGAATCAGATTCCGAGAAAACCGCCGAACAGTCCGCCGAGGCCGAAGCCTCCGATAAGAATTAGAAAGGGAGTGCCGCTTATGAGTCGCCGCAACACCGAGCTGCTCTTGCTCATCGCCTCGGCGTTCCCCGTCATCCTGCTGTATGCGATGTACGTCCTCACCGCGGGCGCTGCCATCTCCTTTGAGACGCTCGCCGTACCGATCGGCCTCTTTGCCGCCTTTGCCGCGGCCCACATTGCCGTGCGCATCTTGGCGCCCGGTGCCGACCCCGCCATCCTGCCCATCGTATTTATACTTTCGGGCATCGGCATCACGTTCGTGACGCGTCTCGCCCCCGCTCTCGCCATCTCACAGCTCATCATTCTGTTTGTCTCGGTGGCCCTGATGGTGGGGACGCTCGCGTTGGTTAAGAACCTCGACGTGGTCATGCGCTACAAGTACACCTTTGGCATCATCGGTATCATTCTGCTGATGCTGCCTATCTTTATCGGCACCACGATCTCTGGCTCCAAGCTGTGGATTCGCATCGCGGGCTTTACCATCCAGCCTGGCGAGTTCGCCAAGGTCTTTATCGTGCTGTTCCTGGCCGGGTACCTGGCCGAGAACCGCGAGCTGCTCTCCATCTCCAACCGCAAGATCCTGGGCTTTAAGATCCCTCGCCTGCGACTGCTGCTGCCGCTGTTTGCCGTGTGGGGTGTGTGCCTGCTCGTCGTCGTCTTCGAACGCGACCTGGGTTCGGCCGTGCTGTTCTACACCATCTTCTTGCTGATGCTCTACGTTGCCACGGGGCGCTTTTCGTATGTCGTTATCGGCCTTGCGCTCTTAGCCGTCGGAGCCGTGGGCGCCTACAAGTTCCTGTCGCACGTTCAGGTGCGTTTCCAGGTTTGGCTCGATCCGTTTAAGGACGCCCAGGGCCAGGGCTACCAGATCGTCCAGTCGCTCTTCTCGCTTGCCGATGGCGGTCTGGTCGGTGTTGGCATCGGCAACGGCATGGCCAACAACATCCCTGTCGTCGAGTCCGACTTTATCTTCTCGGCTATCGGCGAGGAGATGGGCCTTTTGGGCGGCGGCGCCGTGCTCATCCTGTTTATGCTCTTTGCCGTGCGTGGCCTCACCACGGCTGCCCGCGCTAAATCCGACCTCGCCGCCTTTAGTGCCACAGGCCTTACGGCCGCCATCAGCTTCCAGGCCTTCTTGATCGTTGGCGGCGTAACCCGCCTGATCCCGCTGACCGGCGTCACCCTGCCCTTTATGAGCCAGGGCGGCTCCTCTCTGCTGGCGAGCTTTATCATCGTCGCGCTCCTGCTGCGCGCCGGTGACGAGGCGACCGGACGCGAGGCCGAGCTTACCGGCACCGGCACCATGGCCGCCATCACCGATGATCAGGTCGCATCTGCCGCCGCCCCGACGGGCACGCGCTTTGCCACCTCGTCTTCCTACGGCAGCGGCAGCCATTCCGTCGGCTCGCGCATACGCCGTCGCCTGCTCGACACGCCTGAATCCGGTGTGCTCGGCCGCGTTGCTCTTGCCAACCGTCTAACCCGCGCGGTGCTCGCCTTTACGGCGCTGTTCGTCATCCTTATCGGCAACCTCACCTATGTCCAGGTCATTAAGGCCAAGGACTATCAGGACATGCCGACCAACAACCACACCATCGCCCGCTCCAAGTACATCCAGCGCGGCTCCATCATCACGTCCGACGGCGTGACGCTGGCCGAGTCGCTGCAGCAGGAGGACGGCACCTACGTACGCTCCTACCCCAACGGCAACCTGGCAGCGCACGTGGTTGGCTACGTGAGCCAGCAGTATGGCACCACCGCCATCGAGAGCGTCATGAACGACACGCTCACCGGTTCTAAGGACTACTCCAGCTGGAACAACGCCATCGCGTCGCTCGCGGGCCAGACCCAGCCGGGCAACACCGCCAAGCTCACCATCGACTCGCGTATCCAGACGGCTGCCGAGCAGGCGCTCAAGGGCTTTAAGGGCGCTGTAGTGGTCATCGACCCGCGTACCGGCGCGGTGCTCGCATGTGCCAGCTCGCCCACCTACGACAACACCAACATCGATGCCCTGCTGCAGACGGGCGGCGGCGAGGACGGCTCCATGTACAATCGCGCCATGGACGCGCTGTACACGCCGGGCTCAACGTTTAAGGTCGTTACACTTTCCGCGGCACTCGAGACCGGTACCGCCAGCCTTACCAGCACCTACCAGGCGCCCGGCTCCATGGACATCGGCAACGCACCGGTCACCAACTCTGCCAACGAGAGCTACGGCACCATCAGCCTGCAGCAGGCCTTTGCCGTGTCCTCCAACGTCGTCTTTGGCCAGGTGGCAAACGAAGTTGGTGCAAACACGCTCGTGCAGTTTGCCAACGCCTTTGGCTACGGCCAAAAGCTCGGCCAGGACCTGACCTCCGCGACCTCCATCATGGCCGACCCGTCGCTCATGACCGAGTGGGAGACCGCCTGGGCCGGCGCCGGCCAGCCTGTCGGCATGGACCACACGCCCGGCCCGCAGACCACCGTCATGCAAAACGCCGTGATTGCCGCCGCCATCGCTAACAGCGGCGTGGTCATGGACCCGTACTCTGTAGCCCAGGTACTCGCCCCGGACGGAACCGTGGTCAAGACCACGCAGTCCCGCTCGCTTGGTCAGGCCGTCAGCTCCGCCACGGCCGACCAGGTCAAGCAGGCCATGCTTGCCGTCGTCCAGTCCGGCACCGGCACCGATGCCCAAATCCCCGGCGTCAAGGTCGCCGGCAAGACCGGCTCGGCCGAGACCGGCGGCACCAACGTCAACTCGATGTTCGTTGGCTTTGCACCTTACGATTCACCCACGGTCGCCATCTCGGTGGCCTTGGAGGATTTCGACAAGCATGACGTCGAGGCCGCCAAGATCGCCGGTATCGTCCTGACCGCGGCGCTTGCCGCACAGGGAGCGTGATGCCCATGATCGAATCGGACACCCGAGGCGCGCCGCGGCCTAAGGGTTAGCGGCAACGCGTCACACGGCCCCAGCGGCCACATCGTAGGTACTACACACATCGTTGAGCGAATAGTTATGTTAGGAGCAGGAATGGAACAGAGGGTCCTCGGGGGAAGATACCTCCTCAAGGATAAGGTGGGAACAGGCGGCATGGCGACCGTCTACCGTGCACAGGACCAGGTCCTCGACCGCACGGTAGCCGTCAAGATCATGCTGCCGCAGTATGCTGGCGACGCAACCTTCGCCGCACGCTTTAAGCAGGAGGCCCAGGCAGCAGCCGGTCTCTCCTCACCCTATATCGTGGGCGTCTACGATTGGGGCAAGGACGGCGACACCTATTACATCGTCATGGAGTACCTGCGCGGCACCGACCTTAAGAGCGGCATCAAGAGCCACGGCGCCCTCGACCCCAAGAAGGTCGCCCAGATCGGCTCGCAGATCAGCTCCGCGCTTTCGGTCGCCCACAAGCACGAAATCATCCACCGCGACATTAAGCCGCAGAACATCATGGTGCTGCCCGACGGCAACATCAAGGTGATGGACTTTGGCATTGCGCGCGCCAAGAACAGCCACCTCACGCAAGACAACAACGTGCTGGGAACCGCCCACTACGTCAGCCCCGAGCAGACCCGCGGTCAGGACCTCGGCCCCACCTCGGATATCTACTCGCTGGGCGTCGTGATGTACGAGTGCGCCACCGGTCGCGTTCCCTTTGACGGTGACGACGCTATCTCGGTCGCACTCAAGCAGGTCAACGAGCTGCCTATTCCGCCGAGCCAGATCAACTCCGGTGTCGACGCCGACCTTGAGCGCATCATCCTCAAGTGCATGGAGAAGGACCCCGCAAACCGCTTCCAGACCGCCGACGAGCTGCGTCAGGTGCTCAACAGCTACCTGTCGGGCCGTGCCGTCAACGTCTCGGAGCCCACGCGCATCATCGGTGCCCCCGGTGAGTTGGGCGCCACCAAGACTCGCGAGCTTTCCGATCAGACGCGCGCCATGGTGCGTCCCGTCTCGGGCGTAAGCGGCCAGAATACCGCCCGTAGCTCGGTTTCGGGCTCCACCGGCTCCTACGAGATCGAAGAGCCCAAATCCAACAAGAACAAGATCATCGCCGCCGTGGTGGCAGCCGTTGCCGTCATCGGCATCGTGGTGGCCTTTGCCACAGGACTCTTTGGCGGCGAGCAGGTCACCGTGCCCGATGTGCTGGGCAAGGACCAGCAGACTGCCGTCGAGCTGATCAAGGAAGCCGGCCTCGAGGTCGGCACCATCGACCAAAGCTACAACGACGATGTCGACGAGGGCAAGGTCGCCGAGCAGACGCCCAACGGCAACACCAAGAAGGCCAAGGGCACCAAGGTGAACCTGGTAATCTCCAAGGGCCCCAAGCCCTCCGAAAAGGTTGAGGTTCCCAAACTTGTCGGCCTGACCAAGGACCAAGCAGAAGCCGCACTGGCAAGCGTTGGCCTGAAGGGCAACGCCTCCGAGGAGGCCAACGAGGCTGATGAGGGCCAGGTCTTTGAGCAGGGCACCGAAGCCGGTAAGGAAGTCGCGAAGGGCACGACCATCTCGTACAAGGTCTCGAGCGGCCCGGATACCACGTCCGTCCCCGACCTGACCGACATGACCGAGGCCCAGGCGCGCAACGCCCTCGATATGGCAGGCTTTGGCGTCGACGTGAGCTACCAGGAGAACGACTCGGTTACCGAGGGCACCGTGATCAGCTGGAACCCCAGCGGCAAGCAGAAGCCCGGCGCCACGATTACCGTCGTCATTGCCAAGAAGTCCGGCAAGGCCACCGTCCCGGGCAACCTGTACGGCAAGAGCATTTCCGCCGCCGTTACCGCGCTCAACAACGCCGGTTTCTATAACATTGGCTTCTGTGACCAGAACGGCAATCCCGTAAGCGGTAACGAGGATGCCACCGTTACGGGCGTCTCCCCCACTGGCAAGCAGTCCACCGACAGCACGATTACGCTGACGGTCGCACTTTCTGGTTCGGGCTCGGGCTCGGGCACGAGCACGGGCGACGATTCCGGTACGACCAACTAGTCGCCACCCCACCGCTCATCGCGGCTTTCGCCGCAAACATATTCGCTCACAGGCGCCCGCTTGCTCCCCCAGCAAGCGGGCGCTTTCTTTATCTGAAGCAGCGAATACTACGGCATGCCTTAAACCAAAAGAGCCCGGCACCGTAACGGTACCGGGCTCGATATTCCTCTGGTGCCCCCGGGCGGATTCGAAAACTCCCCCCGCGGGGAAATTGGTGACGCGGGTGTCGACGGCTCGAATCCTGCCCTTAGACCAGAAGAGCCCGGCACCGTAGCGGTACCGGGCTCGATATTCCTCTGGTGCCCCCGGGCGGATTCGAACCGTCGACACCCGCTTTAGGAGAGCGGTGCTCTATCCCCTGAGCTACGGAGGCATGTTGTACTAGTGTAGCAGATTTGCGCCACCACCATGCAGCGCATAGCCACTCTTCGAGGTAGTCGCTTGCGACGTTCTTTAATGACTAGACGTTTAAGAACGTCGCAGGCGACTAGTTGCCTTTGTGGAAGAGGCCTTTGATGACGGAGGGGATGCTCTTGGCGCCCTTGGCGGTCACATCGATAAAGTCAGGCGAACGCACGAGCTTATCCTCGTCGACATACTTGCGGACCGCACGAAGCGTCTCTTTGTCGTCGCGCGTCGAAAACGTAAAGTGACCGTTGTCCTTGGTGAAGATGGCAAAACGCGTAATCTTCTTGGTGCCGCGCAAAACCTCGGCGGCGATGTAGTCGACCTCATCCCACGGGATTTGGATATAATCCTCGGGATTGCGCTCGTTATAGTACTCAAACGCCTTGTTTCCCACCATCACGTTACCGTGGCTGGTAAGCCCCATCAGGCAGGTTGCCGGCGTTGCCAAATCGACCGTGCTGTTCTGAGATT
Organism: uncultured Collinsella sp.; assembly: GCA_938045065.1. GTDB lineage: Bacteria > Actinomycetota > Coriobacteriia > Coriobacteriales > Coriobacteriaceae > Collinsella. The sequence goes on from CALIOA010000047.1 coordinate 73,088, forward strand.
GCGCCATGCGCGCCTCGCCCTCCAAATAAAACAATCGGACCGCATCCAGTGTACCCACCGGGTGCGGTCCGTTTCAATGGCTCAAAAGCCCTTGTCTAGCTACTCTCGGTCTTAAGCCGAAACGTGCTTACATGAAGCCGCAGACGCGACCGATGATGCCAATGGCGAAGAGAGCCAGGATGATGACGATCGGGCTGACCTTCTTCTTGAGGAGCTTGCAGACCAGCAGGGTCAGGCACACGGCGGCAAGGCCGGGGATGAGCTGATCGAGGTTGGCCTGAAGCGTGGTGACCTTCACCTGATCAAGGGCGTTAGCACCGATGGAGTTGTACATCGTCAGTGCTTCCTTGACACCCTCAGAACCGGAGGGCAGGTTAGCCCAGTCGATAAAGGCGCCAGCAGACTGCGTGACCTTGGAGACGACCGGGGTGAAGGAGATGGACACCCAGCGCTCGACCAGGGCGCCGATGATGAACATACCCAGGATGGAAGCACCCTCGGTGACCTTGCCCATCAGACCGCCGGAGAGGTCCTTGGCGATGGAGGAGCCGACCTTGTAGCCAAACTCCTGCGTGTACCACAGGAAGGCGTAACGGATGATGTTCCACGCGAAGAAGAACAGCAGCGGACCGGCGATGCTGCCGGACAGGGCCAGGGAAGCGCCCAGAGCGCCCAGAATCGGGCGAAGGGTGAACCAGAAGGCGGGGTCGCCGACGCCGGCGAGCGGGCCCATCATACCGACCTTGACGCCCTGAATGGCGACGTCGTCGATCGGAGCACCGTTGGCGCGCTCCTCCTCGAGAGCGAGGGTGACGCCAATGACGGGGGCGGAAACATAGGGATGGGTGTTATAGAACTCCAGGTGGCGCTTAAGAGCGGCAATCTGGTCATCCTTGTTGGTGTAGAGCTTCTTGATCGCAGGGATCATTGCGAAGCACCAGCCGCCGTTCTGCATACGCTCGTAGTTCCACGAGCCCTGAAGGAACTGATGACGGAAGCAAACCTTCTTGCGGTCAGCCTTGGTGAGCTGAATCTTGTTCTCTGCCATATGTATCACTCCCCTCCTACTCGTAATCGTTCAGAATGTCGCCGAGCGGGTCACCGGAGCCACCGCCCATGCCGCCACCCTGCTTGGCCAGATCCTTGAGGCCAAGGTAGATGAGGGCAAGGGAGATGCCGATGAGGCCAAGGGCGATCAGCGTGAGCTGAGGGATGGCAGCAAGGACAAAGCCGAGGATGAAGAACGGCCAGGTCTCCTTGGTGGCCATCATGTTGATGACCATGGCGTAACCGACGGAAGCGACCATGCCGCCGCCGACAGCCATGCCGCCGGACAGCCAGTCGGGCATAGCGTTAAGCGCGTTGGTAACAGCCTCGGCCGGGATGATGCACAGAAGTACTGCCGGGATGGCGATACGAAGGCCCTGCATGAGGATGGCAGCGTACTGCCAGCGCTCGATGCCGGAGAAGTCGCCCTTCTCGGCGCAACCGTCCATGGCGTGAGCGATAGCGGTGGCCAGGGTACGGCAGATCATGGTCAGGAACAGGCCAGCGACCGACAGCGGGACGGCGACGGCGATGGCGGCGGTAACGGCCTTGGCCGAATCGGTGGCGCCGCCGTTGAGGGCGAGCACCATGATGATCGAAGAAGCGACCGAAGCCAGAGCGGCATCAGGCGCGACGGCGGCGCCGACGTTAGCCCAGCCAAGGGCCATCATCTGGAGCGAACCGCCCAGGAGGATGCCCTCCTGAAGGTGACCGGTTACGAGACCGATAAGCGTGCATGCCACGAGCGGCTGATGGAACTGGAACTCATCCAGAATGCCTTCCATACCGGCAAGCAACGCGACAATCGCAACAAGCAGAATAGTGATTGCAGACATGTATCGGACCCTCCTTTACTATGCTTGAGCGGCCAGTTCGGCCTTAGCTTTCTTCAACATGGCGTCGAGATCCTCGGAGGAATCCGAAGGAACCTTGCGGACCTCGAACTTGACACCCTTGGCCTTGAGGGCCTCGAGAGTCTTGACGTCGTCATCGCCCATAGCGACGGCGTTGGTGACGACGACCTTGCCCTTGGAGTGAGCCATGGAACCGATGTTGACTTCCTTGATGTCGACGCCGGCCTCGATGGCCTTGAGCAGATCCTGCGGGTTCTCAAAGAGCAGCATGGCCTTGGTGTCACCAAAGCGCGTGTCCTTGACGACCTCGGCCATCTTCTTGATGGGCACGACGTTGGCATGAACTCCCGGAGGGGCAGCCTGCTCGATCATGGTCTTGCGGAGCTCGTCGTGAGCGACGCCGTCGGAAACCACGATGATGCGGTTGGGGTTGATCTGCTTGGTCCACGTGGTGGCCACCTGACCATGAAGCAGACGGGTGTCGATACGGACATGGGCGATCTTGATGTGTCCGTCGCCGATGACCGTTCCCGGAGGGATGGCGCCTGCAGGAGCAGCGGCGGCCGCAGCCGGCTTCTTCTCCTCGGGCTCCAGAGACTCGGGCTTGACGCGCACGCCAGCCTTAGCCTCAGTCACGAGATGTTTTGCGATCGCATGTGCAGTGTTCTTTGCGTCAAAGCGCTGCGAATATGCCTCGATGAGCATAGGCAGGTTGACACCGGTGACGATAGCCCAGGAATCGTGGCCCTCGATGAGCCCGCTGATCTGGTTGAACGGCGTGCCGCCCCACAGATCAACGAGGAAGAGCACCTGCTCCTGGTCCTCGAAGGAAGCGATTGCTTCCTCGACCTTGGCACGGAAGTCGTCGGGGCCCATGCTCGGCTCGAGCGAGACCACGGCAACAGACGGCTGATCGCCAAAGACCATCGAGCCCGTCTGCTTGATTCCAGCTGCCAAGTCCCCGTGGCTAGCAAGAACAATACTTACCATCACATAACCTCCTTTTTGTCTACGTAATTCCTACACGACATGAAAGGAGTATACCTGTTTGGTTTGTGGAATTATAGCTAAATTCGTAAAAGGTTGCATTATTTGTTTAAACGTCTAAGTTTGTTACAAATTGATTACGTTGCTGCTTTTCGACTCATTACCCGCCAAAGCGTCGCTCATCAAGCCATGTACTTTACAGATACAAGCAGGCTGTTCATTAATAACGATTTTAAGCAAGTGCGAATGTACTTGTACTACTGCTATTTTGTTTAAACGGACATGGCTTGACTATTTTCATGACTTATGGTCTACGAAACCACTCAAAATAGTTGCGGTGGAATAGTTCTTGTTTAAGAGCCAGAAGGCTGGATTTAGGAACTATTTCACCGCAACTTATAGGGGATTCTAGACGATGTGAAGAGGGTTGGCGGCGTCGACGGCATCGGGGGCGTCGGAGAGGCCGTCAGGAGCGGCGTCTGCCGGGTCCTCGTCGGGGATCTCAATCTGCTTGATCATGACCTCCTGGCCCTGCAGCAGGTATGTCTCGCCGCTGCCGCAATGGGGGCAGGTTTTGCCGTGCTCGACTGTCGCATAGTCGCAGCCGCACGCCTCGCAATGCGTCACGGCCTCGACGGGCTCCACGATAAGCTCCGCACCCTCGGTGATGGACTTTTTATCTGCCGCCCAGCGCCAAGCGTCGAGCAGCAAGTCGGGAACGACGCCCGAGACCTCGCCCAGCAGCAACGTCACGCTCGAGACGCGACGCACGCCATGAGCGCGCGCCACGTTCTCGACATCGCGAATGATGTGATACACAATCCCTAATTCATGCAAGTCGAAACCCTTTCTGCAGAGGTTGATTCGATGCAAACTCAAAGCAAGGGGACGGCGAAATCTAGTCTGCGCCGTCCCCTTACCCGCCATGGTTACCTATTTACGACCGAACTTAATCTTAATTGCACGCTTGAGCGCGTACTTGCCGAGGCTGGGGAGCTTTTGCTCGTATTTGACCATCGTTGAGCACTCGGGGCGGTCGCGATCCAGATGGATGGCGTCGAACGCGCACTTGGTGGTGCACAGGCCGCAGCCGATGCACTTGTTGGGGTCGACGATCGAGGCGCCGCAGCCCAGGCAGCGGGCGGTCTCGGTGCGCACCTGTTCCTCGGTAAAGGTCTCGACATACTCGCTAAACGGCGCAGCCTTCTCGCGCTCGCGGTCAACGTGGGCGACCTCGCGACTCGCGTTGTCGTAGCCCTCGAGCACAACGTCGTCGCGGTCGAGCGCGGTGTAGCGGCGCTGGTTGCGGCCGATGGTGAGCGTGGAACCCGGCTGCACAAAGCGATGGATGGACACCGCGGCCTCGTGGCCGGCGGCGATGGCATCGATGGCAAAGCTGGGACCGGTGTAGACGTCGCCTCCCACAAAGATGTCGGGCTCGGCGGTCTGGTAGGTCTGGGGATCGGCAAGGGCACCCTGGCCACGGCCAAGCTCCACCTTGGAGCCAGCCAGCAGGTCGCCCCACACGATGGACTGGCCGATGGACATGACCACGCGGTCGGCATCGACGCGGCGCAGGTCGTTCTCGTCGTACTCGGGCGCAAAACGGCCCTCGTCATCGTAGACGCGTGTGCAGCGCTTGAAGGTGATGCCGCACACACGGCCGGCCTCGTCCAGATGGACCTCCTTGGGGCCCCAACCGCAGCTGATGTGCGCGCCGTCCTCAATGGCCTCACGACGCTCCTCCTCGCTGGCGGGCATCTGGGCCTCGCTCTCCAGGCAGAACATCTCAACATGCTCGGAACCCAGACGGCAGGCGTTGCGGGCAACGTCGATGGCCACGTTGCCGCCGCCCACCACGATGGTGCGGCCGGGCAGCGCGTCGATCTTGCCGCTGTTGACCTCGCGCAAAAAGTCGACGGCCACGGTCACGTCCTCGGCATCCTCGCCCGGAATACCGGCGAGGCGGCCACCCTGGCAGCCGATGGCAACATAGAAGGCCTTAAAGCCCTGCGCGCGCAGCTCGTCGAGCGTCACGTCGCGACCGACTTCCACGCCATAGCGGAACTCGGCGCCCACCAGGCGAATGACCTCGACCTCGGCCTCGATAACATCCTTCTGCAGCTTAAAGCTGGGAATACCGTAGGTGAGCATGCCTCCCGGGCGCTCGTTTTTCTCGAACACGACGGGCCTGTAGCCCTTCTCGGCCAGGTAGAAAGCACAGGACAGACCGGCCGGACCGGCACCGATGATGGCGATCTTCTGGTCGAAGCCGCCAGCGCGCGTCGGCGTCACCACGGGCGGGACGTAGCGGGTCGCGGCGTCCAGATCGCGCTGGGCGATAAACTTCTTGACGTCGTCGATAGCCACGGCCTCGTCCACGCGACCGCGGGTGCAGGCGTCCTCGCAGCGGCGATTGCACACACGGCCGCAAATAGCGGGCAGCGGGTTCTCGCGCTTGATGAGCGCCAGTGCCTCGTCATAGCGGCCCTGCGCCGCAAGCTTTAAGTAGCCCTGAACGGCAACGTGAGCGGGACAAGCCGTCTTGCAGGGCGCGGTGCCGGACTCGTGTGTCTCGATGCGGTTGTCGTTACGGTAGTTGGGCGACCACTTGGTGTGGTCCCACTTGGTGGCGTCGGGCAGCTCCTGGCGCGGATACTCGGGCACCTGTCCGCCGGCTTTTTTGCTGCAGAGCTTTTGGCCCAGCTTGGCGGCGCCGGCCGGGCACACCTCAACGCAGCGACCGCAGGCAACGCACTTGTCCTGCTCGACCTTGGCGACATAGGCCGAGCGCGACAGGTTGGGCGTGTTGAACAGCTGCGAGGTGCGCAGGGCATAGCACACGTTGACGTTGCAGTTGCAGATGGCGAAGATCTTGTTCTCGCCATCGATATTGGTGATCTGGTGCACAAAGCCGTTGTCCTCGGCCTGGCGCAGGATGTCGTAAACCTCGTCGCGGGTCACGTAATGGCCACGATCGGTCTCGACCACGTAGTCGGCCATATCGCCCACGGCGATGCACCAATCTGCCGGGTCGTCGGCGCAGCCCTCACCCATCACGCGACGGCTCGCGCGGCAGCTGCAGGTGCTGGCGGCATATTTACCATCGTATTTGTCGAGCCAATGCTCGATATGCTCGATCGGCACCGACGTGCTCGCGGCATCGATAGCCTTCTCGACCGGAATGACATGCATGCCGATGCCGGCGCCTCCGGGCGGCACCATCGGCGTGGCCTTGGACAGCGGTCCCTTGGACGCCTGCTCAAAGAACTTGGCATAGACCGGGTGCTCCTCGAGCTGGCTCACGCGCATGTTGAGGAACTCGGCAGAACCCGGCACCAGCATGGGCAGCACCCACTGCTTGGCGCGCTCAGGGTTTTCCCAGTTGTACTCGAGCAGGCCCGTGTAGCTCATGTCGTCGAGCATCTTCTCGATATCGGCCTCGGGCATGCCGGTGAGCTTGACCATCTCGGGCAGCGTATAGGGACGACGCATCTTCATCTTGCAGAGCACTTCGGCCTGCTCGTCGGTTGCGGCCTCGGCAAACGACCAGTACTCGTAGCCCAGCAGCTCGTCGCGATGCAGCAGACGGTTGGTGCAGTGCTCGCACAGCTTGATGATTGCCTCGCGCGGATGCTCCGGCAGCGGCGGCACGAACTCCGAACCGATATCGGGCTCGGTGTAGCTAATCCCCGGTCCGTTGAGAATCATGGTTGTCCCTTCTCTTGCCACGGCCCGGCGAGACCGCGGCGCCCCTCTTTTTTGCAGGCCGGGCATGCCCCCATGCCGTTCACCCGCCATTAGTTGACATTGTGTCAAAAATAGTATTGACGAACCGTCAACATTATTCAAGACTGTTAGGCGAACGGTTAGGCAAAAGAGGATGAAAGGCGGCAAACGCATGGGCAACAACACAGCAGATACCTCTGTGGTCGATGCCGTCCCCGCATCCGATAGCGCGGCAAAGCGCTTGACGGGTGACGAACGCCGTCGCGAGATCCTCGCCGCCGTGCGCGCCGTGAGCTCCGAGCTGGGCGTGTCGCATCTATCTGTCTCGGCCGTGACCAAGCGAGCCGGCTGCACGCGCTCGCTGTTCTACCACTACTTTGCCGACATGGACGCCGCCGTCACCGCTGTTATGGACGAGGCAATCGACGGTTTTATCTCCGAGCTCGAGCAGTGGAATGCCAACCGCATCGTCGGTGATATTGAGGGCGCGCTCGACACCGTCGCCCCGCTCTTTAAGCGTCTAGTCGCCAGCGGCCACGAGCTGCCGAGTACGCTCACCTCAAGCAGCGGCGCGCTCTACGGCGGCTTTTTGCACAACGTGGTTCAGCGCGTGGCGCAGTATATCTGCGACACCACCGTGGTGGACTTTGTCGCCCATCATGAGCTACGCATCGACCATGTCTACGAGACGTTCTACACCCTCATCATGGGGTTGTTGATGTATATCCGCACGCACCCCGATGTGCCCGACGAGACGGTCAAGGAAATCATCGCCTCGACACTCCACATCGAGGGCTATACCGCCAAGTATCCGGAGCGCAAGCCCCAGAACTGACGACATTTGGCCAAACTGCCCGCGATCAGAAGAGGGGCCGCGGGCGTGTGAAAGGAGAGCAGCATGCTGTTCGATGTTTGGGGTAGCGATACCCTTATCCACTGGGCCGGCTGGGCCATGGTCTTTATTGGCCTCATCGTGCTCAACGAGGTCGGCCGCCGCACCAAGCTGGGCGCGGCAATCATCTTTGGCGTGGCTCCGCTGGCCATGACCATCTACTGCGTCGCCATCGCCATCGGCGTCTCGCAGGGCGCCGAGTGGGCGCTCACCAACCCCACCCATGTGTACCAGAACAGCTGGTTCCACTACGCCAAGGTATACGCGGCGCTGGCCGGTTGCTGGGGCTTCATCGCCATTAAGTACCAGTGGGGCAAAATCGGCAAGGCGCATTGGTTCCGCGCGTGGCCGTTTGTGATCGTCGCCATCAACATCATGATCGCCGTCGTGTCCGACTTCGAGAGCGCCTATCACTTCTTTGTCCTGGGCGAGTCCACCTGGGTCACCTCCGAGGGCGCCACGCAGCTGGCCGGCTGGAACAACGTGTTCAACGGCATCGCCGGTATCATCAACATCTTCTGCATGACCGGTTGGTGGAGCGTCTACGCCTCCGAGGATCAGACCGACATGCTGTGGCCCGACATGACCTGGGTCTACATCATCGCCTACGATATCTGGAACTTCTGCTACACCTACAACTGCCTGCCCACCCACTCCTGGTTCTGCGGCTTTGCGCTGCTGCTGGCGCCCACCGTCGCCGCCTTTATCTGGAACAAGGGCGGCTGGATCCAGAACCGCGCCTTTACGCTGGCCATTTGGTGCATGTTTGCCCAGGTGTTCCCGTACTTCCAGGAGGAGTCCATCTTTGTGACCCACTCCACGCTCGACCCCGCCGCTGCCACCGCGGTCTCCATCGTCGCGCTGATCGCCAACGTCGCCGCAATCATCTACATCGCCTACCGTGCCAAGAAGCTCGGCCGCAACCCCTACAAGCAGGATGTCTTCGAGGGCACCAGCGATTGGGAGAAGGCTACCGCTCGCCGCGCCAAGGTGGATTACGCGCACGCCGAGTAACATGTTGGTCGCTGTTAGCGCCTGGGCATAGGCCCGTCCGCCAGACTTTCAATCCAATGTCTCGCAGAGCCCCCGGAAAGCGTTTTGCTCGCTTTCCGGGGGCTTTTGTCGTTGCGCCTCTATTTATCTATTCAAAACATACGCACATATAAAATCGGATTTCAAATCATGCGGCGGCTCTATGGGGTCCCGTTTTTGGGTACATTGTTGTCCCGATATTGAGCTTGGGGGAAATATGAAAGATAAGACGACGGGCCAAGAGGATGCGGTCCAAGATGCAGAAGCATGCGCCGAGGCCCTGGAGAGCCTAGACCGGATTTCGCTTGACGAGGTTGCGTTTGACGAGACGTTTGTCGATATGCAGGATGAGACACGCGAAGACGCCTTAGCCTTGGTAGGCACGGAACAGAGCGCAAGCAAAGATGCCGAGGCTGACGGCGCCGGCGATAACGATACCGGCTCAGATGGCACCGACCCCGACGATGATGCTGAGGGGACGGATAATGCGCCCATCGACGACGCGGACGCAACGATTCAGCCAAAATCCGAGGCAGATGACCAGTCAAGTCCAGACCTCAGCGAAGAAACCACGCTGCTTGGCAACTTGCCCGCCGACGACTCGCTCACCCGTGAGCTCCCCGGCCTGGGTTCTGCGCCGGCCGCCGATGAGACCGTCGCCATGGGCGATATTCCCCTGCCGTCCGTTCCCTCGGCACACGAAGCCGAGGTTCGCCATCGCAAGATGTCGCCCAGGCGCCGCAATCTGATAGTAGCAGGCGTTGTTGCCGTCGTGCTCGTCGCCGGCGGCGCGGGCTATGCGGCTTGGAACGGATACCAGCAAGAGCAGGCTGCCATCGCCGCCGCCAATGCCCACACGATGATGTCGGTGCAAATTGGCGTACATGCCGCGGGGCTCGACTGCTCCACCGGCTCAAAGATCCCCGTGCAGGTGAGCGGTCAGGACGCTGATGGCTCCTCCGTGAGCGAAACGCTCTATGTTGACGAGCACGGCCGCGGCATTAAACTGCTGCCCGGCGATTACACGCTCTCCATCGCTGCCTCCCCCATCGCGGCCGACGGCACCATCTATACCGTCCCGACCACCAAGACGCAGGTCACCGTTAAGAGCGATGGACAGGATTTAAGTGCCCAGGCCACCTTTAAGCTTAAGGTGCCCTCGGCCGACACGGTGACCGACGACCAGATCGATGCCGCCGCCAAGTACGCCGAGGAGGGTGGCGTGAGCTCTGCCGCAGTCGCAAAGGTACTCCAGCAGGCGGCAACCGCGCGCCGTGATGCCGCCGTCAATGCCGTGAGCTCCCGCAAGGCGCAGGCGGCCCGCGACGCCGACGCTCGACATAAAGCAACGGACCTGTATCAGCTCGATATTCCGGTTGAGTGGTATGGCAAGGTCGCAACCTGGCAAAACGGCAGCACGCTATGCATCTATCTTGCCGGCGACAGCGATACGCCGATTGTAACGCTCGTCGCGGTGCGCGAGGGCGAGAGCTTTACGCCCGATGAGGGCGATACGGTTTTGGGTGCGGCCAATCTAGGCAACGGTTATACCGTCTACGCCAGCGGCCCCGTCTATCCGTACGTGGTGCCCCAGACCATCAACGGGCGGACACAGAATCCCGTGTCAACCTACCCCATGGACACGGCCATTGAGCTTGTCGAGCTCACGACCGGCAACCGCTACACCTATAGCCAGATCAAGAACGTACTGGTCGGCAAAGACGGCAAGGCCGACGCTGCGACCAAGCTCGAGACCGACTACCTCGCCCAGATTCTCCTGCCGAGCATCAAAGCCCAGGACTAGCCGGCCCGAAGACAGCCGCCCAACACCCACATCCCTAACGCAGTTGCGGTGAAATAGGGATTGTTTTTGCTGGTCAAACCGCAAAACAGTCCCTATTTCACCGCAACTTATTGGTGGCCTTTTGGGTGGCACTCAGCGCCACGGATCGGCTTCGAACAGTGGCTCGCGCTCGGGGCGGCGATCACTGTAGGGATCGTAGCCGTCATCGTCCTCGTTCTCGGCGCGGATGTAGGGGTCGCGGGGCTTGGGCGCGGGTTTGGGAGAAGCCTTCGGTGCGACCGGTACGACGGGCGCCGCCTCAGCCGCCGGTACGTTCGTCTTGTTCTCGTCTTTCATCTGCATAGCTCCTTGCCATGTGCTCATGTTCAACACCATCGATTGTCGCACGAAAAAGGGCGGCGGACCCAATCGGATCCGCCGCCCTTGGCGTTCGGCTCAAAAGGCAGATTTTAAGGCATGGACCAAATCTACTCGGCGTCGGGGACCTCGTAGGTGGCCGCCGGCGTGTTGTCGCACACGACGGTAAAGCCGCCGTCCTTGTCGACATCGACCGTCACCTGATCGCCCTCACGCACCGTGCCATCGATGATAGCGGCGGCGATGGCATCCACGACCTCGCGCTGAACCAGACGCTTGAGCGGACGGGCGCCAAAGACCGGGTCCAGGCCGCCCACGGCGAGCATCTGCTTGGCCGCCGGGGTGATGGCAAGCGTCATGCGCTCCTTGGCCAGACGCGCGCGGACGTCGGCGAGCTGGATGTCGACGATCTTCTCGATCTGCGCCATTCCGAGCGGATGGAACACCACGATATCGTCGATACGGTTGAGGAACTCGGGGCGGAAGGTCTGAGCCATGGCCGCGTCGACCTGATGGCGCATCTCCTCCTCGTCCTTGCCGGAAAGCTCGGCGATAGCCTTGGAGCCCACGTTAGACGTCATGATGATGATCGTGTTCTTGAAGGATACCTGGCGACCCTGACCGTCGGTCAGACGGCCGTCGTCAAGCACCTGCAGCAGCACGTTGAAGACATCTGGATGAGCCTTCTCCATCTCGTCGAGCAAGATCACGGAATACGGACGACGGCGCACGGCCTCGGTGAGCTGGCCGCCCTCGTCGTAGCCCACGTATCCCGGGGGCGCACCGATCAGACGCTGGACGCTGAACTTCTCCATGTACTCGGACATGTCGATACGCACGAGCGCGCGCTCGTCATCGAACAGGCACTCGGCAAGCGCCTTGGCGAGCTCGGTCTTGCCCACGCCAGTGGGGCCCAGGAAGAAGAAGCTGCCGATGGGCTTGTCCGGATCGGAGAGGCCCGCACGGCTGCGGCGTACGGCTGCGGCGACGGCGGAGACCGCCTCGTCCTGGCCGATGACGCGCTTATGCAGCTCGCCCTCCAGGCCCTTGAGCTTGTCGAGCTCGCCCTGCATCATCTTGGACACGGGCACGCCGGTCCAGGCGCTCACGACCTCGGCGATCTCATCGGAGGTCACCTGCTCGTTGAGGCCCTCGCCGTCCTGCTGCTTTTGCGTCTCGAGCGCGGCCTCGGAATCCTGAATCTGCTGCTGCAGGCCCGGAATCACGGAGTAGCGCAGCTCGGACGCACGACCCAAATCGCCGTTGCGCGTCGCACGCTCCTCCTCGCTCTTGGCCTCGTCAAGCTGGCTCTTAAGCTCCTGCACGTGGTCAATGGCGTTCTTCTGGTTGAGCCAGCCGGCCTTTTGCACGTTGAGTTTTTCCTGGACCTCGGCAATCTCCTGGCGCAGGGCCTCCAGACGCTCCTTGGAGGCGTCATCGGTCTCTTTCATGAGCGCCTGTTCCTCGATCTGCAGCTGAGTGAGCTGACGCGTGGTGGCGTCGATCTCGACCGGCATGCTGTCGAGTTCCATGCGCAGGCGGCTTGCCGCCTCATCGACCAAATCGATGGCCTTGTCGGGCAGGAAGCGGTCGGCGATGTAGCGATCGGAGAGGTCGGCAGCTGCCACGAGCGCGCTATCGGTGATATGCACACCGTGGAAGATCTCGTACTTCTCCTTCAGACCACGCAGGATCGAAATGGTGTCCTCGACGGTAGGCTCGCTCACCATAACGGTCTGGAAACGACGGGCGAGCGCCGCGTCCTTCTCGATGTACTTGCGGTATTCGTCGAGCGTGGTCGCGCCGATCGCGTGCAGGTCGCCACGGGCGAGCGCCGGCTTGAGGATGTTGCCGGCGTCCATGGAGCCCTCGGTGGCACCCGCGCCCACGATGGTGTGGAGCTCATCGATGAACAGGATGACCTTACCTTCGGACTTCTGCACCTCCTTGAGCACGGCCTTTAAGCGGTCCTCGAACTCACCGCGGTACTTGGCGCCGGCGACCAGCGCGCTCATGTCAAGCTCGACGAGGTCGCGGTCGCGCAGCGTACTCGGCACGTCGCCGGCCACGATACGCTGGGCGATGCCCTCGACGATGGCCGTCTTGCCGACGCCCGGCTCACCGATGAGCACGGGGTTGTTCTTGGTGCGGCGGGACAGGACCTGGATGGTACGGCGGATCTCGTCGGTACGGCCGATGACCGGATCGAGCTTGCCGGCGCGGGCCAGGTCACAGATGTTGCGGCCGTACTGCTCCAGCGCCTCAAACTGGGTCTTGTCCTCGGCAGACGTCACGCGGTCATCGCCACGCAGCTCCTCATAGACCTGCTCGATGCGCTCCTTGGTAACGCCGGCATCGCGCAGCACGCGGCCCGCCTCGCCCTTGTCCTCGGCAAGTGCCATCAGCAGATGCTCGGTCACCACAAAGCTGTCGCCCATCTTGGTGGCCTTCTTCTCGGCCTTCTCGATAACACGGACGAGCTCATTGGACAGGCCCATCTGCTGACCCTCGCCCGAAACCTTGGGCGCGTGGTCGATGGCATCCTGTGTGGAACGTGCAAGCTGAGCCGGGTCGGCACCGATGCGCTCGATGATCACGGAGATATTGCGCTCGCCGGCACCGAGCAGGGCGGACAGCAGGTGAATCGGCTCTACCGCGCCGGCCTGCGCATCGGCAGCCGTGCTCATGGCGGTCTGCAGCGCCTCGCGCGACGTCATTGCTAGCTTATCGATTCTCATGGAATCACCTCTCTTGGGGCGGCCGCCCTACGGGGCGGCTTCACGTTGTTCGAGAAGTATTGTTGCCAGCTTTGTACGATCTTATACACAAATCTAAGTCTCTATATATAAGATTTTCTGAGTGATTGAGAGATAGGATGCAGGCACGCTCACCCGCTGCGGCCTTGTCCCCTTACTATCTCAATCTGTAACATCTAGCGGCTGTTTATGGCTCTAGATGTTACAGATTGAGATGAAATGACCAGCGGCACCCGTTCGTCTCAATCTGTAACATCTACTCGGCAAATAGAGCTCTACCTGTTACAGATTGAGACAAACAGAAGATATCCGAATCGAAAATCTAAATCTGTAACACCAAGCCCACTTTTAGCGGCCAAGATGTTACAAGTCGAGACAAACCGAGAACCACCACAAAGGTGCCTGTTCCCAATGTGGTGGTTTTCGACAAAAAGAAGCCGCCCCATTAACAGAGGTGGCATCAAGCAAGTCCATTTATTAGCGTCCCTCAAGACCCAACGAAAACGCAGCGATGGAATCGAGAACCGACAATAGCCCGTTCGCACAGATAGAGGCAGAGATTCAAGGTCAGAGTCCGGCTTAAACGGCTTAGCTATCGCACGTCACATTGTTCTCGTCGTCCCCCTATCATATTTATAGTGCTTATAGTGAAAATAGTGAGTTTAGTGAGAAGAGTATCGCTCAAAACTCGTGGACTCAATTATTGACCTCACGCCCAGAATGAGTGGGGCAAATATTTCTATTAGAGGTCAAATCGAAGCCCAATAGGGCCTTTTCACCCCGTCATTTCGATCGATCGCTTTCTTTTGAAGATTGTCGTAAGCTGGTATCACTTATCTTAATGAATGCATACTATTTGCGAGGTACCCGCCGTGAAACGCTCCACCTATATCGGCCTGCTCGTCTTAGCGTTTGCGATTACCGCAGTCGGCGTAGGAATTATCTATCTCGCATTTCTCCCCGCCTCTGCGACGCAGGCGGCGGTTGAGACCGTAAGCTATCCCATCGAGGTCCTCACCGATATCGTCAAACCCGATTCGGTCACCGTCGATTTTGACGGTACGCCCGCAGCGCTTGGTGTCAGCAACTATCCCCGCATCGAACTTGGGGCCAGACGCTACACCAAAGATGAGCAGCTTATCGGCAAGGCAACCAGTTTACTCAAAGGCAAGACGTTTAAGCGGTGGTACGGCGCCGCAATATATCGAGCCAAGAATGGCCAAATGGTTGGCGGATATTATTCGACCCTTGAGCTCGATGCGGCAAACGGGAGCAAATTGTGCAACGTCTCATACGACCCCGGCTGCGTGGACAATGAAGGACCGGGGGTCTATATCTCGGATGGCGACGTAATCTACGTCATGGAGGGCGACCAGACGGCAGTCGTCGATTTTATGGATCGGTGTACCGAGGATGCCTACGAACAAACCTGCGAGCCCGATCCGCAGACAGCGCGCAACAGTGGCTCGGCACGCACTTGGCTATTTGACGATGAAATAACCTGGACCCCATCGAAATAAGGACCCGCCGGGCAGGCAACTTTGTGATGGTCCCGGTCAATTATTAGCGCCCCTCAAGACCCAACGAGAACGTCGCGGTAGCCCCGGCCACACCTTTCCCTCGGGCGACCCTCGCGAAGCGCGTGAGCACGAGGGAAAGGTGTGGCCGGGGCGTACAGCAGAGTTACTCGGCAGCGGCCTTGAACTTGTTGTAGTTGATCAGGCAGCCGGCCTTGACGATGGCGCGCTCCTCGGCCGTCATATCGGCAATATAGAGCTCAATCTGCTCGACCGTGCCGTCGGCGCGCACCACGTAGGCGGCGATGTCCTTCAGGTCGCCGTCGAGCGCGGCGCGGATACCCGGCACAAAGACGTAGTCGCCCACCTCAAAGTTGGGCTCGGCCTCCATCTGGAAGGGCACCATGCCCCAATTCATCACGTTGGAGCGATAGCGCTTGGTGGCGTACTCGTGGACGATGTTGGCCAGGCCGCCGATCACGCGCTGGCAGCTCGCGGCCTGCTCGCGGGCAGAACCGTCACCGGGCTTCTTGGCATAGAGCATGGAGCCGTACTCGGTCGCCTTGGCGTCTGCCGCGACACCCGCGCCGGCCAGTGCCTCAAACACACCAGCAAGCTCGGCATCGAGCGCGGCCAAGTCGCCCGCGGCCTCGCCGGCAACGCGGCGCTTCTCCACCGCGTCGACCTCCTTGGAACGGCCCACGTAGGCCGGGTCGCGGCGGCTGAGTGTAAACTCGGCCAGGCCCAGCGGGTTGGAGCGGAAGGAACTCGTCTCGCCCGAAGGAATGAGCTCGTCGGTCGTAGTGACCGGGTCCATGATCTTGGAGCACACCTTAAGCAGGATATCGTCGCCGAGGGGCTCCATCGCGGGCCACGGCTTGATGTTGGGGCCTTCGACCAGCTCGTCAGCAGGCTCCGCCTTGCCAAAGCCCCAGTACACGCGCTTTTTGTACGGCGCGTCGTCAAAGGTGTACTCGCAGGCCTCGTCCCAAGTCTCCTCGGGCAGGTCGGTCGCCGGCGTCAGGACGCCGCCGTTGGCAGCCGTCGCTGCAATGGAGCGGGCGTCCATCAGGGCCACGGCGCTCAGCTGGCCATTGCCCGGCTTGGAACCCTCGCGGTTGGGGAAATTGCGCGTGGTGTGGCGGATTGAAAGGCCGTTGTTGGCAGGTGTGTCGCCGGCGCCGAAGCACGGGCCGCAGAATGCCGTGCGCACAATCGCGCCGGCCTCCATAAGGTCGTAGATGTAGCCGCGGCGCGTAAGCTCGAGCGCCACGGGCTGGCTCGTGGGATAGACCGACAGCGAGAACTCGCCGCAGCCGGTGTTGGCGCCCTTGAGCACGCGGGCAGCCTGGACCACGGAGTCGTAGTTGCCGCCCGAGCAGCCGGCGATAACGCCCTGCTGCACGTGCAGCTTGCCGTCGACGATCTTGTCGAGCAGGCTAAAGTGCGTCTTGCCCTCGCCGATCTTGGCGGCCTCGAGCTCCACCTCATGCAGGATGTCCTCGAGGTTCTCGTTGAGCTCGTCGATCTCATAGCCGTTGGAAGGATGGAACGGCAGCGCGATCATAGGCTTGATGCTCGACAGGTCGACCTCGACGCAGCCGTCGTAGTAGGCAACATCGGCGGGCTTGAGTTCGCGGTAGTCGTCGCCGCGGCCGTGCATGGTCAAAAACGCGTGCGTGTCCTCGTCGGTGGCCCAGATGCTCGACAGGCAGGTGGTCTCGGTGGTCATGACATCAACGCCGTTGCGGTAATCGGTCGTCATGCTCGCGATGCCCGGGCCCACGAACTCCATGACCTTGTTCTTGACGTAGCCCTTGGCAAAGACCGCCTTGATGATGGCGAGCGCCACGTCGTGCGGGCCGACGCCGGGGCGTGGGGCGCCCGTGAGGTAGATGGCAACGACGCCGGGATAGGCAACGTCGTAGGTGTCGCGCAGCAGCTGCTTTGCCAGCTCGCCGCCGCCCTCGCCCACGGCCATGGTGCCCAGGGCGCCGTAGCGGGTGTGCGAGTCGGAGCCCAAGATCATCTTGCCGCAACCGGCGAAGTTCTCGCGCATAAAGGAGTGGATGACGGCGATGTGCGGCGGGACGAAGATGCCGCCGTACTTCTTGGCAGCCGAGAGGCCGAAGACGTGGTCGTCCTCGTTAATGGTGCCGCCCACAGCACACAGCGAGTTGTGACAGTTGGTGAGCACATAGGGCAGCGGGAACTGCTCCATGCCCGAGGCGCGCGCCGTCTGGATGATGCCGACGAAGGTGATGTCGTGGCTCGCCATGGCGTCGAAGCGAATCTTGAGCGCCTCGGGGTCGCCGGACGTATTGTGTGCCTGGAGGATCGAATACGCGATGGTGCCGCGCTTGGCATCCTCGGGTGTCTGCGTAATGCCGCGCTCTGCAGCCTCGGCCGCAGGCACAACCTCGCTGCCGCCGCGCAAGTAGATGCCGTCCTCGTACAGCTTGACCATACTGTCTCCCACTCTGCCCAAAAGATTTGGGCGCATAGCATACATTCGTTCAATATCGTGCCATAGAACGGTTGCGAGTGGGTTACGAATCTGCACGTTCACTTTATCTCGGTAAAGCAAAGGACGAGCCCGGCGAGGGCCGGCAGATTTGGTACAAGAGTGTCCCTTTCGACTAGTCGTTTAAGAACGTCCCCAATGACTGCCCCAGCAACACCGATGTTTTGGCAACGCCAGCGAGCGGGCCGCATTTGAGGCAAGGTGACGTGAAACGAAAGGGCGCTGACCTTCTGGTCGCGCCCTTGAAGTTGAACGTCAGATTGTCCAAATGCGGCCCGCGCAGCGTCGACCGGTCCGCCGTTCGTTAGAACGGCGGAACCAAAGGCGCAGCGTCGAGCCGTTCCGCCGTTCGGCAGAACGGCGGAACCTACAAATCTCCGCCGGCGCCCAAAAGCTTGCGCATGACTTGCTCGGGGTTGACTGAGCCGTCGCGCGGGGCCAGGGCGGTGATCTTCTTTTGCATCTTGTACTCGTGCAGCTCGTCCTCGAGCTGGCGCACGCGGGCGCGGAGTTTCTCGTTCTCGCGCTCGCGCTCCTCAGCACGCTCCTTCATATCGAGGATGCGCACCACGCCGGCAAGGTTGATGCCCTCGTCGGTCAGCTGGTTGATGAGCTCCAAGCGCTCGATATCGGCACGCGAATACAGACGCGTGTTGCCGCCCGAGCGCTGGGGGTTCACCAGGCCCTTGGATTCGTAGACGCGCAGAGTCTGCGGATGCATGCCGGTCAGCTCGGCCGCCACGCTGATCATGTACAGCGGTTTGTTCCTATTGTCCTCGGCCATGCTACCTGACCCCTTTCCGTCTCGTTATCGTCCATCATAAGCCCGCGGGCGCGGGCGTGCACCGCGACCTCCCTAGTACGTCGCCTTGTAACGGTTGACCTTCTCGCGGTAGTCGCGCGTGTCGGCCTCGCGCAGCTTGGTCATCGCGTCGCGCTCGTCATCAGACAGGTTCGTGGGAACCTGCACCTTGATCTCGACGAGCAGCGCACCCGTGCGGCCACGGTGCTTAACGTCAGGCGCGCCCATCTCTTTAAAACGGAACTTCTTGCCCGTCTGGGTACCCGCGGGCACCTTCAGACGAACCGTCGCCCCGCCGGGCGTCGGCACGTCCACCGTGCAGCCGAGCGCCGCCTCGTAGACCGAGACCGGTACCTCCATGGTCACATCGGCGCCCTTGCGCTTAAACAGCGGGTGCTCCTCCACGTGCGTGGTCACGACCAGGTCGCCGCGCTCGCCGCCGGCAACGCCATACTCGCCGCGACGTTTGTAACGCAGCTTGCCGCCGTCGACCGCGCCCGCAGGCACCGAGACCGTAATGGTCTGCTGCTCGCCCGTCGAGGGAATGCGATAGGTGACCTTGTGCGTCACGCCGCGAAACGCGTCCTCGGCCGTCACATCGACGGTCAGCGACAAGTCGCCGCCCTTGCGCGCGCGGCTGCGACCCGCGCCGGCACCGGCAGCACCCGCAGCCCCGGCAAAGCCCGAGCCCCAATCGCTGCCCCAGGCGCCGTTGCCGCTAAAGATGCTGTCGAAGATGTCGCCCCAGCCGCTGGCGCCCGCGCCGGCACCGTAGCCGCCGCCATACGCGCCGCCCGCGCCCGGCATGCCGCCAAACATGAGCATCTGGTCGTATTCTTTGCGCTTCTTCTCGTCCGAAAGCGTCTCGTAGGCCTCGCTGATCTCCTTGAACTTGGCCTCGTCGCCGCCGGCATCGGGGTGATATTTTTGCGCGAGCTTGCGAAACGCGCTCTTGATCTCTTTGTCGGAGGCGCTCTTGGATACGCCCAGGATGTCATAGAAGGTTTTGCCTGCAGCCATCGTAGCTCCTCTCCTCTAGTACCTGCCATTTGGGGACGGGGTAGAAATGGCAGATTTACTCATACTCGCACTCTTGACAACGGCGACGCACATGCGCATGCACATGGCGGCGCCTTGTCAAGAGACGAAATCTGCCATTTCTACCCCGTCCCCAAATGGCAGGTCAAGGCTAAAAGGGCCCCGGGTGTTGCCCCGGGGCCCTTCTCAATTACTCCTCGGTGCTCTCGGCCGTATCGGCCGTAGCATCCTCGGGCGCCGCTTCGGGCTCCGGTGCGGGGCGCTTCTCGCCACCGTAGGTCACCGTCACCATCGCGGAACGCAGGATGCGATCCGCCATGCGGTAGCCCTTCTGGTACACATCGTTGACGGTCTCGTCGTACTGCGATGCGTCCTCGACACGCCCCACGGCCTGGTGCTCGAGCGGATCGAACGCCTCGCCCTTGGGGTCGATGGGCTCAACGCCCTCATGCGCAAACACGTCGAGCAGCTTGGCATGTACCGCGTCAACGCCATCGACGAACTGCTTAAAGTCGTCGGAAAGCTCTTGGCTGCGGGCATGGTCGATCGCGCGCTCGATATCGTCGATCACCGGCAACAGCGCGGTGACAAGCTTCTCGGTCGCGCGCTCGCGCTCGGCAATGCGCTCGTTGGCGGTGCGGCGACGGAAGTTCTCCCAGTCGGCCTGCAGACGAGCGGTGCGCTCGGTAGCGTCCTTCGCCTTGTCCTCGGCGGCCTTCTGGGCCTCTGCCGCAGCATCGAGCTCATTGCGCACGTCGGCAAGCTCCTTCTGGGCCTGCTCGAACTTGAGCTTAAAGTCGTTGTCGGCGGCTTCCTCACCGGCGCGGATAGCGGCTTCCACCATCTCGTCCTCGGTCATCGTCGCCTCCTTGTTGGAATCCTCTACCTGGTTCTCGGCAGCCTCGGCGGCCTCGGCCTCGTTGGCCTCGGTATCGTCGACGGCCTCTACGGGAATCTTCACGTCCTTCTCCTCAGAGTCAACGGGGGCGGCGCCAGCGGCTGCCGCCTCCGTGCGAGCTTTACGGGCGGACATGATTACTTGTCCTCGTCGTCCACAACCTCGTAGTCGGCGTCGACGACGTCATCGTCGGCAGGCTGGGCACCGGCGGCACCGTCGGTCTGCTGCTGAGCGTCGGCGTAGACAACCTGGGCCAGCTCGTAGGCCACGGACTGCAGGGACTCGCCGGCGGCCTTGATGGCCTCGACGTCAGAGCCCTCGAGCGCCTTCTTGGCGTCGGCGATAGCGGCCTCGGCCTTGGACTTCACGTCGGCGGAAACCTTGTCGCCCAGCTCGTTGAGGGTCTGCTCGGTGGAGTAGCACAGACTGTCGGTCTGGTTGCGGACCTCGACCTCTTCCTTCTGCTTCTTGTCCTCCTCGGCATGAGCCTCGGCGTCCTTGACCATACGATCGACTTCGTCGTCGGACAGAGCGGTGGAGCCGGAAATGGTGATCTGCTGCTCCTTGCCGGTGCCCTTGTCCTTAGCGGAGACCTTGACGATGCCGTTGGCGTCGATGTCGAAGGTGACCTCGATCTGCGGCACGCCGCGGCGGGCAGCCGGGATACCGGTCAGCTGGAACTTACCGAGCGACTTGTTGTCGCGGGCAAGCTCGCGCTCGCCCTGGAGCACGTTGATCTCGACGCTGGTCTGGTTGTCGGCAGCGGTGGAGTAGACCTCGGTCTTGGAGGTCGGGATCGTGGTGTTGCGGTCAATCATCTTGGTCATAATGCCGCCCATGGTCTCGACGCCCAGCGACAGCGGGGTAACGTCGAGCAGCAGGATGCCCTCGACGTCGCCGGTGAGCACGCCGCCCTGGACGGCAGCGCCGTCGGCAACGACCTCGTCGGGGTTCACGGACATGTTGGGCTGCTTGCCGGTCATGGTCTTGACCAGGTCCTGGACAGCGGGCATACGGGTGGAGCCGCCGACGAGGATGACCTCGGTCAGATCGGAGAGCTTGAGCTTAGCGTCGCGCAGAGCGTTGGTGACAGGCTGCTTGCAGCGCTCGAGCAGGTCGCGGGTGATTTTCTCGAACTCGGCGCGAGTCAGCGTGTAGTTGAGGTGCAGCGGGCCGGACTGGTTCATGGTGATGAACGGCAGGTTGATGGTGGACTGCTGCGCCGCGGAGAGTTCCTTCTTAGCGTTCTCGGCAGCCTCCTTCAGACGCTGCAGGGCCATGGGGTCCTGACGCAGATCGACGCCGTTCTCCTGCTGGAACTTATCGGCCATCCAGTCGATGACGCGCTGATCCCAGTCATCGCCGCCCAGGTGGTTGTCGCCCGAGGTGGACAGAACCTCAAACACGCCGTCGGCGAGGTCGAGGATGGAGACGTCGAAGGTGCCGCCGCCCAGGTCGAAGACCAGGATGCGCTGGTCGGTGCCCTGCTTATCCAGGCCATAGGCAAGAGCAGCAGCGGTCGGCTCGTTGACGATACGCTTGACGTTGAGGCCGGCGATCTTACCGGCGTCCTTGGTGGCCTGACGCTGGGCGTCGTTGAAGTAGGCCGGGACGGTGATGACGGCGTCGGTGACGGTCTCGCCCAGGTACTTCTCGGCGTCGGCCTTCATCTTTGCGAGCGTCATGGCGCTCACCTGCTCGGCGGTGTAATCCTTGCCCTCGATGTCGACGACGGCACGGCCGCCCTGGCCCTCCTTGACCTCGTACGGCACGGTCTTGATCTCGGAGGTGCACTCGGAGTACTTGCGGCCCATGAAGCGCTTGATGGAAAACACGGTGTTCTTGGGGTTGGTGACAGCCTGGTTCTTAGCGGCCTTACCCACGACGCGGTCGCCGTCAGCACGGAAGCCAACAACGGACGGGGTGGTGCGGTCGCCCTCGGCGTTCACGATAATGGTCGGAGAACCGCCCTCGAGAACGGCCATAGCGGAGTTAGTAGTACCAAGGTCGATACCAAGAATCTTACTCATTAGAAATTCCCTCTCTCTTTTGCGTTCGCGCCGCCTCGACGATCTGTCGCGTGGCGCTTCGGCTTGTCTTTCAGGATGTAGTGTATCCCCTTATGGGCCGGAATATACAAAATCTAAGTCAATTCATATAAGATTTCTTATTGCCGAGAGTTTAGGTTCTTAAATGCGCAGGTAGATGCGCTGTTTGAGTTCTAGGCAAATCTATCGAGATCTATGTAGAGATGGCTGAGGTTTGCGTCCGGGGTGCCTAGGGGCTGCCTTGCGGAAAGCTCGTCCCGTTTTGAGCGTGGATTCCGGGCCGCGGTTTCCGTCTGAAGGCTCAACCGGAAACCGCGGCCCGTTTTGAGAGCTGATACCGGGTCGCAGTTTCCGCTAGCGGGCCCAACCGGAAACTGTAACCCGGTTTTCGGCCAAATAACGGGATGCCCTTTCCGCAGGCGCGCTCAATAGCTCAATATTTCAAGTCACCTTTAGCTAACATTTGCGCAGCTCAACGGCCCCACCTGCGCGTTTTTTAGTAAACCTTGGCATACTCGGCGAACGGTATGAAGATGCCGGCCAGAGGGTATTGCAAACGGTCGCTCCCGTGGTATGTTTTTGCCCGAATCAAACCGGCGCGCATCGTCTGTAGCGTCGGTCAACAGAGAGGAAACTACCATGGCTCATCCCGTAATTGATGCCGACGAGTGCATCGCTTGTGGCGTTTGCGTCGACTCCTGCCCCGCTGGCGTTCTGGAGCTCCAGGACGTCGCTACCGTCGCTGACGAGGACTCCTGCGTCGCCTGTGGCGCTTGCCAGGACGCTTGCCCCGCTGGCGCGATCACCGAGATCGTCGAGGAGTAACAACTCCCCCACTTGCACACTCAAAAGTACACCGTGCACAAAAAAGGAGGCCTCCGCATCGCCGCGGAGGCCTCCTTTTTTTGTGCGGATAACTAATTTGGCACCGCCGTTGGTTGAACTCGCGCCAGCGAAAACGCCCCATTTGAGGCAAGGTGGCCTGAAAGAGGAGGGAAGCGTACTCTGGTACGCGACCGACGATTGAAGGCCAGATTGTCCAAATGGGGCGTTTGCAGCGTCGGCTAAGAGAGATCGTCTTCGTAGGGCATCAGGTCTGCTAGGTAGCCTTTCTCCTTGAGCATGGCCTCGATCTCGTCGAGGGTCTGCTCGTCTTCCGCCGCGATGCGATGGAAGTGGTAGCCGCTCGTCACCGTTAGTAGTGGAAAGCTCTTGCCGCTCTCGATATCGCGCAGATAGCGCTCAACATCGCGACGATTGCGGATGTCCAGGTCGGCCGTGATCTTGCCGTACACACGATGGTTGACGATCACGTTGAGCACGGCGCCGCCCGCGTCGACGATACTCGTAAGCTCGTCGCCCGCCTGCTCCACGCTGTGGCGCACCTTAACAAGACGCGTGGGCACAGCGGGGCTGCTGGGGGCCTCCTGCAGCACGTAGCCGCGGTTGGTCGCCACGATATCGTGCCCATCGGCGCGCAGCAGGGCGATGTCCTGCACCACGATCTGGCGGCTCACACCCACCTCGCGGGCAAGCGCGCTGCCCGATACGGGCCCCTTGGCCCCCTCGAGCACGGCCATGATGGCACGGCGACGCTCGCGGGCGTTCATTATTTACCGTCCAGCAGACGCAGGTGCTTAAGCGAGAGGTCGAGGATCGGGGCGGAGTGTGTCAGCGCGCCCGAGCTAATAAAGTCAACGCCCAGGTCGGCGAGCGCGCGGATATTGCTGGCGTCCACGTTGCCCGAGCACTCGGTCTTGGCGCGACCGGCGATAAGCTCAATCGCGGCGGTCATGTCGTCATGGGTCATGTTGTCGAACATGATGATGTCGGCGCCGGCCTCCACGGCCTCGCGCACCATGTCCAGGTTCTCGCACTCAATCTCGACCGTCGTGGTAAACGACGCATGGGCGCGCGCCATCTCGATCGCACGCGTCACGCCGCCGGCGGCATCGATGTGGTTGTCCTTGAGCATGACGGCCGTCGACAGGTTGTAGCGGTGGTTGCTGCCGCCGCCAATCTCAACCGCCGCCTTCTCAAACACGCGCATGCCCGGCGTGGTCTTGCGCGTGTCGACGAGCACGGTCTTGGTTCCCTCGAGCGCCGCGGCCATGCTGTGTGTATAGGTAGCGATGCCGCTCATGCGCTGCAGGTAGTTGAGCGCCACGCGCTCACCCGAAAGCAGCACGCGCGCATCGCCGCGCACCTGACCCACATGGTCGCCGGCGTGCACCTCGTCGCCATCGGCAACGTCGAGCAGCACCGAGCTCTGCGAATCCAGCAGCTCAAAGGTACGAGCGAACACATCCAGGCCGGCGATGATGCCATCGGCTTTGGCGATAAGCTCCACCGTGGCGGGACGCGCCGTGGGGCACACGCTCGCCGTGCTCACGTCCTCAAACGTAATGTCCTCGCGCAGAGCCTGCAGAATCAGATCATCGACGACGAGCTTCATGGTAATGGGATTCATGGTCTACTCCTCCACGGCCTGCGTGCCGGCGGCACGGGCCAAATCATCGATTGCCAGGGCGTCGGCGCTCAGGGCGCGATGACGGCCATCGAGCGCGGGATCGCCCGCCTGCTCCACGGCCAGCGACTCGCCGGTACGCATGTACCACGCGGCGCGACGACCCCAGACCAGTGCTTCGAGCAGACTGTTTGATGCAAGGCGGTTCTTGCCGTGAACGCCGTTGCAGGCCGTCTCGCCCGCGGCGTAGAGCTCGGGCATCGAGGTGCGGCCGTCCTTGTCGACCCACACGCCGCCCATAAAGTAGTGCTGCGTCGGCGTAACGGGAATGGGCTCGTCCAAGATGTCGCGGCCGTCCTCCAGGCAGCGCGCGCGAATGTTGGCAAAGTGCCCGGTCACCACGTCGCGCTCAACGGGGGCAAAGCTCAGCCACTCGTGCTCGGTGCCGTCCTGCTTCATCTGCTCGCGGATGGCGGCGGCGACAACGTCGCGCGGCTGCAACTCGTCGGTAAAACGCTCGCCGGCGGCGTTGAGCAAAATCGCGCCCTCGCCGCGGCAGCTCTCGCTGATCAGGAACGTGCGACCCGGCTGCGGCGAGAACAGACCCGTGGGATGGATCTGCACGTAGTCCAGGTGCTCCATCTTAATGCCATGCTCCTGAGCGATGTAGCAGGCGTCGCCCGTGAGCTGCGGATAGTTGGTCGAATGGTCGTATACGCCGCCGATGCCGCCCGTTGCCCACAGCGTGTGGCGGGCATGGATCTTAAACGGCTCGCCGGCATGCGCGCCCTCGGCGGCATTTACCAGCTCGTCGGCGGGACGAACCGAGTTGTTCTCGTCCACGGGAACGGCGACGATACCGGTGCACACCGTGGCGCCGTCACGCTCGCCCGTCAGGATGTCGGTCATGGCCACGTGCTCCAAAATCTGCACGTTGTCCAGCTTGCGGACAGCCTGAAGCAGCTTGGTCGTAATCTCCTTGCCGGTGATATCGGCATGGAAGGCAATGCGCGGACGGCTGTGTGCGCCCTCGCGGGTAAAATTGAGGCTGCCGTCGGCCTTGCGCTCAAAGTCCACGCCCATCGCCAGCAGGTCGTTGATGACCGAGCGGCTCGAGCGAATCATGATGTCGACGCTCTCGCAGCGGTTCTCGTAGTGGCCGGCGTGCATGGTGTCCTCAAAGAAGGCATCGTAGTCCGAGCCTTCGGGCAGCACGCAGATGCCGCCCTGCGCGAGCATCGAATCGCACTCGTCGACCGCGCCCTTGGAGAGCATGATCACGCGCGTGCTCGTCGGCAGGTTGAGAGCCGCGTACAAGCCCGCTACGCCGCAGCCGGCAATAACGACGTCGCACTCCATGTCGGGGTATTGTTTGGTTTCCACAGGAATCCTCTCCCTTGTAATGTGGCATAAGGGACTGCCCCTCATGACACATCGTTCTAGCGTGCTGCGTACTCGAGCATGCGGTCGAGCGTGAGTTTGGCCTGGTCGGCAGCCTCGTCCGACACGCCGATCTGCACCTCGCCCTCGCCCGTCTCCAGGCAGCGCACGAGCTTTTCGAGCGTGATGAGATCCATGTTGACGCAGGTGGGCTGCACCACGGGGAAGTAGAACTTCTTGCCGGTGCCCTGGCAGCGGCGCTCGAGCTCGTAGAGCACGCCGCGGACCGTCACGATAATGAACTCGCTCGCGTCGGACTCCTCGGCATACTTGATGATGCCGGCGGTGGAGCCGATGTAGTCGGCCTCGGCCAGGACGTCGGCCTTGCACTCGGGGTGCGCCAGCACGAGCGCGTCGGGGTGGGCCTCCGTCGCGTCGACGATCTGCTCGACGGTGATGATGTGATGGCGCGGGCAGTAGCCGTTGTTGAGGATGACGTGCTTTTGCGGCACCTGCTCGGCTACGAAGCGTCCCAGGTTTTGGTCGGGAATGAACAGGATATGCTGCTGCGGCAGCTCGGACACGATCTTAACGGCGTTGGAGCTGGTGACGCACACGTCGCTCCAGCTCTTGATCTCGACCGTGGAGTTGACGTAGCACACCACGGCCAGGTCGTCGCCGTACTCGGCGCGCGCCGCGTCGACCGTCTCGCGCTTGACCATGTGCGCCATGGGACAGTCCGCGCCCGGCTCGGGCAGCAGCACGGTCTTAGTGGGATTGAGCAGCTTGGCGCTCTCGCCCATAAACTCCACGCCGCACAGCACGATGGTCTGCTGCGGCAGGCTTTTGGCGAGCTTTGCCAGGTAGAAGCTGTCGCCGACGTAATCGGCAACGGCTTGGACCTCGGGCGCCACGTAATAGTGCGCCAGGATTACCGCGTCACGTTGGGTTTTTAGTTGATGAATGGCCTCGACGAGCTCTGCGGGCACCAGTGCCGCACGCTCCGTTGCCGTCGTTGCCGATGCCAGGCCGGCCGCGATATCGCGTGCAAGCTCCGACGCATCCATGTTCGCGCTCTGTGCCATCAAGGCCCCTCTCTTTTGGCGAATCTTGGGGCTTTAGTATGACACCTAGGTTTACAGCTGACAAGACAGCTGTAAACCTAGGTGTAAAGTTGAAATAAAGATTCAATCTTGGGTCGGGTCCCTTTTCGAACTGGCAAGCTGAGGATAGCTGAGCTCTCGATGGCGCAGGAGGCATCTTTCGCCACCGCAACACCGCTTGGCGCGAGCTGCACGCCGTGGGGCGCAAACGGTCCGCACCCCCGCAAGCGGCGCGTGCCCGATGTGGCAAAATCGAACTACTTAAGGGGGCCGAATGCTCAAGATTATTGCCTGCGACGATGATGTCGCTTTTCTAGATAGACTGCACCGGATGATCGACCGTTGGTCGACCGAGACGGGCACGGCGGTCGATGTTGCGCTCGTCACGCGCGGCGAGGACCTGCTGGCCCGCCATGCCGCATCGCGCGCCGACATCATTCTGCTCGACATGATCATGCCGCTCGTCAACGGCATGGACACCGCACGCGAACTGCGCCAGGCCGACACCGCCGTGCGCCTGGTGTTCCTCACCTCGTCGCCCGAGTTCGCGCTGGAATCCTACGAGGTCCGCGCCTTCGACTATCTGCTCAAGCCCGTGACTTACGAACGCCTGGCGCGATTACTCGACGAGCTTTCGAGCATGCGCCCGGCGGCAACCGACGAGCTCGTGATCAAAACTTCCTTTGGCTACCACGCCTTGCGCCTGTCCGACATCGAATATGCCGAGGCGCGCAACAAGCACGTGGTCTTCCACCTGCGCGACGGACGCGATATCGAGGCACTCGAGTCGTTCCGCAGCGTCGAGGACCGCTTGGAGCAAAACGCGGTCTTCTTTAAATGCCACCGCAGCTACCAGGTCAACCTGCGCAATATCGATCACTTTGACCGCACGGACATCGTCATGCGCTCGGGCGCGTGCATCCCGCTTTCGCGCAGCTGCAAGCAGGGATTCCAAGACGCCTACTTTGCGGTGCGCTTTGAGGGCGGGAGGCGCTGATGGTCTCCTCGGTCGAAATGATCCTTTGGGCAATCCACCACGCCACGACGCTGCTCTTTGGCGTCTTTGCCTCGGCGGCGCTGTGCGGTGTCGAGATCAACCGGCGTCATGCGCTTGAACTGGTGCTGGTCGGCGTCGTGACCGGCGCTGCCTTTTCGATCGCCAATGCCGTCGGCGGCGAGCTTTTCGCCCGCCAGGTATATCCGCTCGTCGTGCATCTGCCGCTCGTCATCTATTTGTGCGCGCGCTACCGCCTGAGCCCGCTGCTTGCCGTGCTCGGCATTACGAGTGCCTATCTGAGCTGCCAGTTCAGCAATTGGATGGGCATCGCCGCATTTGCCGCAACCGATTCTCAGATCGCGTACTATCTGGCGCGCATCGCGACCACACTCGCCGTCTTTGCCGTCCTGTTGCATTGGGCCGGCGACATCGGTCCGCGCTTGGCGATTAAAAGCACCACCGAGCTGAGCATCCTTTTAATCCTACCGCTCGTCTATTACGTCTTTGACTATGCCACCAACGTCTATACCACGCTGTTCCACTCGGGCTCGGTGGTGACGGTTGAGTTTTTGGCATTTGCGCTCTGTGCCTTCTATCTTATGTTTCTTGCCGTTTACCTACGCGAATACGAAGAAAAAGAAGCTGCCGAGCGTGAACGCTGGATGCTCGAGACACGCGACAGCGCCGCCATCAAAGAGCTCGAGGCCTGGCGTCAATCTGGGCGCGAGCTGTCGATTCTTCGCCACGATATGCGCCACTTCCTACGCGGCCTGGCCGCTTTAATTGAGGAGGGCCACACCGACGAGGCGCTCAAACGCATCGACGAACTCTGCGAAGCCGGCGACCGCACCGCCGTACGCCGCTTCTGCGCCAACGAGACCGTAAACATCGCGCTTTCGTCATTTAACTCGGATATCAATAGAAACGGCATTACCGCCAACCTGCGCGCCGCCGTACCCGAAACCATCCACGTAGGTGACGCCGACCTGTTTAGCGTGCTCTCAAATGCCTTGGAAAACGCTATCACCGCCGCAAGCGCCGCGCCCCAGGGAAAGCGATTCGTCGACTTTGACCTGCGATTAGAGGACGGCCAGCTGCTGCTGTTAGTTTCCAACACGTTTGACCGCGCGCCGCGCATGGTCGACGGCATGCCCGTAGCCGGGCACACCGGACACGGCTTTGGAACCAAGAGCATTAAGCTTGCCGTCGAACGCATGAACGGCAACTGCCAGTTCCGCATTAACGGCGATCGGTTTGAGCTGCGCGCTGTGATGTAGGGGCTGCCGCCAGCCTCGCTACAGCGGAGCGGCTGCCGGGGTCAGCTGCTTGATGTATGCCCACATGCGCTGCTTGGCGGCTTTGTCAGTGAGCGCCGCCTCAAAACCGTCGAGCGCGAGCACGCGGCGACCCTGCACATGGGCGACCAAGCCGGGCTTGAGCATGGCGGTGTCGAAGTCATCGATCGCCACGAGCATATCGGCGTAGGTCTCGCGCATGGTATCGGCCGCGCGATCGTCCAGCAGCAAGACCGCCTCGGGGTCCAAAGCCTCAAGCGCCTCGCGGAACAGCTCGCACGGTAGGCCCTCGCCTGTCGCGACCGCCCCGTCACCCACGCCGGCGACGCTTGCCAGCACGCAAAAATCCTCGGGCGCGTAGCCGATGGCCCCAAGCGCCTTGCGCAACGCCGCGCCATCCGGGCCGGCGGCAAGCTCGCCACCCGAACGCTCGGCCTCGTCCAAATCGCCTTTGACTAGTACGATCGGCGAGCACGCGTTGCCCGCGATACGCACGCCGCGACCCGCGAGCGATGCGAGCTCCTGCTCGGCCGCCTGGGCGATGGCTTCTTTTTTCTGGCTTTGTGACGTGGGCATGCGCTCTCCAATCGTTTGCGTGCCCACCATTATATAAAAGAGCCGGCCGCGAGTGGTTGCTTTGCGGGCGGCTGGGTATAAGCACGGTCGTACTGAGTTTTACGCGGCCAAGCCGCGTCGCATTATGGAGGTCACCATGGCTGACATTAATCAGATTACCCCCGAGAACTTCGATTCCATCGTTAACGACAGCCTGCCCGTGCTGGTCGATTTTTGGGCACCGTGGTGCGGGCCCTGTCGATCCCTCTCGCCCATCGTTGACGAGGTTGCCGATGAGCTGGCGGGCAAGCTTGCCGTTGCCAAATGCAACGTCGACGACAACCAGGACCTGGCCATGAAGTATGGCGTCATGAGCATCCCCACGCTGGTTGTGTTTAAGAACGGCGAGGAGATTGACCGCTCGGTTGGCGCTCTGCCCAAGGCGAGGCTGCAGGCGCTGCTGGAGAAGTATCTGTAATACGCTTGTTACATGTTGCCGTCTGCCTGCCGTCCATGAGCGCTTTTGCACCGCTCGCCGGACTTCTGGATGCACCGAGTGCAACCACGGATAGTATGGTAGTCACAAACAGCCCCCAGTGAACGGGTGCGGGTCGCACAGACTCGCACCCGTTTTCTTATGCAGCTGCGCACAGAGCGGGCGTAGTAAAATCTGAACCACTGAACTGCCCCATACAAAAGGAGATTTTCCATGCATGACGTCGGAATGAACATGAGCCAGCTTGCCATGAGCGTCAAGCAGGTCGACGACACCATCGAGCTCGCTCACGAGTGGAGCCATCAGCTGCTGCATGCGACCGAGAATTTTGACATGGAGCGCATCGGCGCCAAGCTCGAGGCCGCCATGGCCGCGCTCCACGAGGCGCATGACGCGCTCGAGGGCTACGAGGAAGCCATCGAGGCCGACCACAACTCCGTCGGCTCCGTGAAGCTGGTGTAAGGTGGCCGAACACGAGCACTGCTGCGAGTACGAGCACGAGCATCCGCACGGGGCGGACGGTGACGCGGGCTGCCACTGTAGTGGCTCCGGCTCCGAGCTGGTCCGTTTTTCGGTTACCGCACCCGACGACCTGCTGCGCCGTTTTGACGAGCAGATCGCGCGCCGCGGCGACGTGGCCAACCGCTCCGAGGCCGTGCGCGATTTGATTCGCGCCTCGATCGCCAAAGAGCAGATGCGCACGCCCGATGAGCACGTTATCGGGTCGCTCACCATGATCTACGACCATCACACCGGCGATCTGACGCGCCGCCTGGACGAGGTGCAGCACGACTACACCGACGAGATCGTATCGACGATGCACGTGCATTTGGATCACCACAACTGCTTGGAAATCCTGGCACTCAAGGGTCGCGGCGAGCGCGTCTACGAACTAGCCGACCGCCTGCTGGGCCTGCGCGGCGTTAAGCACGGCGAGCTCACGTGCGCCGCCACCAAGCAGAGCCTGGGGCTGTAGCGGGATTTCCCGCAGCGCACCTGCCAAATAGGGACAGGTTTGTTTTGGCAGGTTTAGAAGTTTTACCTACCAAAATAAACCTGTCCCTTTTTGGTCGGTTTTGATGAGGGGTGTCGCATGCGGCATGTGCATATTCATGTGACGGGCATTGTGCAGGGCGTTGGCATGCGACCGTTTGTGTATCGCGAGGCCATGGCACATGGCATTTGTGGATGGGTGCTCAATGCGGGCGACGGCGTGCATATCGAGGCGCACGCTTTGGCCGATGCGCTCGATGCTTTTGTTGCCGCGCTTTCTGAGCATGCGCCTGCGGCAGCTCGCGTTGAGCGAGTCGATATTGCGGATTTGGAGCCTGGCGGCTGGAGCGCTGCCGATGAGCAGGGCTTTCACATTGTGGCGTCGCAGGACCAGACCGCGCACACGACGCTCGTCTCGCCCGATATCGCCACCTGTGACGATTGCCTGCGCGAGTTGTTCGATCCCGCCGACCGACGCTATCACTACCCCTTTATCAACTGCACTAACTGCGGCCCACGCTTTACCATCATCCGATCGCTGCCTTATGACCGAGCGGCCACGTCGATGGATTGTTTTCCCATGTGTCCCAAGTGCGCTGCGGAGTATGTCGACCCACTCGACCGGCGTTTTCACGCGCAGCCCGATGCCTGCTTTGATTGCGGGCCGCATATTACGTGGCGCGAGGCTGTAAACGGCAATGCGTGCGGGAATTCGTCCGCGACACCGGCCGTCGGCACCACACGCGAGGCCAGCGACGCTATCATCGAGCGCTGCGTTGAGCTGCTGGCCAGCGGTGGCATCGTCGCCATCAAGGGCCTGGGCGGATTCCATCTAGCCTGTGACGCTGCCAACGAGCAGGCGGTGGCCGAGTTGCGCCGTCGCAAACGCCGCAGCAACAAACCACTTGCCGTCATGGTACGTAGTCTTGCTGATACCGAGCGCCTGTGTCATATCGATGATGCTGAACGCGATCTGCTCGCTGGCAGTATCCGCCCCATCGTGCTGCTGCGCCGGCGCACTGTTAGCGAGGACAACGACGGTTCCCCCGACATCCTCGCCCTCGCGCCATCTGTCGCGCACGACCTGCCCGAGCTCGGCGTCATGCTCCCCTATACGCCGCTTCAACATCTGTTGCTTGCCGCGGCAGAAGTCTGCGGTATGCACGCGCTCGTCATGACCAGCGGAAACCTGAGCGAAGAACCCATCGAGACCGACGACGACCTTGCCTGGGAACACCTCGTTGCCGCCGGCATCGCCGACGCGTTGCTCGGTAACGACCGCGCGATTCTCTCGCGCTATGACGATTCCGTGGTGCGCGTGGTCGACGGCGCCGTTATGCCCGTGCGCCGCGCTCGGGGATATGCACCCCAGCCGCTGCCGTTGCCGGCGCTCGACGGCGCTCCGTCCTGCGTGCTCGCCTGCGGGCCACAACAAAAGGCCACGATTGCGCTCGCACGTGAAGGGACGAACGGCGAGGCGCCCTGTTTTGTGTCGCAGCATATCGGCGATGTTGAAAACGGCGGGACCTTCGATGCCTGGAACGCCGCGCGCACGCGCTTGGAAGATCTCTTTGATTTGGCGCCCGCCGCCTTGGCCTGCGATGTACACCCCAGCTATCTATCGGGCCAGTGGGCGCGCGAGCAGGCGCGAAAATGCAATCTGCCGCTCGTCGAGGTGCAGCACCATCATGCGCATATCGCGAGCGTAATGGCCGAGGCCATCGCCGCGGGCCAGCTTACAACCGACGCGCGCGTCCTTGGCATCGCCTTTGACGGCACCGGCGCCGGCACCGATGGGACCATTTGGGGCGGCGAGTTTCTTGTTGCCAGCCTTGGCGGCTTTGAACGCGCCGCGCATTTGCGCACCTGGGCGCTCCCCGGCGGGGCGGCCTCCGTGCGCGACGCCCGCCGCAACGCCTTTGCCCTGCTCAGTGAGCTCGGTCTGCTCGAGCACCCAGGTGCCGCTCGGCTTTTGGACAGCCTCGACGAGCAAACGCGCAGCGTGACAGCCACCATGATCGAGCGCGGCATCAACAGCCCGCGTACCAGCAGCATGGGGCGTCTCTTTGATGCCGCGGCAGCAATTCTGGGCATCTGCGACAAGGCAACCTACGAGGGCGAACCCGCCATCGAGCTTGAGGCTGCCGCCTGGCGCGCGCTCGACAACGAAATCGCCCATTTTCCCGACAACAACGCCGGCTATTTCGCATCTGGCCCATCGTGGCTGGACGGCCCCTATGTTCTGGACCAGAAAGCACTCTTTGAGGCACTTTTGGGAGGAATTGAAGCCGGAGCGCCCGCCGACAGGCTCGCACTCGATTTCCATGTCTCCGTCGCGCGCTCCTCGGCGCGCATCGCCAGCGATATCTGCGTGCACGAGGGCATCGACACCGTCGCGCTCTCGGGCGGCGTCTTCATGAACCGACTTCTGCTTCAGCTCCTCGCCCGCGAGCTCAAAAGCGCAGGCCTTACTGTCCTTGTCCCCCACACCGTACCCGTCAATGACGGCTGCATCGCCTACGGTCAGGCGGCAGTCGCAAGCGCTCGTCTTCCGCAGGTTGCATCGCAGTAGGCTGTTCGGCCAGCCCGCAAGCCGCCGTCTCACAGGTGTAGCGCGTTTGCCCGCAGCGCCCGCGAGCGCTACCATCAACTGATGGATTATTGAGCGCCCGTCCAGCGCAAAGCGTATAAAAGGGGAACAATATGTGCCTTGCCGTTCCCGGTAAAGTAGTCAAACGCGACGACGACCTCAAGGCCACCGTCGACATGATGGGCATCGAGCGCCCCGTGTCGCTGCGACTCGTGCCGACGGCGCAGGTTGGCGACTATATTCTCGTACACGCCGGCTTTGGCATCCAGATTGTCGACGAGCAGGAAGCACAGGAAACGCTCGAGCTTGTTAATGCCATGTCCGAGCTGGTCGAAGAAGACCAGCTGACCACCAACCCGGCGGAGGCTTACTAGTGGCGCCCGAGCAGCCGGCGCGCTCCGGTATCGATTTCTCGGCATTCCGCGATCCCAAGCTGGCTCGCGAGCTCATCGAGCGCATTCATGAGCTTGTCGGCGACCGCACCATCAACCTTATGGAAGTCTGCGGCACGCATACCGTGAGCATCGGGCGCTATGGCTTTCGCTCCATTATGCCGACCGGGCTCAAGCTGCTGAGCGGCCCGGGCTGCCCCGTCTGCGTCACCGCCAACCGCGACATCGACCACGCAATCGCGCTCGCCAACATAGACGGCGCCATCATCACCACCTTTGGCGACATGATGCGCGTGCCCGGATCGTCCACCTCGCTCGCTGCACAAAAGGCGGCAGGGCGTGACATTCGCATTGTGTACTCCCCGCTCGATGCACTCGACATTGCCGAGCAAAACCCCGATCGCCCGGTTATTTTTATGGGCGTGGGCTTTGAGACCACAACGCCCACCATCGCCGCCGCCATCTTGGAGGCCGAAGCGCGCGGGCTTTTGAACTTCTCGGTCTATTGCGCCCACAAGACCACGCCGCCGGCGTTGCGCGCCATCGCTAACGATCCCGAGACCGCCATCGACGGCTTTATCCTGCCGGGACACGTCGCCACCATCACGGGCTTGGCGCCCTTTAGCTTTTTGGTCGACGAATTCAATACCCCGGGCGTGGTCACGGGATTTGAACCGGTCGATATCCTGCAGGGCATCTGCATGCTGGTCCAGATGGTTGTCGAGGACAGGCCGGCGATTGACAACGCCTACCGCCGTGGCGTCAACGCAGACGGCAACCCCGTGGCGCGCCAGCTGGTCGAGCAGGTGTTTGAGCCATGCGACACCACGTGGCGCGGGCTGGGGCCGATTGCCAACTCGGGCCTTTCCATCCGCCCCGAGTTCTCGCGCTTTGATGCCCGCGTTCGCTTTGACGTGCCCGTTGAGCCGACGGTTGAGCCGCGCGGATGCCGCTGCGGCGACGTGCTGCGCGGAGCCATTACGCCGAGCAGCTGCCCGCTCTTTGGCCGCACCTGCACGCCCGAGCACCCCGTCGGCCCGTGCATGGTGAGTTCCGAAGGCAGCTGCGCGGCGTACTACCGTTACCGAGTCTAGCCCGAACGCCCCCGCGCACTGACACCTCCCACGATTGGAGTTTTGGATATGTCCCATAGCATCACCGATAGCACCGTCCTGTTGGGCCACGGCTCCGGCGGACAGATGATGAAGCGCATCATCGATGAGGTCTTTTTAGATGCCTTTGGTTCGCCCGAGCTGCTCGAAGGCAACGATGCCGGCGTCGCCGCGCTGCCCGCGAGCGGGCGCATCGCCATGTCGACCGACAGCTTTGTAGTCTCGCCGCAGTTCTTCCCCGGTGGCAACATCGGCCGCCTCGCCGTGTGCGGAACCGTTAACGATGTCGCGACCTCGGGCGCCAACGTGCGCTACCTGTCGTGCGGCTTTATCCTTGAAGAGGGCTATCCCATGGATAAGCTCCGCCAGATTGTGCAGACGATGGCCGAGACGGCGCACGAGGCGGGCGTGTCCATAATCACGGGCGACACCAAGGTGGTCGAGCGCGGCGGGGCCGACGGCGTCTATATCAATACCGCCGGCGTGGGCGAGGTGCCTGCGGGCGTGGCGCTCAGCGGCGCAAACTGCCAGCCCGGCGATGTCATCCTGGTCTCGGGTACACTGGGCGACCACGGCATCGCTATCATGAGCCAACGCGAGGGTCTGGCGTTTTCGAGCACCATCGAAAGCGACGCCGCGCCGCTCAACCACCTGATTGCCGATGTGCTTTCCGCAGCACCCGACACACGCTGCTTCCGCGACCCCACGCGCGGTGGCCTGGCCTCGACGCTCAACGAGTTTGCGCAGGCCAGCGGCGTTGCCATGGAGATCGACGAGGATGCCGTGCCCGTGCGTCCCGACGTGCAGGCCGCCTGCGAGATGCTCGGCTACGATGTGCTGCAGGTGGCAAACGAGGGCAAGATGGTTGCCGTCGTGCCGGCCGAGCAAGCCGATGCCGCGCTGAGCGCCATGCGCGCCGCCCGCTACGGCGAGAATGCCGCCATCATCGGCCGCGTGCTGCCACTTGCCGAGGGCGCCCATCCCGCCGTGCGCGTGCGCACCGGCTGGGGCTCGACCCGCATCCTCGACATGCTCGTAGGAGAGCAGCTGCCGAGAATTTGCTAACGACAAAGGCTCAGGGCTATTAAAGATATTCAGATTCCAAACATGCCCGGCACGCATGCCCAGTATCATGGGGTGCGTTTTACAACTCAAGCGGCAGGAGCACCCATGGCAGCAGCTTTTTCCCATGTGATCTTTGACCTGGACGGCACCATTCTCAACACGCTCGAGGACCTGGCGGCCGCCGGCAACCATACCTGCGAGGCGCACGGCTGGCCCACGTTTGCCGTTGACGAGTACCGCTACAAGGTGGGAAACGGCATGCTCAAGCTGGTTGAGCGTTTTATGCCTGCCGAGTATGCGGGCGACAGCCGTATGTTTGAGCAAACGCTTGCCGAGTTTAGGGCTTACTACGGCGAGCACAAGGAGGACCACACCGCTCCCTATGCCGGCACGATCGAGATGCTCGACCGCCTGCGTGCCGCGGGCGTGCAGCTTGCCGTGCTCACCAACAAGGACCACATCTCGGCGGCCCCGCTTATCGAGAAGTATTTTGGTTCCGAGCGCTTTGCGCTGGTACAGGGCCGCGTCGATGCGTTTCCTCCCAAGCCCGAGGCACCTGTTACGCTGCATGTGATGAAAGAGCTAGGCGCCGATCCGTCGACCACGCTCTATGTGGGCGATTCCAATGTCGATATCCTGACCGGCCACAACGCCGGCCTTAAGAGTGCGGGCGTCAGCTGGGGCTTCCGCGGCCGCGCAGAGCTGGAAGCCGCCGGCGCCGACTACGTGGTGGATAGCCAGGCAGAGCTCGCGGCGCTGGTGCTGGGCGAGTAACGAGCGACACCGCTTAACGCAGCTGCGACAATTCTTCCGCGCGGAAAGCGCATCCCGTTTTGGAGCTCCGGAATGGGATGCGCTTTCCGTTTGAGGCGCATCAGGGAAACCGCATCCCGTTTCAGAGCAATATTCCAGGTCGCACTTTCCGCAACC
Organism: uncultured Collinsella sp.; assembly: GCA_938045065.1. GTDB lineage: Bacteria > Actinomycetota > Coriobacteriia > Coriobacteriales > Coriobacteriaceae > Collinsella. The sequence goes on from CALIOA010000047.1 coordinate 110,748, forward strand.
CACCCCATCCGGAAAATGCGACCCACTATTCGGCCAAAAACCGGGTCGCGGTTTCCCAAGCACTCGATGCAACGCTGGCACAAGGAGTGTCCCCAACTGCCGGCAGAAAAGGAACGTCCCCAAGTGCCGCCTTCCCAATGACTACTTCAGCGATGGCAACGTCGCAGGTAAAAGTGCCACTTTAAGCCAACCAAGGGAACGACGTTGTTTTGGCAACGACAGCGAAAGCCCGCCAGAGCGAGCAAGGTGCCTTGAAACGAGGCGGCATTGACCTTTTGGTCATGCCGCCGAAGTTGAAAGGCAGATTGCCGCTCTGGCGGGCTTGCAGCGTCGAGCAGTTGCGGCGTTTGGTAAAACGCCGCAACGAACTAGCTCAGCATTGCATCCATCATCTCGGAGTTGACGGAGTCGTCGGCAGACCACTCGCCATCGTCGTTGCAGGTGTACTTGAAGATAACCGTGGTCTTCCTGGGCTCGGTGGCCTTGGTCACATCGACCATAACCTGACCGGCCATCTTGTACAGCTCGTCATCGGAAGGAACCGTGTCAAGCGCAGCAACCTTCTCCTGATACTGGGTGGAGAAGTCCTCGACGATCTTGTTCATAGATTTGCATGTAATAGAGACCTCGGCGGTCGCGACACCCTTGTCCTCGTCGACCGTCACGTCGCCGATCTTGTAGTCAAAGCCCTCAAGATAGGTCTTGGCGTACTCCTTGGGATCGATACCCAGCTGCTCGAACTCGTCGCCCGAAGCCTCCTCCAGACCAGAGAGGAAGTCGTCGCCACCGTTCTTGACCTCATCAAACTGCGTCGTAAGATCCTCGGTGATGAGCTCCTCAACCGAAGGACCTCCACAGCCGGAAAGCACGACCACGCATGCAACCAAGACGGCCATGAGGGGCGCAAGCAGCAGCTTCTTTTTCATGTTGTTCCTCCCAATGAGCGGCACCGCGCTTCCCGGACGCGGCACACGTTGTAATAAGTAAGCCCATACTATCCACTTATGAACACCCTCGGCAACGCGAAGGCGTGGTCGGTTCGTTTTAGCGTCCGAACGGTTTGCAAGCCCGCCCAACGTGCAATAAAACGCTTTCCCGCGGTGCAATAAAAAAGGTGGCCGGAAAACCCGACCACCCTCGCACAGCCTTTGGATGCCGCAGTTTACTTGCGGACGACCTTGACGATGGCGTCACCGGCGGCGACGGCGGACTCTGCCTCAACGGTGAGCTCGACATCGGCAAACTCGGCGGTGTTGGACACGGCCACGACGACGCAGTCCTTGTAACCGGCAGCGGCGATCTTGGCGCGGTCGATCTTGAGTATGGGCTGGCCAGCCTTCACAACGTCGTCGGCCTTGACGAAGCCCTCGAAGCCATCGCCGTTCATGTTGACGGTATCGACGCCAACGTGCACCAGAACCTCGATGCCGCTATCGGACTGCAGGCCCACGGCGTGACCCATGGTGACGGTCACCTTACCGTCGCAGGGAGCGTAGACCAGATCGTCCTCGGGCCACACGGCACAGCCCTTGCCCAGAACCTCGCCACCAAAGACGGGATCGGGCACGTCGGCCATCTTGATGACCTTGCCCTTGACGGGCGAGCACAGCACGTCGGCGCCGGCAGAAGCAGAGATGGAGGCCGGAGCAGCGGCAGCCGCGGGCTCAGCCTTCTTCTTGAACATATCAAACAGACCCATACGTTTTCTCCTCTTGATTAAGCGCAACGTTGTGCGCATGCCTACGATAATTATAGTGCCAAATGGTTCAAATGCTAAGGTGGGGACTCGAATCGCAAGCCCTTCCCGGTAGTGCTCGTGGGATGAGCATCTCCTTTGCATCGCGGTTCGATAAGCCGAGCATCGCCTGCGCACGGGACGGGCAGAAGCGAGCGCACCAAGCCCGATACTTCTTTTCGCTCTCGAGTCCTGCCGCCGCCCCGTCCCTGACACTTCCTGATACCGACCGAAACGTGCCAAAATAAACCCGTCCCTTTTTGGTAGGTTTGGCGAGTGTGGTTTTTCGGACGCTTAACTAACGAGCGTGGATAATCTCCCACTTTGAGGCCGTCACCGAGCCAAAAACGGGAGATTATCCACGCTCATTTTGGATAACCCCCCCCCTGTACCAAGCCGAGCTCCATGGTCAAGTAATAACGACTTCTCATCATTAGATTGTTTACATCAATTCTAATAACTATTTAATCCTTAAACTCGTTATTAGAATTGATATGATTAGCCTAATAACGAGTTTCCGGCACTAAAGATATGGAGGGCGCGATGCAAATCGAGGAGAACGGCCAGGGAACGCTCCGCAATAATCTATCGGGGAAATTGGCTTACTATTCGTTTTTTCCAACGCCCTTGCAATCATTGAGGCAGCTAAACCTCACCGAGGAAACCTATCGCACACTTTCCGCATGCTCACGAATGCTTGGAGAGCTTGAAGGCATGCTCTACTTTGTTCCCAACGCCGACATGTATCTGACAATGTACGTGCGCAAAGAAGCACTCCTTTCTTCGCAAATTGAGGGAACCCAGTGCACGTTTGACGACCTACTTAGCCCATCGCAAACACAACTCCATCATAAAGATGTCGCAGACGTCGTGAATTACGTCCGTGCTGTCGACCGCGGCGTAGAACTGCTCAAAAAGATGCCCTTGTGCACGAGACTTCTTAGGCAAGTTCATGCGGTCCTGCTGGACGGAGTGCGCGGAACGGAGAAGAATCCAGGCGAGCTGCGCTCCTCACAAAACTGGATTGGCCCCTCAGGCTGCACCATTGCAACCGCATCGTTTATCCCTCCAAACATTGAAGATTTGAGCAACACGCTCCAGGACCTCGAACGCTTTATCAATGAGCCTCAAGTCGAAATGGATCCGATTGTGCGGGCGGCGCTCGTCCATTACCAATTTGAAACTGCCCATCCATTCCTAGACGGAAACGGTCGCCTGGGCAGGCTTCTCATTACACTTATGCTCATCAATGATGGCGTTCTTCATTCTTGCTTGTTCTATCCATCGTTCCAGTTCAAGAAAAATCGAAGCGAGTACTACCGGCAACTCACATCCGTAAGGGAGAGAGGCACTTACGAGGAATGGATAGAGTTTTTCTGCAACAGTCTTCTCGAGAGTGCGAAGGACTCGGTAGGGTCTTTAAAAAACCTTGTTGACCTCCATAACCGTTCCACAGCAACCATTACCGAAAATCTCGGAAGGACTGCTGCAAACGGGCAAAGGCTGTTGGGCATTCTTGAAGAGCACCCCATCGTCGACACCGCATTCATCGCTGCCCAACTCGATATCGGCAGGAGTACCGCGAGCTCGCTCGTCAAATCATTTGAAGAATTGGGTATCCTCCGTCCTCTCGACGAGTCAAGACAGAGATACCGGCAGTACGGGTATGAAGAGTATCTTTCGATTCTCAGGGAAGACGCCGAGCCGATTAGATAGGCATCGCAGCCCAGGCAAATTAAAGCGAGCGCGGATAATCTCCCACTTTGAGCCCGCACACAGGCCAAAAACGGGAGATTATCCACGCTCATTCCTGAGTAGTCATTTATGAACGTCCCCAATGACTAGTCCGGCAACGCCGATGTTTCGGCAACGACAGCGAGCGAGCCGCATTCGGAGCAAGACGACGCCGCAGGTAGAGAACGGACAGCGAGCGGGTCGCATTTGAGACAAGGTGACGTGAAACGAAAGGGCGCTGACCTTCTGGTCGCGCCCTTGAAGTTGAACGTCAGATTGTCCAAATGCGGCCCGCGCAGCGTCGGCCGGTTACGGCGTTTGGTAAAACGCCGCAACTACTCCCGGGCTCCGTACTGCTCGTAGTAGGCGTCGATGGCGGTCTTGAGCTCGTCATCGATGACGACCTTGCCGTCGATCTCGTGGTTGTAGAGGGTCTCGACGACCTCGGCCATGGAAACGATGCTCGCGACGGGGAAACCGTACTTTGCCTCGATCTCCTTCTGAGCGGTGGTCACACCGCCCTTGCCGACCTCCATGCGGTTGAGGGACACGATCAGGCCCTTGATCTCGACATCGGCAGCAGCCTTGACCTTAGGATAGGTCTCGTCGATGGACTTGCCGCTGGTGGTGACGTCCTCGACCATGACCACACGGTCGCCGTCCTTGGGCTCATAACCCAGCAGGTTGCCCTTATCGGCACCGTGGTCCTTGGCCTCCTTGCGGTCGCAGCAGTACTTGACCTCCTTGCCGTACAGCTCGTGGTAGGCAATGGCGGTCACGACGGCCAGCGGAATACCCTTGTAGGCCGGTCCAAACAGCACGTCAAAGTCGTCGCCAAAGTTATCGTGGATGGCCTGGGCGTAATACTCGCCCAGCTTCTTGAGCTGATAGCCCGTCACGTAAGCGCCGGCGTTCATAAAGAACGGGGACTGACGGCCGCTCTTGAGCGTAAAGCTGCCGAACTTAAGGACGTCGGACTCGACCATGAACTTGATGAACTCTTGCTTGTAAGCCTCCATGCGGGCTCCTCTCGTAATCGCGTACGTGCCTTCCAGTTTAGCGCAGGCGAAGCGTAGATGCGGGCGCGCTTTGGGGCCACGGCATTCTGTAAAGGCTTTGTCAGGGGGAATGGTTTTCCGAACAATGGGGTTGACATGTCAAACTCCCTCATCAAGAATACGGGCGGATTAAAAAGGGGTACGAGATACCCAAAGCGCGCTGCGCTCAGCCTTTAGGAGGTGTGCCATGGAAGGCAGTCCTAGTCGAAAAACCTGCATGTCGCCCTCGGCACGCCGCGAGGACTCCGCACACGCATAAACGCCACCGGCAGATCGCCAAAACCACCGCAAAGGCGCGCTGCACCCTTTGTGGGCTCAAGAGCTTGACGTGAGCGACATCTAGGTTTTTTGAAGCAAATACGACACGTACGCTAACTCCCCTCAACAAGGAGGACCCTATGCTGATGCTCAAAACCGTCACGGTACTCGAAGCCATCTCCAAGCGCCGCCGCACGGCGCGCCCTGCCGCTCATACCGGCCTGTCCAAGAACACCATATTCGCCGCCACCCATAGTGCCGAGGACGCCCTCGTACTGCTTGACGCCACGGCAAACGGCCTCACCGTCGAGCAGGCAACTGAGCGCCTGAACGCCGTCGGCCCCAACACCATCGAGGCAACGACCAAAACGCTCGCCCGCCGCATCGCCGACGCGTTCATCGATCCCTTCGCCGGCATCCTCGCCGCGCTCGCACTGGTCTCGCTCTACATCGACGTGCTCGCCGTGCCCGAACCGCAGCGCGACCCCTCCACGGTCATCGTCATCGGCACCATGCTGCTGGTATCGGGCGGCATGAAGTTTATCCAGGAAGCCCGCAGCGGCAATGCGGCCGAGGCCCTCAAGGACCTGGTCTCCAACACTTGCACCGCCCTGCGCGACGGCGAGCGCATCGAGATCCCCTTCGACGAGCTCGTCCCCGGCGATGTAATCCGTCTCTCTGCCGGCGATATGGTGCCGGCAGATGCCCGCATCATCACCGCGCGCGACCTGTTTGTGATCGAGTCCGCACTCACCGGCGAGAGCGAGGCCGTCGAGAAGACCACCGCCGTCACCGTCGTCGAGGGCGCCGACGGCTCCGCACTGCCACTCTCTGCCTGCAAGAACATCGTCTTTACCGGCACCTCCGTGCAAAACGGCGCCGCCATGGCGCTTGTCGTTGCCACCGGCTCGGACACCTACCTGGGCGGCATCGCCAAGATGCTCAACGGGCGCGGCGAAAAGAGCGCGTTTGACCGCGGCGTCTCGAGCGTCTCCATGCTGCTGGTGCGCCTGATGCTCGTTATGGCGCCGGCCGTCTTTGCCATCAACGCCGCCACCAAGGGCAACGTCATCGACGCGCTGCTGTTCGCCACGAGCGTGGCCGTGGGCATCACGCCGCAGATGCTTCCCGTCATCGTGACCACGAGCCTGTCGCAGGGCGCCAAGGACCTCGCCCGTCGCCAGGTTATCGTCAAGGAGCTGCCGGCGATTCAAAACCTCGGAGCGATGGACGTCCTGTGCTGCGACAAGACCGGCACCCTCACCGAAGACCGCATCGTGCTCGAGCGCTACCTCAACACCGATGGCAACGAGGACGCGCGCGTGCTGCGCCATGCGTTTTTGAACAGCTTCTTCCAGACCGGCCTCAAAAATCTTATCGACCTGGCCGTAATCGACCGTGCCGATGTGACGCCCTCGACCGTCGCACCCGATTCCATGCTGGGCCAGAGCCTGCGCGACCGCTACACCAAGGTCGACGAGGTTCCCTTCGATTTCTCGCGCCGTCGCCTGAGCGTAGTTGTCGCCGACGCCCAAGGCAAAACCCAAATGGTTACCAAGGGCGCTGCCGAGGAAATGCTCGAGATCTGCTCCTTTGTCGAGATCGATGGCATCGCTCAGCCGCTCACCGACGAGAAGCTCGCCCAGATTCGCAAGCAGATCGCCGGACTTAACGCCGAGGGCCTACGCGTAATTGCCGTGGCGCAGAAGACCAATCCGCGCTGCGTGGGCGAGTTTGGCATCGCCGACGAGTGCGACATGGTGCTGATGGGCTTTTTGGCCTTCCTCGATCCGCCCAAAGCAAGTGCCGCGGGCGCCGTCGCCACCCTCGAGGCCAAGGGCGTGGCGGTCAAGGTCCTAACCGGCGACAACGACCGCGTCGCCGCCACCGTCTGCGAGCAGATTGGTATCGATGCGAGCAACGTCTTGCTCGGCTCCGAGATCGATGCGCTCGATGACGCCGAACTTGCCAAGCGCGCCGAGAAAACCCACCTCTTCGCCAAGCTTTCGCCGCTGCAGAAGGCGCGCCTGGTACGTGTCATGCGCGAGATGCTCGGCCACACCGTGGGCTTTATGGGCGACGGCATCAACGACGCCGCCGCCATGCGTGCGAGCGATTGCGGCATCTCGGTCGATTCGGCCGTCGATATTGCCAAGGAATCCGCCGATATCATCTTGCTTCAGAAGGACCTGGGCGTGCTCGAGCGCGGCATCATCGAAGGCCGCCGCACTTACGGCAACCTGCTCAAGTACCTCAAGACCACGGTGAGCTCCAACTTTGGCAATGTGCTGTCCGTGACCGTCGCGAGCCTGTTCTTGCCGTTTTTGCCCATGAGCGCCCTGCAGCTGGTACTGCTGTCGCTGGTCTACGAGATCGTGTGCATCGCACTGCCGTGGGACACCGTCGATGACGCCTGGACTGCCCGCCCGCGTGCCTGGGACGCCGCATCCATCAAGGGCTTTATGCTCGAGCTGGGCCCCGTGAGCTCGCTGTTTGACATCGTGACCTTCGCCGCGCTCTTCTTTGTCGTGTGCCCCGCCGCCGTGGACGCAAGCTGGTCCGAGCTTGCCGCCGCGGGCGACGTCGCGGGTATGGCGACCTTTGCTGCGCTCTTCCAGAGCGGCTGGTTTGTCGAGTCCATGTGGTCGCAGACACTCGTGGTCCACATGTTGCGCTCCCCGCATCTGCCGAGCCCGCGCGACCACGCCGCGCCCGCATTGTGCGTTCTTACCGTGCTGGGCCTGGCGCTCGTCACCTGGCTGCCGGCAAGCCCCATCGCCGATGTGCTCGGCCTCATGCCGCTGCCCACGAGCTTTTTTGGGCTGCTCATTGGCATCGTTATCGCCTATATCGCGCTCACCCAGCTGGCAAAGTGCCGCTACATTGCCCGCCACGGCGAGCTGCTGTAGCAAGTAGACGGAAAACACCCTGCCAGCTGCCGTTGCCACTACCACAGCTGCCAACGCCGCTGCCGCTGCCTCTGCCGCCGCCGCAGTCTATCCCCCCAGCAGTTGCGGTGAAATAGTTCCTGTTTAAAGCCCCGTGACTTTAATTTAGGGACTATTCCACCGCAACTTATTGGGGGATTAGCTAGTCTTGAGGCGTCCAGGACCAGTAGAAGTTGATAAGGGCCACGCGCGAGGCGGTGCCGGTCTTTTTGTTGATTGAGGAAATGTGACGGTAGAGCGTGGAGCGCGAGAGGAAGAGCGTCGTGGCGATGTCCTGAACGCTCTGGTCCGAAACGACCAAGGCCTCAAGAATATCGCGCTCGCGCTCTGTAAGCCCAAAGGTGGCGACGAAGGCATCGAGGCGTTCATCGGACGTGAGCTCCGCTGCCTCCACGGGCTCGGGGTCGGAGCATGTGGGCGCAAGATCCCCACCAAGATCGTCGGTGGCAAGCGGCAGGCCATCCTGCATCACGGCATCATCGGCTCGTTGCCCCAACTGCCCCAGCAGCGTAATCGCAATGCCCACAAACATCACGAGCGCTGCACCGACCGCAGCCAGCACATTTTAACTCGAGATAATCGCCACTGCCGGCGCCGTCACGAACATCGAGCACACGTTGTTGACGACGCGACCCATGCACGGCCAAAAATATGACCAGCGCGCATAGAGCGAGACGGCGGCATATTTTGTGGTAAAGAACACCACGAAAAAGCCCGAGCCCAGATAAAAGATGATCGTGGCAGCAAGCTCGTTGCCGCCATTGCCATCGACGACGAGCACAAAGAACGAAAGCGTGGACAGTATGGCGGCACACGTCATGCCGATATTCATATACGAGCGGCCGTGCAGGTCAAATAGTGCGCCAGCGACCAACGAGCTCACGACAAGCAGCAGACGCGGCCAATCGCCCAAATCGACGGCTCCGACAGCATGCAGGGTCGTGAAGCCCGCGTTGAGAGCGGCGAATACGCTGGAAAGATACGCCGTCGCCACGGTCAGGCGAACTACGGCGCGACGGAATGCCGCCTTTGCCTCGGGATCGTCATACCACTTGGCGTCATATTCCAGAGCATCTACCGAAAGCCCGGCAGCACTGGGTTCAAAGTTGGGATCGGACTCGTCGCGCAGCTTGGCGCGTCGGGCACCGTGGAGCAACGCCACCTGCGCGATCGCACAGACGACCAGAACAGCCTGCTGAGGAATGCCGACAGGCATCACCATGTGGTTGAGAACCTGCACCAGAACGCCCATGGCGTAAGAAAGTGCGGCGGCGCGCGCCAAGCAGGGCGTTCGCGCAAAGCGCCTCGCAAAATTTGCATGAGCAGTCGATCCGCAGTAGCCCAGCGCGCAGCACGCCACCAAACCGCCGGCAATTACCACCTCAACCTGAACCGCCATAATCAACAGCAGCAATGCCGCCACCAGCAAAACGCCCGTGACGTCACTCGTTGCGTCGATAGCATGGGGACGGCGATAGTACAGAATGGGACGCACAAAAAAGCCAATCACGCTCGCGCCGATGACAAGGCTCTCATAAATAACGACCTCGTTCGGAGACACGAACTCGGCCATGCGCACATCAAAAAGATACTCGCACGCCAAAAACGTGAAGAAGAACAGCGCCAGGCATATAATCTCCCGAATGCCCCGACGCAAATATGCGGTTGTGTCTCCCATGCCCCTCATGGTTAACCCCCAGTCGCTCAATTGTCTGGAAATCTATTTTAATAAAGAACCAGTCTCAATATCGAAGCCAGGCTTGAAATGCTGCAAATTTGACCCCAGCCGTTCACGTCACACCGCGGTTTTGAGCCTCATGGACCAGAAGGGGCACGCGCGGCCTCTAGCTCGGCCAGGAGTGTCCCCAACTACCACTCATTTAAGTACGTCCCCAATGAGTGGCCGAAGAGTGTCCCCCGCGACTAGTCGTTTAAGAACGTCCCCAATGACTAGTCAAAAATGGGCCATGTGTCCCAGTTGTGGAGACTCCTTGAGCCGTCTGGGTATCGTGAAAGATCGCGCACTCCCCCATCATCAAAAGTGACACACGCTACCTGTTGATGGGAGGCAGCCATGGGCTTCTTTGACAAGATGTTCGAGAAGAAAGAGTGCGCGATTTGCGGTACTGAGCTGGGACTTTTGGGGAAGACCAAGATCAACGAAGGCTACCTGTGCAAAGAGTGCGTCGGCAAGCTCTCCCCCTTCTTTCACGGCTATCGTTCCAGCACCGCGGACGATATCCGCGAGCAGCTCGCCTACCGCGAGGCCAATGCCGAGCGCCTGGCGTCGTTCAACCCCACGCGCACGCTCTCTGCCGGGCGCACCAACATCATGCTCGATGAGGACGCGGGTCTGCTGATCATTACCTCGCAGAGCCGCTGGCGCGACGCCAACCCCGACATCATCGAGTTCTCGCAGGTACTCGGCTGCGATATGGATATTGACGAGCATCGCACCGAGATCTATCGCGAGACCAAGGACGGCGAGCGCGAGAGCTACAACCCGCCGCGCTACGACCTGGATTACGACTTTAACCTGACCATCCACGTCAACACGCCGTACTTTACCGAAATCAACCTGCGCGTAAACGACTCCACCATCGATCAGCGCGGCTCCATCGAATACCGCGAGGCCAAGCGCCAGGCAACCGAGGTCCGCGACGCGCTGGTGCAGCTGCGCCAGGAAACGCGTGACAGCGTCGTGGCCGCCAAGGCCCCCAAGACCGCGGTGACCTGCCCCTTCTGCGGAGCCACCACCATTCCCGATGCCAGTGGGCGCTGCGAATACTGCGGCGGCGCCATCGGCGCATAGCCTCCGGCAGCGAAAGGACCGATCATGGCCTTCGAGAGCGTCAACTATCAATGCCCCGCGTGTGGCGGCCCCCTTCACTTTGCCAGTGCCGAGCAAAAGCTCGTCTGCGACTACTGCGATTCTCGTTTTGAAGTCGAAGAAGTCGAGGCCCTCTATCGCGAGCGCCAGGACAAGGCAGATGCCAAAGCCGATGCCGCAGCCGCGGCCCCCAAGCCTGCTGTCGACGATGCCGTGCAGGAGCTGGCCCAAAACGCCGGCTACATCTGCTCGTCGTGCGGCGCCGAGCTCGTGTCCGACGGCACCGTCGCCGTCACCACCTGCCCGTACTGCGGCAACTCCGCCGTGGCGCCCGGCCAGCTCTCTGGCGACTTCTCGCCCGACCTGGTGATTCCGTTTAAGCTCGGGCGCGATGACGTCACGGCCGCACTCAAGGAACACTACAAGGGCAAGATCTTGCTGCCCAAGAGCTTTGTCACCGGCAACCATATCGACGAGGTCCAAGGTGTCTACGTGCCGTTCTGGCTCTACGGCGCCCGCGTTGACGGCGAAGTGTACTTTGACGCGACCAACGAGACCGTGACCGAGGAATCCGACCGCACCGTCACGACCACCGACCACTACGATGCCTATCGCAAGGGCAATATCTCGTTTAAGCGCGTGCCCGTCGACGGATCATCCAAGATGCCCGACGGCCACATGGACGCCATCGAGCCGTTTGACTACGACGCACTGCGTCCGTTCTCGGTCGCATATATGCCCGGCTACATCGCCAACCGTTACGACGAGGACTGCGAGACCTGCAAGGCGCGCGCCGAGCGCCGCATGGAAGAAAGCACGGTCTCGGCCCTGCGCGAGACCGTCGTCGACGAATACGACGATGCCACGGTCGAAAGCAAGCAGCTCGACTACACCTGGGAAGACAGCGACTACGCCCTGTTCCCCGTCTGGATGCTCTCCACCTCGTGGAACGGCAAGAGCTACCTGTTTGCCATGAACGGCCAGACCGGCCGCTTGGTCGGCGAGCTCCCCTGCTCCAAGCCCAAGCTCGCCATCGCCTCGGTGCTGTTCTTTGTGATCGGATTTATCCTCTCCCAGATTCTCTTTATGGGTGAGAACGCCTTCGATCCGGATTACCTCACCTTTGATATCGAGGGCATCCTCATCAACGTCATCGCGCCGCTGATCATCGTGATTATCGGAGACGTGCTACTGGTAGGCCAGCTCAAGACGGCCAACGAGGCCACCCACGCCGATTGCTACTGCGGCGAGCTCGACCTGACCGAGAAGCACGACACCTTCAGCCACACCGAGACCACCGTTGTCATGAAGGACAACAAGGACGATTAGCCATTCTGACCAATACCACCCGGCCTTTGACGAGAAAGGAAGATCACCATGGGACTCTTGAAAGCTGGATTGGGCGCTGCCGGCGGCGTCATGGCCGACCAGTGGAAGGAATTTATCTATTGCGAATCGATGCCCGCTGACGTCTTGGCCTGCAAGGGCAGCAAGCGCACCGGCGGTCGCAGTTCCAACACGCGCGGCGAGGACAACGTTATTTCCAACGGCTCCGTCATCGCCGTCAACGACGGCCAGGGCATGCTCGTGGTGCAAAACGGCAAGATCATCGAGGTCGCGCTGGAGCCTGGCGAGTTTGTCTTTGACACCGGCAGCGAGCCGAGCGTCTTTAGCGGCAACCTGGGCGACTCCATCAAGGAGACGTTCGCCAATATCGGCAGCCGCTTTACCTTTGGCGGCGACGCAGGCAAGGACCAGCGCGTCTACTTCATCAACACCAAGGAGATCGTCGGTAACAAGTACGGCACCGCCTCGCCCGTGCCTTTCCGCGTGGTCGATAACAACATTGGCCTGGACGTCGACATCTCCGTTCGCTGCAACGGCGAGTATTCGTACCGTATCACCAACCCGCTGCTGTTCTACACCAACGTGTGCGGCAACGTGACCGATAGCTACACGCGCGATAAGATCGACAGCCAGCTTAAGTCCGAGCTGCTCACCGCTCTGCAGCCCGCCTTTGCCAAGATCTCGGAAATGGGCATTCGCTACAGCGCTATTCCCGGCCACACCACCGAACTCGCCCGCGCGCTCAACGAGGTCCTCTCGGCCGACTGGCGCGACCTACGTGGCGTCGAGATCGTGAGCTTTGGCGTCAACTCCATCGCCGCCTCGCAAGAAGACGAGCAGATGATCAAGGACCTGCAGAAGGCCGCAGTCATGCGCGATCCCACCATGGCGGCCGCCAACATCGCCAGCGCCCAGAGCGACGCGATGCGCGCGGCAGCGGCCAACCCCAACGGCGCGATGGCAGGCTTTATGGGCATGGGCATGGCAGGTGGCATGGGCGGCATGAACGCTAGCCAGCTGTTTGCCGCCGGCCAGGCACAGCAGCAGGCTGCCCCGCAGCCGTCTCCGGCTCCCGCCCCCGCACCGGCACCCGCTGCCGCACCTGTGGCCGGCGCATGGACCTGCAGCTGCGGCGCCACCAACACCGGCAAGTTCTGCTCCGAGTGCGGCAGCCCCGCACCCGCCCCGGCACCGGCCAAGTGGTTCTGCCCCAACTGCGGCAGCGAAAACGGCGGCAAGTTCTGCAGCAACTGCGGAACGCCCAGGCCCTAACCCCTCTATCTGGTAATTGGCGGGGGATCCGCCACCCCCGCATTTGCTTCTATGGGTTTCGTTCGATAAAGGAGGACACCATGAAGACAACGTTCAAAAAGTCCGCGCTCGCATTCCTGACATGTATCTTGGCGCTCGCCTTTGCCCTGACGGGCTGCAGCGGCGGCGGCAAAGACCCCAAGGCCAACTTCGTCGGCAGCTGGCAGTACTCGGGTGGAACCTTGGACGGCGAAGAGCTCACCGATGAGTACATGAAGATGCTCGAGGATTGGGGTGTCCACTGCGTCCTGGTTCTCGATGAGGACGGTACAGGTGCCCTCGACCTGTTCCTTGAAGTCATGGACCTTAAATGGGAGGCAAAGGACGCCACCACCGTAACCATCACCGCCGAAGACGAGTCGCATGACATGAAGCTCAAGGACGGCAAACTCATCCTCGAAGAAGATGACGGCAATCTTGTCTTTACCAAGTCCGACAAGGACCTGTCCGGTACGGTGAAGAAGGATCGCGAGAACGCCGAGAAGGAAGAGGAGATCGATGAGGCCGTCGAAGACGACGATGTCCAGAGCGTCGAAATCTCCCCCGCCGTCACCGTCGCCGATGACGATCTGTGCACCATCACCATTACCGAGAAGTTCAAAGACGACTGGGGCGACATCGGCTTTGTCGTCAACATCACCAACAAGAGCGACAAGGACCTAACCTTCTACGCTCCTTCCGGCAAGACAAACGTCAACGGCACCATGAAGGAACCCTGGTTCTCGGCTCATCTGATGCCCGGCACCAACGCCACCGAGGAATTCACGTTCTCGAACGGTGAGCTTGACAGCCTTGACGACCTGGTCAACACGACCATCGGCATCGACGCCTACCTGACCGATTCCTACGAGGACGTCGCCTCTTACAGCGCAACCATCGCGTAACGGCACGTAACATCAGCCGCGGATTGGCGGACACATCCGCGCACATGCCAGACGGGGCCGCAGGAGATAATCCTGCGACCCCGCCGCTTTATGCCGATGCGTAACGAGCGCTAGCGCTCCATGTTGGGAACGATGCTGCCCTCGGTCACCGCATGCACGGCAAGGCGCATGATGTTGTCGTAGCCGGTCTTGCTTAGGATCTCCGAAATGCGGCGCTTGATGGTGCCCTCACTCATAAACAGCTCGGCCGCGATCTCGCGGCGGCTTTTACCCTCGCAGGCAAGGCGCAAGATCGACAGCTCGACATCGTCGAGGGCCGCTGTGCCCGAGAAGATGCTCTCGGGCGGCTTGGGAAACGTGCAGTAACCCGCCAACGTGGAGCGCATCACGGCGAAAAGCTCGTCGATACCGACGTTCTTGTACACAAAGCTGTCGACGCCCGCCTCGCGCGCCTGGTCCACAAAGGTGATTTCGGGCATACCCGTCATGATAATGACGCGGCACTCGGGCAGTTGTTCTTTGATGCGCGCCGCCGCCACGATGCAGTTGGAATCATGCTCGGTGCATACGTCCATCAGTATCATGTCCGGACGCTCCTTGAGCGCAACGTCCAAGGCATCCGAGGCGTCGGCGATCGCGGCGACAACGGTCATGTCGGGCTGGTCACCGACGGAGCGCGAGAGGCTCTCGCGCAGAATGGCCTGGTCTTCGACTATAAGGACGCGAATCATGAGCTTCTCCTTTGGACCGTGGCGCTGGAGGCGAGCGGGATGGACACCGTAAGCGTAAAGGGCGGGGCGGTGTGGACTTCCAGGCTGCCGCCCAGATTCTGTGCGACATGCCTCATACCTGGGATACCCGTTCCCTCGCGATACGATACGGGTGCAGGCGCGCCGTCGTTAGAAACGGCCATTCGCGCAACAGCGCCGTCTTCCGTCCCCTCCTGCCACAGGCGCACATGGACCTGATGGGCCTGTGCATGCTTGGTGGCATTGGTCGAGGCTTCGCGGATAATCTGCAAAAATGCTGCGGCGACACGCGCGTCGTTTGGCAGCTCGCCCTCCACATCGATCTGCACGCTCACCAGGCCAAAGGCATGGACGATATCGCCCAATTGCTCTGCCGGTTCGGTGTCGCCCCCGCTGCGCAGATCGGCAGCGATTGAGCGCAGCAACGGATCAATCTGCTCGAGTGACTCGTCGTCCAGGCGCCCCTCCTCCAGATAACGATGGAGGATGGACAGGCGCTGCCCGATCACGTCGTGCACGCGAGCGCGCATACGCAGATAGGCCGCATTGTCAGCAACTTTTTTGACTTCTTCGATCTGGGCTTGGAGCTCTTGGCCCGCAAGCTCAAGCAGGTGGTTGGCTTGCGCTAGGCGATCATGGGCATGCGCATACTCTGTTACATCCAGACCGATAATGCGCTCGAAGAGGCGGCCCGAAACCATAACGTCATCGTGCACGAACAAGCGAATCTCGGCGGGAGAAACCTCGACCACAACGCGCGCCTCACCAAAGCGGTCCAGATTAATCCGCACACGGTTCCTGCTGCTTTCGGGCATTTGCATGCTGAGTTTGCGCAGGTCGTTCCATGTACCGCTCATATCGCCTAGGTCGGTGGGCATATGAAGCTCCACCAGGTTTTTGCGCATGCAGCGGTTCATGAGCAGCGGACGGCCCCTCGGGTCCAGATACAGGATGCCCACGGGAATCACGTTGATGGTCTCGATCGTCGAGAACATGGTGATATCCTCCTGGCGGTTACGGACGTCCATCAAGAGCGCCGCGATGGAACGGAACAGGAAGAACGCTCCCTCTGTGATAAGGACCGTGGTCCACGCCGAGCCCATGGCAAAAACCACCGGCGGTGTAACGGTGACAACAAGCAGCAGCTCGACCAGCATGACGGGGCGACGATAGCGCACCATAAGCACCACGCCGTAGGCAAAGATCACGGCATTGAGCCACAACGCTCCGCCCATTGCCCTGGCGCAAACGTCAAGCGGCGCCACCAGATATGAGCCAGACGACGCGAACAAGATGAGCGCCGAAATAACTAGGTGAAGCACAAGGCTCGCCTCGTAGGCACAAATCACCTTACGGTTATAGGACGAGCGGCGCGATGCGATGAGCGGGACGTGGATCGTCTGCAGACACACAGCCAGGGCAAAGACAACATCGAGCGCAACGATTTGGGGAAGAATGAGCGAAATCTGCATCGTCACTCACCCGCCCTCGGCATCAAGACGATCATGCGCAGCTGGCCGGGCTCGCCCTCAAGGCGGTATGCCACGTTGCGCCCTTGCAGAGCGCTTTCGAGCTCTTGCGCAGCGGGCGTCTGCGAAAGATCTTCATCATCGTTGGAAAAAAGCGTGGCGCGCAGCTCGACACTGCATCGGTCATGGTCGCCCAAGTGATACATAAGCGCCGGATGGTCGGTGGTGTAGGCAAAAAACGCAAAGTCATACACGCAGTCGTACAGGGCGCTTACCGTACTGGCGTGCATCGGGCGCCGTATGGCGATAATCGAGGCGCAATCGATATCGATGGTGCGCAGGTCGCTTGCGAGCTCGTTGGCGATGAGCTGAATGCGGTCGCGATCAAAACCGCTCTCCCCGTGTTGTGCCAACGTGAGCGATCCCTTGCGCTTGCAATAGGCGACGAGCATCTTGGCGCGCTGCAGCATGCGGTAACGCTCGTGTGAAGACGCTTCGTCGGTCAACGGCGGCAGCGAACTCAGCAGGTCGTACATCCCTTCGAGCGCGCGGGCAAGCGCCTGGTCCACGTCTTGGACCAGCAAGGTCTCGGCCTCTTGATCTGCCAGGTGCGTCTTAAGGTCGTAGTCGGCAGCGAGCAGCTCGTTTTGACGCTGCAGCTCCATGCGACGGTGTGCCAGTTCACGGTTAAGCTCGTTGAGATCCGACATGTCTTGGGCAAGCAGGACCGATCCGCCCAGCAGTGGAAAGGCACGGTACATCACATCGGGATCGGACGCCACGGCAAAGGCATGGGCGCGGCTGTGCGCCTGGGTCCGCAACTCCTCGCGCACGCCTACCGGCATTGGCTTTGACACTGGCGTGGCATAGACTTCCTGCAGGTCGCGCGTTAGAACTTTGAGGTCAAGCGGCAAGGTGTCGAAAATGCCGGCGATGTCGTGATATGACGGAACGACACCGCAATCGAGACAGATTTCCATCGCCACCACGCACAGGACGCAATAGACGAGCGAGAAGTTGAGCCTCCATGCCCAGGGCACGCGCAACGCATACGAGATGGCAAAGAATGCGCCACCCAGCAGTACGAGCGCCGCCGTGCCCGAGAAACGCTGGATGCGAAAGAACGAGGACCGACCGACCAGGATAAAAAAGGCCACGAAGTCAAAGGCCGTCCACACGAGGACGGCGAAATAACCCCAGCCGTACGTGTAATCGTTGCTCCAGGTGTCGCTCGTACGGTCAAAGCGGAAGACCTGCTGGTGAAAATCGTTGGTGAGCACAAATCCGATAAGCAGGATGGCCACAATCCACAGCGCAGCGCAGTAGCGGCGACCCAGGCAGTGCTGCTCCAGGCCCGCAAGGCGCAAACCACACAACTGGTAGAGCAGCGGAATGAGCGTCATGGGCACGTAGTACAGGTACCACAGCACGGTGGCATAGAACGGCGTGAACGACTTGTACTTGAGAATGACTTCGATCATCCACAGGGCGCAGATGGAGGCGATGGCAACAAGGCGGCGGCGCAACACATAGTCCAAACAGCGCAGATAGACCGATACGCCCCAGATCGAAAATATAATTGCGGCGACAAGCAGCGGGAGAGAGCTCGAATGGACGAGCGCATCCATGACCTCTTCGGACACTTCGCTATAGGCGGGCACGGCGTTAGAAAGTTTGGGGTCGAAGGCGAACAGCGACGGCAAGACTGCCAAAAGCATGAGGAACAGCGCGGTGATGGCACCGGCGATAGCGAAGACGCGGTGACGGTACACCTGATGTGTTATGCCAACAAGGAATCGCGGCATGGCGAAGAGCCTGCCGCCCCTGGGATCCGCCACGGGAGCGGATCGGGCGGCCGCGTGGCCGATATGTCGCTCGCGGGTACCCATAGTGCTTTTAGTGTACCGACAGATGGGTCGAAAGAGCGGGCCGCATGTCCCAAAATCCGCAGACGGCAAGGCGCCCGGCGAGCATTAACTACTCGCCGGGCGCCTTGGTTAGGAGACTCTGAAGTTGAGTGTCTCAGCTTCCTTAGGAAAGGTCCTCACCATTAGAAGCAATAACTTTCTTGTACCAGTCGAAGCTCTTCTTTTTGGAACGCTTGAGGGTACCGTTGCCGGCGTCGTCGCGATCCACATAGATAAAGCCGTAGCGCTTGGACATCTCGCCCGTACCGGCGGATACCAGGTCGATCGGGCCCCAGGTGGTGTAGCCCAGCAGGTCAACGCCGTCCTCGGTCACCGCATCGCGCATCGCGGCGATATGCTGGCGCAGGTAGTCGATACGGTAGTCGTCGTTGATGGAACCATCCTCCTCTACAACATCCTTGGCGCCCAGGCCGTTCTCAACCACAAACAGCGGCTTCTGACAACGGTCGTACAGGTCGTTGAGCGTAATGCGGAAGCCCAGTGGATCGATGGCCCAGCCCCACTGGCTCTCCTGCAGGTAGGGGTTCTTGGCGCCGGCGAAGGCGTTACCCTGGGTGCGCTCGACATCGGGGTTATTGGCACCGGCGGAGCAACGGGTGCTGTAATAGCTAAAGCTGATGAAGTCGACGGTGTTAGTGGCCAGGATCTCGCGGTCCTCGTCCGTCATGCCCACATCGATGCCTAGACGCTCGAGCTTCTTGACGGCATAGGCCGGGTAGTAGCCACGGCTCTGAACGTCGACGAAGAAGTAGTTGTCCTGATTGTCGAGCTGCGCCTGGCGCACATCGCCCGGGCGGCAGCTGTAGGGGTAGTAGCTACCTGCGGCGAGCATGCAGCCGATCTTGACCTCGGGGTCGATCTCGTGGGCAATCTTGGTTGCCCAAGCGCTGGCGACGAGCTCGTTGTGGGCGGCCAGGTACTCGACGGCCTCCTTGTTCTCGCCTTCCTCAAAGACCAGACCGGCACCCATAAACGGCAGGTGCAGAATCATATTGATCTCGTTGAAGGTAAGCCAGTACTTCACCAGGCCCTTGTAGCGGGTGAAGATCGTGGTCGCGAGGTTCTTGTAGAAGTCGATGAGCTTGCGGTTGCGCCAGCCGCCGTACTCCTTGATGAGGTGAATCGGGCAGTCGAAGTGCGTGATGGTCACGAGTGGCTCGATGCCGTGCGCCTGACACTCGCGGAACACGTCCTCGTAGAAGGCCAGGCCAGCCTCGTTGGGCTCGGTCTCGTCGCCGTTGGGGAAGATGCGGGTCCACGCCAGGCTCATGCGGAAGGTCTTAAAGCCCATCTCGGCAAAGAGGGCGATGTCCTCCTTGTAATGGTGATAGAAATCGATGCTGGTCTGCGCGGGATAGTAATAGCCGTCCTCGAAGTCGAGCATTTTACGCTGGCCGGAGACCACCGCATAGCGCTCGGGGCCGTGCGGAGCCACGTCCACGTTGGCAAGGCCGCGGCCGTCCACGTTATAGGCGCCCTCGCACTGGTTGGCAGCTGTCGCGCCGCCCCACAGGAAGTCATTGCGGAAAGCCATGTATCAATCCCTTCGCACGCTGTTTGTCGTGGTTTCAGTATCCCCGCAAATAGGGCCTCGCTCAACGACAGCGACGCAGGCCGATACTTCTTTTCGCACGCAGGTGCTCGACAGCCGCCCCGTCTGACACTTTTTGATACCCGCCTGCCAATCACCACAAAGGGGACAGGCACCTTTGTGGCGGTTGGGGGCGGTTTGTCTCGATCTGTAACAGGTAGGCAGCCAAAACCGGGCCTGATGTTACAGATCGAGATTGTTCGGTCAGCTTCTGCAGTTTGTCTAAATCTGTAACAGGTAGAGACGATTTAGCCCGCTAGATGTTACAGATCGAGACAGAAGATTCTAGTCGCAGGTGATGCCGAGGTTTTGCCGACGAGGCCTACGTAACCGCCTTCGCTCAGCAATTCATTTGACTGAATAGGAAAAAAAGGAAAGGAGACTTATGACTGAAACCATCTTCTCCCCCTCATTTGGAAATCGCCCGTCCTATCTGGTGGGTCGCAGGAACGTGATTTCGACATTCATCTCCGGTCTTGAGCAGGAGCCGGGCAATCGAGACCGAGCCATGCTCATGCTCGGCCAGCGAGGCAGCGGCAAGACGGTTCTTCTGTGGGAACTTGCCGACCGCGCACGCAAGCTCGGTTTTGTTGTCGCCACACCCACCGTAGCCTCCGAAGATATGCTTGAGCGCATTGTTGAAAAAATCCAAGAAGCAGGCGAGCCTTATGTCAGCAAGCGTCATCTCCCCAAACTTTCTGGCGGTAGCTTGAGCGTCTTCGGCTTCTCAGCCGGTCTCGAGTTCACACGCGATGTGCAGGAGACCAGGAGTTTCCAGTTCAAACTCACGCAGCTGGCGCGCAAGCTGACCGAGCAGGGGCACGGCATCCTCATCCTTATCGATGAGCTCCAAGCTAATTCACCTGAGATTAGACAGCTCGTCACCGCCTATCAAGAGCTGGTCGGTGAGGGACTCAACGTCGCGCTTGTTATGGCAGGTCTCCCGGGAGCCGTCTGTGCAACGCTCAATGACCGCGTGCTGACATTTCTCAACCGCGCTCGCAAGGTCACGCTCGAACCGCTTTCAGTCGGAGATGTCGATGCCTATTATCAGCGGGCTTTCGAAGAGCTCGACCTTGATATTCCAGGCGATCTTCGCCTCCGTGCCGCTCGCGCAACCCAGGGCTCGCCCTATATGCTGCAGCTCATCGGCTATAACATCGGCAATCGCTGCAAGACAGGAGAACACGTAACGCCAGAGCAAGTCGACGGAGCTATCGAAGCGTCAAAAGCCGATTTCGAAAACGATGTTTGTGAAACGACGCTCGCCGCGCTATCGGACCAAGACGTCGCGTTTCTCGACGCAATGACTGATGACGAAGACGCCGTTTCGCGCATTTCCGATGTAGCGAAACGTATGTCAGTCACACCCGACTATGCGCAATCAGAACCACCCTTAAAAAGGGTGGTTTGCTCTTAGGGTATAACCCACGGGCC
>CALIOA010000048.1:0-158160 GCA_938045065.1 uncultured Collinsella sp.
GCTGCAGAAACGCGGGGTCCGTTCAGGCTGTTGCGTTGAGATTGAAAATCAACCCTTGTTACATTTGAAATGTAAAACAAAGCCGTTCCCTGATGCCCAAGATCGCCTTGAAATGAGAAGGCATAGACCTTGGGGTCATGCCTTCGAAATTGAAAGGCGAGGTTGAGCATCAGGGGGCGGCGACTTTTACATTTCTCCGCCTTGGAGCGAACACCAAGCACCTTGCGCATCTGTGGTGAGAATCACCGGACCGTCATTGGTGATGGCGACGGTGTTCTCGTAGTGCGCGGCGGGCAGGTGGTCGTTGGTCGTAACAATCCAACCGTCGGAGCCCGTGCTCACATGGTTGGAACCCATCGTAACCATCGGCTCGATGGCAATGACCATGCCGGCCTGGAGGCGAACGCCCCTCCCCTTCTTTCCATAGTTAGGAACGTTGGGGTCCTCGTGCATCACGCGGCCAATGCCATGGCCCACATAATCACGAAGCACGCCGTAACCGTGAGACTCGGCGAGGGACTGAACGGCATAACCGACGTCCCCGATATGGTTACCGGGAACAGCCTGCTCGATGGCAGCCTTAAGGCAATCGCGCGTGACCTCGCACAAAGCCTTGGCTTCGGGCGTGGGGGTGCCGACGAAAAACGTCCAAGCGTTATCGCCGACCCAACCGTCGACAACGGCTCCCGTATCGATGGAGATGATATCGCCATCGCGCAGGATCATGTCAGGGTTGGGAATACCGTGGACCACGGCATCGTTGATCGATGCGCAAATGGTCCCCGGGAACCCGCCGTAGCCCTTAAATGCAGGGGTGCCGCCATGCATGCGGATAATCTGCTCCGCGAGCTGATCGAGCTCAAAAGTCGAAACGCCGGGGCGCACCATGGCTCCAACGTGGCGGAGCGCCATCTTAGATAGCGCTCCTGCCTTCTTCATCTGCTCGATTTGCGTTGCAGACTTAATCTTGATCATAGACCGAGAGCCTCTTTGACATCCCCGTACACAGTCTCGCGAGCCTGGTCACCGTTGACCGACTTGAGCAGACCCTGGCCACGATAGTAGTCGACGAGCGGGCTCGTGGACTTCTCGTAGACGTCGAGACGGTTCTTGATGGTCTCGGGCTTGTCGTCGTCGCGCTGATACATCTCGCCTGCGCACTTGGGGCAGGTGGCATCGGCAGCGGTGCCGGTGTAACCGCAGGCGCGGCAGGTGCGACGCGAAGACAGACGATCGATAATGACCTCGGGGGCCACATCGACCAGAAGGGCACAGTCGATCTCGCGACCCATGGCGGAAAGCTCGGAATCGAGCGTCACAGCCTGGGCGGTGTTGCGCGGGAAGCCGTCGAGGATGAAGCCCTGCTGGGCGTCATCGGCGGCAAGGCGCTCCTTGACAAGGTCGATCACGAGCTGGTCGGGAACGAGCTCGCCAGCGTCCATGTACTTCTTAGCCTGAATACCAAGCTCGGTGCCACCCTTGACGGCAGCACGCAGCAGGTCGCCCGTGGAAATATGGGCGACGCCAAACTCGGCGACGAGCTCCTGTGCGACGGTGCCCTTACCGGCACCCGGAGCTCCGAGCAATACGAGGTTCATGAGCAATCCTCCTCTAGCCTATTTAAAGAATCCATCGTAATCATACATCTTGATCTGGCCTTCGAGCTTATCGACCGTGTCGAGCACGACGCCGACCATGATGAGGATGGACGTGCCGCCAAATGCCTGGATCAGATGGTTACCCGTGAAGGAGAAGATGATCGAAGGCACGATGGCGATGAGCGCCAAAAAGACAGCGCTGGGAAGCGTGATCTTGTTGAGCGCGTTCTTGATGTAGGCCGCGGTAGCCCTACCCGGACGGACGCCCGGAATAAAGCCGCCCTGCTTCTTAAGGTTATCGGCCGTGTCATCGGGGTTGAACACCATGGAGGTGTAGAAGTACGCGAAGAACACGATGAGGACAACGTTAAGCACCCAGTTGAGCCAACCGGTCGAAAGCGCGGAGGCAACTGCCTGAATCCAGCCGATGCCGGGGAAGAACACGGCAATCTGAGCCGGGAAGTACAGCAGCGCCGAAGCGAAGATGATCGGCACGACACCCGCGGTGTTGACCTTGATGGGCAGGTAGGTGGTCTGGCCACCCATCATGCGACGGCCCACGACGCGCTTAGCGTAGGAGACCGGGATGCGGCGCTGGCCGCGCTCAAGGAAAACAATCAGCGGGATAACCAGCAGGATGATGGCGCAGATGATCACCATGGTGATGATGCCACCGGCGTTGCCCTCGGTGCTGGAGAAGATAGCCTGCGGCAGACCGGCCATGATGTTCGCGAAGATGATCAGCGACATGCCATTGCCGATACCGCGCTGGGTGATGAGCTCACCAATCCACATGATCAGCATAGCGCCCGCGGTGAGCGTACCGACGATCATGAGGTCGAAGATGATCTCGGGAGCGCCGGCGCCATTAAAGCTGATGCCGAAGCTCTTAAAGAGGAAGAGGTAACCCACGGAGTTGAGGATTGCCAGAGCCAGGGTGAGGTAACGCGAATACTGCGTAATCTTGGTCTGACCAACCTCGCCCTCGCGGGCAAGCTCATGCAGGGAAGGCACGACGGCCTGGAGCATCTGGAGGATGATCGAGCTGGTGATGTAAGGCATGATGCCCAGCGAAAACACCGACACATAGCTCAACGCGCCGCCAGAGAAAAGATTCAGGAGGGCCATAGCACCTGCGGCGACCGAATTGTTATCGGTCGAGAAAAGGCCCAGCATCCCCTGGAAGGGAATGCCGGGCACAGGAACGTGCGCACCAATGCGGTACACGACGAGCATAGCTATGGTAAAAAGAATCTTTTCGCGCAATTCTTTGATGCGGAAAGCATTCTTAAGACCATTTAGCACGGCAGCTCGACCTTTCCGCCGGCGGCCTCGATCTTGGCCTGCGCAGAAGCGCTGACCTTGTCGACCTTGACCGTGAACTTCTTGGTGAGCTCACCATTGCCGAGCACCTTGACGGGCTCGAACTCGCTCTTGGTGATGCGAGCGGCCTTAAGAGCGGCACCGTCGATCACAGCGCCGTCCTCGAACTTGCGCTCGAGACGCTCAACGTTAACAGCGGTGTACTCGATACGACGGGGGTTGCGGAAGCCCGGAAGCTTGGGCAGGCGCATGGCCAGCGGAGTCTGGCCACCCTCGAAGCCGGCACCCTTGGTGCCGCCAGAGCGGGAACCCTGGCCCTTCTGACCGCGGCCAGAAGTGGTGCCGTGACCCGAAGAATTGCCACGGCCGACGCGCTTGCGGTTCTTGGTGGAACCGGGCGCGGGAGTAAGATCGTGAAGCTGCATTTGCTACTCCTCTACAATCTCGACAAGGTGCTTGACCTTGAAGATCATGCCGCGGACGGACTCGTTGTCAGCAATCTCGCGAACCTCGCGGATCCTGTGGAGACCGAGGGCACGGACAGTACGGACCTGGTCCTGCTTGCAACCGTTGGTGCTGCGGACCTGCTTGATCTTGATGGTGTCAGCCATGCTTAGTTCTCCTTACCGACGAACATCTCGGAGACCGTCAGGCCACGGCGAGCCGCGACGTCCTCAGGGCTGGAGAGCTCCTTGAGGCCCTCGACGGCAGCCTTGATGATGTTGAGGCCGTTGTCGGTACCGAGGGACTTGGACAGGACGTTCTTGATGCCAGCAAGCTCAAAGAGGGGACGCACAGCGCCGCCGGCGATAACGCCGGTACCCTCGACAGCGGGCTTGATGATGATGCGGCCGGCACCAAAGTGGCCGAGAACCTCGTGCGGGATGGTGCCCTGCTCGGTCACCGGCACGTGGAACATGTTCTTCTTGGCATCGAGAGATGCCTTGGAGATGGCCATGGGCACCTCAGCGGACTTGCCCATGCCAACGCCGACGTTGCCCTTGCCGTCGCCAACGACGACGAGAGCGACGAGGCTCATGCGACGACCACCCTTGACGGTCTTCGACACGCGGTTGATGTAAACGACGCGCTCCTCGAACTCGGAGGCCTCGCGCTGCTGCTTCTGATTACGAGCCATGTGCTACATACCTCCTAGAACTCGAGACCGGCGGCACGAGCACCGTCGGCGAGGGCCTTGACGCGGCCATGGTAGATACGGCCACCGCGATCGAAGGCGACCTTGGTGATGCCGGCCTCGATGGCGCGCTTGCCAACGAGCTGACCGACCTTCTCCGCAGCCTCCTTGTTCGAGGTGTGGGTGCCCTTGAACTCGGCCTCGAGGGTCGAGGCAGAGACGAGCGTCAGGCTGGAGCCCTTGCTGTCGTCGATGATCTGGGCATAGATGTTGGCGTTAGTACGGGTCACGCGAAGACGCGGACGCTCGGAGGTACCCGAGACCTTGCCGCGAACACGACGCTGACGACGCTTGAGGCCTTCCAGCTTCGCCTTATGCTTGTTCATACGTAAACTCCTAAAAAGGTTGATCTTGCCAGCACCTGACGGGGTGCTGGTCTTATGCGAGTGAGTCGGTTACGACTACTTGGCGGCCTTACCCAGCTTGCGGCGGATGTGCTCGCCAACGTAGTGGATACCCTTGCCCTTGTAAGGCTCGGGAGGACGATGGCCGCGGATCTCAGCGGCGATCTGACCGACCTGCTGCTTGTTGATACCCTTGACGTTCACGTGGGTGTTGTCGGGAACCTCGAAGGTGATGCCCTCAGGAGCCTCGACGATCACGGGGTGCGAGAAGCCCAGGGAGAACTCGAGGTTCTTGCCCTTCTGCTGCACGCGGTAACCGACGCCGGCGAGCTCAAGCTTCTTCTCGAAGCCCTCGGAGACGCCAACAACCATGTTGTGGATGAGGGCGCGGGTGAGGCCGTGGCGGGCACGGGTCTCACGCTCGTCGTCGGGACGGGAAACGGTGAGGACGTTGTCCTCGACGTTGATAGCGAGCTTCTCAAAGACATCGAGCTCGAGCTGGCCCTTGGGGCCCTTGACGACAACGTTGTTGCCGTTGACTGCCACTTCGACTCCGGCGGGAATCTGGACAGGCTTATTACCGATACGAGACACGGTGATCTCCTTTCCTTCTACCTACCGAGCGAATTACCAGACGTAAGCGATGATCTCGCCGCCGACGTTGTGCTTGCGAGCATCGCGGTCGGTCATGACGCCATGGCTGGTGGAAATAATGGCGGTACCAAGGCCACCGCGGACGCGGGGCATGTCGGCAACGCCGGTGTACTTACGCAGGCCCGGCTTGGAAATGCGGCGGATGCCGTTGATGACCTTAGCCTTCTTGGGACCATACTTAAGCGTGATGTGCAGAGTCTTCTGGGGAACGGTGTCCTCGACATCGTAGCCCTCGATGTAGCCCTCCTCGTGCAGAACACGAGCGATCTCGACGAGCTTCTTGCTGCTCGGCATGGAGACCGTGGCCTTGTTCACAGAGTTAGCGTTACGGATGCGCGTAAGCATATCTGCGATCGGGTCTGTAAGGTTCATACAGATTCTCCTTCGTTCTTGATGAACACGTGCTCTTGGTTCTTCGCCGCCCTTAACGGCAAAGCCTTTTTAGCGCGTTTTCCCTGTTCCAAACTGATGCTTGAAACGCTGGTAGTGACTTACCAGCTGGCCTTCTTAACGCCGGGAAGCTCGCCCTTGAGTGCAAGCTCGCGGAAGCAGACACGGCACAGGCCGAACTTGCGGTACACAGAGTGCGGACGGCCGCAGCGCTGGCAGCGCGTGTACTCACGAGTAGAGAACTTCTGCTTGCGATTGCACTTGACGATCATCGATGTCTTAGCCACTTATATCCTCCTCACATAGAGTATTGTTCGCCCCAAGCGCCGCCCCCTTGTGGGAACGGCGCTTATAGGGCAGGTGAACCTATTTCTTGAACGGGAAACCGAAGGCGTCCAGAAGGGCCTTGGCCTCCTCATCGGTATTGGCGGTGGTCACGAAAGTGATGTCCATACCGCGCTGGTGATCGACGGAGTCGAAGTCGATCTCGGGGAAGATGAGCTGCTCGGTGACGCCCATGGAGAAGTTACCACGGCCGTCGAAGCTCTTGGCGGAGATGCCGCGGAAGTCGCGGATACGGGGGATCGCGACGGAGGTCAGACGATCGAAGAACTCCCACATACGGTCGCCACGCAGGGTAACCTTGCAGCCGATCGGCATACCAGCGCGCAGGCGGAAAGTAGCGATGGACTTGCGGGCACGGGTGATCATCGGCTGCTGGCCGGTGATGGCGCGCAGGTCGCGCACGGCACCGTCGATGGCCTTGGAATCGGTAGCGGCCTCGCCGACACCCATGTTCACGACGATCTTCTCAAACTTGGGGATCATCATGACGTTCTCGTACTGGAACTTGTCCTGAAGCTGCTGCTTGACCTCGTTGTTGTACTTGGTCTTCAGACGCGGCACATACTTCTCTTCTGCCATTGTTCACTCCTTCTTGGGGTTTTAAGCACGGGGCGTGGCCACGATGGGTTGTCCTCGTGCCTCCTGACTGCATCCGCACCGCTCATGGCATTTTGCGGTTTGGACTCGACGCAGCAGGAGCCGACAAAACAATCGGTACTATACGCGCATTGGGTGTGTATTTCCAGAAAAACCTCGTCTGCCTGCACAACTCCACAACTCCCCCGCACAAATGGGTCCCAAAAAGCAGTTGCGGTGAAATAGGGACTGTTTGGCGGCCTAACAGGCTTAAACAGTCCGTATTTCACCGCAACTTATTGGTGGGGATGCGATTAGCGCTTGCGGGGGACGAGTTTGGTGCGGCGCAGGTGGATCATCTCGGCGGCGATGGAGATGGCGATCTCCTCGGGGTCCTCGGCCTCGATGGCAACGCCGATCGGAAGGTGCAGCTCGTCGATCTGGTCCTGCGTAAAGCCTTCCTGCTCCAGGCGGGCACGCACAAAGGCCGTCTTGCGGCGCGAACCCAGACAGCCCAGGTAGGCAGGCTTGGCGCGCATGGCCTGAATCACCACGTCGATATCGGACTTGTGGCCTGCTGTGGCCACGACCACCAGGTCGCGCGGACCGATGGGGCACAGCTCGCTCAGGTTCTTGTAATCGACCAGGCGACGATCGTAGACACCGGGCACCCATTCGGGCGTCAACGTGCCGGGGCGGTCATCGCAGGCCACGACGGCAAAGCCCGCCGCCGTGAGCACGCGCGCCGTCGCGGCGCCCACGTGGCCGCAGCCAAAGATATAGGTCAGGCCCTCGGGGCAGAGCGTCTCGATGTGCGCCGCGGGAATCTCAGAGGCCGCGTTGGTGTAGGTGACCTTACTCCCCTCCTCCACCAGTGAAAGCCCGGGGCAGCCCGCAATGGTATGGCGCGATGCCTCGCCATGGTAGTCGGCCACATCGCCCTCGAGCGCGCTCGCGATAAACGGCTCAAAGTCGATGACGAAGTCGCCGATGCGCCGATAGACCAAGACGTCGGCAATTTCCTGGAACAACGGTGCCTGGGTCGCATCCAGATGCAGATAGCACAGGCAGATGGCTCCGCCGCAGATCATGCCGGTATCGGAGTTCTCGCCGCCCATGGTGTAGCGGACCAGACGCGATTGCCCCGCGGCCAGCAGCTCTCGCGCCTCGTCCAGCGCAAAGAGCTCGATCTTGCCGCCGCCGATGGTGCCCGCCTGGCTACCGTCGGCAAAGACGGCCATCCAGGCGCCCACGCCGCGCGGCGACGACCCCGCCGTGCCGGCTACGACCACGAGCTCGCACGTCTCGCCAGCACGCAGGGCGACAAGCGCCGCATTCACAACATCGAGCTTTTCCATTGCCGCCTTCTATCCTCTAAAGATATCGGTGAGCATGGCGAGCGCCTCGAGCACGCCGCCGCCGACCGACGTCGCCTTGTCCGAAATGTAGTTGATATAGCTGGCATCGCCGCGCGGATCGACGTCGGCGCATTTAAAGCCCTCAGTCACCTGCACGCCGTTCGCCAAAAGCCCGCGCAGACAGCCATCGATCTGCGTGCACATGGGCGAATCGCCCGCGTAGCCAATCACGTCTCCGGCGCTCACGATGTCGCCGATCGCGCGGTCGGACCGAAACACGCCGGCGGCGGGGCTGTGGATAACGCGCTCTCTGCCATAGCCAGCGATAATGCCCGGCACGCCCGTGTTGGGTTGGGGCGAACCCTGGGTAATGACACGGCCCAGGAAATGCCCGCGCATGGTCTCGACCACGGCGTCGCAATCGACCGGCGCGGTAAAGCCCGGCCCCACGGCGATGACGGTAGGCGCCATGTCGCGCGTGGTGCCCAGGTTGCGCTTGGCCAGAATCGCGTCGACCACAGCCGCGGGTTTAAGCTCATCGAGCATCTTGGCCTGAGGGTCCACCACGACGGCAACATCCCCCGCTTGGGTAATCTCGAGCGCCTCTGCCGGCGTCTGCGCCAAGCGAGCGCGAATGCCCTCGACCTGGACCTCGCCCAGGCGAATAGCCTCGCAAAAACTGATTGTGCGGCGGATGCACGTGGGAACCGCGATATCGGCCATAACGACCGACACGCCGGCGCGCACCAAGCGAGCGGCGACACCCGTGGCGATATCGCCGGCGCCGCGAACATAAACGAGCATTCCCGGGGCACCTCCCTGTGCTACGGTTTGAGCAGAGCAAAAGCGGTTCGACCGCTACTCTGATGATTATTTATTATCACAGTATTATACGGCGGTGAACAGATGGAAACGGTTAGCGGCAATCTTGCCTCGGCGCTCAGGATCGAGCCGGGCATTACCGCGATTATCGGCAGCGGCGGCAAGTCGACGTTGCTCAAAACGCTGGGTCTTGAGCTCATGCGCGCTGGCGGCCGCGTGCTCCTCTGCACCACCACGCATATGCTTCCCGTTGCCGGCGTGCCATGGGACGGGTCGAATCGTCGCCTGGACGCCGCGCCTTGGAAGCCGGGGGGCCTGCATGTTCCCGGCTGCACCTGCGAGGCATGCGCTGGCATGAGCCACGGAAGCATCTGCCAGGCGGGCGTTTTGGACCCGGAGACAGGCAAGCTCTCTGCCCCCGCCGAGCCGCTCAACGAGCTGGCACAGCGCTTTGACTACGTCCTGGCCGAGGCAGATGGCAGCAAGCGACTCCCGCTCAAGGCGCACGCCGCCTGGGAGCCGGTAATTCCCTCTGGCACGGCCAACATCGTCTGGATCGTCGGCGCCTCGGGGCTGGGCAAGCCCGTCGCCGAGGTTGTCCACCGCCCCGAGCTCTTTTGCGAGCGTTGCGGCTGCGAGCCCACCGACACTGCCACCCCAGAGCGCGTCGCCATGGTGCTCAATGCCGAGCTGCGGATGCTGAACCTCAACAATGCCCGCATCATGCTCAACCAAGTCGACACGCTTGCCGACCCAACGATGGCAGATCGCTTCGAGGCAGCCCTCGGCCGTTCCATCATCACCACCAGCCTCAAAGGGTAGCTAATTTGGGACGGGGCTCTTTTAGCTACCCCATGTTGAGAGAAAAATCATCAGGCAGGCAAGGGTAGCTAAAAGAGCCCCGTCCCAAATTAGCTACCCTGGCGGCCTTCCTGCTAGCGGGGGACGTAGCGGCCGGGCTGGGCTCCGGTGGGCTCGCCGTCGCGTGCCGCCAGCACGCCGTTCACAAACACGGCCTTGGCGCGGCCATGTGCCTCAAAGCCCTCGAGCGGCGTGTAGTCCACGGCCTGATGCTGTGTCGCGGCGCTGATCGTCCAACGCGCGCAAGGATCCCACACGCACACGTCGGCATCGGCACCCTCGGCAAGACAGCCCTTGCGCGGGTACATGCCAAACACGCGCGCCGGGTTCTCGCTCATCAAGCGGCAGAGGTCCTCGGGTCCCAGCTGTCCCTCAAAGCTCGTGGCAATCGCGACGGGACGATGCTCCACGCCGGGCCCGCCGTTGGGAATCGCGCGGAAATCGTCGCGCCCGCGGTCCTTTTGCCCGTGCAGGTTAAAGCTGCAATGATCGGTCGCAATCGTATCGATCTCGCCGGCCACAAGCGCCTCGCGCAGTGCCGCACGGTCACCGGCATGGCGCAGCGGCGGGCTCATCACGTACTTGGCGCCCGCAAAGCCGTCCTCGCCCTGCTCCAGATAGCAGGTGTCGTCAAGCATCAGATATTGGGGGCAGGTCTCGACATAGATATTCTTCTGCCCGCGCGCCTTGGCAGCACGAATGGCCCCGAGCCCCAACTTGGTCGAAAGGTGCACCACGTTGACTGGGGCGTCGCCGGCCAGGTGCGCCAGATACAGCAGGCGGCTCACGGCTTCGGCCTCACACACGTCCGGGCGGCTGAGCGCATGCCCCTCGGGCCCATGAATCCCCTGCTCGTACACGCGCTTCTGCAGCTCATTCACCAGCGTACCGTTCTCGCAATGCACGCACAGTATGCCGCCAATACGCTTGAGCTCCTCGAGCACCTCGAGCGTCTCGGCATCGTCCAGGCGCAAATGATCGTAGGCAAAGTAGGTCTTAAACGACGATACGCCCGCCTCGCGCATAGCCGAAAGATCGGCGCGGTTGCGTTCATTCCACTCGGCGAGTGCCATATGAAAGGCGTAGTTGGCCGTGCAGGTTCCGTCGGCACGGCGATGCCACTCGGCCAAGGCATCGGGCATGGTCACGCCGCGATCAGCCGTCGCGTAGTCCACGATGGTCGTCGTACCGCCGCAGGCAGCCGCACGCGTGCCGGTCTCAAAGCTATCGGCCGTCCAGTCCATGCCGGTCCAGCACTGCATGTGCGTGTGCCCATCGATAAAGCCCGGGAACACCCAACAGTCCGTGGCGTCCTGGACGGTATCGTCCTCACCCGGCTCAATCGCCGCGGCAATCCGCACAATCTTGTCGCCCTCCATGGCAAGATCGGCGCGGCGAAGCCCCTGGGGCGTCACGAGCGCGCCGTTTTTGATGATGATCATGTTGCTCCTTATTGATTAATACAGTTGGCCACGCGATCAAAATACGAGCAGGCGGCGATATGCTCCGTTATGCGTTGCTGCCCCTTGGCGGTATCGACGTCCCACAGCTCGTAGGCACGCGCCTCGACCAGCACCACATCGGTACGGTCCTTGAGGATCGAACCGCCGCCGTCCTTGCCCTCAAGACGTATGAGCGCATCGAACAATTCCGCCGGAAAGAGCACCGGACTCGAAGGCTCACCGTTGCACGCAAGACGCACCGGATGCTTGCGGCCACGCTCGTCAAATGTACGAACCATAGCCTCAAAAGAATCCGAACTCACGAGCGGCTGGTCGCCCGGCAAATAGAGGCAACCTTTCCAGTTGCGTTCGACTCCCCACGAAAGGCCCGCACGGACGCTTTCGCTGCGCAGCTCGCCATCGTGCAGCACACACGGGCAATGCTTGTCCTCGCAAATCTGGGCGACCTCGGGCCAACGCGTCGAAACCACGACGTCAAAGCCCCGGGGAACCGAATCGATAGTCCAGGCAATCAGCGGCTTGCCATAGATATCGGCAAGCATCTTGTTGGAGCCAAACCGCTTGCCCTCGCCCGAGGCCATAATGACGCATCCAAGTTTCATGGTGATACCTCCCCTGAAACCATCGTACCCATAACTCGCGCCGCGGGCATCCACATCGAAAGCGCTTATCCCGCACGCCCGCGATGCAAAAAAGGGGCACCCCGCCGGTTGGCAGAGTGCCCCCTTTACATGGCTTACCTCAACCCGGCTTTAGGCCTGGAACCAACGGGCGGTGTTGCGCTCGTCGAGGGCCTTGAGGGTAGCGGCGGGATCGGCAACCTTCTGCAGGAACATCATGGCTGCGATGGCGTACGGCTTGTAGCTGGCCTCCTTGTACATGCCCACACGGTGCATGTCGAAGACGTCGGCGTTAACCTCGCCGTGCTCGCAGGAGACACCGGAGATGTCGGCGGGCAGCGGGTGCATAAAGATGGTGTCCTGGCCGTTGGCGGTCTTCTCCATGAGCTCGGTCGTGGAGCACCAGTCCTGATGGGTGGCGTTCTGGGCGAGCAGCTCCTTCTCGAGCGCTGCGATGCCGGCGTCGTCGCCCTCGGCGTACAGGTTGGTGCGCTTCTCCATGGCGGCAAACGGAGCCCAGCTCTTGGGGATCACGATGTCGGCGCCCTCGAAGGCCTCGGCCATGGTGTTGACCTGCTTAAAGGTGGTGCCGGACTCGGCGGCATAGCTCTTGGCGCGCTCGACGACCTCGGGCATGAGGTCGTAGCCCTCGGGGTGAGCCAGGGTGACGTCCATGCCAAAGCGGGGCAGCAGGCTGATCAGCGACTGCGGGCAGGACAACGGCTTGCCGTAAGAGGGCGAATAGGCCCAGGTGACGGCAACCTTCTTGCCCTTAAGGTTCTCGAGGCCGCCAAACTCGTTGATGAGGTAGAGCATGTCGGCAGAGGACTGCGTGGGGTGGTCGGAATCGGACTGCAGAGAGATGAGCGTGGGACGGTGATCCAGAACGCCATCCTCGTAGGCCTGCTGCACGGACTCGGAGACCTCGGCCATGTAGGCATCGCCCTTGCCGATGTACATGTCATCGCGGATGCCGATGACGTCGGCCATGAAGGAGATCATGGTAGCGGTCTCGCGGACGGTCTCGCCGTGGGCGATCTGGGACTTCTTCTCGTCCAGGTCCTGCAGCTCAAGGCCGAGCAGGTTGGCGGCCTTAGAGAAAGAGAAACGCGTACGGGTGGAGTTGTCGCGGAACAGGGAGACGGCCAGGCCCGAGTCGAAGATCTTGGACGAAACGTTGTTCTCACGCAGCTCGCGCAGGGCGTCGGCGACGATGTAGAGAGCCTTGAGCTCATCGGTGGTCTTGTCCCAGGTGTGCAGGAAGTCGCTGCCGTACATGCCCTTAAAATCGAGGCCGTTCAGCTGCTCGACGAGCTCGGTAAACTTAGCGTCCATGGAAATGTCCTTTCTAAAGATGAAACGATCGCAATGAGTAGATGTGCTCCGGCATGCGCGTGTGGCTAGAACATGCAGAGCACCATGACGAGGACCCGCCACCGTTGAGGAAGCATGGGAGATAACGACCGCGGGCCCCAAGTCAACAGGGAGCGCCGGGGACACGAGCGGCCCCCGGCTCAACAAAATCGAGGAATGGGACTAATCGATCTTGTTGTTGGTCAGACCGGCGCGGAACACGGTGGCGTCGCCATCGGCCTGGCTCGGATCGTAGAGGTTCAGGGCAGCCACGTACATGGCGGCAGCGGTGACCAGGTCATCCTTGTAGGTGACCTCGTTGGGGGCGTGAGCCTGAGACTCGGCACCCGGGCCAAAGCCCACGCAGGGGATGCCGTAACGGCCCTGGATGGAGACGCAGTTCGTGGAGAAGGTCCACTTGTCGCACAGCGGGCGACCGGTGCGCTTGTCCATGCTGGGCTCGCAGCCGATGCGCTCGTCACCAAACATGGCCTTGTGGGCGTCGACGAGGGCCTTGACGTGCGGAGCGGTCTCCTTGTTGATCCACGTGGGGAAGTAAGCCTCGGTCTCGTAGACCTCGCCGGTCCAGGACGGACGGTCGTACATGTACATGGAGACCTTCACGTCGTCACCGTACTTCTTGGCTGCCGGCAGGTTGCGGATCTCGTCCAGGCAGGACTCCCAGGTCTCACCGGCGGTCATACGACGGTCGATGGAGATGGCGCAGGAGTCGGCCACGGCGCAGCGGCTGGGGCTGGTGTAGAAGATCTGGCTGACGGTGCAGGTGCCGCGGCCCAGGAAGCGGGCATCCTCGAAGTGCTCGGGATTGTACTTGGGGTCGAGCATCTTGACGAGACCCTTGATGTCGGTCGACTCGTCGCAGCCGTTGTTGTTGAGGGCGCGGACGTCGGCGATGATGTCGGCCATCTTGTAGATGGCGTTGTCGCCGCGGTCGGGAGCGGAGCCGTGGCAGGAGGTACCGTGAACGTCGACGCGGATCTCCATGCGGCCGCGGTGACCGCGATAGATGCCGCCGTCGGTGGGTTCGGTGGAAATGACGAACTCGGGCTTAATGCCATCCTTGTTGTAGATGTACTGCCAGCACATGCCGTCGCAGTCCTCTTCCTGGACGGTGCCGACGACCATGATCTTGTAGCCCTCGGGGATGAGGCCCATGTCCTTCATCATCTTGGCAGCGTAGGTAGCAGAAGCCATGCCGCCCTCCTGGTCGGAGCCGCCGCGGCCGTAGATGATCTCGTCGGTCTCGTAGCCCTCATAGGGATCGGCATCCCAGTTCTCGATGTTGCCGATGCCGACGGTGTCGATGTGGGAGTCGATGGCGATGATCTTGTCGCCCTCGCCCATAAAGCCCATGACGTTGCCCAGGCCATCGACCTTGACCTCGTCATAGCCAAGGTTCTCCATCTCGGCCTTGATGCAGGCGACAACCTCACCCTCCTCGCAAGACTCAGAGGGATGGGAGATCATTGCGCGAAGAAAACGCGTCATATCAGCACGATGAGACTCAGCAGCGTTTTTAATTGCCTCGAAATCGAGTTCCTTAGTCATAACAGTCAACCTTTCTACAAGGGTTTACCTACAGGTAGATATTTCAGATAGATCACTTGTGCCAAGCAGCGTGAGGTCGAGTACCCGGCAAGCAAGTAAACGTAGGGTGGCGGAGCATATGTTTGCTCCGTCGCGAGTTCCGCACGAGCCGGAGAGCACTTAATGTGCTCTCCGTGCGAGCAGGACTGTTCGAGCAGGGAGTAAACATATACTCCGCCGCCCGGACAGGTTAGGCTCGCTAGCAGGTCGGATACTCGCCCTCCCAGACGATGCGACGGTACTGATCCGGATCCGTGTCGCCCTCGGTGGAGAAGCAGAGAACGGAGCTCGTCTTGTCCAGGCCGATGAGTTCCTTGAGCTCGGCGTACTCGGGATCGAGCATGAGAGTCTCGACCAGGCCGGTGGTCACCGCGCCGGACTCGCCGGAGATGACGCGCGGGTCGCCCTTCTCGGGAGCGCCCAGGGTGCGCATGCCGCGAGCGGTGACCCAGTCGGGGCAGGACACGAAGGCGGTGGTGTGGTTGCGCAGGATATCCCAGCCCAGGATGTTGGGCTCGCCGCAGCACAGACCGGCCATGATGGAGGGCATGTCACCGTCCACGATGCGCGGGTCGCCGTCGCCGGCGGCAGCGCCCTTGTACAGGCAGGCGGCAGGCGCGCACTCAACCACGACGAAGGTGGGCGGGTTATCGGGATACAGGTTGGTGAAGTAGCCCACCACGGCGCCGGCGAGCGAACCCACGCCAGCCTGGACAAACACGTGCGTCGGGCGGTTGATGGCCATCTCGCGCAGCTGCTCGGCAGCCTCGGAAGCCATGGTGCCGTAGCCCTCCATGATCCAAGACGGGATCTTCTCGTAGCCCTCCCAGGCGGTGTCCTGAACGATGACGCCGCGCTCGCAGGCGTCGGCCTCGGCGGCGGCCATGCGCACGCACTCGTCGTAGTTGACCTCTTCGATGGTCACCGTTGCGCCCTCGGCGGCGATGTTATCGAAGCGGGGCTTAGTGGAACCCTTGGGCATGTGAACGACGGCCTTCTGGCCCAGCTTGTTGGCAGCCCATGCCACGCCGCGGCCATGGTTGCCGTCGGTGGCGGTAAAGAAGGTAGCCTGGCCAAAGTCCTCGGCCAGCTGATCGGAGGTCAGGTAATCGAAGGTGCAGTCGGCAACGTCCTTGCCGGTCTCGTCGGCAATGTAGTTGGCCATGGCAAACGAGCCGCCCAGGACCTTAAAGGCGTTGAGGCCAAAGCGATAGCTCTCGTCCTTAACGCACAGGTTGGACAGGCCCAGGCGCGCAGCCTGGCCGTCCAGGCGGGCAAGCGGAGTGACGGTGTACTGGGGGAACGACTGGTGGAAGGCACGGGCCTTCTTCACGTGGTCGAGACTCATGATTCCCAAGTGCTTGTCATCGCTCTTGGGCATCGTGTTGCTCGCCCACTGGATCTTATCGGCCATACTGTGAACTCCTTAAGTCCTCTCTTGCCGGCCCCCGCATACGCGTTTCAGCCCGATCCCATTCACACGGCTGAACTTTTATGTGGATGCCAAACAAAAAGTTTGTTAGTAATGTTCTATCACACTTTTTGATTGGCATACCTAACGAATTGTTTGTTGCCGTAATCGGTACTTTTTCGCCGCCGAACGGTCATGAATTGCCTTGTTGATGGATTTGTTTGCGGTCAAGTGTGGTTTATGGCAAAGTGTGCCCAAACTAATTTTTAGGAAGGCACCCATGACCCCCGCACAGATTGAGTTTTACAAGCGCCTAGCACACGGCCTGGCGCTCCAATTTGGCCCCAACTGCGAAGTCGTCGTCCACGACCTAGAGACCGAGGACGTGGACCACTCCATCGTAGTGATCGAAAACGGCCACGTCAGCGGGCGCAAACTGGGTGACGGCCCCAGCCATATCGTGTTTGAGTCCATGCACGAGGGCAGCACCGACGTACACGACCGCGAGCCGTACCTCACTAAAACCACCGATGGCAAGCTGCTCAAGTCCTCGACCATCTTTATCCGCAACGACGAAGGCAAGCCCGTCGGCATTTTGGGCATCAACTTTGACATTACGCTTATGAAGGCTTTTGAGCGCTCGCTCGACGCTTTCACCGGCACCGGCGGCACGGGCTATACCGAGCCCGAGCCCATTACCAAGAACATCGGCGACCTGCTCGAGGACCTGCTGCACGAGTGCGAGCAGTTTGTGGGCAAGCCCGCGGCACTCATGACCAAAGACGAGCGCATTCGTGCCATTGGCTACCTCGACCGTCGCGGCGCCTTCCTCATTTCCAAGTCGAGCGAGCGCGCCTGCGAGTTCTTTGGCATCTCCAAGTACAGCTTCTATAGCTACCTCAATGAGGCCAAGGCGGCGGCCGGCGACAAGTAGGCACTCGCCTGGATTGCCCCTCCCCTTTTGGGTGCGAGTTCTGGAAAGCACGAATC
This sequence comes from uncultured Collinsella sp., assembly GCA_938045065.1. Classification (GTDB taxonomy): domain Bacteria; phylum Actinomycetota; class Coriobacteriia; order Coriobacteriales; family Coriobacteriaceae; genus Collinsella. Next base: position 16,912 of record CALIOA010000048.1, read on the forward strand.
CAAGACCGGGCCGCTTGGGAAGTTCCATATAATCGATGTCATTAGTATTTCGAAAGGATGGAACAGAATGGCGTTGAGCAAGGCATCATGCACCGGTCGCGGATTGATTCCGGCAATTGGTGGACATGTGCACCGCATGTTCGATGAGGGTGAAGACGACCTGTTTTCGCTAAGCCTTGACGACGTGATGGATGATCGCCCGTGGACCGCCGACGAACTCATGGGCGGCGGGGCTCGCCCGTCAAACCCCAATCCCGCACTTGCGCCTAAGCCCGCATCTGCGCTGACTCCTGCGCAGTCGCCCGTTTCGACGCCCGCGCCTACGCCCGCGCCTACGCCCGCGCCTACTTCGGCGCCCACACCCGCTCCCCGCCCCGCAAGCGACCCGTCCGAGACGGCGGCATTTCTCGCTGCAGCGACGCAGGGCAAATCGGCCGACAGCACCGTTATGTACAGCGCCCAGCAGTTGCCCGTTCCTGCGGCACGCAAGCCTCCGGTCACACGGCTCGATGAGCCCGTTGCCCATCAGGTTGTCCATGATTCCTGGGCTGCAGCCGATCTGGACGAGACCTCTACCGGCATGCCGGCGCTCGATGTTCCAGTTAACCCGCTTTTTGCCGCCAACACGAGCGCCGCGGACTATGAGGGCGGTGCGGCATATTCCGATTATTCCGATGGCTATGCTGGCAACGGTCGCATCGAGACCGAGGATTATGGCACCGCATCGAGCGATTATCTCAACGATCCGTACGCTGCCACGCCCGCACCGGAATATGACCCGGAGGCCGCGTCCGCACCGGCTTATACCAAAAGCACGGGCGAAGAGCGCTTCGCCGATTATTACGCCAAGGAAAAGGCGCTGCGTTTCTCGGAATTTCCGCAGGCAGTCAAGGTTGCCTTTATCGCCATTGTCATTGCCCTGCTCGGCGTCATTGCGTTTGAGGGATTCCAGCTGTTCCGCGGCCCCACCCAAGCGGAGTCGGAAACCCAGCAAAAAGAGGACGATAACCAGTACCTGGACATCAACACCCTCAAGGGCGACCCCAACGACGGAGACGACGAGTAGCGAGGGCTGAAGGCGGCCGCGGAATCCCGCATCCAGCACCGCCTTCTAAGTGCTGTTTTGTCATCCAGCTACACTTTTGGTATGTAAAATAAGTAGTTGGAAAAAATCAAAAGCTGTTTCGATTATCGGCCTAATACAACCATTATTCCAACCAATGGTTTTAGAAACGGTATTTAGCGGTTCCCAACCATTTATTTACCGTTCTCGACAATACAATCAAAGTCAATCAGTTCAAGCTGCTCTACGAATTTCTCCAAATACGAAACGACTTCCTCGTTGTTGACGAATAGCGGCCTGTCCTGCGTTAGCCTGCCTGATTTGTCCTGCGGATAGCGGAGGCTGATGCCGTTGTTATCGATGTCAGCAACGGCTTTTACGAAAGCACCCATGTTCTTGATGGTTCTATTGTCCTCACGGCACTTTTGCCTCGGAAACCTTGAGAGCAAAGAGTTCCACAAGCTCGTGAGGCCGTGATCTCTCTTAGGCTCAGCTCCACACCTTTTTTTCGCCCTTTTAATTGCAAGCTCAATACAGTGCCTTGTGAGGAACATTACCGGAATCGCGTAGGAATACTCCAGCATCAAATACATACCAGGCTTGTCAATTGCTTTCCTCCCAGCGGCCGCAAGCTCCTTTGCGGCATTGAGGAAAGATCGTATGAACTCATCATCGAACTTATCGGCTTTAAACTCGTCCTTCATCAAGGCAGACGAGTCCAACAGCGAGAAATCCCTCAAAGTGGGGTCGTTGAAGCCATCCATCTGAGACTTCATGACTTGTTGGCTCATGTATTTAGGAAACACATGGTCATTGAACACACTCTCCATCAGAGAATCTCTCCCGTTTTCGCGTCTATCTTCGCTCCCGACCTCGAGCCGATGAACTCATCCACCATCTCGTCGTCGCGGTCGGGCTCGGTCACGAAGAGCGGTCCCGGGACGTCGACGCGCGGGCCAATCGTCAGGCCGTTGCTCGCGATGATGCGATCGAGGTTCTGTCTACGGTGGAGCGTGCGGGCCCGTAGTGTGTCGAAGGAATAGCCCCGGCCCCGCACGTCAGTCTCGTTGATGAGCCTGTTGGCGCACTCGGCGTAGCCGTTCGAGATGCGGCTCGGGCAGTTCCCAGTAGTGTCGGTGGGGCGTAACACATCGTGCACGTAGTTGGCGATACCCAAAATCTCGTTCACGTAGGGCCGAGCCGCATCCTCATAACGATTTAGCCGTCAGTTGAATCGGGCGCTTGACCGAGGTGAGATAATGTCCACGACTATCAACGCAAACAGGGAGCACGCAATGGTAGACAACGAGATTGGACCCTCGACGGACGGCGAGCGAGAGGGACTCGTGGCAAAACAGCTCGCATCCACCAAAATCCACCTCGCGCTCACTCAGGAGCGGGCAGACGTCTCCGGCGCCATCACGCTCCCGCTCGAACGAATCCCCCAGCTCGGCATAGCGCTCGCCTCACTCCCCTCGACGTTCCGCACCGTCACCAATACGGTGAGCGTACCCACGCTGCTCCAGGCGACTGACAAATTTGGCAACCCGCTCGATCCGTCGAAACTCAACTCGTTCAAGGACGGCAGCGGTCTCACAGGGGGCTACCGCGACGCAGTCAAGGGCTTTGGACAGGCGCGCTTCCACGTAGTCGAGGGCGACATCGCCACGAGCGTCACTCAAGTGCCTTACGACCCGACGTCGTTGTTCATGGCAGCCGCAATCGCGCAGATAAACCAAAAGCTCGACTCCATCCAGGAGTCCGTCGACGAGATGTTCGAGTACATGCGTCAGCGCGACAAGGCCAACATGCGTGGCAACCTCAAGACGCTCGCAGACATCCTCAACGGTTACGGCCTCAACTACGGCAACGCCACCTACATGGCAAACGTCCATATGAAGGTGCTCGACATCAAGCAGTCGTCCGCGCAGGACATGGAACTCTTCCGCTCGCAGGCGCAAGCGGATCTGAAAAAGAAAGGGTTCATCGAGGTGCGAGACGGCTTGGGCAGACGCCTCGACAAGGTGCTCGACTACCTCAAAGACTGCCAGCTCGCCACCTACATCCACGCGTTCTCACTGTTCCTCGAACCCATGCTCGCCCAGAACTTCGAGCCCGCAAAGCTTGCGGACGCCGCCGCGAAGATCGAGGCCGATTCGATTGCGTATCGCGAGCTCTACACCGAGTGTTACGACGCCCTCGAGGCGGGAACTGCCGACACCGTCGATGCGGCACTGCTGGGCGGCATCGCGTCCGCGGGCAAATTGCTCGGTCACGCCATCGCAAAGACCCCCGTGGGCGAACATACGCTCATCGACGAGGCACTCGAGGGTGCAGGAGAGGACATCGGCAGGTTCAACGACAGGCAATCCGAGAAACTCCTCGAGAAGCTCCATCGGGCAAAGACGCCTGACGTCGCGCCGTTCAAGCAGAGCGTAATGGAAGTAGATACCCTCTACAACCGCCCCACGCAAATCGCCGTGGACGCCGAGAACGTCTACATCCTGCCTGCCAAGCGGCAGGAAGAGTAGCGATACGCGACAGGCCACGCGCCATGCAGACGGTCAACGCCGCCTATCTCCCCTCCGCCTTCAGCTTCAGCAGCAGGTCGCCCAGCTCGGGGCACTTGCTAGAGAGGCGTGTCTGGGCCCGCTCGCCCATCCCCCAACGTTGGCGGACTTCTTGGGCGCGCGGACTCACGTGATAGTCCCCGTCCATCACCTGCTTGAGCAGCTTGGCGGTCACGCGCGCATCGGCTAGGGCGCTGTGGGCATGGCCCGTCGACTCGTCAAACTCGATGCCAAACCACGCCGCCGCGTCGCCCAAGGAGACGCGCCCGTGGCTGCCAACGTCCATGATCGAGGTGTAAAACGCCTGCAGGTCGGCCCAGTCCGTAGGAAATGTGGAAAGGTCGATGTGCTTTGCCTGGCACTCGGTCAAAAGCTGCCGACGGTCCGCACCGTTCCAACAGACCACCTGGGCGGAGTAGCGACCGATCCAATCGCTGAGCCTTTTTATCACCATGTAGAGCGGATCGGCCATCGCGGTGTCCACGGCCGATATCCCCGTGAGCTCGCGGACGGGATACGCAACGCCTTCGGTAAATTCCGTCTGCACAAACTGCGAGAACTCGCCCATAACGTTGCCGTGGTAATCGAGCTTAACGGCGCCGACCTCGATAATCTCATTGCGCAGCCCACGGCGCTGGCGCTGTTTTGGCACCGGCGCAAACTCAAAGTCCAGCACAATCTGGCGCGCAAAGTTCGTCGTATCGATAGCCGAGATACACGGCGTCTTTTCAGCTGACACGGTTAGGGCCTTTCTCCGTTGCTTGCCGCTTGTTACATAAGCGGCTACATTGCCGTAAGGATAGGTGGCCGCGCGGACATGAAAGCTGGGCGCAATACCATGCGCTAATCACACGCCATGCAGACGGCCCCAAGAGAGTCGCCCGCTCTATTCAAATGGATAAAAAGATTTAGGCCCGGTGACTTGAATCAGCGGTCATCCCGGGCCCATCAATATGCAGTGTACCTACAGAGGGCTGGTTAATCAAACGGGCTTTCGGTGACGAAGACCTGCGCGTCTAGCCCCAATCGCCCAGCGCCGTCTTCTGCCGCCCTTACGAAAGGCTGCTATTCGAGGGAATCACGTTGCTGTTATTATCGAACATATATTCGTATTTATGACCGCGCTTTGATAGAATGGCAGTTGTTGACGGCAGTTCCATGTGCCGGGCAGCGCCCTCCATGCGACGGGAGGTGATGCCCATGACCGATCTGATTGATTTCGTGAAGCTCCTGACCGCTTTGGTCTCGCTCCTCACGGCGCTTATCGGACTTTCCGAGGCACTTAAGCAGCGTACGAAGCAAAAGAAGAGGGGTCGACGCCGTTAAGGCATTGACCCCTTGAACTAAGTAACGGCGCTGCCCAGCTATCACCCTTGGGCTGCCGTCGACTTTATTCTACCTACGGTTGCCAGGTTTAACAAATGAATTTTCAGTAATGGAGCCCCGGAGCCCGCTCGCTCAACCACCTGGCCATCGGATTAGCCGGATTCTGGGACACGCCTTCCGTCCCAGGCCTCTACCGGAAAATGCGTCCCACCCTGAGGCTCAATTCCGGGACACGGTTTCCGTTTGAAGCCCCGATGGGAAAGCGTGTCCCGTTCTGAGAGCTCATTCCTGGATGCAGTTTCCGCTAGAGATGCCACCGGGAAAGCGTATCCCGTTTTGGAGCCAAATTCCGGGTCGTAGTTTCCGCCTGAGGGCCGATCCGGAAACGGCATCCCATTCTGAAGCCGAAATCTGGGACACGCTTTCCGCCAAGGGTTGCAAAAGGAAAGCGCATCCCATTCCGAGCATCACATCAGAGCGCGCTTGGTTATCTCCGCTCGCACATCTCGGCAAACGAAATCAGCTTGGCATCTCCCCTGCTCGCCGCAGCTTCCTGACATCCTTGCGTAAAGCCACGCTTCGAGAAGATCACGTAGCTTTTATGCTGCCGCCTAAAGAGCTCGCTTCGGTACACGAGTTTTTCCAGAACATCCTCGCCCACCGGCTCATTGCGCCATTTGCACTCCGCAAACAGCGCAGTGCCCTCGCCATCGTCAACAATCAAGTCGATTTCTTCCTGCGTATGCGTGCGATTGTCCGTCCCCCACCAGCGTCCGACGCTCGCCGGAACCACATCGAGCTGGCCCGCGCGCGCGAGTTCGTACACGTATTGTCTGCATATAAGCTCAAAGACCGTACCCATGTAATCCGATACGTGCGGCTCAATGCGCTTATACGCCATCTCGGCCATATCGTTTTGAATCAGCCCAATGTTCTGCGGCACAAACTTGTACCAGAACCTAAACATCTGGTCGCTCAGCAGATACACGGCTCGCTTATTGCTCGTCTCGTTTAGGGGCAGCTCGCGCTCGACAATCCCAAGCGACGCCAGCTTATCCACATAGCTCTTTACGTTGCTCGCAGGGATTCCCGTAGAGCTCGCAATCTCCGAGATCTTCGAGCGCCCCTGAGCAATTGCTTGCACGATCGCATCATATTGCTCGGGATTGCGGCACTTTTGCAATAGCAGGTTACTCGGCTCCTCAAAGAGATAGCCCGTAGGAGTAAGAAAAAGACGTTTGATGTTGTCCTTGAGCGGTGCGACAGGATCGACTTTCTCGATATATGCAGGAATGCCGCCCGTCATGCCATAGCAAACCGCAGCGTCTTCGCGACTCATGCCCTGCCACAGGCCGAGGGTCGTCGTAAAATCGAGCGGCATGATCTTAAACTGGGCCGTACGCCTACCGTATAGTGGGCTCTCGTAGCCCAGCACCCGCTCTTCCATGAACGAAAGCGACGACCCGCACAGGATAAGCATGAGCTTGGTCTCTTTGTACAAGTGATCGATCTTGTCTTGCAGCAACGAGCTGATCTCGGGATTCGATTGGGCGAGATAGGGATACTCGTCAATCACGACAATCAAACGCTCCGTGCGAGCCATGGTAGCCAATGCATCGAACGCCTCGTCAAGACTACGAAACGACACGCCTGCAGCACCAACCGAGCCTGCAAGTATCGCCTGGCTAAAGCCGTGCAGGTTTGCCTCCGCATTGGTACGACGAGCTTGAAAGTAAATAGCCTTCTTGCCTTGGATGAACTCTGTGATAAGGCGCGTTTTACCCACGCGACGGCGGCCGTAAATCACAGGCATCTCAAAGGAGCCCGTGCCATACAGTCGATTGAGCTCGGACATTTCCGCTGTTCTTCCGATAAACATAGGGCCATCCTTCCTTCACGTTATAGCTAGCCATATTATACCTTCCTATAATATAGCTAGCTATAACGTAATTCGACAAGCGGCGCACGAAAAGAGGCGGTACACCCCCGCACGTGGACCGTTCCGGAAAATGTATCCCGTTCTGGAGCCAAAAACTGGGCCGTAGTTTCCGCCAAACATGTCATCCGGAAAGCGCTTCCCGCTCTGAGCCTGAATTCTGGGATGCACTTTCCGCTGAAGCTTCTACCGGAAAATGCATCCCATTCCGAGCGCTCATTCCGGGTCACAGTTTCCGCAGACACAGACGACGACCTGCAGCCCTTATCACATGCCTTCAAATATACGATCCAGAAACACAAAACAGCAGATAGAATGCTCTTTTTCAAAAAAGTACACGTCCCGAAACTTACCCAGTCTTCATAACTCGCTACCGTTCAAGGTCGCCGATTACCGCCCACCGATTCAGCTTCAAAAAATGACGTCAAAACCAGGCCATCTACCTGCATGGTTAGATTTTGGTCAGCTTTTGGTCAGCTGAGCGGCAAGTTCCAGCTGATACGTTTTTGCTACCCAAAAGGAGGCGGTAGCTCATGACCCATTGCAATGACCAACTCATCGACCAGCTGTTGAACCAAGCCGAACAAGAGGGGCGCTGCCTGATTCCCCCGAGCACGGCGATCCGAAAAGCGCTCCTTCGGCGCACCGGCGACACGGTTGTCTCGCCCATGCCGGGGTTGTTTGCGCGAAAAACGCGCTGGGATGAACTCAACCGAGCGCAACGCCATTGCGAAATCCTCCGCGCCCTTGCGATCATCCACCCCGATTGGACGTTCTGCTCGTTTTCGGCCGCCTGCCTGCTGGGGCTCGAGGTCTCGTGGCGACACCTGAATGTCGTGCATGTCTGCAGCTCGACAAAGCCGTCGGCTCGTCCGGGCGCACATATTCAGCGGCACCAGATTGAGCCGGCCGGAGCAATACGCAGAGCCGGCATATCGGTAACGCCGCCCATCCAAACGGCCACAGATTGCCTGCTGCAAACTGGTTTTGCCGACGGCATGCCCATTGCCGATTCGGCGATCTCAAAGCTCGGCCTTGCGCCGGAACAGCTGATGGAGGCCGTTGAGCAACGAGCGACTGCCCGCAATGGTCGCGCGATTCGCACCGCCCTCACAACGCTTCGATATGCCGACGCCCGCGCCGAGAGCGGCGGGGAATCGGTCGCCCGAGCCATCATGATCGAGACGGGCTTTGCGCCCGACTGGCTTCAATACGAGCTGACGGACCCCTTCGATTCGGCCAAGCCCATACGAACGGACTTTGCCTGGGAGCGCCAGGCGCGGGAACTCACGCTGGGCGAGCTCGACGGGCTCATCAAATATACCGACCAGACCATGCTGGCCGGACGCACCACCGCCGAGGCGCTCGTTGCCGAACGACAGCGCGAGGCGCACCTATCGCTCTACGGCCACCCTCTGCTGCGCTTTACCATGAACGAGGTCCGCTCGGCAGGAATGTTCGCCAAAAAGCTGCAGACGGCAGGCATCCGGCAGACCGCGCTGCCGACATGGCTCAACGAGGTGGACCTGTAGGAGCTGCTAGGCCACGCATCGCCGAATCGCATCCCCCCTATCTGGGCCGCGTTTTCCCAACGGCCACGCCAACGGAAAGCGCGTCCCAGCCTGGACACTCAAAACGGGATGCGCTTTCCGGATGGCGGGCCTAGCGGAAAGCGTGTCCCGGAATCAGGTCTCGGAACGGGTCGTGCTTTCCGGTTGAGTCCTTCAGCGGAAACCGCATCCCGGAATAAACGCTCAAGCTGGGATGCACTTTCCAAGTGAGCGGTTAACGGAAAGCGCATCCCACTCTGAGGCATGATTCCGGGACACAGTTTCCGCTCCAAACAAAAGGCCCCGGCTCGCGATGGAGCCGGGGCCAAAGGCGCAGCGTATGTAGTTGATGCTGAGCGCGATCAGCTCGTCAGTAATGACTGTCCGCGCCCTACCCTACCCGCGGTTGCGAACGCGGCTGTAGGGCGTATCCACCATGGGAAGATCCGGACGCAGCTTGCCGTCAAACGCGCGGTAGGCGTTCTGCACGGCGGGCGCCGTGGGGATCGTTGCGATCTCGCCGATGCCCTTGCCGCCGTATGCCACGGGCAACAGCTCGTCCTTCTCCACGTAGATAGCGTGGATATCCGGAATCTCGGGCGCACGGAACAGCCCGAGCGTACCGTACCTTGCCTGGGGCACGCAGTCCTTGAGCGGCCAATCCTCGGTAAGCGCATAGCCCATACCCATGAGCACGCCGCCTTCGATCTGACCCTGGATGGAGATGGGATTGACCACCTTGCCGGAATCGTGCGCGGCATAGACCTCGCTCACGCGACCGTCATCATCCAGAATGACCACATGCGTGGCAAAGCCGTAGCAGATGTGGCTCTTGGGGTTGGGAACGTCGGCGCCCAGCTTGTCGGTCGGCTCCAGGTACACGTACCCAAACTCGCAGCCCTCGAGCGCCTTGATGGCGGCAGCGGGATCTTGAGGATGCATACCCTGGCCGGCGACGAGTTCCTGTGTGTGCAGCTGATAGGCGCGACCGTCGTCGTACTCGATCTTGATGCCATCACCATGGGCGCTCACAGGAGCATCGGGTGCATGCTTGCCGGCCTCGATGTCAAGCATGGCATCGCGCAGCAGGAAGGCGGCACCGCGCACGGCCTCGCCGGTCACGACCGTCTGACGCGAGCCAGACGTGGTGCCGGAGTCGGGAGCGTTCTCGGTAGAGCACTCGCCATTGGCGATGCAGCGAAGCGGCAGGCCGCATGCCTCGGCAACGTCCTGCAAAAAGACCGTGTTGCAGCCCTGGCCGATGTCGGACGTGGCAGCATAGACCACGGCCACGCCGTTCTCGACGCGAATCTTGCAGCGGCCGGCATCGGGCAGGCCCACGCCCACGCCGGCGTTCTTCATGGCGCAGGCGATACCGGCGTGTCCGGGATGCGCATAGTAGGCATCCTTGACCTCGAGCAGCGTCTCCTTCAGCGCCGTGGAGCAGTCGGCAATCTGCCCGTTGGGCAGAACCTCGCCCGGCTCGATGGCGTTACGGTAGCGGATCTCCCACGGATCCAGGCCGACCTTCTCGGCCAGCAGGTCGATCAGGCTCTCGAGCGCAAACTCGGACTGGCAAACGCCAAAGCCGCGGTACGCGCCGGCGGGCGGGTTGTTGGTGTAGTAGCCAAAGCCGCGAATGTCGGTATTCTGGTACTTGTAGGGGCCGACGGCATGCGTACAGGCGCGCTCGAGCACCGGGCCGCACAGCGACGCGTAGGCGCCGGTATCAAAGTTGATCTCGCAATCCAGGCCGGTAAAGTTGCCCTCGGCGTCGCAACCCAGCGTAAAGGTACCGTCCATGGCATGACGCTTGGGATGGAACGCGAGCGACTCGGCACGCGTGAGCTTGCACTTCACAGGACGCTGAAACTTATATGCGGCGAGCGCGGCCAGGTGCTGGATGGACACGTCCTCCTTGCCGCCAAAGCCGCCGCCCACGAGCATGGTCTCGACGACCACGCGCTCGGGCTCGCTATCCCAGCCAAACATGTGGGCGCACTCTTTGCGCGTATCGTAGGCACCCTGGTCGGTCGACTGCACCTTGACGCCGTTCTTGTACGGGAAGGCAACGGCACACTCGGGCTCCAAGAAGGCATGCTCGGTAAAGGGCGTGGTAAAGCGCTGCGTCACGGTAAACGCGCTCTCGGCCAGCGCCTTGGCGGCGTCGCCGCGCGTCACGTGGCGGCTCTGGCACACGTTGTCCTTGAGCTCCACCGTGTTGCCAAAGGCAAAGAAGCTGTCATGCAGGCGCGGAGCGTCGGCGGCCCTGGCCTCGACAATGTTGCGCACGGGCTCCAGCGGCTCGTAGTCAATCTTTACGAGCTTCTTGGCCTTCTCGAGCGTCGCCTCGTCCTCGGCGACCACCAGCACGATGGCATCGCCCACGCAGCGGGTGATATCGCCCTGAGCGATCATGACGTCCCAGTCCTGGATAAGGTGGCCGACCTGGTTGACCGGCACGTCCTCGGCGCGCAGGATGCCCACCACACCGGGCAGGGCCTCGGCCTTAGAGGTGTCGATGGAGAGCACGCGGGCGCGCGGATACTTGGAGCGCACGGCGCTGGCATAGGTCAGGCCCGGCTGATCGAGCTCGTCGATGTCGTCGGGATACTTGCCCTCGCCGAGCACCTTCTTGCGCACGTCGATACGGAAGGCGCGCTTGCCCACGCCGTAGTCATCGCCGCGCTCCAGGTCCTCGTCGATCTGCTTTTCGCCGCGGAGCACCGCAGCGGCCAGCGAGATGCCCTCGATAATCTTTTTGTAGCCGGTGCAGCGACAGACGTTACCGCGAATGGCGTACTTGATCTGCTCCTCGGTGGGCTCGGGGTCCTCGGCGATCAGCGCTGCGCCCGCCATGACCATGCCGGGAATGCAAAAACCGCACTGCACGGCGCCCACGGCGCCAAAGGCGTACACAAAGGCCTCGCGCACGTCCTCGGGCAGGCCCTCGACGGTCACGATGTTGCGACCGGCGGCAAGAGCGGTGGTCAGCACGCACGCCTTGACGGCCGCACCGTCCACATGGATGGTGCAGGTACCGCAAGCACCTTCGGAGCAGCCGTCCTTGGCGGAGTGAATGTGCAGGTCGTCGCGCAGGTAGCGCAGCAGCGGTTTGTTCTGAGTCGTCGTGCGCTCGACGCCGTTAACGGTAAAAGTGAATTCCTGTGCCATGGTGATTCCCTTCTACACGCCGGCGGCAATGCCGGTGCGATCGTGGATGGCGCCATGCGGACAGACGACGGCGCACATGCCGCACGACAGACAGTCCGTGCCGTCGATATGGGCGCAGTTGTCCTCGATGCGGATAGCGCCGGCAGGGCACTTTTTGGCGCACATGCCGCAACCGATGCAGCTCGTGTCGCAGATCTTGCGCGCAATGGCGCTCTTATCGGTGTTGTTGCAGCGCACCAGAATGTTCTGGTAGCCGGGAACGAAGGCAATCACGCGCTGCGGGCATGCCATGCCGCACAGGCCACAGCCCGTGCACTTTGAGCGGTCCACGCGGGCGATGCCATCGACCAGCGCAATGGCGCCGTGGGGGCAGGCCGTGACGCAGGCGCCACAGCCAATGCAGCCTTCGCTGCAGCGGGCGTCGCCGCCTGCGGAGGCGCAACCACTTCCGCAGGCAACGTAGGCCACGTTATGTTGAATGGATTTGGCCATAAGAGACTCGCCTATTTCTTAAGAAGGTACGAATAGTTGTCACGCACAGCCCTGATGGTCAGGCGGACGGCCTCGGGAAGACCGGTGTTGACGGCATCGACCGAGACGGTGCGGACCGTGCCGGCGACGCGGACCTTAAAGTGGTCCTCGTCCACAGCCAGGAAGCCCTCGTTCTCGGAGTTCTCCATGTCCTGCTCGCTCCAGAACAGGGTGAGCTTGTCCTTGTAGGGACGACCCTCCTGGTAGGGACAGAACACGGCGCAGTTGCCGCACTCGTTGCACATGCCGTCGACATGGACGACCTGATGCTTGGCCAGGCCCGGCACCTTAATGGCAACGTTGGCGCGGTTGGGGCACACGTCGCAGCAGACCTCGCACACCGAGCCGCAGCCCAGGCAGCGAGTCTTGGTGCAGTTGCGCTTGTCGCGGCACAGCGACCCCTTGCGCTCGTAGCAGGTATCCTCGCGACCGGCCTGAGCATTCTGGTCGGCGTACTTGTTAAAGTCCACACCGGCGATGGCACGGGCGACCTCGGCGGCGTCGGCAATAGCCTCGACCACGGTAGCAGGACCGCGACGGCAGTCACCGGCAGCCCAAACGCCCTCGACGCCGGTGGAGGTGGCGGCAAGACGGCCGCGACGGTCGTGCTCGACGCCCGCGGCATCGTACAGGCTGGCATCGATGCCCTCGCCCACGGCGCAGATCACCGTGGTGGCGGGAAGCTCGATGGTCTCGCCCGTGGCGACGGGGCTGCGACGGCCGCTTGCATCCGGCTCGCCAAGCTCCATTACATCGCAGGTCAACACGGCGCTGTTAAGTGCCTTGGGCGCCAGCAGCTCGCAGAGCTCAACGCCGTCGGCAAGAGCAAGATCGAGCTCTTCCTCGTCGGCGGGCATCTGCTTCTTGGTGCGGCGATACACCAGGCGCACGTTCTTCACGCCAGCCAGGCGCTTGGCCACGCGAGCCGCGTCCATGGCGGTGTTGCCAGCGCCAATGACCACGACGTCCTCGCCCAGCTCGAGCTTCTCGCCCCTCTTGGCGGCCTCGAGGAACTCCAGCACGTCGAGCTCGGCATCCTCGCCCAGGCCCGCAGAGCCGGGCATCCAGGCGCCAGTGGCCACGACCACGTCGGTGAAGCCCTGGGCCTTGAGCTCGTCAATGGACTCCACGCGGGCGTTGAGCTGAACCTTGGCGCCAAAGGCCAGGCAGAGCTCGGCATCGTGGGAGATATCGTCGCTGGCGATACGGAACTCGGGGATCACGTGACGGACCACGCCGCCGAGAGAGTCGCGGGCCTCAAAGATGGTGACGGGCACGCCGGCGCGCGTCAGGAAGAACGCCGTCGCCAGGCCGGCCGGACCGCCGCCGATAACGGCAACGTTGCGCTCGCCGTCGTTTGCGATGGCCTGGGCGCGCAGCTTGGGCAGCACGGCGGTTATGGCCTCGCGGGCGGCCTTGAGCTTGCTGGCGCGAATCTGGGCACCCTCGGGCTCGTAGAACGCACGCTCGCAGGCACGGCCGCAGGGATGCGGGCAGATGGTACCGGTGATGAACGGCAGGGCGTTGCGCTCGATGATAATGTTGAGCGCGTCCTCGAAGCGGCCCTCGTCAACAGCCGCCAGGTAGGCGGGAATATCCTGCTGGATGGGGCAGCTCGTGCGGCACGGCGTGGTAAAGCAGTCGGAAAGCGGGCTCTTGCCGGCGACCTTGCGGTCGGGCAGCGGACGCAGCGGCTTCTTGTAGAGCGGGTTGGTGAGCGAATCGGTCTGGATCGCGGTCACGGCCTCGAGAGAGACGCCCGCGAACGGCTTGCCGTCCAGGTCGGCAAACTCGCCGGCCATCTGGCTAAAGCGCTCGTAGCCACCGGGCTTGAGCACGTCGGTCGCCAGGGTGACGGGCCAAATGCCGGCATCGTACAGGGCGCGGATGTTGTAGACCGTGGCACCGCCAGAGTAGCTGATGCGCAGCTTGCCATCGAACTGCTCGGTAATGCGGCGGGCAGCCTCGATGGTCAGCGAGAACAGCGAACGGCCTGACATGTACATCTCGGTGGAGGGCAGCTCGTTCCTCGTCACGTCGACGGGGAACGTGTTGGTGAGCTTGACGCCAAACTCCAGGCCGCGCTCGGCGCACAGGGCAATCAGGCGCTCGAACATAGGCACGGCATCGGCCCACTGCAGGTCCTCGCGGAAGTGCGTGTCATCGAAGACGATGTAGTCAAAGCCCAGCTCGTTCAGACGCTGGCGGGCAAACTCATAGCCCAGCAGCGTGGGGTTGCACTTGATGTAGGTGTTGAGGCCCTTCTCGGTGATCAGATAGGTCGCGATGCGCTCGATCTCCGCCGGCGGGCAGCCATGCAGCGTGGACTCGGTGATGGAGTTGGAGACGCGCGCCGGGATGGACTCGACAAACGCGGCATCGACATGCTCAAACTTGTCCAGGTTGGCGAGCGCCCAGGCGCGGCACTCGTTCCAGACGTCGGAGCCGCTGGCGTCCTTCATGCCCTCGATGTAAGCGTCGACCTTGGGGCTCTTAATACCCTCGAGGTCATAGCCCACGGACATGTTAAAGACAAAGCCGTCCGGGCTGCCCAGGCCGTACTCGCGAGCGATGAGGTGGCAGGCGAACCATGCCTTCACGTACTCGGCAAAGGCCTGCTGAACCTCGAGCTCGGTCGACCACTCGCAGTTGTAGCACTCGTCCTGCGCCACGATGCAGGGCTTGTTCACACACTTGGAGAGCTCCTCGCCGTCCATAACCTGAACGGTCTTAAGCTCAAAGAAGCGGGAACCGGCCACATAAGAGGCCACGATGTTCTGGGCAAGCTGCGTGTTGGGACCGGCGGCCGGGCCAAACGGAGTCTCGATGCGCTCGTCAAAAATGGGAAGCGCGCCCTCCTGGTTGGTCGTGACCATCTTGCGCACGCCAAAGACGGCGCCCTGAGTCTTGTGCTCCTCGATGATCCAGTTCATCAGCTGCGAAAACGGGATCGGCCTCATGATGTCGCTCATAGTGAGCTCCTCTCTGTAACGCCCGGCGAGACCGCGCGGCGGGCGCAAATACGGTGTAGCGCTAGCACAGCGCCGGCGACCCCGCGGAGGCCGCCTATGCGCGCGCCGGATGTGGCGAAACATCCGACGCGCGCGAATCTACTTGTGAATTAGTAGGTGCGATCGTTGAGCGTGCTCCAGAGCTTCTTGGACTCGGCCATGGTCCACGCGTTGATCTTGTCCTCATCAATGCCAACGAACTCGCGATCCTTGTACAGGACGCGGCCGTTGATGATGGTGGTGCGGCAGTTTTTGCCCATCATGCCAAAGAGCATGTGGCCGTCGATATTCTCCTCGCTCAGCGGCGTAAAGGGCTTGTAGTCCATAACGATAACGTCGGCGGCAGCGCCGGCCTCGAGCACACCGAGCTTGCGATCGAAGTACTTGCTCGCCATCTTGGCGTTGTTCTCGAACAGCATCGTCATGGCCTCGCACCAGCCCACGTTGGGCATGGCGGCGTTGTGGCGCTGAATAATCAGGAAGACCTTAAGGCTCTCGAGCATATCGTGGGTGTAGGCGTCGGTGCCCATGCACACGGGGATGCCGCGGCGGAAGAACTCGAGCACGGGGGCGCAGCCCACGGCGTTGCCCATATTGGATTCGGGGTTGTTGACCAGCCAAGTGCCGGACTCCTTGACGATGTCCATCTCGGCAGGCGTCACGTGGATGCAGTGGCCCAGCATGGTGTCGGGACCCAGCAGGTTGTGCTGCAGCAGGCGCTCGACGGGGCTGATGCCACCGCGGTTGAGGCGGGAGTCCCACACGTCGTTCATGCCCTCGCACACATGGATGTGGAAGCCGGTCAGGCCGTTGTTGGCCTCGGCCATCTTATCCATGGTCTCGTCCGAAAGCGTAAAGGTAGCATGTCCGCCAAACATGGCGGCGATCATGTGGTTGTCGTTATCGCGACGCTCCTTGGCGGCCCACTGGGCAAATTCGGCGTTCTCGGCAATGGCCTGGTCGCACTTTTCCTGGCCGCGGCGATCGGAGACCTCGTAGCACAGGCACGAACGCATGCCCAGCTCCTGAGCTGCATCCTTAATGGTAAAGAGGCTTCCCGGAATCTCGCAGAAGCTCGCATGGTGATCGAAGATCGTGGTGACGCCATCACGGATGGAGTCCAAAATCGTAGCATAGGCGCTGGCCTTGGTGCCGTCGAGCGTCAGGTTGTCGTCGATCTTCCACCACTGCTGCTCGAGATTCTCCAAGAAGTTGGTGGGGTTGCAGCCCTTAATGGCAAGGCCGCGGGCCAGACCCGAGTAGATGTGGGTGTGGCAGTTGATGAGTCCGGGCATGATGAGGTTGCCCTGGGCATCGACGTACTCGGCATCCGGGTACTTGGCCTTGAGCTCGCGCTCGGGGCCCACTTCGACGATCGTATCTCCGTCAATGGCGACCGCACCGTTTGGAATAAACGGGGTCTGAGCGTTGCGGGTAAAGACGGAACCGTTAGCGACCAGAAGCATGGATGCTCCCTTCAACATCAGAGGCGGGGTTTGACACCTCTGACATGGCGGAGTGCGAAGCGCCGGCCTACACCGGAAACGGGCCCTCTCCCGTCAACGCTTCACCAAAGGGACAAACCCTTTGAAGTGCGGCTTGGTGCCGCATGGCGTCGGCGGACGAGGCGATGTGTCCGCCGACGAATAGCACCGAATTGGTTACTTCTTGCTCTCGGGCAAGACCAGATCCACGGCAGCGTCCTTGGCAGCATCGATGTGCTGAGCCACGACCGGCGTCTGCGGAAGGATCAGGTTAAGGACAATGGCCATGATGGCGGTGGGGGTTACGGCATTGGAGCCGATGACGGTGGACACCCAGGCGGGCATACCCTCGCCGGCAAGGCAACCGCTGGCCATCCAGATACCCAGGCCAAAGACGACGGAGGTGCCGACGATGGTGGTAGTGCGCTGCGTGAGGCCCTCGCGGGTGAACATGCGCACGCCGTTCATGGTGATGGTGCCAAAGACGCCGACGGTCGCGCCGCCGATGACGGGCTGCGGGATAGCGGAAAGGACGGCAGAGAGCTGCGGGAACAGACCGGCGATGGCAAAGACGGCCGCAATGATCACAAAGACCCACTTGTTGACGACCTTGTTGGAGCAGATGATGCCCACGTTCTGGCCAAGGGCGCTGGTGGGAAGACCGCCCAGCAGACCGCCGACCATAGAGGTGAGGCCCTGGGACACGATAGCGCCGG
Organism: uncultured Collinsella sp.; assembly: GCA_938045065.1. GTDB lineage: Bacteria > Actinomycetota > Coriobacteriia > Coriobacteriales > Coriobacteriaceae > Collinsella. The sequence continues at coordinate 34,273 of CALIOA010000048.1, forward strand.
AGAGCTCGCGCTCGGTGGGCATACGGTCGATGGAGCCCAGGCAGGCGGCGGAGACGTCACCGATAACCTGGATGGCAACCATGGGGAACACGACGGCGAGGGTAATGCAGACCTCGGGATCAAACTCGAGCGCGTAGGGCATGAGCTTGGGAAGAGCGAAGACCTGAGCGGTGGCGACGCTGGAGAAGTCGATCATGCCAAAGGGGATGGAGACGATCATGCCAACGATCATGCCAAAGAACACGGATCCCAGCTTGAGCGTGCCCTTGCCAAAGTTGGCGAGCGCAAAGACCACGGCGAAGGTGATAAGAGCGACGCACCAGGCCTGCGGGGTGCCCCACAGCGGCGTACCCATACCGCCGGCCATATACTTGACGGCCGTGGGATACAGCGAAACGCCGATGGAGAAGATGACCGTACCGGTCACGACGGGCGGGAACAGCCACTTGATCTTGCTGTAGGCCAGACCAAAGAGGACCGCGACGGCGCCGCCGACGATCTCGCCACCCAGCAGCGCACCAAAGCTAAAGCCCGAGGCACCCATGGCCTGCAGGGCCGGCAGGAACGCGAACGAAACGCCCATGACGATGGGCAGGCCGCCGCCGATGCGACGGAAGGGAGCGAAGGCCTGAAGGGCCGTGTCGATCGCCGAAAGAATGAGCGCGACCTGGATGATGTCGGTACTCTGCTGGCTATTAAAGCCGTAGACGCCGGCCATGATGACCGCCGGGGTAATGATGCCGGCAAACGATGCCAGTACGTGCTGAAGGGCACACGGGATCATTTCCTTAACGGGAGGCATGCCTTCGCGAGTGAACAGGGCTTCAGTGCCGTTCGTAACCGTCTCCTGGGTCATTTGACCACCAATCCTCGAAGTAGTTGTTTTCGCATCTGACGCTCTATTGTGACGCAGTGCGGGGTTGAGGTTGTGCCTTCATTGCATATCGTATTAAAGATGATTCTCATTCTCAATAATAATTTTTTGTTATCAGACTATTCTTCAGCTGAAATTACGCATTTCCGCAGGTCAGGAAAGTGTCTGGTCAAAATAACATCTAACATTTCTTTTGGTCAACCGTTTACCGCTAAATTCCTACCGTTCGTCTGCATTACGCAATGTACCTGCGGATATACGAGATGATGGGCAGCGTGTTACCATGAGAAAAAATTGTTATGAACATTTCCGATTTCACCCAAAGGAGTTGCCCGTGAACGAGACCGTACGTCGCTTTTTGCCGATGGTCGATTTTCTGGAGCAGATACTCGGCAAAAACAGCGAAATCGTGCTGCACGATTTCTCGGATCCCGACCACGCCATCGTCGATATTCGCAACGGCATCGTGAGCGGCCGCAAGGTCGGCGGTCCCGCCACCGATCTGGCACTCAAGATCATGCACGACGCCAAGTATCGCGACCTGCCGTTTATTACAGGCTACGAGGGGCGCGGTGCCGGCGGCAAGACGTTGGAGTCAGCGACGTACTTTATCCGCGAGAATGACGAGATCGTCGGTATGCTCTGCGTCAACACCGACCTCTCGACCGTGCGCTCCATCAACGCCATGGCGCAGCAGCTCATGGCGTGCTTCGACGCGGCGCCAACGCGCACGGAGCCCGCCCCTATCGAGGTCGAAAGCCTTTCGGAGTCCACACAGGAGCTCATCGACCGCAGCATTGCCGAGTTGCTGAGCGCGCGCGGGCTGGATGTAGCGTCGCTTGGTCAGAGCGACCGCGTGGACGTCATTCGCCACCTCAACGGTAACGGGGTGTTCATGCTCAAGGGCGCCGTGGCCTGCGTCGCCACCGCGCTGGGCATCTCGGAGCCCAGCGTCTACCGCTACCTGCAAAAAGTTCGCAAGGAGGGCTAACGGGCAAAATGGAGCGCGGCTCCACAAGCGATCCGTCCCTTGACAAAAGACCCTGCAGCTCGCACGCGCTGCAGGGTCTTTTTGCATGTCATGTTTAGTTGTGGCCAACGCCTTAGAGAGCGGCAACGACCTCGATCTCGACCAGACCGCCAGCCGGAAGGGCGGCAACCTGGAAAGCGCTGCGCGCGGGGAACGGGGCCTCGAACTTGGAGGCGTAGATCTCGTTCACGGCGGCGAAGTCGGCGATGTCGGCCAGGTAGACCGTGGTCTTGACGACATCGGCAAAGGTGGCGCCGGCAGCGGTCAGCAGGGCCTCGACGTTGGCGAGGGACTGCTTGGCCTGGGCCTCGACGCCCTCGGGCATCTTGCCAGTTGCGGGATCGATGCCCAGCTGGCCGGACAGGAACACCATGTTGCCGGCCTGGATACCGGGGGAATACGGGCCGATGGCTGCAGGTGCGTTATCGGAAGACACGACGGTCTTGCTCATGTTTATCTCCTTACGGTTAACTAGAAAGCGTGAGCGCGGCGTTCGCACCGGGAGGCACAGTTCGGTCTGAACACCGCGCTTGATTGGGATAGTACTCAAGGTTTCCGCGCGATGCAAGATTATTATCACGTTGCGAGAATATTTTATCGCCCAACGGCGCCTGTCGGCCGCTGAACGGCACGACCGGACGGTGAAGCTCAAAATGATCCGTTTCCCTCCGTCCCCCATGGATCACCTGATCCGCTGGGGACGGAGGGAAACGGATCATTTTTGCTGCAAGGGCTGCTGAAGACTTTGTCCTGCTTGGGCTGCGGTCATCGTCCGCCGCAACAGCGCCACTATACTTTTGAATATCTGAGCATTTTGAAAGGCAGGATATGACCGCAACCGCCAGTCGAACCACCAACCGCAGACCCGAGCTTTTGGCGCCCGCCGGAGGGCCCGAACCCTTTGCCGCCGCACTCGCCGCGGGGGCAGACGCCATCTATTGCGGCATGGGCAGCTTCAACGCCCGCCGCAAGGCCACCAACTTTACCGACGAGGCCTTTGAGCAGGCCTGCCGCGCCGCGCATCTAGCCGGGTCGCGCGTCTACGTCACGGTCAACATCGTCATCAAGCAGTCCGAGATGGGCGATGCGCTGCAACTCATTCATCGCTGCTCCACGCTGGGCGCCGATGCCTTCATTATCCAGGACTGGGGTCTGTTCTTTGAGGTCAAGCGCACCATGCCCGGCATCGAGACACATATCTCGACCCAGGCGAACATCCACGACGACCGCGGAACCCTTTGGTGCCGCGAGCAGGGCGCCGACCGCGTGACTCTCTCGCGCGAGCTCTCCATCGACGAGATCGCCGCCATTCATAATGCCGCGCCCGATGTGGACCTTGAGGTCTTTAGCCATGGCGCCATCTGCTTTTGCTACTCGGGTCTGTGCCTGCTTTCGAGCTTTGCCATGGCGGGACGATCGGCCAACCGTGGCATGTGCGCCCAGCCCTGCCGCCTGCCCTACGAACTGATCGACGAAAACGGTCGCGCGCTCTCCCCCGCCGGCCGCGAGCGTGCGCTATGCCCGCGTGACACCAACACCTCGCAGCTTGTTCGCCGCCTGTATGACGCCGGCGCCGCGTCGCTCAAGCTCGAGGGCCGCATGAAGGCGCCCGATTACGTGTACTCCATCGTCGATGTGTATCGTCACGAAATTGACGACATGCTATCCGGAGTCACCGTTGCCAAGGACGAGGAAGCCGCCCGCCAGCGCCAGCTCAAGCGCTGCTTCAACCGCGACTTTACGCATGCCTATCAGGACGGTGCCTCGGGCGACGAGATGATGAGCTATGAGCGTTCCAACAACCGCGGCCAGATCGTGGGCACGGTGCTGGGCAGCCGCCCGGCCAACCGCGATGTGCGCGGCCTCAAGCCCGACGACCGCCGTCGCCGCGCCGCCATCGCCCGCATTGAGCTGTTTGAGCCCGTGGGCAAGGGCGACCTGTTGGAGCTTCGCCACGACGACGAGTTTGACCAGTTCCTGACCACCATTGCTGCCGATGATGCCGCCGCGGGCGACATCATCGAATGTCGCGTACCCCGCAGCATGCCCGAGGGCTGCCGCGTCCGCGTGATTCGCAGTCAGCGTGCCATCGACGCCGCCGGCGCCGCGCTCAAGCGCGATGTGCTGCGCCGCCGCGCCGTTGATGTAACCGTTGTGGCGCGTTTGGGCGAACCGTTTGCCGTCACGCTTACTTGCTGCGACGCCCCTTCGCTTACGGCCACGGCCACGGGCTTTACCGTCGAGGCCGCCAAGACCCGCGCGGTCGAGGCGTCCGATCTGGTAGAGCATGTGGGCCGCATGGGGTCCTCGCCCTTTGAGTCCGCGAGCTTTGATGTGGCGCTCGATAAGGGCTGCGGCATGGGCTTCTCCGCTGTGCACAAGGTGCGCGCCGCCGCCTGCAAGGCGCTGGAGGAGGCCATTCTGGCACCGTATGACGAGCGTGCCCGCACGCTCGAGCTGCCGGTGCTCGACAAATGTACGCGGCCCATGCCCGAGCACTACCGCGACGAGCCGCAGATCTGCGCCACCGTCACCTCGCTCGAGGCCGCCGAGGCAGCGCGAGCGGAGGGTGCAACGCGCATCTACATGACCAACGACGCGCTCGATGCGGCCGAGCTCTCCCCCGCCGATGCGTTTGAGCAGGGCATCGTGCCCGTGCTCGACGAGGTCTGCCGTGCCGTTGACCACGAGCGCGTCGATCCCTGGATCAATGCCGGAGCCACCGTCGCCGTCGGCAATATCTCCGAGCTCGCTGTAGCCGCGCATGCCGGCGCCACGGCCGAGATTCGATCCTGCCTGCCGGTGCATAACACGCCCTGCATGGAGGCGCTTGCCGAGCGCGGAGCCGGTGCGTTTTGGCTCTCGCCCGAGATCACGCTCGACGAGATTGTCTCGCTCGGCGCCGCCGCGCCCGCGACTCTGGGCATCACCGTCTTTGGCCGGCCGCGCGTCATGACAAGCGAGCATTGCATTCTGCAGGTTGCCAACGGCTGCATCCACGATTGCGCCAACTGCCGCCTGCGTGTCCGCAAGCTCTCGCTCAAGAATATCGACGGAAAGGTCATGCCGGTGCGTACCGACATCCACGGCCGCTCTCGCCTGTACGATGCTTACCCCATCGACCTCACGCCGCAGGTTCCTCAGCTGCTCGATGCCGGCGTGCGTCGTCTCATGGTGGACGGAACGCTGCTCGAGACGGATGAGGTGGGCCGTGCCGTCGCCCGCGTCCGTCGTGCCGTCGAGGCGGCTCAAGCCGGCCGCAAGCCCGCCGCCCGCCTGCGCGGCGCTACCTCGGGCTGCATGTTTGTGGGAATTAGCTAACCGAAAGGCTTACACGTGAACGAAGAACCTCAAGTCCTCTACTGCGACGCCTGGCTTATGGCCATCGACAAGCCCGCCGGCATGATCGTCCACGGCGACGGCACCGGCGAGCGCACGCTCACCGACTACGCCAGCGACCTGCTGCTGGCGATGGGCGACGGCTTTGCCGCGACCGACATGCAGCCGCTCAATCGCCTGGACCGTGACACCACCGGCGTGGTGCTGTTCTCGCTCGACAAGCAGACGCAGCCCGCCTTTGACCAGATGGTCATCGACCACGCGTTCGAAAAGCACTATCTGGCGCTCGCCGAGGGCAAGATCGACTGGAACGAAAAGCTCATCGACAAGCCCATCGCCCGCGACCGTCACGACAGCCGCAAGATGCGCGTCGGCGCCAGCGGCAAGCCGTCTCAGACGCGCGTCAAGGTACTCAAGCGTCTTAAGAGTCGCCGTGGCCTGCCCACGCGCTCGTATATCGATGTCGAGTTGCTCACCGGCCGCAAGCACCAAATCCGCGTGCATCTGGCGAGCGAGCGTCATCCCCTGGTTGGCGACGACCTGTACGGAACGCCGCGCCCCTGTGGCCTGATGCTCCACGCCCACAGCGTGTCCTTTACGCATCCCGTAACCGGCGAGCACGTCCACATCGAAGCCCCCTGCCCCTGGGAGCCCTAAAGTCTGTCGAAAATGGACAGGTTTATTTTGGCAGGTTTTATCTGGGCAAACGTCAAAACCACCACGATGGCTCAGCCGTGGCGCCAAAACGTCTCGATCTGTAACAGTTAAAACCCATTTTCCGGTCTGTCTGTTACAGATCGAGACATTCGAATCTCCCTCAAGGAAAAATCTCAATCTATAACAATAACTCGGCAAAATCGGTCCCAGATGTTACAGATTGAGACAAAGGGACGGTGCGGCTCGGAAGTATCTCGATCTGTAACACCTAGCCCACTTTTAGCGGTCCAGTTGTTACAGACTTAGACAAAACCGGTAGACAACGAAAGCGGCAACGCCCGTGATGGACGTTGCCGCTTTTCTATTGAGAAAACTACTCGGTTTCCGTTGCTAACCACCACAATGGGGACAGGCGCCTTCGCGGTGGTTTTGGCCTTAGCCCGTCCCCTGCTGCTAGACCGTGATGACGTTGTCCATTGCCCGGTACTTGGTGGGGACCTCGCCTGCGGTAATAATCGTTGCGTCTCGGAAGTCCGCGAACTTGATGGGCGCCACCATACCAAATTTACTGGCGTCCGAGATTACGAAGCGTTTGGCGGTATGGCGCATCGAGATACGCTTGGCCTGCGCTTCCTCGATATCGGGCGTCGTAAAGCCCTGCTCGGCGGCAATGCCGTTAGAACCCCAAAAGCCGCAGTTAAAGTTGTAGCGGTCTAGGGTTGCCAGAGCATCGGGGCCAACGAGCGCCTCGGTCTCGGGTTTAAGCTCGCCGCCCAGCACCACGGTGCGCATGCCGCGCACAGCGAGATGCTGAGCATGGAGCACGGAATCAGTCACATAGGTGACCGATTCGAGATGCGGAAGATGCTCGATGAGTCTGAGCGTTGTCGAACCCGAATCGATGTACACAAAGCTCTCGGGCTCCACGAGCGCCGCGGCGCGGGCGCAGATACGCTCCTTGTCGTCGTTATGGAGGTCGCTGCGCTCATTAAGCGTTAGGTCGCGCGTCACGTGCGCGCGTTCAAGACTCGTCGCTCCACCGTGGACCTTGGCGATGCGATGCGCTTGGTCGAGCGTCTGCAGGTCGCGCCGAATGGTAGACGCCGTCACGCCCAGGGTATCGGCAAGCTCTGGCACAGTAACCGAGCCAGCCTGCTGCACCATCGACACAATCGCATTAAGCCTATCTTCCGCTAGCATCGCTTAATCCTCCTCGGGATACACGACTCCCCAGTCGGCGCGAAGCCTGGTCATAAGCTCCATAACATCAGAAGCATAACCCAGCAGCTCGCGCTTGGAGTCGTCGCCGGCAACGGCCTTCTCAAGATCGGCCATCTCATAGCACAGGGCGTAAGCCTCGGTGCCGGCGTGGACCTCCTCGCGGTGGCCGTCCGCAGTCCACACGATGGTCGCGTGATCGGCACGCGGATAATCGTTGACCTCGATGTAGCACTTATCGAAGCTGATGACCGAGCGCTTGGGCTGCTTGGAGTGGAGCGTGAGGCTCACCACGCCCAGCTGCTGTTCGGAATTACGGCATACGATGCCGCCCGCAACGTCAACGCCGGTCTCACAGGTATTGCCCAGCGAGACAACCTCAGCGGGCTGGCTCGCCATAAAGAGGCGCATGACAGACAGGGCATACACGCCAATATCGAGCATGGCACCGCCAGCAAGGTTGCGGTTGTAGAAGCGGTTGGTCAGGTCGCCGTACTCCTTATAGCTGCCAAAGTTGAGTTGGGCGAGATTCATGCGGCCGAACTCACCGTCATCCATGCGGCGACGCAGCTCTTGATATAAGGGCATGTGAAGCACCGTGGTGGCGTCCATAAGGACGACGTTGTGATCACCGGCAATGGCGCGGGCCTCGTCGAGCTCGGCGGAGTTGAGGGTAATAGCCTTCTCACAGAGCACGTGCTTGCCGGCTGCCAGAGCGGATCGCAGGTAGGTGATGTGAGTGTTGTGCGGCGTGGTGATATAGACTGCGTCAATGTTCGGATCGGCATAGAGATCCTCGACCGTTTCATAGACCTTCTCAACGCCATACTGCTCTGCAAAAGCTTGAGCCTTGGACAGAGTGCGGTTGGCAACGCCCGCAAGCTTGCGGCCGGCAAGAGCGAGAGACTGGGCCATCTGGTTGGCGATAACGCCGCACCCGATCACAGCCCAACGAAGCTCGGGAGCCGTAAAAATATCGTTGGCGAATCGCTTGTCCTGGACCGAGGCAAATGCCGCCTTAGCGGCTGCTTCGGCGTCGAGCGGAGCCTGTTTGGAATCTGCCATTATGTGCCTCCTGAGGTATCGGAAGTCCTTCATTTCTAACAACCCTATATTCGCACAATTGCGCGCGTATCTGCTCGTGTTTGCGTGCTTATTTGCTTATCGGTCATTATTTAGCCATAGTTGGCAGATGTTTGCGCGGTTATGCGCATTATCGCGCAAGGCTATGCGCGTAAATGCGCATGCGACGATCCTTATGAAACATAAAAGGGCGGAACACCATAGCCATAAAAGACAGAGTAGGCTGTATTACTCCACCCCTCTGGGGGGCGCAGCCATCAAAGGACTGTTCCAAACTGCCGGCAGATAGGGACTTCCCTAACTGCCGGCACATAGGGAACGTCCCCAGCTACCGGCGTTTCAACGGCACTCATTTAAGCCTGTCCCCAATGAATGCCAAGCGACGACCACTCATTTAAGTCTGTCCCCAATGAGTAGGGATAGAAAAAGGCCCGGGTGCCTTGGGGCATCCGGGCCTTTGCTAGCAACTTGATGTTGCGGGCAGCTTAGAACTTGTGGCCGCACTTCTTGCAGACGCGCAGCTTGTTCTTGCCGTCCTTCTCGTGACCGACGCGGGTAACCTTACCGCACTCGGGGCAAACGAGATTGACGTTGGAGGCGTCGATGGGAGCCTCCTGCGAAACGATGCCGCCCTGCTGGTTGGCAGCGTTGGGCTTGACGGCCTTCTTGACGACCGAAACGCCCTCGACAACGACCTTGTTCTCGGCGGGGAGAGCACGCAGGACAACGCCCTGCTTGCCGCGATCCTTACCAGAGAGAACCTGGACCTTATCGCCCTTCTTGATATACATATATCTCCCCTAACTACAGGGTCTCGGGAGCGAGCGAGACGATCTTCATGTACTTCTTGTCACGAAGCTCGCGAGCGACGGGCCCGAAGATACGGGTACCGACGGGCGAACCATCGTTGTTGATGACAACGCAGGCGTTCTCATCAAAGCGAATGTAGGAGCCATCCTTGCGGCGGATCTCCTTAACGGTGCGAACGACGACGCAACGGACAACGTCCTTCTTCTTGACGTTGGCGCCAGGGGTAGCCTCCTGGACAGCACCGATGAACACATCGCCGATGCCTGCATAACGACGCTTGGAACCGCCAAGCACCTTGATGCAGCGAATCTTGCGAGCGCCGGAGTTGTCGGCGACGTTCAGCATGGTTTGCATCTGAATCATGGTAGATGTTCCTCCGAACTAAGAACCGAAGAGAGGTGCGCTGCCTTTATACGGCCTGTGGTATGCAAGCCAGGCATACGCACATCTTCGGAAACGTACAAGTCGTAAGAGCGACTGCTTATTTAGCGCGCTCGACGACCTCGATGAGGCGCCAACGCTTCATCTTGGACATAGGACGGGTCTCCATAACGCGGACGGTATCGCCCACGCCAGCAGTGCACTCCTCGTCATGAGCGTGCAGCTTCTTGGAGCTGGTCATCATCTTGCCGTACTTGGGGTGACGCTTGCGCTCGGTGATGGTGACAACAATGGTCTTGGCACCGGAGACGGAGGTAACGACACCCGTACGGACCTTACGCGAGTTACGCGAATCAGTCATGTTCTCTCCTTAGGTCCTACTCGGCGACAGCGGACTTCTCCGCTGCGATCTCGCGGGCGCGCTGCTCCGTGAGGACGCGAGCGATGTCCTTCTTCACGGTGTTGACGCGAGCGGTGTTGTCCAGCTGGCTGGTGGCCATCTGGAAACGAAGGTTAAAGAGCTCGGCGCGCATTTCCTTCAGCTTCTCAACGAGCTGAGCGTCCGAGAGCTCACGAATCTCTGCGGGCTTCATTAGTTCTCCTCCTTGGCGGCGGCGGCGTCCTCAGCAGCCCACTTGGCCTCGAGAGCGGCCTCCTCAGCCATCTCCTTCTCGATGCGCTGCTCAGCGTTCTTGGCAGCAACAATCTTGGTCTTGATGGGGAGCTTGTGCTGCGCAAGACGCAGAGCCTCGCGAGCGACCTCCTCGGGAACACCCTTGACCTCGAACATGATGCGGCCGGGCTTGACGACGGCCACCCACTCCTCGGGGTTACCCTTACCAGAACCCATGCGAGTCTCGGCAGGCTTCTTGGTGATGGGCTTATCGGGGAAGATCGTGATGTAGACACGACCGCCACGCTTCATGTAGCGGGTCATGGCAATACGAGCGGCCTCGATCTGACGGTTGGTGATCCAATGGGCCTCGAGAGCCTGGATACCAAACTCGCCGAAATGCAGCTCGGTATTACCCTTGGCCTGGCCCTTCATGGAGCCACGCTGCACCTTGCGGTGAAGAATACGCTTAGGGGCAAGCACTACTGACCCCTCCTCTCGGAGTTACGACGACGAGGACGGGAAGAGCCCTCGAGTGCAGGGTTGGGAACAGGCTGGCCCGGGAGCTTCTCGCCCAGGTAGATCCAGACCTTCACGCCGCAAGCGCCCATGGTGGTGCTGGCGACAGCCGTGCCGTAGTCGATCTTGGCACGGAGGGTGTGCAGAGGCACGCGACCCTCGCGGTACCACTCACGACGGCCCATCTCGGCACCGCCGAGACGACCGGAGCACTGGATACGGATGCCCTTAGCGCCGGCCTTGCGGGCAGACTGGACAGCCTTGCGCATAGCGCGACGGAAGGCAACGCGGCCCTCGAGCTGCTCGGCGATAGACTGAGCAACGAGGTTGGCGTCGAGCTCGGGGCGCTTGATCTCGACAACGTCGACGGAGAGCTGGCCCTTGGAGACGCCAGCGACCTTCTCGAGCTCGGTGCGGAGGGTATCGATCTCGGCACCCTTCTTACCGATGACAACGCCGGGGCGAGCGGTGAGGATGATGACCTTCACCTTGTCGCCAGCGCGCTCGATCTCGACGCGGGAGACAGCTGCGCGGGAAAGACGCTTCTCGAGGTACTTGCGGATCTCGAGATCGTTACCGAGGGTCTTAGCGTAATCCTTCTCTGCGAACCAGCGGGAGCGCCAGTTCTCGGTGATGCCAAGACGGAAGCCGGTGGGGTAGACTTTCTGACCCATACAGCTTTACGCCTCCTTTCGAGGAGCAACGACGACGGTGATGTGGGAAGTACGCTTCAGAATGCGAGAAGCGGAACCCTTGGCGCGGGGACGGATGCGCTTAAGCGTCGGACCCTCGTCAACATAGGCAGCGGCGACAACCAGGTTGTCGGCACGCAGACCGTTGTTGTTCTCGGCGTTCGCAACGGCGGAACGGAGAACCTTCTCGACATCCACGGCGACGGCGCGGTCGCAGAAGTGGAGGATGTCGAAGGCCTGAGCGACAGGCTTGCGGCGGATCAGATCGACCACCAGGCGGGCCTTGCTGGGGGAAACACGCACGTACTTAGCGACGGCGCGAACCTCGGTGGCCTCAGTTTCAATAGACTTAGTTGCCATTTACGGTTAACCCCCTATTTGGCCTTGTGGCCACGGAACGTACGAGTCGGCGCGAACTCGCCGAGCTTGTGACCAACCATGGACTCGGTAACATACACGGGCACATGCTTGCGGCCGTCGTGGACGGCGATGGTGTGACCAACCATCTCGGGGAAGATGGTGGACGCGCGGGACCAGGTCTTCACGACGTCCTTCTTGCCAGCCTCGTTCATCGCGGTGATACGCGAGAGAAGGCGAGTCTCCACGAACGGGCCCTTTTTGAGACTTCTGCTCATAAGTGCTTTCTCCTAAAACTCGGTATCCGAAATTACTTCTTACGGCGACGAATGATGTGCTGGTTCGAGACCTTCTTCTTCTTGCGCGTACGAAGGCCCTTCGTCGGCTTACCCCAGGGGGTAACAGAGGGACGACCAGAGGTGTGGTTCTTGCCCTCGCCACCGCCGTGCGGGTGGTCGACAGGGTTCATGACGGTACCGCGGACGGTCGGGCGCACGTTCATGTGACGCTTACGGCCGGCCTTGCCGATGACGATGTTGGCGTGATCAGCGTTGCCGACCTCACCGACGGTGGCGCGGCAGGTAACGAGGATGCGGCGCATCTCGGAGGAAGGCATACGGACGATAGCGTACTTGCCCTCCTTACCCATCAGCTGGCAGGAGTTACCGGCGGAACGGGCGATAGCGGCGCCCTTGCCCGGCTGGAACTCGACGGCATGGATGAGCGTACCGACGGGGATGTCGGCGAGGGGCAGAGCGTTGCCCGGCTTGATGTCGGCGTCAGAACCGGACATGATGGTCTGACCGACCTCGAGGCCCTTGGGGGCCAGGATGTAGCGCTTCTCACCGTCAGCGTAGTGCAGCAGAGCGATGCGAGCGGAACGGTTCGGATCGTACTCGATCGTGGCAACCTTGGCGGGCACGCCGTCCTTGTTGCGCTTGAAGTCGATCACGCGGTAACGACGCTTCACGCCGCCGCCCTGGTGGCGGGTGGTGATGCGGCCGTTGTTGTTACGACCGGCCTTCTTGGGCAGGGGCTCGAGAAGAGACTTCTCGGGCTTGGTGCAGGTGATCTCGGAGAAATCGGAGATCGTCTGCCAACGCCTACCAGCGGAGGTCGGCTTAAGGTGCTTTACAGCCATTACAATCCCTTTCAATAGGAATCCGTTAGCCATCGCAGACAGGGATTCGAGGTTCTGCCTCGGGTGCGATGACACCGGACGTATACACGGTTCCGGGCGTGTCCATTTTATACGCCCAAAACCTTGAGCTCCCGCCTCCCCTATTTGGGAGGCATGAGCTCACTCAACAGCAGCGAGTCTTAGGCCTGGTTGCCAAAGACCTCGATGGTGTCGCCCTCGGCCAGCGTGACGATGGCCTTCTTCCAAGAACGGGTCTTGCCGGCGACATAGCGCACGCGCTTGGTCTTGGGCTTGACCGTCAGGGTGTTCACGCGAACGACCTTGACACCGAAGATCTCCTCGACGGCGTCCTTAATCTGATACTTGTTAGCATCCTTGGCGACCTCGAACGTGTACTTGTTCAGCTCCATGCCGGAGAAGGAACGCTCGGACACGATCGGACGGATGATGATCTCGTGGGCGGTCATTTATGCAAGCACCTCCCCGAAGTGAGCGGCGATGTCGGCGGGCATCAGCACAGCGTTGTTGTTGACGAGATCGTAGGTGTTGGCCTCGTCAGCGGTGATGATGAACGTCTTGGGAATGTTGCGGAACGACAGGTAGGCGTTGACGTCCTCATCGCGAACGATGATGGTCAGGCGCTTGCCCTCAAGGCCGAGAGCCTTGAGCATGGCGACGGCAGCCTTGGTGGAAGGCTTCTCGAAGCCGTAGTCGTCGACGAGCACGAGCTCGCCATCGGCCAGCTTGGCGGACAGCGCGGAGCGCATAGCCAGCTTGACCTCCTTGTTGTTCATACGCTTAGCGTAGGAACGGGGCTTAGGGGCGAAGACAACGCCACCGTGACGCCACTGGGCAGCACGGATGGAACCCTGGCGGGCACGGCCGGTGCCCTTCTGACGCCAAGGCTTCTTGCCGCCACCGGAAACCTCAGAGCGACCCTTAGCAGACTGGGTGCCCTGACGCCAAGAGGCCATCTGGCACTTGACGATGTGGTGCATAACGTGGATGTTCGGCTCGATGCCGTACACCTCAGCGGCGAGCTCGGCCTCGGCGACCTTCTTGCCCTCGCTGTTCTTTACTTCAAACTTTGCCATTTAAGTGTTCTCCTTGGTATGACGCTGGGCTAAATGGGCTGGGCCCTTAGGCCATACGGATGGCGACGAGACCATTCTTGGCACCCGGGACAGCGCCCTTGACCAAGATGAGGTTCTGCTCGGCATCGATGCGGACAACGGAAAGGTTCTTGACGGTAACGCGCTCGTTACCCATGTGACCGGCCATCTTGACGCCCTTGAGGACGCGCGCAGGATAGGCGCACTGACCGATAGAACCGGGGTGACGCTGGAAGTGAGAACCATGCGTCATAGGACCGCGGCGCTGACCCCAGCGCTTGATGCGACCCTGGAAGCCCTTACCCTTGGAGGTACCGATGACGTCGACCTTCTCGACATCAGCGAAATCAGCGACGGTAACAACCTCGCCGACCTTGTGCTCCTCGCCGTTCTCGACGCGGACCTCACGAAGGAAGCGGACAGGCTCGACGCCAGCCTTAGCGAAGTGACCAGCCATGGGCTTGTTCACGTTCTTGGCCTTGATGTCGCCGAAACCGATCTGGACGGCGTCATAGCCGTCGGTTGCCTGAGTTTTAACCTGCGAGACAGCGCAGGGGCCAGCCTGGATGACCGTGACGGGGACGACGTTGTCGTTCTCGTCCCAAACCTGGGTCATGCCAATCTTGCGGCCGAGAATCATGCTGATCAAGATATGATCCCAACTCTCGCGTGGTCTTGGGACAATGCGTACACCACCGAGCGTACGCCCCTAGAGGACCACTACTTACACGACGTGCTCTCCAGCCTTGTATTGCGTCCGAACTACCTGACAACCCTATTAAGCAGGCGTTTTGTCCAGCCAGAATACTCCCCTGGTTACACACAGCTGTCTAGTATACACGGCTGCGGGCGTATCCATCGAGATTCATATTTCACTCACATTGTTTACGCAGGTAAAGTGCGCGGAGTCGCCTGGGGCCGGCAGAGCGGCGGCGAAATATATTAAGGTTGCTGCTCTGCCGGGCTCGGGAGACGACACGTTGATGCCTGCTTAACTCTGCTCGCTCAGGCTAAAGACTTTGTTGAGGATCGATGATCTGCTGCAAGGTGAACTTACATTGGGACGTGTCGCATTCTTCTTGCGAATCCTCAAAATCAAAGATCATGATGGCGCAGTTGGGGAGCTTTGCTGGGAGTTCGAAGCCCTCTGGGGCGGCGGCTTTGATGAATTGGCGGCTGGCGCTGCCGTGGCTTACTGCCAGGACGGTTTCAACATCATCGGCGCTCATGAGATTAGCGAGCGTGCTTACCATACGCTCTTGCAGCGCCTGACTTCCCTCCCCTCCGAAGGGGATTAAGTCCTCGCCCGGATCCCAGACGTCGGTAGGCAGTGCGTCGTGCGGGCCCCCTTCAAAGGAGCCATAGCAGCGTTCGATGATGCCTTCGCAGGGCTCGACGGCGGCGTCCGGGCCGAGGAGTTCGCCTGCGACGAGCCGAGCCGTGGCCATGGCTCGGCTTAAAGGAGACGAGACTACCTTGTCGGGGGTGACGTCGCGGGCTTTAAGCCATGCGGCGGCCTTTGCGGCCTGCTGACGGCCCAAGTCCGTTAGCGGTAAATCGCAGCGGCCCTGGACGAGCTTTTTGACGTTGAACTCCGTCTGGCCGTGGCGGAGCAGATACAGTCTCTTCATATTCTCCCCTTCTGTATAACTAGCTTTACCGGCGCGGCCCTACTCGTGGGTATGGCCTACGTAGTCTTCGTCGATCGTAATCTTGGCAATTGACTTGGGATATTCCGATTCGACTCGTTGTGCCAGCGCGTGCTTTACGTCTTCGGCACTCACCTGAAGATCCGAGGGACGCACGCAGTCGAAGATCACATTGGTGTGCGTGGGGCCCGGCACGCAACGCAGATCGTGAATCGAAAGGCGGCTATCGATCTGTTGGGCCATAGCGTTGATGCGCAGGCGCATGCTCGCCAGCTTGGGGTCATCGGTCACGATGGGATCGTAATGGAGCGTGACGATCATGCCGTCCTCGTCCCTAAACGCCTGCTCGATGTTATCGAGCGTGTCGTGACTTTCCAGCGGGCTGGCCTCGGCCGCCATCTCGGCGTGTGCGCTTGCGAACTTCCTGCCCGGGCCGTAGTCGTGAACCATCAGATCGTGAACGCCCAAAACGCCGGGGTAGCTCATGATCTTGCTGCGGATATGCTCGACGAGCTTAGGATCGGGCGTCTGGCCCAAAAGCGGGCTCACCGTATCTTGGATAAGCTCAAAGCCGCTCCAGCCAATATAGGCGCCAACGGCAAGGCCAACCCAAGCGTCAAGGTTGATGCCCGTCACCTGCGAAACAATTGCGCACGCCAGCACGGCGCCCGTGGCAAGGACATCGTTCTTGGAATCTAGCGCGGTCGCATGCAGCGTCTCGGACTCAATGCGATCGCCGAGCTTTTGGTTGAGGGCCGCCATCCAGAGCTTTACGACCATCGAAAGCACGAGAACTGCCACCAGGGCAAGCGAGAACTCGACAGGTTCGGGGTGGATGACGCGCTCAACCGAGGACTTCACCAGCTCAACGCCAATAAGCAGCACGAGCGCCGCCACAACCAGACCCGAGAGATACTCGTAGCGGCCATGTCCGTAAGGATGCTCGGGGTCTGCTGGCTTGCCCGCCAGCTTAAAGCCCAGCACGCTCACGATGTTCGAGCTGGCATCGGACAGGTTGTTCATGGCATCCGCCACAATCGAAACCGATCCCGAAACCACACCAATTGCGCCCTTCGCAGCACAAAGCGCGACATTGGCGACAATACACACCATGCCCGCTAACGTGCCCACACGCGCACGATCGCCCTGCGCACGCTTAACAATCCACTCGACCATCTACATCCGCCCCCACGGTGCTACTTATATATCTATTGTTCAAACGGATTGTAGTGTAGCCACTTTGTCCCCCAGATACAAAAAGGCCGCGACCCACACGGGCCACGGCCTTGGAATGTGGCAAAGGAATCGTCCTTGTGCCGCACAGGTTTACGCGCTTACTTCGGCCGCGCTCTTAGAGGTTTCGGGCAAATCGGCTCCATCCCCCGCCGCCTGCCCCTTCGCCGGCACCACGCCAAAGCAGTAGCTCAGCGCCGCAGACACCGCAAATGCCACACCGCCGGCAGCGCAGCACCACAGCAGGTTCGAGATGCCGCCCGTGGCAAAGCCAATGACCATGAGGACATTCGTCATACCGATGGTATAGGCCGTAACGTGGCCCACGGCCGCAACAAGGCCTCCGACGGCGCCGCCAATGGCCATGCACGTCAGGCACCTGCCATATTTAAAGCCGCAACCGTACAGCGCCGGCTCACTTACGCCACCAAGCACGCCCGAGATCGAATAGCCCAGCATGAGGGCCTTCTCGTCCTTATCCGCAACGCGAAGCGACGCACCAAAGGGCATGCCCCAAACGGCAAACGTTGCCATCGTCGCGGCGATCAGGATGCACGAATCCGTTCCCACACTCATAAACTGCGCATAGGCGAGCGATAGGACAACGTTGCTGACGCCCGCGATCTTTAGGAACTCCCAGCCCGCGGCAAGCCCCATGAGCGTGAGCAGCGACACGATGCCACCGGAATTGCCAAGCATAAACATAAGCTGGCCCAACAGCATGCCCAAATAGCTGCCCGCCGGCGCCGTAATACACAGCGAAACCGGAACCATGACGAGCATGGTTGCAAACGGAACGAACGAAAACGCCACGGCCTTAGGGATAACGCGCTGAAAGAAACACTCCACTCGCCATAGCACGGGCACCGAGATGAGAACCGGGATAACAGTCGTCGTGTAATCGTTGACCGGCGCGGGAAGCAGACCATACACGGAAGTCATCGATGCCCCCGTCGTCGATGCGGCATCGACGAGCTTAAGCAGATCGGGCGCAATCAATACGCCGCCCAGCATCATGCCCAGCTGCTCCGAGCAACCGAGCTGGCGGGCGGCCGCCCAACCAAGATAAACGGGCAAAAAGTAGTAGCCGGCGTTATAGAGCCAACTGTAGAACAGGCGATAGATTTCGGAATCGGCAGACCACAGGCCCAGCATGCCTTCGCCCATAATGACGGCGACGGTGCGGAACAACGCCGCGCAGACAATAAACGGCAGCGCCGACATCATGCTTTTGGACAGATAGTCCACCACGGCCATGGCGTTTGATGAAACCGTCGTTGTAAACGAGGTGTTAGAAACTTGTGGCATGGAACGCCTTTCCCAATGTGACATGTAGGCTGTCCCTTTATCACATCGTGCGGTACTGACCGATTGCGCGGTACTTTTCGTAGCGGAGGTTTGTGAGGGTCGCGTCGTCGAGCCGCCCAAGCGTATCGAAGGCATCAAATGCCGAGGACATGACGGCGCCGGCGATCTCCTCATGCGACAGGCCCCTATCGTCGACAATGCCGTCGATGATGCCGAGCGCCAACAGATCGGGGGCCGTGAGCTTAAGCGCCTCGGCGGCCTCATCCGCGCGCTCGGTATCCTTCCACAGAATCGACGCACAGGCCTCGGGGCTCACGACCGAATAGGCCGAGCTCGAGAGCATCAGGATGCGGTCGGCCACGGACAGCGCCAGCGCGCCACCAGAGCCGCCCTCGCCTGTTACCACCGAGACAATCGGCGTCTTAAGGCCGCTCATCTCCATGAGATTCCGGGCAATCGCCTCGCCCTGGCCGCGCTCCTCGGCACCGATGCCGCAAAACGCGCCCGAAGTATCGACCAGGCACAGAACCGGTCGACCAAACTTTTCGGCCTGGCGCATAAGGCGACGCGCTTTGCGGTAGCCCTCGGGATGCGCCATGCCAAAGTTGCGGCGCATACGCTCTTTGGTCGTGGTACCGCGCTCGATGGCGATGACCGTTACGGGGCATCCGTCTTTCCAGCCAATGCCAGCCACCACAGCGGCGTCGTCGCCAAAGTAGCGGTCGCCGTGCAGCTCCACAAATCCATCCAGGCCCAGCGAGATCATCTCGCCTGCCGTGGCGCGATCTGCCGAGCGGGTCTGCTTGACAATCTCGAGCGCCGTTTTTGGTGCGGTCGAGCGCTTGAACAAGTGTCCCAGCTTTTTGCCGCGACGACCCGTATGCACGATCTCATGCGGTGCCCCCAGGCCGGGCGCGTGCCCTTCGTGCAGTGCCAGCAGCTCGCCTACCGTGAGCGCAATCTCGCCACGCGGAACAACGGCATCGCAAAAGCCGTGCTCCAGCAAAAACTCGGAGCGCTGGAATCCCTTGGGCAGGCGCTTGTGCATGTTCTGCTCGATCACGCGCGGGCCGGCAAATGCCGTCAGGGCATCGGGCTCGGCCAGGATAGTATCGCCCTCCATGGCAAAGCTCGCGGTTACGCCTCCGGTCGTGGGATCAGTGAGCACCGTGATATACAGGCCGCCCACCTCGCTATGGCGCCTAACCGCCGCAGAAATCTTGGCCATCTGCATAAGCGATGTCACGCCCTCTTGCATGCGTGCACCGCCCGAAACGGTAAAGCCGACAACTGGCAATCCAAGCTCGGTCGCTCGCTCAAATGTGCGACAGATCTTCTCGCCCACCACGGAGCCCATCGAGCCCATCATAAAGTTGGCGTCCATAAAGAAGAGCGCGGTATCGCAACCGCAGATTTTGCCCCTGCCGCACACAACGGCATCGCGCTCGCCCGAACGCTCGCTCACGCTCTTGAGCTTGTCGGCATAGCCGGGAAACGAGAGGAAGTCCTCCGACGCCAGATTGGCATCCCATTCCTCAAACGTGCCCTCGTCAATCGTCATGTGCATGCGGTCGCGCCCGCTCACGCGAAAGTGTTTGCCGCAACGAGGGCAGACCTCGAGGTTGTCGTGCAGGCGCGCCTCATCGATCACGCGGCGGCACTCCGGGCACTTGATAAACACGTGGCGCGCGGGAAACTCGGCGCACGACTCGGTCATCGGTCCCTCGAGGACGTTGACCGTCTTCGCTTTTCTATTCATCAGCATAGAGATGCCCCATTAGATCGGTGTGATACATGCCCGACAAGAACTCGTCGTTTGCCAGCACGTCGAGCTGAAGCTCGCTGTTTTCGCTCACGCCCTCAATCACGAGCTCGCCCAGGGCCGAGCGCATCTTGCGAATGGCGCCGTCACGCGTGGGCGCACACACGATGAGCTTGCCGAGCATGGAGTCGTAGTACGGCGGAACTGTCGCACCGGTAAACATGGCGGAATCCCAGCGCACGCGCGGACCACCCGGCACACGCAACGCGGTGACCGTTCCACATGACGGCAGAAAGTCCGGCGTTTCGGCATTGATGCGGCACTCCATGGCGTGGTTGCGGACCGGCATGTCCTCCTGCTCAAAGGGCAGAGGTTGGCCGGCTGCCACGCGCAGCTGCCACTTGACCAAGTCGGTATCGGTCACAAACTCCGTAACCGGATGCTCCACCTGCAAGCGCGTGTTCATTTCCATAAAGTAGAAATTGCCGTCGTCCGAATACAGGAACTCGATGGTACCGGCTCCTTCGTAGCCGACGGCACGAGCCAGGTCACGCGCTGCCTTGTGCATGCGAGCACGAATGTCGTCGTGTCCGTCGAGGCACGGCGCGGGGCTCTCCTCGATCAGCTTTTGGTTGCGGCGCTGCACCGAGCACTCGCGCTCGCCGAGCGAAAACACATGGCCCTGCTTATCGGCCATAATCTGCACCTCAACATGGTGCGCCGGCGCGACAAACTTCTCCATGTAGCACTCGCCGTCGCCAAAAACGGCCTCGCCCTCGGCACGCGCCTCGATAAACGCCTTTGCCGCATCTTCCACGCGCTCGACCTTGCGAATGCCGCGGCCGCCACCGCCGGCACGCGCCTTAATAAGCACGGGGCAGCCAATGCGCTCGGCCTCGGCCGTCGCCTCCTCGGGACTTTTGAGCAGATCGCAACCCGGCACGATGGGCACGCCCGCCGCAGCAGCCGTTCGACGTGCGGCGTCCTTGTCGCCCATGCTGTCGATCACCTCGGCCGAAGGACCGACAAACGCCAAGCCATACTTGTCGCAGTCTCGCACGAAGCTCGCCTTCTCGGAGAAAAAGCCATAGCCGGGATGAATTGCCTTAGCTCCTGACTTTACGGCACAGGTGAGCACGGCATCGTCGTTGAGGTAGCTCTCGGCAAGACGCGGGCCGCCGATGCAATACGCCTCGTCGGCAAGCTGCACGTGCAACGCGTCCGCATCGGCCGTGGAATAAACGGCGACGGTCTTGATGCCCATATCGCGGCACGCGCGGATAACACGGACCGCGACTTCGCCGCGGTTGGCGATGAGCACTTTGTCGAACATGAAGCCTTCCTTAACTTTCGTGCATGAGTGCAAAAGACATATCGGCGCGGCAGCAAACCTCACCGTTGACGCTCGCAGTACCCGTCGCAAAGCGGAACGGCCCGCGCGCACGTGTGATGGAGCACACCAGATCAACCGTATCGCCCGGGCGCACCGGACGCTTAAAGCGCACCTTGTCCAGACTCGTGTAGAACGGCGTCGCGCCGCGCGCCTCCTCATCGCCCATCAGCAGCACGCAGCAGTTCTGGGCGAGCATCTCGCACTGAATCACGCCGGGAACAACCGGGTTTCCCGGAAAATGCCCCTGCAGAAAGTACTCATCGCCCGTAATCGTGATCTTGCCGTGGGCCTCGTCGCCCACTAGCTCGGCTTCGTCGAGCAAAAGCATCGGCTCACGATGCGGCAACAGCTTCTTGAGCTCTTCTATGTTCATGGATATCACCTATCCGATCCTCATGAGGCAGCTGCCGAACTCCACGAGGTCGCCGTCGGCCACGCAGATCTCGAGCACCTCGCCGTCTGCCTCGGCCGTCACCTCGTTGAGAACCTTCATGGCCTCGATGATGCAGAGGGTCTCGCCGGCCTTGACCTTGGAGCCCACGTGCACAAACGGTTCGTCGCCCGGCGCCGGGGCAGCATAGAAAACGCCAACCATGGGAGCGGTCACCTCGGTGCCCTTGGGCTCCGGCGCGGCAACAGGTGTCTGCGCGGCGGGCTCCGGTGCGGCAGGCGCGACTGTGGGAGCTGCAACTGGAGCGGCCATACCGCTCGGCATGGGCATGGGCACGGCAACCGGCTGTGCGGCGCTCGCGCGCTCGAGTTCGACCGCGGTGCCATCGGGCTCCTCAACGCGCACGCGCGTGAGGCCGCGGTCCTCCATAACATCGGCTATCTCGGCAAGTCTTTTGGAATCCATGCTCTAGCTCCTCGTATATCTACGCAGCGCGATGGCGGCGTTGTGTCCGCCAAAGCCCAGGTTGGTCGAAAGCGCCCAGGTAAGGTCGGCGCGAACCGCGCGATTGGGCGTGTAGTCAAGATCGCAGGCGGGATCGGGCGTGTGGTAGTTAATGGTCGGCGGCACCACGCCCTGCTCGAGCGCCATGGCGCAGGCCATGACCTCGATGGCGCCCGTGGCACCGATCATGTGGCCGGTCATCGACTTAGTCGACGAGACGTGCGCGGCGCGCGCCGCGTCCTCGCCGAGCGCACGCTTAATGCCCGCCGTCTCGGACGAATCGTTGAGCTTGGTAGATGTGCCGTGGGCATTGATGTAGAGACCCTCGGAAGGCTTGACGTCGCCCTCGGTCACCGCCAGCGATATCGCGCGGGCAATGCCGGCAGCCTCGGGATCAGGGCTCGTGATGTGATAGGCATCATCGGTGTTGCCGTAGCCCACGACCTCGGCATAAATGTGCGCACCGCGCGCCTGCGCATGTTCCATGCTCTCGAGCACGAGCACGCAGGCGCCCTCGCCCATCACAAAGCCGTCGCGGTCTGCATCGAACGGACGGCAGGCCGTCGCGGGATCGGGGTTGGTGGTCAATGCGCGGCAGGACGTAAAGCCCGCAACGGCATCGGGGATAATTGCGGCCTCGGCGCCGCCCGCGAGGATCGCGTCGGCATAGCCGTGCTTGATGGCGCGGAACGCCTCGCCCACCGCATGGGCCGAGGTCGCGCACGCGGTCACCACGGGCAGGGTCGGGCCCTTTGCCTTGTGGCGGATTGCGATATTGCCCGATGCCATGTTGGGGATCATCATCGCGATCATATAGGGCGATGCGCGGCGGGGCCCACGTTCGGCAATCGTATGGACGTTGTCGACGAGCGTCGTCATGCCGCCCACGCCCGAGCCCACGTAGACGCCCAGGCGCTCGCGATCGATGGCGCCCTCGACATCAAAGCCCGCATCGTGCATGGCCTCGTCCGAAGCCGCCATCGCAAACTGAACGCAGGGGTCGAGATGCTTGGCGTCACGCTTGCCAAAGTACTCGTTGCCGTCAAAGCCCTTGACCTCGGCTGCCACCTTGACGGCAAACGCATCGGTATCGAAGTGCGTGATCGGGCCGATGCCGCACGTGCCGGCGCACATGGCCGCCCAGGTGGCAAGCGCGGTGTTGCCGAGCGGCGACACGGCACCGATACCGGTGATTGCAACTCTCTGTTCCATCATGGTCTCCTCATCCAAGCCGTTCTTCGGCCCTGGTTTCTACATCGCCATTCCGCCGTCGACGCGTACGACCTCGCCCGTAATGTAGGCAGCCGCATCGCTCGCCAAAAAGCGCACCACGCCGGCCACTTCCTCGGGGCGCGCCATGCGCTTTAGGGGAATCTGCTCCTCGGTTGCCGCGCGAACCTTCTCCGAGAGCTTTGCCGTCATATCCGTCTCGACAAACCCGGGTGCGACCGCGTTCACTCGTACGCCGCGGGGCGCAAGCTCGCGCGCTACCGCCTTGGTCAGGCCGATGACGCCCGCCTTGGAGGCAGCGTAGTTAGCCTGCCCGGCATTGCCCATCAGGCCCACAACCGAGCTCATGTTGATGACGCAACCGCCGCGCTGGCGCATAAAGGTCTTGGTGAGTGCGCGCGTCGTATTGAACGTGCCCTTGAGATTGACATCGAGCACGCGGTCGAAGGCATCGTCACCCATACGCATGAGCAGGCCGTCGCGCGTGATGCCGGCGTTGTTGACGAGCGCCCAAATGGAGCCAAAGTCGTTGAGGACCGCTTCCACGCACGCATTGACGGCAGCGGGGTCTGCCACGTCGCATTGATATGCGCGCGCCGTGGCGCCAACCATCTCGCAGGCTCCGCATGTCTCGCGCGCGGCATCGACGCTACCGGCATAGACGACGGCAATATCAAAGCCGTCCTCCGCCAAGCCAACCGCACAAGCGCGGCCGATTCCCCGCGAGCCGCCCGTGACCAGTGCCACACGGCGTGAGTCGTTGCGCTCGAGCGCGCCGTTGTTCAAGTTGCCCATGTCATTCCTTTCGGGTTACAGCCCTGTGGGCTATGCGAGCTCATCGGCAATAGCTGCGACCTGCTCGGCCGTTTCGCACGAATACACGCGAACGTCGCTCAGCGTACGCTTGACCAGGCCCGACAGTGTTTTGCCAGGACCGACCTCAATAAACGTGTCGATGCCCTGATCCTGCAGAGTATGCAGCGTGTCGACCCAGCGAACGGCATTGCTCACCTGGTTGGCCAAGACATCCGATACTGCTCGCGAGTCCGCCGGATAGGGCGCCGCCGTCATATTTGCCATGACCGGAATCAGCAGCGGAGACGGCGCGTGGCCGGCTTGGATATACGTCGCCAGTCCCTCAGTCGCCTCGGCCATATAGGGGCTATGGAATGCACCCGACACCGCGACCTTCATGGCCCGGCCGCCAGCCTCTTTTACTAGGACGTCGAGGGTCTGCAGCGCATCGGGCGCTCCGGCCACAACCGTCTGCTGGGGACTGTTGTAGTTGACCGGCCAGCAGTCCTCGCCGGCCTGCGCAGCCAGGTTCTCGACTTGCGCAGCATCAAGTTTGATGACGGCGCGCATGCCGCCGGGGTGACGCTCGGCCGCCGTGGCCATCAATGCCGCGCGCTCACACACGAGCTCAAAACCCGCTCGCGTATCGAATGCCCCCGCAAAGGTGAGTGCAGCGACCTCGCCCAGCGAGAATCCCGCACAGGCGGCAGGCACCACGCCGCGCTCACGCAGGGCGACGGCGACAGCCAAGTCGTGCACGAACACGCAAGGCTGCGTGTTCTCGGTCTGCGAGAGCTCCTCCTTGGAGGCGCTCCGGCACTGCTCGCTCGTCCCCGGGCGCACCTCATCGGCAATGGCGAACACCTCGGCAGCCGCCGGCGATGTCTCGATCAAGTCGACGCCCATCGCGGGGTGCTGGGCACCCTGGCCGGCAAACAAAAACGCTACGCCACCCATGCGCACGCACCCTTCAGGACGTGCTCGGCGCCATCGACCAGGTCGTCAACGATTTCGCGTGCGCTCTGGCGCTCGTTGACCATGCCGGCAATCTGTCCACACAAAAACGAACCCTCTTCGTAGTTGCCGTCCTTGGCGGCCTTACGCAGCGCACCGGTTCCCATAGCACCGAGCTCCTCGGCACTCGCGCCGGAACCCTCGCTCTTGGCATAGGCGTTGGTGAAGGGGCTCTTGAGGGCGCGCACTGGATGTCCCGTCGAGCGACCGGTCGCACGCGTCGAAGTGTCGTTGGCCTTCAGGACCATCTCTTTGTACTGCTCCGAGACGGTGCACTCGTCTGCGACCAGAAAGCGCGTACCCACTTGCACGCCTTCGGCGCCCAGCATAAAGGCGGCCGCCACGCCGCGGCCGTCGGCAATACCGCCGGCGGCCACGACGGGAATGTCAACCGCATCGACGACCTGCGGCACCAGTGCCATCGTCGAGGTCTCGCCAATATGGCCGCCCGATTCGGTACCCTCGGCAACAACCGCCGTGGCTCCACGACGTGCCACGAGGCGCGCCAGCGCCACCGAGGCAACGACCGGGATGACCTTGATGCCCGCCTCGTTCCACGCCTTCATGTACTTGGCGGGATTGCCGGCGCCCGTCACGACGACCGGCACTCGCTCGTCAATCACGACCTGCGCGACCTCGTCGGCAAACGGGCTCATGAGCATAACATTGACGCCAAAGGGCTTATCCGTCTTGGCGCGCAGCTCATGAATCTGGTCGCGAAGCCAGTTGGCGTCGGCGTTCATGGCCGCGATGATGCCTAAGCCACCCGCCTCGGACACTGCGGACGCCAGCGAGGCATCGGCAATCCAGGCCATACCGCCCTGGAACACGGGCTTTTCGATGCCGAGCAGATCGCAGAGAGGAGTCTTGAGCATCTCTACTTCTCCAATGCCGCCTCAACCGTATCGGCGAACTCGCCGACCGTCTTGGGGTTCTCCTCGGTATCGAGCTGGATGCCAAACTCGTCCTCGACGGCAACGAGGATCTCGACGGTGCCCAGGCTGTCGAGACCAATCTCCTCGAGCGTGGACTCGGGCTTCATCTCGACATCGTCAAGACCGGCGGTCTCGCGGATAACGTCGCAAACGCGCTCGAAGGTCTTCTGATCTGCCATGGTAGTTCTCCTTTGTTTGTGCCCTAGGGGCGTTTTTATTTCCTATGTGCGACTACTTCCAACGAAGCAGATAGCCACCTATATCCAGACCGGCGCCAAATCCAACGAGGGCGATGGTGTCGTCCTCATTCAGTGCGTCGGTACGTGCCAGCCGGTCAAGCGCAAAGGGAATGCAGGCGCTCGAAATGTTGCCGGTCTCGCGTAGCGTTCGAACCACGCGCTCGTCTGGCACGCCGAGACGCTTGACCGCCTGACTCAGGATTCGTTCGTTAGCCTGATGGAATACAAAATGATCGATGTCTTCGACCGAAATGCCCGCATCGCTCGCAAGCTTATGGACCGTGTCGCAGATGGCGTTGACGCCGAACTTGAACACGCGGCGACCATTCATGGACAGCACGCTCGCGCTATCTGCGGAGTCCTTAAACGGCGAGGTGCCGACCAGACCGGGAACGCGCAACGTCTCGACGTCGGGCGCCGTCGAAAGCTCAACGGCAAGGGGGTTGTCTCCCCCAGCCCCTATCACTGCAGCGCCCGCGCCGTCGCCAAAGAGCACGCACGTGGCGCGGTCTGACCAGTCAAGGGCGCGCGTCATCTGCTCGGAGGCAACGACAAGCACATGCTTGGCTCGTCCTCGAGCGATATAGCCCTCGGCGACATCGAGCGCAAATACGAAGCCGGCACAAGCCGCCGAAACGTCGAAGGCTGGACATGTGGCACCCAGGCGCTCAGCAACGGCGCACGCTTCGGCAGGGACGAGATGATCGCCCGTCGTCGTCGAGCAGACGATCAGATCCAGCTGGCTCGCATCGAGTCCGGACGCCTGGAGCGCTTGCTCGCTCGCTGCCACGGCAAGGTCGTCGAGTGACTCGGCGGTGCACACATGGCGGCTCTTGATCCCCGTACGGGTAAAAATCCACTCATCCGAGGTGTCCAGGAACTCGGACAGCTCGTCGTTGGAAACGCTGCGCTCGGGAAGCGCCGAGCCCGTTCCCAGTATCGTGAAACCCATCACTAGCCTCCTTTGAGTTGTTGACGTGTTTACATCGACCAAGAGAGGATAGCGCATTTTAGTCATTGTTGACGTGTTAACATTAAATTGTCCAAATGCGACAAAGGCTTCACATTGTGTCTGCCTCACGACACTATTGCGTTATTCACTTATTCATTAAGGAGGTAGCAGCCGCTATGGATGCCAAATTAACGATAGTCGACGTAACCGGATCGACCAACGATGACCTGCTCGAAGCAGGAAAACAAGGAGCGCCGCACGGCACAGGACTTGCCGCCCGGGCTCAGACGGCAGGACGCGGCCGGCGCGGCCACAAGTGGGATTCAACCGCCGGCAACCTATTGCTTTCGATTGTCCTGCGTCCATGCGTTAATCCTGCAAAGTACTCTGGTCTTGCCGCCGTCAGCGGCCTAGCGGTGCTCGAGGCGCTCGAAAAGCAGGGTCTTGCTAACGAGATCGGCCTCAAATGGCCCAACGACCTCGTCGCACGAGGACATAAGCTTGGCGGCATCTTAGTCGAGGCGGCTCGTGACAACGAGGGCGGGCCCTTCGCCGTCTGCGGCATTGGCGTCAACGTAAACTACACGCCCCAGGAGGTGCCCGATGGCGGCCTGGCGGCAATTAGCCTCTCGGACCTCAACGAGAGCGTTCCCGCCGTCGACATGCTCCTCGATGAGGTCTATCACGCAGTTATAGACGCTGTAGATACCTGGGCAGAGCGCCTCAACGCCATGGAAGAAAACGCCGGACCGCTCGCGCCCGTCCACGACGAATATGTCGCACACCTCAATTGGATTGGGGAGCACGTTATCGCCCGCTCCCCCGCTGGAGACGAGCTGGCACGCGGCATATTTAGAACGGTCGACGATTGCGGCCGCGCAAGCATTGAGACCGAGAGCGGCTTGTGCGTCTTCCACTTCGAAGAAGCGTCCTTGCGCCCCCTGAGCGAATAGGGCGCCGCAGCCATCAGCTCGGCAGACGAATTCGCTATCCCAAAATCTAAACTCAAAACAAAAGAGCCCCGCTACCAAGATGGCAGCGGGGCTCTATAAGCTATGAGCGATATCGCTTAGAGCTTGATGTCGATGTCGACGCCAGCGGGGAGGTCGAGACGCATGAGCGAATCAACGGTGCCCGAGGTGGGGTCGAGGATGTCGATGAGGCGCTTGTGGGTGCGCATCTCGAACTGCTCACGGGAGTCCTTGTTCACGTGCGGCGAGCGGATAACCGTGTACAGGTTGCGCTCGGTGGGCAGGGGGACAGGACCGGAAACGCGAGCGCCGGTCTTCTGAGCGGTCTCGACGATGAGCTTCGCGGACTGATCGACGACCTCGTGATCATAGCCCTTGAGGCGAATGCGGATCTTCTGGGTAGCCAACTTAAACCTCCAAAGAGTGCGAGAGATGTTCTCGCGGATTACGTAACAGGGAGCTCGAACTTAGGCGTTCTTGCTCATGACCTCGTCCACGATGGACTTGGGCGCGGGCTCATAAGAGTCGAACTGCATCGTGTAGGATGCACGGCCCTGGGTCTGGGAGCGAAGGTCGGTAGCGTAACCGAACATCTCGCCCAGCGGCACCTTGGCACGGATGAGCTTGCTGTTCTTGCGATCCTCCATGCCCTCGATCTTGCCGCGGCGACCGGAGAGGTTGCCCATAACGTCGCCCATGTACTGCTCAGGGGTCTCGACCTCGACAGCCATGATCGGCTCGAGCAGCTGCGGATCGGACTTCTTGAGGGCGTCCTTGATAGCCATGGAACCGGCGATCTTGAAGGCGGCCTCGGAGGAGTCGACCTCGTGGTAAGAACCGTCGAACAGGGTGACCTTAACGTCGAGGACCGGGAAGCCGGCGATAACACCGGTGTTCAGGGCCTCCTGGATGCCCTTGTCGATGGACGGGATGTACTCCTTGGGCACGACGCCGCCGACGATAGCGTTGACGAACTCGTAGCCGAAGCCCTCCTCCATCTTCTCGAGCTTGATGACGGCGTGGCCGTACTGACCGCGACCGCCGGACTGACGGACGAACTTGCCCTCAGCCTTCTCGACGTCGTGACCAGCGGTCTCGCGGTAGGCAACCTGGGGCTTACCAACGTTAGCGTCAACCTTGAACTCGCGGAGCAGACGGTCGACGATGATCTCGAGGTGCAGCTCGCCCATGCCGGCGATGATGGTCTGGCCGGTCTCGTGGTTGGTGGACACCTGGAAGGTCGGGTCCTCCTCGGCGAGCTTGGTCAGAGCCAGGGACATCTTGTCCTGCTCGGCCTTGGTCTTGGGCTCGATGGCAACGTCGATAACGGGCTTAGCGAACTCGATCTTCTCGAGGACGATCTCCTTGCCCTCGGCGCACAGGGTGTCACCGGTGGTGGAGTTCTTGAAGCCGACGCAAGCGACGATGTCGCCAGCGGCAGCGTCGTCACGGTCGATACGCTCGGCGGCGTTCATCTCGAGGATGCGGCCGAGGCGCTCGCGCTGACCGTTGGAAGCATTGACAACGTAGGAGCCGGACTCGGCGCGGCCGGAGTAAACGCGGACGTAGGTGAGCTTACCGACGAACGGGTCGGTCATGATCTTGAAGACCAGGCCGGAGAAGGGCTCGTCGAAGGAAGGATGACGCTCGATCTCCTCGCCGGTGTCCGGATCGGTACCGGTAACGGCCTCGACGTCGAGCGGGCTGGGCAGGTAGTCGACGACAGCGTCGAGCAGCTCCTGGACGCCCTTGTTCTTGTAGGCGGAGCCCACGAAGACGAGGTTGAGCTCGTTGGCCAGAACGCCCTTGCGCAGAGCGGCCTTGAGCTCCTCGACGGTGAAGTCCTCCTCCATGAGAATCTTCTCCATAAGCTCGTCGTCAAAGCTGGCAGCAGCGTCGAGGAGCTCCTCGCGCTTGGTGGCAGCGATGTCGGCGAACTCAGCCGGAATCTCGTCCATCGGCTCGGGGTAGGTCATACCCTTCTCGTCGGCCTTGAAGTCCCATGCAGTCATGGTGACCAGGTCGATGACGCCCCAGAAGTTGTCCTCGGCGCCCATCGGGACCTGAGCGGCCACGGCGTTAGCGTCGAGACGGTCCTTCATGGTCTCGATAGCGTTGAAGAAGTCAGCGCCCACGCGGTCATACTTGTTGATGAAGGCGATGCGGGGGACGTTGAAGGTAGAAGCCTGACGCCAAACGGTCTCAGACTGGGGCTGAACGCCGGCTACGGCGTCGAAGACGGCGACAGCGCCATCGAGGACGCGCAGGCAGCGCTCGACCTCGGCGGTGAAGTCAACGTGGCCCGGGGTGTCGATGATCTGGATGCGGTAGTCCTTACCGTCCTTGTTCCAGAAGCACGTGGTAGCAGCGGAGGTAATGGTTACGCCGCGCTCCTGCTCCTGAACCATCCAGTCCATGGTGGCAGCGCCCTCATGGACCTCACCGATCTTGTGGGTCTTACCGGTGTAGTAAAGAATACGCTCGGTCGTGGTGGTCTTACCGGCATCGATGTGGGCCATGATGCCGATGTTACGGGTATCGGAAAGCTTGTACTTAGGCTTAGCCATGTTAGTTCCTTACCTTAACTTACCAACGATAGTGAGAGAACGCGCGGTTGGCCTCGGCCATCTTGAAGACGTCCTCACGCTTCTTGACGGAAGCGCCCAAGCCGTTGGAAGCGTCGAGAATCTCGTTGGCGAGACGCTCGGCCATGGTCTTCTCCTTGCGAGCGCGGGAGAAGTTGACGATCCAGCGGATACCCAGAGCGGTGGAACGACGGGAGTTGACCTCCATCGGGACCTGATAGGTAGCGCCACCGACACGCTTGGGCTTAACCTCGAGCGTGGGCTTGACGTTGTCCATAGCCTTCTTGAAGGTAGCGAGAGCGTCGCCACCCTCGGACTTCTCGGCAACGATCTCGAAAGCGGTGTAAACGATGCGCTCAGCGGTGGCCTTCTTGCCGTCAAGAAGGACCTTGTTGATGAGCTGAGTCACCAGGCGGTTGTTGTAAACGGCGTCAGGCTGAACCTCACGACGATTAGCTGCTGCACGACGCGGCATGTGAAATCTCCTTAAGTGTCTACCGTGCGGCGCTTAGGCGGCACACGGCGAAAGTATCAAAACGTTATCTGGCTTATTTGGCCTTGGGGCGCTTAGCACCGTACTTGGAACGGGCCTGCATACGGTTCTGGACCGGAGCAGCGTCGTAGGCGCCACGGATGACGTGATAACGGACACCAGGGAGGTCACGGACACGACCGCCGCGGACGAGCACGATGGAGTGCTCCTGCAGGTTGTGGCCCTCACCCGGGATGTAAGCAGTAACTTCGATGCCGTTGACAAGGCGAACACGGGCAACCTTACGAAGAGCCGAGTTCGGCTTCTTGGGGCTCGTGGTGAAGACGCGGGTGCACACGCCGCGCTTCTGGGAGTTGTGCTGCAGAGCAGCGTTCTTGGACTTCTTGGGCACGGAACGACGGCCCTGGCGAACCAGCTGGTTAATAGTAGGCAAAGCGTACTCCTTCTCGAATGATTCCAGCTTTCTGTAAAGTGCAACGGCTTGAATCGAGGGGTCAGCATCCCCCTACGAAACACGCAGTTCGATAGGATACGTGGCGTTAGCTGTGCCGTCAACAGACCACGCCGCCGGGCGTATCCTAAAATAGCCATATTTCCGCAAAGCCTACACAAAAGGAATCCCCTTCTGTGCGCGTGGGCGGATTCCCGGTCCGGGCGGCACAGGGGTTAAGTTTGCTGCTCTACAGTCCTGGCTCGCACGGAGGCCACATTAAGTGGCCTCCGGCTCGTGCGGAACTCGCGACAAACTTAACCCCTGTGCCGCCCGGCCCGGGAATCCGACGTACTCGTCGGGGCAACGTTCCCTGCCAAAAAGGGACAGGTTTATTTTGGTCGGTTTTATCTGGGGAAATGTCGCTCTTCACGGTGATTCGCATCCATTTGCCACGTTCTTCCGAGAATCAGACAAATAGCGTTCAATCTAACCGTCCATATAACGCAAAATGGGCCGTTTCCCCTAGTAGGAAGCGGCCCAAATCTTACGAATAGACGATGGTAAAGGGTACTTCTGTTTCGGTCTCTCCTGTTGACGTGCACCTCGTGCCCTCAAGCGTTACTGAGACCACTTGTTCGACATCAATCAACTTCGTTGGCACCCAGATGTTCTCTCCGCTATTGCGCCCATAAGAAAAATATAAGTTGAACACCCCTGCGTCGTCATCTTCGATAATCTGCTCCGATCCATCCTTGTAGCTGACGGTCAGCTTATTATCAACTGCTTCATAGCCCAAATCATCGATGTGCGTCTGGATGGAAAACGGGCTAATCTCAAGAGGCGAGTCACCGGAGCGGAGTTCCTTTGTATCGACGTACGCTCCAATATTGAACTCGGGTGTCGACGCCTCAAACCGCCTCGCACTCTCACCTTCACCCTCGGTCCAGTGGATATTCCAGGTGACCGCATGTTGCAAATCTCGCTCGCGATCCATAGCGGCAAAGTACATCGTGCCATTAATGACAGTATCGCTTGATGTGTCCTTATCAATGGTGCTGCGTGTGTCAGGCCATTCCTCGCCGAACTTCATATCGGGCGTGCCGATGCCCTGTTCTTCTTCACCATAGAGAACAAGTTCGCCAATCTCTGCTGCTGGCTTGTAGTAGTTAACTCCATTTGGATTGGACAGCGTAAACGTCACGGCACCGCAACCGTTTTTATCGATAGCCATCTCATGGATTTCGAGCGTATAGCCGTTGCCCTCGACGGACAGATTAACCTCCTGGACTGCACCCTCCAGGCTTTGGGGCGCGATGCCATCACCAAACTCTCTGGTGTAGGTGTATTTAGTCCCCGATGAGCCGCCATTAGTCCAGGTAATGGAGTCCCCGTTGCCGTGGTTTCCCCAGGCTGAGGCAAAATAGCCGGAATTGACAACGGCGTAGGCGACCCCTCCGGTCGCCAACACTCCGGCAAGACATCCGATAACCGCAACATACAGAGGCTTCGCGTGGCCCTTTCGATGAAGCGGCTCTCCAGCCGCAGCATCAATAACACGGTCGGCAAGGTCGCTATCGGCTTGGATGGACTCAAAGGCCTGCTTGATTTGATTGGATTTCACGGTCGCCCTCCTCTAGGATGAATTTGAGCTTCAATCGACCGCGAGCTAAACGCGTTCGAACGGTCGC
The DNA here is from genome assembly GCA_938045065.1 of uncultured Collinsella sp. Taxonomy (GTDB): domain Bacteria; phylum Actinomycetota; class Coriobacteriia; order Coriobacteriales; family Coriobacteriaceae; genus Collinsella. Next base: position 67,674 of record CALIOA010000048.1, read on the forward strand.
GGCTGGTACATGCAACAACTCGGCAATCTCTGAGGTCGAAAAGCCCAGATAGTAATAGAGCACGATGGGAACGCGGAATCGCTCCGGAAGTCGCATAACGTCTGACAGGACCGCCTTGGTCTCATCCTGCTCCGCCGAAAGCGAATCGGCCAGGTTCTCAATATCCTCCACACGCCTCCATGGCTTTCGAAAGAGCGATTTACATTCATTGATCGTGACCCGGATAAGCCATCGACGAAGATGTTCCCAACTTTCAAAATGTTCATCGCTTTTAAGCAGCTTAAGAAAGACATCCTGGGCAACATCGTCGGCGTCGGCACGATCGCGCAGGTACGTCAATGCGATTCGAAACACGACATCACGGTGATCCTCGACCACCTGTCTAAATGCTTGTTCTTCCATAATCACCTCCCGGTGACGTTAATGATTCATTCTGAGGCCCTCACCATAGATACGCTTTGACCGAACAGAATGTTTCAAATTCAAGCAGGAAAAACCTACCAAAATAAACCTGTCCCTTATTGGCAGGTTTTCTTCAACAAAAAAGACCCGCTTCCCTGTTGGGAAACGGGTCTTTGGAAGGACGGTTAACGTACTAGGAAATTACTCCTCGTCGTTGTCCTTGGCCTCTTCGGCGTCGTCGGTGTCCACGAGCTGGTTGAGCAGCTCGTCGAGGGAAGCCATGTCCTCGTTGATGGCACCGTTGGCGGGAGCCTTCTTGTCGTCGATCGGAGCGCCCAGGAGCTCCTCGTCGGCGTCGGCGTGATGCGTCGGCGCGGCAGAGGTGCCCAGCAGGATGTCGTCCGGACCGTCGGGGCTAAAGACCATCTGCAGCAGCTGCGAGAGGTCTTCCTCGTCGGCAACGTCGTCGTTGTTCTCGAGGATGTAGAGCAGGTCGTGGGCCTCAAGGCCGTCACGGAGCTCCTCGATCGCCTTGGCACCGATGCCATCGATGCGCAGCAGATCCTCCTCGGACTTACCGACCAGGTCGCCGACCGTCTCGATGCCGACCTCGCTGAACTTGTTGGTCCAGCGCTGCGACACGCCCAGGTCGTCGAACAGGTACAGGCGAGCCTTCTCGGCGGAGATGGTGTGGCCGTTGCGGGTGAACGAACCGTCAGCACCGCCGAACTCGTCGTAGCCGGCCCAGTCGAGCTGCTGAGGGAGCTGCTCGTCCAGGTCCTTGAGCTCAACCGGAGCCCACTCGGGCAGCGACTTGGCGTTGGGCGAAGCCGGACCGTCGATGTCCACGTAGCCGTCGGCCGTGCGATACGTCAGCTTGGCGTTGGCGTACGGCTTGAGGCCGGTACCAGCCGGGATCTTCTTACCGACGATAACGTTGGACTTAAGGTCGAGCAGATGGTCGACCTTGCCCTCAATGGCAGCCTCGGTAAGGACGCCGGCGGTACGGATGAACGAAGCGCTCGACAGCCAGGAGTCGATGTTGGACGCGACCTTGAGCGTACCCAGGATGACGGGCTCGGCCACGGGAGCCTGACCGCCCAGACGGGCAACGCGCTCAACCTCGTCAGCGAACTCGTAGCGGTCAACGTACTGACCAAGCAGGTACTTGGAGTCGCCGGGGTTAGTGATCTGAACGCGACGCAGCATCTGACGTGCGAGCACCTCGATGTGCTTGTCGTTCAGGTCGACGCCCTGGCTGGTGTAGACGTCCTTGACGCTCTCGACGAAGGTGTGCATCGTCGACTCGATGTCGGTCAGCTTGCGCAGGTTGCGGAAGTTGACGAAGCCCTTGGTGATCTGGTCGCCGGCGCGGACCTCGCAGCCGTCCTCGATCTCGGGCATAAAGCGCACCGAAGCGGGGACGCGGCGCTCGTCGAGGACACGGGTGTGATCCTCGGAGTCGGTGAGCGTCAGCACGTACTCGGACTTCTCGGGCTTAATCGAGAGGTGACCGGAGTACGGAGCCAGCTCAGCCTCGCGGCCCAGAATCTTCTCGTTGACGTTGCCGACGATATCGAACATACGGCTGACCGTAGGCAGACCCTGCGTAATATCGTCGACGCCAGCGACGCCGCCGGAGTGAATGGTACGCATCGTAAGCTGCGTACCGGGCTCGCCGATGGACTGGGCGGCAATAATGCCGACGGCAGTACCGATGGCGACCGGACGACGGGTGGAAAGATCCCAGCCGTAGCACTTCTGGCACACGCCGTACTTGGAGCGGCAGGTGAGCAGCGCGCGGAGCTTGACCTTCTTGAGGCCCGCATCGACCATCTTCTGGATGTCGGCGACCTTCTCGATGTAGCCGTCCTGCTCAAAGAGCACGGTGCCATCGGGAGCCACGACGTCCTCGATGAAGCAACGGCCGACGAGGTCGGTGTTGAGGTCGGTGGTACCGGGGATGATGAGGTTGTAGGTAACGCCCTCGTGCGTACCGCAGTCCTCCTCGCGGACGATGACGTCCTGGGCCACGTCGACCAGACGACGGGTCAGGTAACCAGAGTCCGAGGTGTGGGACGCGGTATCGACCAGGCCCTTACGGGCGCCGTAGGTCGAAATGAAGTACTCGAGCGGCAGCAGGCCCTCGCGGAAGTTCGCCTTAATGGGAAGGTCGATCGTCTCGCCGGACATGTCTGCCATCAGGCCACGCATGCCGCCGAGCTGACGCAGCTGGGTCTTAGAACCACGGGCGCCGGAGTCGGCCATCATGTACAGCGGGTTCTCCTCGTCGAACATGTCGAGCATGAGCGCTGCAACCTTATCGGTACAAGCGGTCCACTCGTTAACGACTTCGATGTGGCGCTCCGTCTCGTTGATGAAGCCCTCCTCGAAGTACTCGTTGATCTGGTCGACGTTGGCCTGGGCGCGGTCGAGCAGCTCCTGCTTCTCGGCAGGGATAAGAGCGTCCCACACCGAGATGGTGAGGCCGGCGCGGGTAGCGTAGTGGAAGCCGGAGTACTTGATGGCGTCGAGGATCGGGCCGACCTTGGCCTCGGGGTAACGATCGCAGCAGTCGGCAACCAGCTTGGCCACATCGCCCTTGACCATCTTGTAGTTCATGAACTCATAGTCTTCGGGCAGGCACTGGCGGTTGAAGATGATGCGGCCGATAGAGGTCTCGAAGCGCGCGGTCTTGTTGCCGGTGACATCGTAGTCGGCGAACTCGTTCTTGCCGTTCTTGACACGGAAGATACGGGTGCCGTCCTCGTTGATGACGTTGGCATCGGCAGCGGACACGCGGACCTGGATCTTGGCCTGCATGTCGACCTCGGAGCGGCAGTCATAGGCGTGCAGCGCGTCGTCGAAGCTCGAGAACACGTGGTTCTCGCCCGGCAGACCCTCGCGAACCTGGGTGAGGTAGTACACACCGATGATCATGTCCTGCGAAGGGATGTTGACCGGCTTGCCGGATGCCGGCGAGCGCAGGTTGTTCGCAGAGAGCATGAGCACGCGGGCCTCGGCCTGAGCCTGGCTGGACAGCGGCACGTGGACAGACATCTGGTCGCCGTCGAAGTCGGCGTTGAAGGGCGAGCAGACCAGCGGATGCAGGTGGATAGCCTTGCCCTCGACCAGCACCGGCTCAAAGGCCTGGATGGACAGACGGTGCAGGGTCGGTGCACGGTTGAGCAGCACGACGCGGCCGTCGATGACCTCTTCGAGGATATCCCACACAAAGGTGGCACCGCGGTCGATAGCGCGCTTGGCGCCCTTGATGTTCTCGACCTTGCCAAGCTCGACCAGGCGCTTCATGACGAAGGGCTTGAAGAGCTCCAGCGCCATGGTCTTGGGCAGACCGCACTGGTGCAGCAGCAGCTTGGGGTCGGTAACGATTACCGAACGGCCAGAGTAGTCGACACGCTTGCCCAGCAGGTTCTGACGGAAACGACCCTGCTTGCCCTTGAGGGCCTCGGCGAGCGACTTGAGCGGGCGACCGCCACGGCCAGAGACCGGGCGACCACGACGGCCGTTGTCGAACAGGGCGTCCACGGACTCCTGGAGCATGCGCTTCTCGTTGTTCACGATAATCGCAGGGGCGTCCAGGTCGAGCAGGCGCTTGAGTCGGTTGTTACGGTTGATCACGCGACGATACAGGTCGTTGAGGTCGGACGCGGCGAAGCGGCCGCCGTCGAGCTGGACCATCGGGCGCAGATCGGGCGGAATGACCGGGATGACGTCCAGGATCATGTTCGCGGGGCTGTTGCCGCCCTTCAGGAAGGCGTCAACGACCTCGAGGCGCTTGACGGCCTTCTCGCGCTTCTGCTTCTGGGAATCCTCGTCGGCGATGATGGCCTTGAGCTTCTCGGCCTCGGAGGGAAGGTCGATGGCAGCGAGCAGGTCGCGGACGGCCTCGGCACCCATACCACCCTTGAAGTACATGGAGTAGTAACGGGTCATCTCGCGGAACAGCGGCTCATCGGAGATGAGGTCGCGCTCGGTGAGCTTCATGAAGGCGTTGAAGGCGTCCGTGCGGAGTTGCTTCTCGTCCTTGCACTCTTCCTCGATGTCGACGATGCCAGAGGCGATCTCCTCGGGGGTCAGCGGCTCCTCGTCGGAGAACTCGTCAAAGTTCTCGGGGTCGCCCTGCTCCTTGAGGGACTCGATCTGGCGGGCGCACTCGGCATCGATCTCTTCCAGATCGGCGGCGAGCTCCTCGCGCAGGTCGTCGGCATCGGCCTCGCGAGCCTCGTAGTCAACCTCGGTGATGATGTAGCTGGCAAAGTACAGAACCTTCTCGAGGTCCTTGGACTTGATGTCGAGCATACGGCTCATCGGGAAGCTCGTGGGGCTCTTGAAGTACCAGATGTGGGACACGGGAGCGGCGAGCTCGATGTGGCCCATGCGGTCGCGACGCACCTTGGCCGAGGTGACCTCGACGCCGCAGCGCTCGCAGACGATGCCCTTAAAGCGGATGCCCTTGTACTTGCCGCAGGAGCACTCCCAGTCCTTGGCGGGACCGAAGATCTTCTCGCAGAACAGGCCGTCCTTCTCGGGCTTGAGGGTACGGTAATTGATGGTCTCCGGCTTCTTGACCTCACCGTGCGACCAGGAACGGATCTGGTCGGCGGAGGCAAGGGAGATCTTTACCGAGTCAAAATCAGTAGCTTCGAAATCTGCCACAGTCAACTACTCCTTATCAGTGGTCGTGGCGGCGACAGCCTCGGGCGCCTCGGCGGTCTCGGCATCCTGGGCCTCGACGTCGGCGTCAACGCCGGCGAGCGCAGCCAGGTCGTCGAGAGCGGAGGTCTCCTCGGCGGTCACAGGGGCGGAGGCGTCCTCGTCGGCATCGTGCATGGGCTCGATGTCCAGTGCGAGCGAACGAATCTCCTTGACGAGAACCTTGAAGGACTCGGGGATACCCGGAACCGGGACGTTCTCGCCCTTGACGATGGACTCGTAGGTCTTGACGCGGCCCACGGTATCGTCGGACTTGACGGTCAGGATCTCCTGCAGGACGTTGGAAGCACCGTATGCGTACAGTGCCCAAACTTCCATCTCGCCGAAGCGCTGGCCGCCAAACTGGGCCTTGCCGCCCAGAGGCTGCTGGGTAACCAAGCTGTAAGGGCCGGTCGAACGGGCGTGGATCTTGTCGTCGACCATGTGGCCGAGCTTGAGGATGTAGGACGTACCCACGGTAATGGGCTCGCGGAACTCCTCGCCGGTGCGGCCGTCGAACAGACGGGTCTTGCCGCGCTCGTCAAGCTGGGTGACGAACTCGGGACGCATGTGATCGCCAAAGGCAGCGGTGGCCTTGTTGAGCATGTTCTTGTTGGCACGGCGAATGACCTCGGCGATCTCGTCCTCCTTGGCGCCGTCGAAGACGGGCGTCGCGGTGAAGAACGGACCGGGGACGTACTTGTCGGAGTCGGCCTGCTCGGTATCCCAACCGCAGGCAGCAGCCCAGCCAAGGTGGCACTCGAGCAGCTGGCCGACGTTCATACGCGAAGGAACGCCCAGCGGGTTGAGGATAACGTCGATCGGGGTACCGTCAGCCATGTAGGGCATGTCCTCGACCGGCAGAACGTTGCAGATAACACCCTTGTTGCCGTGGCGGCCGGCGATCTTATCGCCCTGCTGGATCTTACGACGCTGGGCGACGTAGACGCGCACCTGCTCGTTGACGCCGGGGGCCAGGTCGTCGCCGTTCTCGCGGCTAAAGCGGACGACGTCGATGACGCGGCCGTAAGCGCCGTGAGGCATCTTAAGGGAGGTATCGCGAACGTCGTGAGCCTTGGCACCGAAGATGGCACGCAGCAGGCGCTCCTCGGCGGTCAGAGCGCTCTCGCCCTTAGGCGTGACCTTGCCGACCAGGATGTCGCCAGGGCCGACCTCGGCGCCGATGCGGATGATGCCGTCCTCGTCGAGGTTGGCAAGCATGTCCTCGGAGAGGTTCGGGATCTCGCGGGTGATCTCCTCGGGGCCGAGCTTGGTGTCGCGGGCGTCGATCTCGTGACGGGTGATGTTGATGGTCGTCAGCAGGTCCTCGGCCACCAGGCGCTCGGACACGACGATACCGTCCTCGTAGTTAAAGCCTTCCCACGGCATATAGGCCACGGTAAGGTTCTGACCCAGTGCGAGCTCGCCGTGATCGGTCGAGGGACCGTCGGCCAGAGGCTCGCCCTGCTCAACGGTGTCACCGACGCGCACGAGCGGACGGTGGTTGATGCAGGTGGACTGGTTGGAGCGCTGGTACTTGGCCAGGTGATACTCGTCCATGCCGCCGGCATGCTTGACGATGATCTTGGCGGCGTCGGCAAAGATGACCTCGCCGGCGTTCTTGGCCAGGGTGACCTCGCCGGAGTCCAGGGCGGCGCGACGCTCCATGCCGGTACCGACATAGGGAGCGGCGGGGTGAACCAGCGGCACGGCCTGACGCTGCATGTTAGCGCCCATCAGCGTACGTTTGGCGTCGTCGTGCTCGAGGAACGGGATCAGCGTGGCTGCGACGGAGAGCATCTGACGCGGTGAAACGTCCATGTAGTCGACGTCCTCGACAGGCACGTCGGCGGGAGCGCCGAAGGAGCCGTCGAAGTCGCGGGTACGGGCGATCACGGTGTGCGGACGGACGATCTTGCCCTCGGCATCGGTCGTGATGAACTCGTTGGTCTTGGGATCGAGCGGCGTGTTGGCCGGCGCGATGACGTGCTTCTCTTCCTCGTCAGCGGTCATCCAGTCGATCTGGTCGGTGGCAACGCCGTTCTCGACACGACGGAACGGGGCCTCGATGAAGCCATACTCGTTAACGCGGGCGTAGAGGGCGAGCGAGCCAATCAGGCCGATGTTGGGGCCTTCGGGGGTCTCGATCGGGCACATGCGGCTGTAGTGCGAATTGTGAACGTCGCGGACGGCCGTCGGCACGTTGGTGCGGCGGCTGGAGCCCGACTTGTGGCCGGCAAGACCACCAGGGCCGAGTGCAGACAGACGGCGCTTGTGGGTCAGACCGGTCAGGGGGTTCGCCTGGTCCATGAACTGCGAGAGCTGCGAGGAACCGAAGAACTCCTTGATGGAGGCTACGATCGGGCGGATGTTGATGAGCGACTGCGGGGTGATCTCGTCGATATCCTGGGAGCTCATGCGCTCACGGACGACGCGCTCCATACGGCTCATGCCGATACGGAACTGGTTGGCGACGAGCTCGCCGACGGTACGGATGCGGCGGTTGCCGAAGTGGTCGATGTCGTCGACCTTGAAGCCCTGCTCGCCGGCAGCGAGAGACAGGAGGTAGCGCAGCGTCGCGACGATATCCTCGTCGGTGAGCACCGTGACCTCTTCCTCGGTGGTGAGGTTGAGCTTCTTGTTGACCTTGTAACGACCGACGCGGGCCAGGTCGTAGCGCTGCGGGTTGAAGAGCAGGCCCTCGAGCAGGCTGCGGGAAGCGTCCACGGTGGGGGGCTCGCCCGGGCGCAGGCGACGGTAGATCTCGATGAGGGCGTCCTCGCGAGTGAGGGCGGTGTCGCGCTCCAGGGTGCGCTTGATCACATCGGAGTTGCCGAGCAGCTCGATGATGTCGTCGTTGGTGACGGCGATGCCAAGGGCGCGCAGGAACATCGTGGCGCTCTGCTTGCGCTTACGGTCGATGGAGACCATGAGCTGGTCGCGCTTGTCGACCTCAAACTCAAGCCAGGCACCGCGGGACGGGATGATCTGGGCCTTGTAGATCTGCTTGCCCGAATCCATCTCGGAGCTGTAGTACACGCCCGGGGAGCGGACGAGCTGCGAGACGACGATACGCTCGGTACCGTTGATGATGAAGGTGCCTTGATCAGTCATCATGGGGAAGTCGCCCATAAAGACGAGCTGCTCCTTGATCTCGCCGGTCTCCTTGTTGGTGAGACGGACGTCGGTCAGAAGCGGAGCCTGATAGGTCATATCCTTCTCGCGGCACTCCTCGACGGTGTGCGCGGGGTCGCCGAACTGATGCTCGCCGAAGGTAACCTCGAGAACATGGTTCTGGCTCTGGATGGGGCTGGATTCCTTGAACGCCTCACGAAGGCCCTCGTCCTTAAAACGCTCAAAGGATTCCCTTTGAACAGAGATAAGGTTGGGGAGCTCCATGGCCTCCGGGATTTTCCCGAAGCTGACGCGCTTGCGCTCAGTGGCAGTGTATGCGTAGGTCACCAGGTTTTTCCTCCTTCACGGAAATGCTCGGTGGGTTGGCGAGGCATAGCTTCGCCAGTTATCGCAACCTAATAGTTTATCAGGTACCGACCGTTGGGCAAGAAAAGCCTTGACGCGATTGAGTTTTTGGAGTAGCAAAGTTTTTCGACAGAAAACACGCAGGTAGATAGTGGTATACCGAACATCTGTTCATATAATTTCTGTGAACAGAGAGCCAGCAATCGCAGCTCTTATAAAAAACGGGCGCGAACCGAGGTCCGCGCCCGTAAATGTCGATGTCCGAAGGTTTACTTGCGCATCAATCCGCCGCGCTCGTCGATGGCGTCCCAGAAGGCATCGGCAAAGCGGGGATCGCTTGCAGCCATGAGGGCGTTGGTGGCCATCCAGCCAGAGGGAGTACCGGTGTCGTAGCCCGACAGCGGGTCGATGACGACGGCATACATGGCCTCGCGGTCGAGCGAACGGGCCATGGCGTCGGTCAGCTGGATCTCGCCGCCCTTACCGGCCTGCTGGTCGGCAAGAAGGTCCATGACCAGCGGGCTCAGCAGGTAGCGACCGACGATGTACAGGTTGGACGGAGCCGCCTCGGGAGCGGGCTTCTCGACCAGACCGCCGATGCGCCAGACAGCGCCCGGCTCGGCATCGGCAACGCCCTCGGCGCCCTCGAGCGAACCAACGCGCTCGCCGGCGATAACGCCGTAGCGGCTGACTTCCTCGGGCGAACAAGCAGCGACGGCGATAACCGAAGCGCCACCGTGCTCCTTGGAAACGGCAAGCATCTTGTCGCAGATATCACGGTTAGGCACAACGTAGTCGCCCAGAAGAACCAGGAAGTTCTCCCCTGCCACGGCGTCGGCAGCAGAGCGAATAGCATGGCCGAGGCCCTTGGGCTCGTACTGATAGCGGAAGTCGACCGGCATACCGCCAGCGTGGGCGACGGCGTCGGCATAGGCGTTCTTGCCGCGCTCACGCAGCAGGTTCTCGAGCGAGCGATCGGGCTGGAAGTAGTTCAGTAGCTCGGGCTTACCGGGAGAAGTAACGATGATGGCATCGTCGACCTCCTCGGGGTCGAGCGCCTCCTCAACGACATACTGGATGACCGGCTTGTCGAGCACCGGCAGCATCTCTTTGGGGGTGCACTTGGTGCCAGGCAGAAAACGCGTGCCAAGACCGGCGGCGGGGATGATTGCCTTCATGTTATTCAAAGATCCTTTCGCAGGCGCAAAAGCGCCCCATGCGTGCGGCGCACAGCCGCAGACCAAATTGCGATACCCAAGCATCTTACCGCTGGAACTATATGTCGCTACAAGGCAAAGACAATTCTTCAGCAGGTCAACGCAAATTATTGCTCGAATGGTGCAATTTTATTGCCCAACGGCAGGGTGCCCGATACGACGCAAATCACAGAACATGGCAGTTTGAGCTACCGATGCCGAGGGACCGAAAAACAAAAAAGACGGGGCTCGCAATGCGAACCCCGTCTGCAAAGAAATCTGGCGAGAAAGCCTGATTACTTGAGGGTGACAGCAGCGCCAGCAGCCTCGAGCTTCTCCTTGGCAGCCTCGGCGTCCTCCTTCTTGGCACCCTCGAGAACAGCCTTGGGAGCGCCCTCGACGACCTCCTTGGCCTCCTTCAGGCCAAGGTTGGTGAGCTCACGGACGGCCTTGATGACCTGGATCTTGTTGTCGCCGAAGCCCTCGAGCACGACGTCAAACTCGGTCTTCTCCTCGGCCTCAGCAGCGCCAGCAGCGGGAGCGGCGACAACAGCGGCAGGAGCAGCGGCGGAAACGCCGAAGGTGTCCTCGATAGCCTTGACGAGCTCGGAAGCCTCGAGAAGGGTCATTTCCTTAAGAGCATCGATGATCTCATCGGTGGTAAGCTTAGCCATTTCTAAGTCCTTTCGGTTTCCGTGCGGATGCACGGAGATCAGTTAAAACACGACGCGAATGCGCCAGGGGCGCGGCGTTGCCGCCGCGGGTGAAAACAGCAACTAGGCTGCCTTCTGCTCGGAGACCTGCTGGATCGAACGAGCGAGACCAGAGGAAACGCCGTTGACGCAGACAGCGATGTCGCGAGCGAAACCGGAGATGAGACCGGCGATCTGGCCGAGAAGCTGATCCTTGGTGGGCAGCTCGGCGATAGCCTTAACATCATCAGCGGAAACGGCCTTGCCGTCGGAGATACCGCCCTTGATCTCAAGGACGCCCTTGGACTTAGCGGAGAAGTCCTTAAGGGCCTTAGCGGCCTCGACCGGCTCGGACTCGTAGAACACATAAGCGACGGGGCCGGCGAGGATCTCGTCGAGCTCGGGCTGCTCCTGGTTCTTGAGAGCGATCTTGACCAGGTTGTTCTTGTAGACCTTCATCTCGGCGCCGCACTCGCGAAGCTGATGACGCAGCTCCTGAGCCTGCTTAACCGTCAGACCGTTGTAGTTGACGACGAACAGACCGGCGTTCTCGGCGATACGGGACTCGATCTCTGCAACCTTGTCGATTTTGTACTGCTGGGGCATGAATTACACCTCCTCGAATTCTTTCCGGGCACGGTCCGCCACAAGGACGTGACGGGGGCATGTCCAAAAAGAAAGCCCCCGCGCTGCATGAGCGACGGGGGCGAGAAGACATATCTACTCGACCACCTCGGCTGGCGGGATATCCCATTAAGCTCGCGGGTAAGACCCGTTTGCGCCGGCTGTCTCTGGCAGCGGATTCGTGCGTGAACCGAAAGTATTATGGCGGGGACCCCGGCGTCGGTCAACGGAAAACCGGGCTGCACACAATTCCACCATCCGGCACGCGCCGCCGAAGGCCAGGCGCAAGGTTTTCGCTCGGTCAAGTCCTGGCTCGCACGAAGAGCACATTAAGTGCTCTTCGGCTCGTGCGGAATCTACGAAAACCTTGTGCCTGGCCTTCGGCGGCGCGTGCCTGCGTTGACTTTGGGCAGCCCGGGTTTTCGTTGGCTGACGCCCCCACTCATAATGCTTGGGTCGGTGGGCTGATGTGTTGCGTCCCTGAGGGCTACAGGGTTGAAACGAAGTTGGACAGGCGGGCTAGTCCTTCGTCTAGGTCTTTGTCGGAGACGCAGTAGCTTAGGCGGATGTGGCCTTCGGTGCCGAAACTGTCGCCCGGGACTAGGGCTACGTTTGCCTCTTTAATGGCTTTGATGCAGAAGTCTTCGCTTGTTAGGCCGAATTGTTTGATGCTGGGGAAGGCGTAGAAGGCGCCTGCCGGTTCCACTACGTCGAGGCCCATGGCGTCTAAGGCTGCGAGTACGCGTTCGCGGCGGGCTCGGTAGACTTTGAGCATGGAGGTTGGGTCGACGGTCAGGGCTCGGGCTGCGGCGTCCATCTCGAAGGAGACGGCGCTCGATACTAAGTATTGGTGGGCCTTTGCGATCTCGGCGATGACGGGGGCTGCGGCTGCGAGCCAACCTAAGCGCCAGCCGGTCATGGCCCAAGGCTTGGAGAAGCTCTCGATGACTACCGTCTGCTCACGCAGCTCCGGGTGTCGCTGGGCGAAGCGCTCGTAGCCGTCCGCGTAGACCAAGCGGTTGTATACGTCATCGCAGACCACGTAGATGCCCGCCTGCTCTGCCACGCGCGCCACGGCGTCGAGCGATGCCGCGTTGAGGATACAACCCGTAGGATTGTTGGGCGAGCAGATGACGATGGCCTTGGTCGCCGGCGTAACGCAAGCGCGCAGCGCTTCCTCATCGATCTGGAATTGCGCAGACTCCGTATCCAAAAAGACCGCCTTGGCATGGTTGGCCACGACGATGCTCTCGTACAGGCCAAAGGCCGGCGTGGGGATAATGACCTCGTCGCCAGGGTTGAGCATAGCCATGAATGTTGCCGACAGGGCCTCGGTCGCGCCGTCGGTCAGAATGACCTCATCGGCGGAAAACGCCAGGCCCGCGCCCCCCATGTAGGCAGACAGCGCCTCACGCAGGGCGGGGCGACCGTTGTTGGGCGGATAGTGCGTGTCGCCGCGGTCGAGCGATGCGGTCACCTCGGCGCTAATCACATCGGGCGTGGGAAAATCGGGTTCGCCGAGCGCAAGCGCGATGCACCCCGGATGCTGGGCGGCGAGCGCGTTAATCCGACGGATGCCGGAGGGCTTGAGCGTGGCAAGCGAGGTATTCATGGGCAGACGCATGGCGTTCCTTTCGTAAGGGTTGCACTAGGATAGCGCGGCGAGGCGCCGCCAGACGGTGTAACCTAAACGGAAACCAACCGGAAAGGAGGCGGCATGGAGACGACCGCACGCGGCGATGTACCAAAAACGTTGCAAACCATTGCGTATATCAGCATTCCCAATAGCGCCGATCTTGAGTTTTTGCTCTGGGACTTGCAGGATGCCATCGCCGCCTATGCTCAGCTTTCTGGCACCGCGCTCCCCCGCCCAATCGATTTGGAGGCGGATAATGCCGGCGCAGTCGATGGCATGGTGCTCGCTGTTGATGATGCATTTGATGATGAGGCCATGATCGCTGTCGAGCAGATACTCGATCGCCTTGGAAATACGGAGACACGCATCTATGTCGTCGTCCAGGCCGCGTCCAAAAACAACAGGCAGGCGGACGAAGCCCTCGACCGCCTGTATCGGGCATGTATTCTACGTGACCTACCATGGTGCGACGGCGTTGTCATCTGTGCCGGCAGCGGCATCGCAGCGCTTCGCCACTCCCCGCGTATGGGCCTCTTGCGTCGGCCATTTTCGGAAGCGATGGATAAGCTTGTGGGCGCTGTGCGCATGGGCTGTTCCATTGAGCATGCGCAGCTGCTCGGCGGCGGCGATGCCGGTAGCGTCGATGTCGACGGCATGGTGCGCGTCAAGCCCGCGCTGCCCGCACCGATCTGGCGCGCCGTTATGAGACGTCTTGCCAAACACTCAAACTGCTAAATCGAAGAAGCCCGCCAATCAGCGGCGCCGTTCCACCGCTCGACAAGGCGCTCCAGACGCCACGCCGCATTGGCGGGACTTGTCGAGGGCAGGACGATGGCGGGCAGCCCGGTGCGTTCTTGTAGATAGCGCTTGTAGAGCCGGCCAGCTGTACCGCCGTTGCATATCACCTGCTCAATGGGAGCTGCGTCGGTAATGCACTCGATATGTGCCGGCACAACGTTGCGAATACTCGCGTCGCTCGAGCCCTTAATGTCGCAGCTCTCGATCACATCCCACAGGGCCACGCCGCCGTTCAGCAGCATGGCCCGCTTGGCGGCTATCGAGGCATCGAGCGTCGCGGGCTCACCGCTTGCCAAAGGATTGCCCTCGTTGGGCGGCACAGGCACGCCGAGGCACGCGGCCATCACGCGCCAAAAGCGGTTCTGCGGATTGCCGTAGTAGAAGGCATTGGCACGCGAGAGCACCGAGGGAAACGAGCCCAACACCAAAACGCGCGAGCGCTCGTCGAACACGGGTTCAAACCCATGCTCAATATGTTGATAGCCCTCGTCGGACGCAGCCATGGCCTAGGCCCTCAACAGATAGCGCACCTCGTAGGGTGCAAGCTCAAGGGTACCCGTCAGCCCGACCGTGGGCGCATCATCGGCAAGCAAATCGACAAAGGAGCCGTTGAGTTCGCCGGCTCCAAAGGTATAGGGCTCGTTCACGGCATTGACCGCCACGAGCACCGTCGCGTCGTCGCAGGCGCGCTCGAACAGCAGCTGCTTGTTCTGGATCACCACGTTGCGATAGGCACCGTAGTTGAGAGCACGGGCCGCCGCGTCGTCGGCCGAGCGAAGGTGCGCCAGCTGCGTGATGAACGCCGCCAGCTCGTTGGGCGCAGGCTCATCGAGCGCAGGGCGCAGCGCCCAGTCGCCATCGGGGCCACCCTTTTCGCCGGCAATTCCCCACTCGCTGCCATAGTAGACGCACGGGATGCCCGGCATGCCAAAGAGCATGCCGTAGGCGGGACGCAGACACGACTTGTCGGTGAGGATACTTGCCAGGCGCGGCACATCGTGGTTGTCGACAAACGACAGCAGATGTTTGCCGCGGTAGATGCACCACGGATCGCCGCCAAACTGGCGGTGCAGCGAATGGGCGATCTCGAACATGTTGACCGAGTTAAAGCTGGAGTACAGGCCCTTGTAGCACTCGTAGTTGGTGCAGGAGTCGAGCATCTCGTCGTTGACGATCTGGTTGTAGTCGCCATGGAGCGTCTCGCCAATCAGCACGAAGTCGGGCTTGAGCTCACGGGCAAAGCTATGCAGACGACGCATAAAGTCGCGGTCGAGCATATAGGCAACGTCCAGGCGCAGACCGTCGACGCCAAAGACCTCGGCCCAGCGGCGCACGGACTCGAGCAAGTAATCGACCACAGCGGGATTTTGCAGGTTGAGCTTCACAAGCTCAAAATGGCCTTCCCAGCCCTCGTACCAAAAGCCATCGCCATAGCAGGAATCGCCGTCAAAGCTAATGTGGAACCAGTCCTTGTACGGCGAGTCCCACTTTCGCTCCTGCACATCGCGGAAGGCCCAAAAACCGCGGCCGACGTGGTTGAAGACGGCATCGAGCACCACGCGGATGCCATGGGCATGCAGCGTGTCGCATACGGCGGCAAAGTCGGCGTCCCCACCCAGGCGACGGTCGATATGGCGCAGGCTGCGTGTATCGTAGCCGTGGCTATCAGATTCGAGCGGTGGGTTGATGAGCACAGCGCCAACGCCGAGTTCCTGCATGTAGTCGGCCCATTGGGCGACCTTCATGATAGGAGCATCGGGGTTGGGCGCGGCGTTGGCAGCCTGGGCGAGCTCATCCTCGGCAACGGGCGCGGCGTTTTCGCGCGGAGCCCCGCAAAAGCCCAGCGGATAGATCTGATAGAACGTCGTCTCGTATGCCCACATAACAGCCTCCCGGTAAGCTCAACACAACGACATCCATTGTATGCCCAGCTTGTATCCTCTCCCCCAAAATAAGTTGCGGTGAAATAGTTCCTGCCTGGGCCTTCAGAGGCCTTAAACAGGAACTATTCCACCGCAACTGATGAGGAGGATGTGGCTAGGCGACGGGCTTGGCGCGGCGGATGGCTGGGAACAGTACGGTAATGGCGAGGATGACGCCCACGACGGCAATCGCCCCGCCCACGAAGCCGATCCAAGCGATACCGGGACCCGAAACCACGGCGCCGCCGATTGCGGTGCCCGTGCCGATACCCAGATTGAACAGACCCGAGAAGATCGACATGGCGACAGCCGACGAATCCGCGGGCGTGTACTTGATGAGCTCGGCCTGAAACGCCACGTTAAAGGCCGTGGCGCAGCAGCCCCACAGCGCGCAAACGCCAAGAACCGCGGCGAGCGACGACGCGGCAGGACCCATAAGCAGCAAGGCGACCGGTACCCCGGAGAGCGTGATAGCAAGGAACGGAAAGCGATGCCCATCGAACAGGCGGCCAAACAGCCAGCTTCCGAGCAGACCAGAGCAGCCAAACGCCGTCAGCGTCATGGTGATGGCGCCCGCATCGACGTGCGCGACCTGCGCCAGGAAGGGCTCGATATAGCTGTAGCTTGCGTAATAGCCGGTCGCCATAAAGACCGTGACCGCGTAGAGCGCGATTAAAAACGGGTTCTTGAGCAGCTCGGGCAGCTGCTTGACGGTAAAACGCTCGCCCGCCGGCATAGCCGGGAACACCGCGGCTTGGTACACCACCGCGGCGGCAGAGAAGGCACCGACCACGGCAAACGTCATGCGCCAGCCCACGGCCAAGCCAATGGCGCGGCCGATCGGCAGGCCAAAGATCTGCGCGATGGACGAGCCTGTGGCGATCATGCTGATGGCAAGAGCCCCGTGACGGGTGTCAACCAGGCGCGACGCCATGATCGAGGCGACCGACCAGAACACGGCATGTGCGCAGGCAACCACCAAGCGTGCACAGACCAGGATGGGATAAGTCGGCGCCACAGCGGACAGAAACTGGCCCAACGAAAACACGGCCAGCACGCCCAGCAACATCCGCTTGAACTCAAAGCGCGAGGCAAACACCATAAGCGGCAGCGACAGCAGCATGACGCCCCAGGCGTAGACCGAAATCATGATGCCTGCCTGGGCCTCGGTGAGCGAGAACGATGCGGCGATATCAGTCAGAAGGCCGATGGGCATGAATTCCGACGTGTTGAACACGAACGCGCAACAGGCGAGCCCGATAAGCGGGAGCCACTGCTTGAGCGAGATGCCATCTTGTCTTGCCTGGGTCATGTAGGAAACCTCTCCGATTGTCTTGGGCGGTGGGCGATTATATAGCAACGGCCCCGCATCCGTCAGTACAGATGCGGGGCCGCAATCAACTCAATACACAGAGGTTGCACCGTCAATACATAACTAAGCCAACCCCAGCAATAAGCCCACCGAATGCACGACAAACGCCACGATCCAGGCGACCGTCACCTGAAACGCGAATACGGCCACGGCATAGCGCGCGCCCAACTCGCTCTTGACAGCGCCGATAGCGGCCACGCAAGGCGGGTACAGCAGCGTAAAGACCAAGAACACGTAGGCGGTAAACGGCGAAAACATGGTTGACAATGCCGCGGGCGAGGTTGCACCCAAAAGCACCGTGAGCGTCGAGATGACACTCTCCTTGGCGATGAGTCCGGTGACGAGCGCCGTGGATGCGCGCCAGTCACCAAAGCCGAGCGGGGCCAACACCGGCGCGATGATGCTGCCGAGGCCCGCAAGCAGGCTTTGCGACTGGTCGGCGACCACGTTAAAGCGGATATCGAACGTCTGCAGGAACCAGATGACCACCGTAGCGGCAAAGATAATGGTAAAGGCCTTGGTGATGAAGTCCTTGGCCTTATCCCATGCCAGCATCACCGTCGTCTTGACGCTCGGCAGGCGGTAATTGGGGAGCTCCATGATAAACGGCACCGGGTCGCCCTTAAATGCCGTGCGGTTGAGCACCAAAGCCGCGACGCAGCCGACCACGATACCGATCAGATAGAGCGAGACCATGGCGGGAACCGTCGCCTGCGGGAAAAACGCCCCGCACAGCAAGCCGTAAACCGGCAGCTTGGCTGAGCAGCTCATAAACGGCGTGAGCATGACCGTCATCTTGCGGTCGTGCTCGGATGGGAGCGTACGGGTCGACATGATAGCCGGCACGGTGCAGCCAAAACCGACGAGCATGGGCACGAAACTGCGGCCCGACAGGCCAAAGCGACGCAACACCTTATCCATGACAAAGGCCACGCGCGCCATGTATCCGGAGTCTTCCAGAATGGAGAGGAACAAAAAGAGCACGACGATAATCGGCAGGAAGGTCAGCACACTGCCCACGCCCGTAAGCACGCCGTCGACAGCCAGCGAGCGCACTACGTCGTTGGTACCGAACGCCTTGAGGCCCGCATCGGCCGAGGCGATGATGGCAGCGATACCGTCCTCCATGAGTCCCTGCAACGCCGCGCCGATCACGCCAAACGTCAGCCAAAAGACGAGGCCCATGATCACCAGAAACGCCGGAATGGCTGTGTAACGACCTGTCAGGATGCGGTCAATCTTGACGGAGCGCACGTGCTCGCGGCTCTCGTGCGGCTTGACGACGCAACGCCCGCACACGTCGCCGATAAAGCTAAAACGCATATCGGCCAGCGCAGATAGGCGGTCGGTGCCGGCCTCGCCCTCCATCTGGGTGATGATGTGCTCGATAGCGTCGAGCTCATTGCGATCCAGGTGAAGCGCCTCGGTTACCAGCTCATCGCCCTCGACCAGCTTGGTCGCCGCAAAGCGCACCGGAATGTGCGCCGTCACGGCATGGTCCTCGATCAGGTTAGCAATACCGTGGATGCAGCGATGCAGCGCACCGCCGTCCGGACCGTCGGGCGCGCAAAAGTCCAGGCGACCAGGGCGCTCGCGGAACCGCG
The DNA here is from genome assembly GCA_938045065.1 of uncultured Collinsella sp. GTDB lineage: Bacteria > Actinomycetota > Coriobacteriia > Coriobacteriales > Coriobacteriaceae > Collinsella. The sequence continues at coordinate 86,116 of CALIOA010000048.1, forward strand.
CCACGTGCAGGGCGTGGTCCACCAGCTCGCCGATACCCTCGTTGCGGGCAGCGCTAATGGGGACAACGGGCACGCCCAACAGGCTCTCGAGCAAGTTGACGTCCACGGCGCCGCCGTTGGCGGTCACCTCGTCCATCATGTTGAGCGCGATGACCATAGGACGGTCAAGCTCCATGAGCTGCAGTGTCAGGTACAGGTTGCGCTCGATGTTGGTGGCGTCAATGATGTCGATGATGGCGTCCGGACGCTCGTCGAGGATGAACTGACGGCTCACGACCTCCTCGCCTGTGTACGGCGACAGGGAGTAAATGCCGGGCAGGTCGGTAACGCTCGCCTCGGGATGGTTACGGATGGTGCCATCTTTGCGGTCGACCGTCACGCCGGGAAAGTTACCGACGTGCTGGTTGGAGCCCGTCAGCTGGTTGAATAACGTGGTCTTGCCGCAGTTTTGGTTGCCGGCGAGGGCAAAGTGCAGCGGCGCGCCCTCTGGCACGGCCGTCTTTGCCGCACGGGGCGAATACGTCCCCTCGCCCAGGGCCGGATGCTCCGTCGTGCCGATTGCGGCGTTAGCGCGCGGACCCGTATCGGTGTCGTGAATACCCACGAGCTCGATGCGAGCGGCATCGTCCTTACGCAGTGTCAACTCGTAGCCACGCAGGCGGATCTCGAGCGGGTCACCCATGGGGGCGTACTTCATCATGGTGACTTCGGTGCCCGGCGTTAGACCCATGTCCAAAATATGCTGTCGGAGTGCCTGATCGTCCGATGCCACCGATGCGACAACGGCGTCCTTTCCAATCTCGAGCGTATCGAGCTTCACGTCCGTGTTCCTCCCCCGGCGCCCACAGGGCGTTGTATTTATGTTCACCATGGCTAACCGTTTGCCATGGCTAACCAATTGTAACCATGCATGATAGCGCGAACACACAACGACGTTCAATCAGCAAATTGGCGCAATGGGGACAGGCAGGAGAGTTCAGGGCCATAGTTTCCCGATGAGGCCTCTCGGGGAAACTACATCCCAGAATTCCGGCTCGAAACGGGATATGGTTTCCCAAACAGGCCTCTTACGGAAAATGCATCCCGGAATCCCCGCTCGAAACGGGACGCGCTTTCCCAGTCGAGGCCCTATGGGAAACTGCGTCCCACCTTGAAAGGCAAAACTGGGGCGCAGTTTCCGGGCGGGGCATCAAAAACGAAGTTGCGGTGGAATAGTTCCTGGATGGGCTGGTTGATGCCCCAGATAGGAACTATTTCACCGCAAGTTATTGAAGGGCTTGGATGCCGGGACTCTTACAGATGGCGCTCGAGGAAGCGGAAGGCCAGGCGGATCCAGGGACGGACGGAAACCTGCTTGTCCTCGTTGTCGACCGCGGTGTTGGCGTTGCCGAGCGAAAGGCCGTGACCACCTTGGTCAAAGACGTGCATCTCGCAAGGGACGCCCTCCTCTGCCATGCGTTGGGCAAACGGGTAGACCTGCGCGATCGGCGCCGTCTTGTCGTCGGACACACCCCACACAAAGGTCGGTGGCATCTGACGCGAAACATGCGTGGTGGGGCAGATGTCGGCCAGATGCTCGTCAGTTGCCTCGCCGCCCGTCACCATCGACAGGTAGTCGTTGAGCAAATCGCGCCCCGTCTTGCCGCCCGTCTTGGGCACGCGCAAGTCAATGCGCGGATCGCGCGTCTGCATGTCGCGCACATAGGCAAAGTCGAGCAATGGATAGCCCAGCACCACGGCATCGGGACGAATGTCGTCCGGACGCGCCCCGGCAAGTGCCGCGAAGGGGCCGGTCTTCCACTGTGTTGCCAGCGAGGCGCAAATCATGCCGCCAGCAGAAAAGCCCACGACGCACACGCGCTTGGGATCGACATGCCACTCGTCAGCGTTGGCGCGCACCGTGGCGACCATCTTGGCAAGATCTGCCTGCGGGTGCGGAAAACTTGCGTCACCCGTGCCGCTCGTCACATAGTTGAGCACAAAGGCCTGGTAGCCGTGATCCAAAAACGCAAACGCCACGGGATCCTGCTCATGCGGAGCGATATGCGTAAACGCACCTCCGCCGCAGATAATCACGGCAGGGCGGCGGCCATTCGGTTTATCGGGCAGCGGCTCAGCACCCAAATACGTAAAGGTCGCCGGATATTCCTCGGTCGGCTCCTCGCCCCACAGCGCATGGTTCTCGACAATCATATGTGCTCCCTTCGCGCAAATTAAGCGCCCTTGTTTTTTGCCTTCAAGCGTACCCCACTTGAACCCGTGGCGCAGAAACACTCCGGCAATAAGTTTCCCTTCAACTGATATATCACATAATCCCAGCTCAGAGGTATCTTTGAGCAGCGTAGAATAGGGGCGTTGACCAAGCCGCGAAACACATGTGAAATGTTTCCGGCAAACCAAACGCGCGATATGCGCCTATTTAAGTTGGAGGCAACTATGGGTCTGCTCGATTCGCTTAAGTCCACCTTCACCTCGACCGGCGAGGCGTCCGTTCCGCCCGCAGCAAGCTTCGCTACCCGCGAAGGCGTCATCTATGCCCCCGTCAACGGCGTGCTCGTCAACCTGAACGAGGTTCCCGACGAGACGATCGCCTCGGGCATGCTTGGCCAGGGCTATGGCATCGAGCCCATTACCGGCACCATCTATGCGCCCGCCAACGGCCGCATCGGTGCCACCACTGTCACCAACCACTCCATCGGCATGATTACCGAGGACGGCCTGCGCGTGTTCATCCATGTTGGCCTGGGCACCGTGGAAATGAACGGCAAGGGTTTTGCCCGCTTTGTCGAGATGGGCGATGTGGTCAAGGCAGGCCAGCCGCTCATCAGCTTCGACCGCGAGGCCATTAAGGCCGCTGGTCACGAGGACATCGTGACCGTCATCGTCTCCGAGCTCGATCGTCTTAAGAGCATCGACCATGTCGGCGAGTCTGGAACGCTTATCGGCGGCAACCCGCTCGTCAAGCTTGGCGACCCGCTGCTGGTTGCCAAGACCAAGTAGCCAGGCCCCACGCCACACAGCCAAAAGGCACCTCGTCAAGCGCCCGCGACCATTTGGCCGCGGGCGCTTTTCGTTTGAAAAACCATCCCGCCAATGCTTTATCTGTATAGCTCAAATGAGCCGAGCTGCTAGAATATCGAACTGTATGGATAACTATCATTCAACCGTTATGGGAGGATACGTGAACCGCACCAAAATCGCGCAGCTCTATGCCGATGCCGAGTCGCTCGGCGGCCAGACCGTCACCGTCGCCGGCTGGGTCAAGTCCGTCCGCGACATGAAGAACTTTGGCTTCGTTACGCTCAACGACGGCAGCTGCTTCCGCGACCTGCAGGTCGTCATGAACCGCGAGGCACTCGACAACTACGACGAGATCGCCCATCAAAACGTCTCGGCCGCACTCATTTGCACCGGCACCGTCAAGCTGACCCCCGATGCGCCCCAGCCTTTCGAGCTTTCTGCCACCTCCATCGAGGTCGAGGGCGTCAGCGCCCCGGATTACCCGCTGCAGAAGAAGCGCGCAACCGTCGAGTTCCTGCGCACCCAGCAGCACCTGCGCCCGCGCACCAACCTGTTCCGCGCCGTGTTCCGCATCCGCTCTGTCGCGGCTGCCGCCATCCACCGCTTCTTCCAGGAGCAGGGCTTTGTCTACGTCAACACCCCCATCATCACCACGAGTGACTGCGAGGGCGCCGGCGAGATGTTCCGCGTGACCACGCTCGACCCCAAAAATCCGCCCCTCACCGAGTCCGGCGAGGTCGACTGGAGCCAGGACTTCTTTGGCAAGCATGCAAGCCTCACCGTGTCCGGCCAGCTCAACGCCGAGAACTTTGCCATGGCCTTTGGCGACGTGTACACCTTTGGCCCCACCTTCCGTGCCGAGAACTCCAACACCACGCGCCACGCCGCCGAGTTTTGGATGATCGAGCCCGAAATGGCCTTCGCCGATCTGAACGACTACATGGATAACGCCGAGGCCATGCTCAAGTACGTCCTTAAGGACGTTATGGCCACCTGCCCCGACGAGCTCAACATGCTCAACAAGTTTGTGGACAAGGGTCTGCTCGAGCGCCTGGACCATGTCGCCAACTCCGACTTTGCCCGCGTCACCTATACCGAGGCCGTCGAAATCCTGGAGCAGGCCGTCGCCGCCGGTCACAAGTTTGACTATCCCGTGAGCTGGGGCATCGACCTGCAGACCGAGCATGAGCGCTTCCTGACCGAGGAGCACTTTAAGCGACCGACTTTTGTGACCGACTACCCGGCCGAGATCAAGGCGTTCTACATGCGCATGAACGAGGACGGCAAGACCGTCGCCGCCGCCGACTGCCTGGTTCCCGGTATTGGCGAGATTATCGGCGGCTCCCAGCGCGAGGAGCGCCTGGATCTGCTCGAGGCCCGCATCAAGGACCTGGGCATGAATCCCGAGCAGTACAAGTACTACCTTGACCTGCGCCGCTACGGTTCCTGCAAGCACGCCGGCTACGGTCTGGGCTTCGAGCGCTTGGTCATGTATCTGACCGGCGTGGGCAACATCCGCGACGTCCTGCCGCACCCGCGCACCGTGGGCAACGCCGACTTCTAATCGTCGGACGCTAGCTCGCGTCGCCACACGCCAACGCTCATCGCATAAGCGTCTCTCGACATCGGTCGAGAGACGCTTTTTTCAACAGCATCCGTCAAGCTTTTGGCAAGTTTTTGGTCAGTTGAGCAGGGCTGTTGAAAACTCGACCCGCCGTTTGCCGACGACTACCGACCGCCCAGAGCGCCCTGCGCCCCTGGGAAAGCCCCACGTCCTAGGCTCCATACCGTCGCCACCCAAAACGGAAAGGACGTGGGCACGATGACCGAAGCCGCTGTTGAAACCTACGACACCACGACGAGGGGCGCCGCCTCGATGGCAGCCTATCGCGCCGTTCGCATCCTGCAACTATTAAGCGAGAACACCGGCGAAGACAAAGCCTTGCTATCCGACGAATTGGTCCGCCGCCTCGCCCATCCCGACGACCCCGCCCGCATGCCCATCTCGGCAGCTCGGCGCAGCATCTACACCTCGATATCGGCGCTTCGTCACGCAGGATACGAAATCGAATATAAGCGTGGTGTGGGCTACAAGCTTCTTACCCGCCCCCTCACCGACGAAGAGATCATCCGGCTCCACGGTATGGTCATGCGCAACCGCTCCACGCCTATCGCTATCCGCAAGAGCATGGCGCAGCATTTAGTTGCCATGGCGAGTGCCGACGTTCGCGGCTACCTCGATACACCCGAACCCGTTCCAAGCGCAGGCAGCAAGGCTACCAAGGCAACACGCACGCCCATCAAGCGCATCGACACGTGCGAGCTCGTCGAGCAGGCCATCGACCACGGAACCACGGTGAGTTTTGATATTTCGAGCGTCACGACGCGTGGCGAAACCGAAGCAGCACGGATGACACTCCGTCCCTTTGCCATCAGGCAGCGCGATGGCATCTCGTATCTGCTGGGAACGGTCTACGACGCCCGAGGCACCGACGATACGCTGCGCACCGTCGAGATCGCCCGTATGAGAAACGTCAGCACTCGCCTGCTCGATGGCAAGAAGCTCTTTGCCGCGCTAGACGAAGAAGACAGTCCCGCGCCCGCAGCGTAAGCCCCGTTACCGTCCGTCGTTCCTCAGCACCGCCCATCCGATTCTGTATTAAAAAACCCGCCAGGCTGTTGTAAAAATGGACATCGGCGTTACTATAGTTCCACTTGCACTTTGTCCCAGTGCAGTGTTTCCAGCCATTTTTATACTGGGGGTAATGATATGAAGGACATCACCATCAGCCGCAGGAGCCTTCTGGTCTCCGCCGGCCTGCTCGCGCTCGCCCCGCTCGCCGGATGTGGCGGCAACTCTGGTTCCGGCTCCGCAGCCGCCGGTTCCGACTACACCATCGGCGTTCTGCAGCTCACCGAGCACTCCGCACTCGACGCCGCCAACGACGGCTTTGTCAAAGCCATCAAGAAGAGCGGCCTTAAGGTCAAGATCGACCAGAAGAACGCCCAGAACGACCAGTCCACGTGTAAGTCCATTGCTGACAAGTTCGTAGGCGATGGCGTCGACCTGATCTATGCCATCGCTACGCCCGCCGCGCAGGCTGCCGCCGGCGCCACCGCTGATATCCCCATCGTTGGCTGCGCCATCACCGACTACGCCGCTTCCGGCCTGGTCCAGGACAACGACAAGCCCGGCACCAACGTCACCGGCGCTTCCGACCTCACCCCGGTCGCCGAGCAGCTCGAGATGATGCAGAAGGTCCTGCCCGACGTTAAGAAGGTCGGCCTGCTCTACTGCACCGCCGAGTCCAACTCCGACGTCCAGATCAAGGCCGCCAAGAAGGAGCTCGACAAGCTGGGCCTGGAGTACACCGACTTCACCGTCTCGAGCTCCAACGAGATCCAGTCCGTCGTCGAGTCCGCCGTGGGCAAGGTCGACGCGCTGTACTCCCCCACCGATAACACCATCGCCGCGGGCGCCTCGCAGGTGGGCCAGATTTGCAAGGAGAACAAGCTCCCCTTCGTGACCGGCGAGGAGGGCATGTGCAAGGCCGGCGGCCTGTTCACCCTTTCCATCAACTACGAGGACCTGGGCTACGCCGCGGGCGAGATGGCCGTCAAGATTCTGAAGGGCGAGGCCACGCCCGAGGATATGCCGATCAAGCACCTCTCGAGCAAGGACCTGGTCGTCGTCAAGAACGACGAGATGGCCGAGGCGCTGGGCATCGACCTCTCCGCTCTGGACGAGTAGCGGCATGTGCGGCGATGTGCCTAGGGCCCATACTCGCGCCGTTGCCGTACTATTCAATATCTGAGCCACAGGGGCGAACGCCAAAGACCGGCGTTCGCCCTGCTTGTTACGGATGAGACAAAACATCCGGCCGCAGCTCTTTTATACATTGTTACCGCTATCATGGTGACTCACGTGTCCACCCTATCCTAGGAGGTATGAAGCATGCTCATTGCATTGCAGGGCGCCGTTTCGCAGGGCGTCCTCTGGGGCATTATGGTGCTTGGCGTGTTTATCACGTTCCGCCTGCTCGACATCCCCGATATGACCTGCGACGGCAGCTTTGCCCTCGGCGGCTGTGTCTGCGCCGTACTCATCGTCAATAACAACGTCGACCCGCTGCTCGCCGTGCTGGCCGGCATGTGCGCCGGCGCCATCGCGGGCGCCGTCACGGGCATTTTGACCACCGTCTTCGAGATTCCCGCGATCCTCGCCGGAATCCTCACCCAGATCAGCCTGTGGTCCATCAACCTGCGCATCATGGGCAAGTCCAACACGCCCATCCTTGCCAAGGGCACCATCTTCTCGGCCGTCAGCAATATGACCGGTCTGCCGCAGTCCACCGTTGCCATCATCCTGGGCATCGTGTTGGCCGTGGCGATCGTTGCCATCCTGTACTGGTTCTTTGGTACCGAGATCGGCTCCGCACTGCGCGCCACCGGCAACAACGAGTACATGATCCGCGCCCTGGGCGTCAACACCAACTCCACCAAGATGATCGCCCTTGTGCTCTCCAACGCCCTCATCGGCCTTTCGGGCGCGCTCATCTGCCAGAGCCAGAAGTATGCCGACATTGGCATGGGCACCGGCGCCATCGTCATCGGCCTTGCCGCCATTGTAATCGGTGAGGTGCTCGGCCGCCTGCTGCCCGGCGGTCTGACGCAGTTCTCCGTCCGCCTGGCCTCTGCCGTCTTTGGCTCCGTGGTTTACTTCCTGATCCGCGCCATCGTGCTGCAGCTGGGCATGGATGCCAACGACATGAAGCTGCTCTCTGCCGTGATCGTTGCCGTGGCCCTGTGCGTGCCCGTGGTTTGGGAGCGCTACAAGCTCCGCAGCTCCTATACGAGGGGAGATGAGGCAGATGCTTAAGCTCTCGCACGTCAAGAAGACCTTTAACAAGGGCACCGTCACCGAGAAGCGCGCACTCACCGGCGTCGACCTCACCCTGAATGACGGCGACTTTGTAACCGTGATCGGCGGCAACGGCGCCGGCAAATCCACGCTGCTCAACATGATCGCCGGCGTGTACCCGCTCGATTCGGGCGTTATTGAGCTCGACGGCACCGACATCTCGCGCCTGAGCGAGTCGCAGCGCGCCAAGTACCTGGGCCGCGTGTTTCAGGACCCCATGCGCGGTACCGCTGCCGACATGCAGATCGCCGAGAACCTGGCCCTCGCCAAGCGTCGCGGCCAGCGTCGCGGCCTTTCGTGGGGCGTCACCAAGGCCGAGAAAGATGAGTACGTTGAGCTGCTCAAGCGCCTGGACCTTGGTCTGGACACGCGTCTCAACGCCAAGGTCGGCCTGCTCTCGGGCGGCCAGCGCCAGGCACTCACCCTGTTGATGGCCACGCTCACCAGGCCGCGCCTGCTGCTGCTCGACGAGCACACCGCGGCCCTCGACCCCAAGACGGCCTCTAAGGTGCTCAACCTGACCGAGGAGATCGTCGACGAGAACCACCTGACCACGCTCATGGTCACGCACAACATGAACGACGCCATCCGTCTGGGCAACCGTCTGATCATGATGCACGAAGGCCACGTGATCTACGACGTGGCGGGCGATGAGAAGAAGTCGCTCACCGTAGCCGACCTGCTACAGAAGTTCGAGGAGGTCTCGGGCGGCGAGCTCGCCAACGACCGCATGCTGCTGAGCTAACGACTTAGAAAACCACCACAAAGGGGACAGGCACCTTTGTGGTGGTTTTTGTTAAAGAGTAAGGAGACTGCCATGAAAAGACTCTCCCGCCTTGCGTTAGCCACCGCGTTGTTTGCTGGCGCGCTCGCAGGCATCCCAAATCTCGCTTTCGCGGGGAACCCGCCCGCCACTATCGATGGCTCTGTGACCGTCATGCACACCAACGATATCCACGGCAGCTACAAGTACAGCTACAACGCAAGCAAGGGCACCGGCACTGTGGGCTTTGACGGACTGGCGGTTCTCTATAGCGCCCAAAGCAGCGCCCCCGATCTTCTGCTCGATGCGGGCGATACCTTCCACGGGCAGTCCTTCGCCACCATGAGCGAGGGCAAGAGCATCGCCGAGCTCATGGACACCTTTTATGCGAACGGCTACGACGCGACCACGCCAGGTAACCACGACTGGAGCTACGGCGCGGACAAACTCCGCTCCATGACCGGCTACAGCACCACCGGCACGCCCTTCGCCATGCTCTGCGCGAACGCAAAGTCTACGAGCGGCGTATGGAGCTCGAGCATCACCAAAACGTTTGACCGCACCTGGGAGGATAGCGAAGATCACTCCACATTCGACTACCAGATCAAGGTCGGCGTTGTAGGAGCCATGGATGAGTCGCTTGGCTCCTCGCTGCGTGCAGACCTAGTCGCGGGCACCAGCTTCTCGAGTGCCGCGAACGCCATCAATGCCGAGGCAGAGCAGCTGCGCAAAGAGGGCTGCGATGTTGTTGTGTGCATCGCGCACACGCTCGACGCCAAGGCCTTTGCCACACAACTCGCCGGCGTCGATGCCCTTATCGCAGGTCACGAGCACATCAACCTTAACGAGAAGGTGACGGGAGCCGACGGCAAGACAATCCACGTTGTCGAGGCGGGCAGCGCCTTTGCCGAGGTGGGGCTCCTTTCCGTCCCCTACGAGTACGACACGAATGGCACCGAGACGACCGACGATGACACGGTGGCAGTATGCGCAGGCAAAAGCGACGAGAAGCTCTATACCGCCAAAGACGTAAACGTTCTTTTGACCGACCCCAACAAGGGCTCCACCTATCAGAGCATCCTTGATGAGGTCCACAACAACAAGATCAAGCCGCTCGACGATGCCTTTAGCGCCGCATCGAGCGAGGTGCTCGGCACGAGCTCTACCGATTATTTCTACGGCGAGAACGCATCTGGCACGCACGGCTGGGAAATGGTGCGCACCACCGATTTCCGCCCCAGCAACCCGGGCGACACCACCAAGGCCCAGACCATCGGACATGTGATCTGCGGCTCCTATCTTGACCTGACGGGCGCAGACCTTGCCATCGAGAACGCGGGCGGCATCCGCGGCGGCATCGCGGCGGGCAACGTGACCGCCGGCAACGTCATCGCCATCTCGCCCTACGGCAACACCGTGGAGACCTGGACCATGACCGGCGCGGACTTCCTCGCAGCGCTCGAGCACTCGCTACAAATCAGCGACGATTGCAACGACAGCTACGAGCTTCAGCAGGCTTATGTGGCGGCCGGTCACACCGAGCAGGAGGCGCAAAACAAGTACAAGTGGCGCGATGACTCTGGCAGCGTTCTCTCCTTTGGCGGCATCAACGTGACGATTGATTGGACGCAGCCCGAAGGCAAGCGCATTGTGAGTGCCACACTCACCAAAGACGGCAGCACGTTCGATCCCACCAAGACCTATACCGTCGCCACCAACAACTACATCATTACCAACACGACCGACTTCCCCACCTTCGCAAACGCCACCAAGCACACCGAGTGGGGTACCTGCGAGTCAGCGCTAAGGGCGCTGATCGGGCAGAACGGCTGGGAGAGCAAGATGGCCGGGCTCGCCGGCACCATCGGCTTCGGCTCCGCAGCTGTGGACCCCACGCCCTCACCGGCCCCGACGCCTAAGCCCTCGTCTAAGACGGACACGGCGACCACGAAGTTCATCACCAAGAAGACGACCGGTAAGCTTGCCGCAACGGGAGACCGCACGCTGGCAGTAGTTGGCGCGTGCCTTATCGGCGGCATCATCGTCATCATGCTCGGCATTATCTGGAAGCGTCGACGCTAAGCTACACCGCCGGGCCTTACAGCCCCGCCGCGTAAACCTTATATCGAGCACAGAAGCCCGTCCGATGTGATCGGACGGGCTTCTTGGTGGGTATCATGGTTGGACGATCATTAGGAGGTTTTCCCTACATGGAATTGTTTGAGCCGATTCTTCATTTCTTTGAGCAACGGTGGGTCCACAACATCATCTGGGCCGTCATCTTGGCGATAGGCACCGCCGTCGCCGCCAAGGTCGTATCCAAGACCCTGAACCATCTGCTTAACCGAGACGATAACCCGCTTCCGGCATCGAGTATCTTCATCAACATCGCGCGCGCCGTCATCTGGATGATCGGCGGCAGCTTTATCCTCGACAACTGCTTTGGCATTAACGCAAACGCCCTCGTTGCCGCTCTTGGCGTCGGCGGCATCGCCATTTCGCTCGGCTTTCAGGACACGCTGTCAAACCTTATCGGCGGCATGCAGGTGACCTTTATGGGCATCATCAAGCCCGGCGACAATATCGAGGTCGGCGGCGTATCCGGCGTGGTCCAAGACATCACTTGGCGCCATACAACGATTGAGGATGCCTGTGGACAGACCATCATTGTGCCCAACTCCAACATTTCCAAGAACACACTCGTGCATTTGATGCCCTTTGGGCGCGTGGCCGTGCCCGTTGCCGTAAAGGACACGTCCAAGTGGGCTTCCCTTGACGTGCTGGCAGACGAGCTGACCAGCGCCACCAAGGCCGCCGTGCTTCCCATCTCGGGCTTTGACAAGGAGCCCTACGTACTCTTTAGCGAAATCGGCGACTTTGGCATCAAAGGAAAGATCATCTTTATCGTCAGCGACGACAGCACTACTTTCACGGCAGCCGACGCCTGCATCCGTGCCATCGCCCCCATCATCGCCTAACCCGCCAAAAAGGGACAGGCACCTTTGTGGTGGTTTTCATTCGTGGTACCATGGTTCATATAGTTGTTTAAACGACTAAGGGAGCAACATCATGGAAGAGGCCTATCGTCAAGCACGCAAGCGCGGCGAGCAGGGACGCCGTCGCGCCATCAGCCAAAGCGAGCACCCGTACCTTACGGACCTCGACAGCCTCGTTGCCCAGCTCCCCTTAGGTCAGCGAGAGAATGTCGGCCTAAGGGATATTCCGCTCGAAATGGTCGTCGGCACAGTCACCAAAGGCCGTCAGTCCGCCTTTTCATGCAACCTTATGCCCCTGCTGCCGTTTAACACTGAGTTCGCCCGCAAGTGGTCCAACCTCTACGACATCCAGGTAACCGAGGGCTATCGCGATCCCATCATCGTCACCGAGTTCATGCATCGGTTCTATGTCCAGGAAGGCAACAAACGCGTCAGTGTCCTCAAATTCCTGGACGCTCCAACGGTTTCGGCCAGGGTCACCCGTCTCTACCCCGGCACATGGGATTCCGTCGAAAGCCGCCTGTACGGTGAATTCTGCGCGTTTTGGCGCGTCTGCCCCCTATACGAAATCGAGTTCTCGCGTGAGGGAAGCTACGAGACGCTCGCCAAGATGCTCGGTCGGAACCTTATCGATAAATGGCCGCAGAAAAAGGTCGACTACCTGCGCCACACCTTCCTGCTCTTTAAGCGCGCCTACCTTCGCGCAGGCGGCGACCACCTGGACATTACGCCCGCCGACGCCATGCTCGTCTACCTCAATGTGTACAACCAGGACCGCCTGCTGGATACGCCGACGGATATCGTCGTAAACCGCCTGTGCAAGATTTGGCGCGAGCTGGTCATTGCCGGCAAAAACGACGAGGACAAGGTCGATCTTGTCGAAGCGCCGAGCGTCGATGAGGAGGAGTCGCCCGCCAAGTCCACCTCCGGCGTGCTCAACTTCTTTATGGGCAAGACTGTCTATTCGGCGGCCAACCCCCTGCGTATCGCCTTTATCCATGAGTTCCCCTGTGCGGCGTCGAGCTGGGACAGTCTGCACGACCAAGGACGTCAGTATCTCGATGAGCACTTTGACGGTATCGTGCGCACCGAGGCGTTCGAAGACTGTCACGATCCGGACGTGTTCTACGCCGCCGTGGAAACGGCTGTCAAACATGGAGACAACGTCATCTTCTCGACCTCGCACCGCCTGATGGAATACACGCTCAGAGCTGCCGTTGAGTATCCCCAGGTTCGGTTCCTTAACTGCTCTATCGGCCTTCCCCACCAAAGCGTCCGTTCGTACTTTGGCAAGATGTACGAGGCCAAGTTCCTCCTGGGCGCCCTTGCCGCCAGCATGGCGGACAACCATCGCATCGGCTACCACGCGTCGGTCTTCGCATCCGGCGCGCTCAGCGAGATCAATGCCTTTGCCATCGGTGCCTCGCTGCTCGACCCCCGCGCGCAAATTATCCTCACCTGGGGCGATGTGCCCGCCGGCGGTCTCGCCGAGGCCATGTGCCGCGAAGGCGTGAGCGTCATGACCGGCGCTGACATGTCAAAGTCGCTCGAAGACCCTACGGCCTACGGACTCCACCGCCTGGTCGATGGCAAGGTTACCGGCATCGCCATGCCGGTATGGAACTGGGGCCGTTACTACGAGCTCATCGTTCGCAGCCTTCTGCACGGCACGTGGGACGAGACCAGCGATGACAACCAAGTGCGCGCCGTCAACTACTGGTACGGCATGAGCTCCGGCGTTATCGACATCCGTTACGCTCCGGGCCTACCCTACCAGACGCGCAAACTCGTGCAGTTGCTCCGCAACGGCATTGTCGAGGGATCCATCAACCCCTTTGGCGGCGAGCTCCACAGTCAGAACGGCGTGGTACAGATCGAAGGCTTCCCTCCGCTGCCGAGCACGCAGATTGTCGAGATGAATTGGCTGGCGGATAACGTGGTAGGCACCATTCCGCAGCTCGACGATGAGCCGAAAGTCCCTGCCCTATGAAAATCCTTGCCCTAGCCGATACCGAAGAACGATGCCTTTGGGAGTGCTTTCGCAAGGAACGCTTTGAGGGCGTCGACCTGATTTTGTCCGCCGGCGATCTGGACCCGGACTATCTTGAGTTTTTGGTTACGGTCATCAACAAACCGCTCATCTACGTGCGCGGCAATCACGATGACCGCTACGCACGTCATGCACCGGGTGGATGTATCTGCGTAGAGGACAGCGTGTACACGTACCGAGGGATTCGCATTGCGGGCCTTGGCGGGTCCATGCGTTATCGCGACGGCGCCAACATGTACACCGAACGCGAGATGTCCAAGCGCATGCGTAAGCTGTCGCGTAAGGTTAGGATGGTCGGCGGGTGCGACATTCTGCTTACCCATGCACCCGCCGCCGGTATGGGTGATCTGGACGATCTGCCGCATCGAGGATTCGAGTGTTTTAACACAGCACTCGAATCCTGGAATCCCGACTACATGGTGCACGGGCATGTGCACCAAAGCTACGGTTGCGATTTTCAGCGCGAGCGTCAGCATGTGTGTGGAACGACGATCATCAACGCCTGCGGCTATACGCAGTTTGAGCTCGACCAGACGCACTACCCCATCCGCGGCTGGCAAGCAGCTTGGCTCAACTCACAAACCATGCGCCGCGAGCTCAAACGCCACGAAGCCATCGAGTCTTCAACAGCCAGAACACCCTGGTAACCACCATAAAGGGGACACTGTCCCCTTTATGGTGCTTTTGACGCGATAGCAAGAAACCCGGTCCTGCACAAGGCAGAACCGGGTTTCTTTAGCAATGCTTGCTGAACTCAGGCAGTAACTAGCAGTTACTCAGCCAGGAAGTCACGCTGGACAGCGGGATCGACCTTGACGCCAGGGCCCATGGTGGAAGACACGGAGATGGACTTGACGTACTTGCCCTTAGCAGAAGAGGGCTTGACGCGCAGGATCTCGGTGTACAGGGCAGCGTAGTTCTCGACGAGCTGCTGCTCAGAGAAGGACTTCTTGCCCAGGGGCACGTGGCAGATGCCGTAGCGGTCGGCGCGGTACTCAACGCGGCCAGCCTTGAGCTCGGAGACCATCTTGGCGACGTCCATGGTCACGGTGCCGAGCTTGGGGTTCGGCATGAGGCCACGGGGACCAAGGATCTTACCGATGCGGCCAACCTTGGCCATCATGTTCGGCGTAGCGATAGCGGCGTCGAAGTTGATCTCGCCCTTCTGAATCTGGGCGACGAGCTCGTCGGAACCGATGATGTCGGCGCCGGCAGCCTCAGCCTCACGGGCCTTCTCGCCCTCGGCGAAGACGGCAACACGAACGGTCTTGCCGGTGCCGTGGGGCAGGGAGATGGAACCACGGATGTTCTGGTCAGCCTTACGAGTATCGATGCCCAGACGGAAGTGAGCCTCGACGGTCTCGTCGAACTTGGCGGTGTCGAGCTCCTTGATGAGCTTGGCAGCCTGAAGGGGGGTGTAGAGCGTGGCGCGGTCGATCTTCTCGGCAGCGGCGTTATAGCTCTTACCATGCTTAGCCATGTGCATTACCTCCTGTGGTTAAACGGGCGTGGGCCCTCCCACATCGTATCGTGTGCCCTATTGCACACATTTAACGGGCGCCCCGGTCGGAGCACCCGCCGTTACCATAAGAAATCGCTACTCAGCGATGGTGACGCCCATGGAACGGGCGGTACCGGCGATGATCTTCTTGGCGGCGTCAATGTCGTTGGCATTGAGGTCCGGCATCTTGATCTCGGCGATCTTGGTGAGCTGCTCCTGGGAGAGCTGACCAACCTTGTCAGCCTGGGGCTTAGCGGAACCAGACTTGAGGTTCAGCTCCTTCTTGATAAGGTGAGCCGCCGGCGGGGTCTTGGTGATGAAGGAGAAGGACTTGTCCTCGTAGACAGAGATCTCAACGGGGATGATGTCACCCTTCTTGTCCTGCGTCTCGGCGTTAAAGGCCTGGCAGAACTGCATGATGTTCACGCCAGCAGCGCCCAGGGCGGGGCCGACGGGAGGAGCGGGGTTTGCTGCACCAGCAGGAATCTGGAGCTTAATGACGTTGGCAACCTTCTTCTCAGCCATGGTCATTCCTTTCGAATCACGAGTGTGAAGTACTTGCTATATCGTAAGCACGCACGTGTTAGAAGCACTCCTGAGATGAGCAATCACAGAAGAAGCACGCTCGCGCGAACGGACGAAAACTTAAGCGATGACAGCGACCTGGTTAAAGTCGAGCTCGACCGGCGTCTCGCGGCCAAAGATCATCAGCGTGACCTTGAGCTTGCCAGCCTCGGTGTTAACCTCGGAGACCTTGCCATCAAAGTCGGTAAGCGGGCCATCGGTGACGCGGACGGACGTACCGACCTCAATATCAACCGAGGTGCGCTTGGGCGAATCGCCCTTACCGGGACGACGAGTCATCTTGTTGTACTCGTCGCGGGAAAGCGGAGCGGGCTTGCCGTTGCCGCCTAGGAAACCGGTGACGCCAGGCGTGTTACGAACACACGTCCAAGCATCGTCATCCATCTCCATGCGGACCAGGACATAACCCGGGAAGATCTTGGAATCCTTGGTCTCACGCTTGCCACCCTCTTTAATCTCGGTGACGCGCTCCATAGGAATCTCGATATCAAAGATACGGTCCTGCATGCCCATAGTCTCGATGCGATGCTCGAGATCGGACTTAACGCGGTTCTCGTATCCAGAGTAAGTGTGAACGACGTACCAACGCTTAGACATGGTTTAGCCCCTCAATCCAGAGAACAGAGCAAGAGCCTCGCCAAAGCCAGCATCGAGCAGAGCGATGACGACGCCGACGACGATCAGAGAAGCGCAAACAACAACCGAGTAGTTCACGAGCTCCTTCTTATCGGGCCACGTGACACGCTTCATCTCGGACTTGACCGAAGCGAAATACTTCTTGGTGCGGGCGAAGAAACCAGGCTTCTCGTTCTTCTTGGACTTCGCAGCCTTCTCGTTCTTCTTGGCAACGGCCTTCTTGGCCTCAACCTTGGAGTTGGCGGCAGCTTTGTTGGCAGGTGCCGGCTGCTGAGCCTTCTTCTTGTTCTTCTTGTTGGCCATTTGGGTTACCTCCGCGCAATGCGCTTATACATGAGTAAACCGTAAGCCCCCAAGTGGGAGCTTACGGAATAATGACTGGCACGCCAGGAAGGACTCGAACCCTCAACACTCGGTTTTGGAGACCGATGCTCTACCAATTGAACTACTGGCGTATGTGACTAGAGACTAGCGAGTCTCTTTGTGCAGCGTGTGGTGACGGCACCAGGGGCAATACTTCTTGATCTCCATACGATCAGGCATGGTCGACTTGTTCTTGGTGGTCGTATAGTTGCGGCGCTTGCACTCAGTGCACGCAAGAGTAACTAGAGTACGCATGTATCCTGAACCTTTCATTTCCGCCCCGTACGGGCACGAGTTGTTACTTTATCAGCTCCACGTAAGTGCTGTCAATGAAAACCTCGAGTCAATTGGTTCTCGGTGGATCCATTCATATTTGGAACACATCAATGAAGCCATCGAGAGCTAATCGACGGTGCATCCAGGACCATTATCGATCCTCTCGACACCAGCAACGGCTCAATATCCATTGCAGAAAAGAACCCGGCACCCATATAAGTGCCGGGTTCTCTAAGTCAGCTATATCAAAGAGCTAATTTACTCAATGATCGTGGAGACGATGCCCGAACCGACGGTGTGGCCACCCTCGCGGATAGCGAAGCGCAGGCCCTCCTCCATGGCGATCGGGTGGATGAGGTCGCCCTCGATGGTGATGTGGTCACCAGGCATAGCCATCTCGGTGCCCTCGGGGAGCTTGACCGTACCGGTAACGTCGGTGGTACGGAAGTAGAACTGAGGACGATAACCATCGAAGAACGGGGTGTGACGGCCGCCCTCCTCCTTGGTCAGAACGTAGATCTCGCCGGTGAACTTGGTGTGCGGGGTAACCGAACCGGGCTTGCAGAGAACCTGGCCGCGCTCGATGTCCTCACGCTTGATGCCGCGGAGCAGCAGACCGACGTTGTCGCCAGCCTCGCAGAAGTCCATGGACTTACGGAACATCTCGATACCGGTAACGACGGTGTTCTGGGTATCCTTGATGCCGACGATCTCGACGGGCTCGTTGAGCTTGAGCTCACCGCGCTCGACACGGCCAGTAGCAACGGTACCACGGCCGGAGATGGTCATAACGTCCTCAACGGCCATCAGGAACGGGAGGTCGTTGTTACGAGCAGGCGTCGGGATGTACTCGTCGACGGCCTTCATGAGCTCGCGAATGGCGTCCATCCACTTGGCGTCGCCCTCGAGAGCGCCCAGAGCGGAGCCACGGATGACGGGGATGTCGTCGCCGGGGAAATCGTACTCGGAGAGGAGCTCACGGGTCTCCATCTCGACGAGGTCGATGAGCTCGTCATCGTCGACCATGTCGCACTTGTTCAGGAAGACGACGATGTAGGGAACGCCGACCTGACGGGCGAGCAGGATGTGCTCGCGAGTCTGAGCCATGGGGCCGTCGGTAGCAGCGATGACCAGGATAGCGCCGTCCATCTGAGCAGCGCCGGAGATCATGTTCTTGACGTAGTCAGCGTGGCCCGGGCAGTCAACGTGAGCGTAGTGACGGGCAGCGGTCTCGTACTCAACGTGGGAGACGGAAATCGTAATGCCGCGCTCGCGCTCCTCGGGAGCCTTGTCGATGTTCTCGAACGCAGTGAAGTCAGCCTTGCAGCCCTCGGTCTCGGAGAGAACCTTGGTGATGGCAGCGGTCAGCGTGGTCTTGCCGTGGTCGACGTGACCAATGGTGCCGATGTTAACATGCGGCTTAGTGCGCTCAAACTTCTCTTTGGCCATAAAGCCCTCCTCTTAACAGGTCGTCCCCGGACGGGACTTTGCCTTTATACCATAGTGGCCTCTCAACATACTATTGAGAAGCCACCGTGTTACCTATGGTAGCGGTGACTGGATTCGAACCAGTGACGCCACGGGTATGAACCGTGTGCTCTAACCAACTGAGCTACACCGCCGGATGGAGCCTGCAACCAGACTTGAACTGGTGACCTCTTCGTTACCAACGAAGTGCTCTACCGACTGAGCTATACAGGCACTTGACGGGTGGGAGCTATAGGATTCGAACCTATGTAGGCAGAGCCAACGGGTTTACAGCCCGTCCCCATTAACCACTCGGGCAAACTCCCAATCGTTCAAGTATCCGCAGGTCCTTTGGTCTTTTGGACCGCCGCCCCCGCGAACGAAGAAGATAATACGATGCCACCTTGGGGGCTGTCAACGAAAACCTCTAGATACACGGCCCCGGGCGTATCTATATACCTTTGACCTGCTGTTTTGTTGAGTTGGGATATGAGGGACGGTGGTTTTGGATACTGAGGTGACGTTTCCCAAGGTAACACTTTGCTGTAGTGGAGTACACCTTCAGTATCGAACTTCGATACCAGCTTATTTGCACCTATATATAGGTCGAGATCGGGGCTGCCCAGACAGAAGATTGCTCTTCCCAGGCAAAATCGAGCGTGGATTTTCTTCCGTTTGAAATCGAGCGTGGATAATCTCCCACTTTGCCGTGCCATCGAATCCAAAGTGGCAGATTATCCACGCTCATTCACTAGGCGGAAGATTTTCCACGCTCGTGTGTCCGATAATCCACGCTCGGTCACGACAGTTAAACCCGGTCCGGCCTTTGTCTCGATCTGTAACATTTAGAGAACATTTTTTCCCTATCTGTTACAGATCGAGATGTTTCGCAGAGACCTCAGCTTACGTCTCATTCTGTAACAGCTAGAACGGTTTTCAGCCTCTTCGTGTTACAGATCGAGATGTTATCGGCCGTCCCTTGGCAATGTCTCGATCTGTAACTATAAGGAAGGTCTTCAGCCCACTCGTGTTGCGAATCGAGACAAACCTGAAGCTCGGTTGGCGCCAAACACGCTGACTTATCGATATAAATAGAAACGGGCCCTGTCCCACAAGGGAACAGAGCCCGAAACTCTCATGGAGCCAGTGACAGGAATCGAACCTGCAACCCACTGATTACATCGCTTTCCATTCTGGTTAATAGCGTCCATCTGCGACTATAGCGACCGTAACCTCGCCTTTTTCTTTCGTTTTCCGCTTATAGTCTCACTTGAGACGTCTCCGAAACAGTCAAATTGCACACTCATTGCACACGCGATTGCACACGGAGGGACAATGGAAGAGAAATATACCACCTCGTCTATATATAAGTTTAAGGACGATCGCTGGCGCGCACAGTTCCCCTATTTGGAGAACGGCATCTGGCATAAGAAGACTCAGCTCTTGGAACATCGAGGGCGCGATAAAGGCAGAAGCCATAAGCATCGCGATGCCGCCATGCTCGAGGCCGAATCCATCCGCGCATCTCTCAATGAGAAGGCCACCGCAGAAGCAGCTGAACCCAAGGGGCTTGGTATCACCGTTTCAAAGCTCGTGACATGCTATATCAATAACGAGTGCGCGGACGTCGCGCGCTCCACGGCGACCGGATACCACGGCATGCTCCGCCGGAATATCGAACCGTATCTCGGTGATGTCCCATTGGAAGACCTTACGGAAGAGGATGTTCAGGAATGGATAACAGCGATCGCCTCAACCCACGCACGGTCCACCGCCTGCAACTCCCTACGGTTGTTACGAGGCTCGCTCAAATATGGAATGCGAAAGAAATGGATTGACGAAAACGTGGCCTCTTGGGCAAAAGTCCCCAAAAACGAAGACGTGAACTACGGTCTACCGAATTCGCTTACAACCAAAGAGCGAACCAGGGTCTTGAACACTCTGAACGCCTCCATAGATATCCCAGCGATGCTTGCAGCCAAGATAGCGCTCTACACGGGATTGCGGCGCGGCGAGCTCTGCGCCCTGAAATGGAAAAACGTGAACTTTAAATCCGCAACGATCCGAGTCGAGGCCGCGATTGGGCACACAGATAACGAGTTCTATATCAAGGGCCCCAAGAGCATTAGCAGCCGGCGCGCTATCCCCAACTGCCCGAAAGACCTTATGAAAGACCTTGCGAAGCGCGAGGCCGACATGAAGTCCGAATGCGCGAATCTGGGCGTTGAGTTCAGCGACGAACTGTTTGTCCTCGGCTTTCCGGACGGTTCCTTCTTGAAACCGCCCAGGATCAACGACGCTTGGCGGGCCTTGGCAAAAGCCTTGAAGCTCCATGGCGTCTTGAACAAGAACACCGTCACCTTCCACGACCTCAGGCACAGCTTCGCAACGTACGCCGTCTCCAACGGAATCGATCCGAGAACCCTCGCAAGCCTCATGGGGCACTCGAAGGCGTCAATGACACTCGACAGATACGCCAGCGCCGATCCAAAAGCCACCGCATCGGCCATGAGAACTCTTGGACGCTTATATAAAGAGTAACTTGCTTCATAACAAGGAGGGAAACAGCCGTGACTCGGAGGCCCGGCTTTAACCGGGCCTCTTCTTGTTATCTCGGCTTTTCAACGCCTTTTTGGTCCATAGTGTCCGCCATGCCCGTACTTTGACGAATGCCGGTAGCGTCGTGTCAGACTGCGAAATGAAAGAACACGGCAAATTCCAGAAAGGAGGCCAAAATGAAAGTCAAAGAAAAGCGTATCGGGGTCGACGACTTCCGCAGTATGCCGGATATCGTCGATCCGCTGCCGGTCGCGCACCTGCTCGGTATCAGCGACCGCTCCGTCTACCGTCTCTGCCAGAACGGGACATTCAAAGCCGTGAAATGCGGCAAGTTGTGGCGAATCAACCGCGACAGCGTGCTCAGCTATATCGGAGTCACTATCGACCGAACCGAATGCCCGTCAACCAACATCAATTAAAAACGACCATTACATGGGGTCCGAGAGGCCCCTCTTTAATATAAGGAGGCCCTATGGTCGGAACTAAAACAGTCAGCGTGAAGCTCGACTCAAAGCTCTACACCGCCCTCAAGACGCGGGCCGAACTCAGCAACTCCAACATCAGCGACGAGATCCGCTCGCTCCTGCGCTCGGCGCTCGCCGCGGAGGGGCTCGACCTCTACGGCAACGAGGTCGCGGGCTTCATCCGCGGCGTCGTCGACGCCCGCATGGACGTCGCCGCACTCGACATCGAGCGCAAGCTCGACGCCACCGAGGACCGCATCGCCGCGGTCCTCTCGCGCCCCATGACTGCCGCCATCATGGCCGGCCTCATGTCGGCAGACGTCCTCAAGGCCTCCTACGCCTCGCTCGACGACGTCCCCGTCGCGGACATCTGGAAGAACTACCTCGCGCAGGCCGGCGAGCTCAGCCGCGCGGGCCTCGGCCGCATCGACGAGGTGAAGCTCCACGCGCGCGAGCGCGCCGATGGCTAGCCCGCCCGTCATCGTCAGCCACTCCGTCGTCCGCGCGGGAGCGTCCGCGAGGGCGACCGCCGCAGGCCTGGCGGCATACGCCGGCACCCGCCGCGGCGTCGTCATCGAGGTAAGCGAGGCGGACGGCAGGAGGCTCGGCGTGGACGGCCTGGCCGCCTACGCCGCGAACAGGACCGGCTCGACCGGCGGCCTCTGGGGCGCGGACGGCCCGGTCGCCGTGGCGGAGGCCAGGCGTGCCATCGCCCAAAACGGCAGTGCGGTGCTCACCACCGTCGTCACGGTCCCGAACGACATCGCCCCAGCTGCCGGCCTCGACCGCCTGGACGCCTGGCAGGCGCTGGTGCGCTCCGAGTGGCCGAGGCTCTTCTCCGAGATGACCGGCGTGCCCGAGAGCCGCGTGGAGTTCTACGCGGCGATGCATGTCAACGGCACGAGCCACCACGTCCACATCCTCACGGTCGACCACGCGGGCGAGTGGGACGCGCTGCTCCCCAAGCGGAAGATGGAGGCGGCGCGGCTCGAGATCTCCTCGAAGGCCATGGCGCCGCTGCTGCGGGAGGCCTACATCGAGCGCGACCTCGCGAGGGAGGCCGCGCTGGACGCCGTCTCCCGCATCGACCGGAACCGTCTCGATATCGAGCTGCCGCCGGACGGAAGGATCGAGGCCGCCCACCTCAGGCGGTTCCACCCGGAGACGTCCGCCGCGCTGAGGGAGGCCCTCGACCGGGCGGCATCCGGCTCCCCCGAGCTCGCCGGCGCTCTCGACCGCCACAGGAAGGCAGTCGAGAGGTGCGCCGGCCTCAAGTGCCTGACCGGGGAGGCCCGAGACGCCTATGTTCGCAGGGCCGCCGCCGACCTCGGCCTCCGGTGCGAGAACGCGGCCCTGCGCGTCCTGGTACCCGACAGGACGCCGACTCGTGAGGAGATGCCGACGCGACGCGCCGCGCCCAGAACCGGCCCGGCGGTGGAGAGGCGGCGGGAGGCCGGCCTCGCCACCGAGGCCCGGGCCTGTATCCCGAAAAGGCGCCTTGAGGCAATCGGCCGAAAGGTCGCCCGCGGTCAGTCGATCGAACGCAACGACCTAAAGGGGTGCCCCACGGCGGAGAAAATCTTCCGGCAGGTGCCGTCGGCCGGCCCGGCCCTCGGACGCGCGGCCGCGATGACGGCCTTCATCGCAAGGGAGGCCACGCGGGACGCCGGTGGCCGCGACATGGGGGACGAGGCCGGAGAGAGGGTCCTGCGGCTCATCGCCTCGGCCCTGCGGATCCTGGCATCCGGCGGCACCGGGCCGTCGAGTGCCCCGACCGTGAAGATTGCGAACAGGATAGAAAGGACAATGAGAAGATGAAACCCAAATCCTTCAACCGCAACATGAGGAGGGAGCTCGCCGACACGCTGGCGGCCCACGGTATAGTCGCCGTCGTCGCCGCCATCGCGACCGTCAGCGCGTGGGACTACGCGAGCTGGTGGATGGCATCGCTCGCCTCCGACCTCTCCACCCTGTTGCACTTGCAGGTTGGCGACCCGGGGGCCGAGCCCGACACCGTCCTCCGCAACCCGTTGGATACGCTCGCCGACACGTTGGCAACCGGGAAAGTGGGCGGGCTGCTGGCCGCGGTCGCAGCCGTCGCAGTCACCATCATGGTCCTCGGCCTCGTCTCGTGGGCACGTTCGTGGCTGAGGCTCCACGACGGGACGTTCGCCGGCGACCGCGCGCCCACGCGCACGCACGGGGACGCCTGGCTCGAGTCGAGGCCGTCCAGGGTCGCAAGGCGCTGCCCGCCGTGGGACGGGAAGGAGGCCGCGAGGGGGCTCGTTGCGGCCGGCTGCGTCGGCGGCGGGATCGCGATGGTCCCGGCCATCCACTGTCTCATAAGGGCGGGCAGCGGCGCAGGCAAGACGAGAAGGTCTCTTGCCGTCAGCGTGGCCGCCGCGATCGACCGCAACGCCCACGGGATCCCGACCTCCGTCATCGTCCACGACCCGAAGTCCGAGATCCGCGCATGGACCGAGCCGCTCGCCAGGAGGGCCGGGATGGAGGTCGTCGCCATTCGGCTCGACGAGCCCGTCAAGTCGGCGAGGTTCAACCCCCTCGACCGCGCTATCGCGGCACTCGGGACCGAGGGCGTCGCCGGTGCCGTGGCCGAGCTCCGCGAGCTGTCGTCCGCCATCGTGCCCGATGCCTTCTCCTCTGGCCAGAGGTTCTTCACGGACGCCAGCCGCAACCTGCTGACCGGCCTCTGCCTGCTCGCGATAGCGGACGAGCGGATCCCCGACGGCGCGCGGAACCTCTCGACCGTGCTCGCGCTCCTGGAACCCCGCGACGGGAAGAGCGCCGTGAAGTCGCTGGAGGAGCTCGCCGCGGACCTGCCGGCGGGAAACCCGGCGCGCCAGTTCCTCCTCGTCGCCTCGTCGAACGGCGGCGGAGGGGAGGCCCTCGTCTCCACCGCGCGCAACTACCTCATGTCCTTCTGCGACGACGACGTCAGCCGAATGCTCTGGGACGGCGAGGTCGACCTCGCATCGGTCGGGCGCAAGCCCACCATCCTCTACATCGCCAGCGCGACGGACCGAGGGGACCGCGGCGCGCTCGTCTCGTGCATCTTCTCCCAGGCGCTGTCGGCGCTGCGCGAGACCGCGCGCCTGTCGGGCGGCAGGCTGCCGGCCGAGACCCTGCTCGCCATCGACGAAGGGTCCGGGATCCCCAAGATCCCCCGCCTCCTCGGCGATCTCGCGGAGGTCCGCAGCATCGGCCTGCACGTCGTCTTCGTGCTCCAGAACACCCGCCTGCTCGAGGCCCGGTGCGGCTACTCCAGGGCAGAGTCGGACGCGCTGCTGGCGCTGCTCGGCACCCAGGTCGTCCTCTCGGTAGAGTCCGTCGGCGAGGCGGAGGAGATCAGCAAGCGACTCGGCGACTACAGTGTCAAGACGACCGGGCAGAGCTCCACCAAGGGGACGCAGAGCTCCTCGTCCGGCAAGTCGTTCTCCGTGGCGCGCCGTCCGCTGATCACCCCGTCGGAGCTCATGGCCTGGAGCGCGCGCGAGAACGGCGCGCTCGTGATCGACGCGGAGGGACCGATGGCGCTCGCCAGCCGCGACATCACGGAGACGTTCTTGGGGCCGCTGCTGGGCATGACGTCGCCGGAGGCCGAGGGCGCGCTGCTCGCGCGGGCGCTCGAGGGGGAGGCCCGCAACGACGCCCCGGCACCGGTCTGGCGTATCCCGGAGAAGCCGAAAAAGCCCAAGGGGTCGCCGTCCGGCGGCAGGAAGCGCAAGGTGTCCGCGGCGCCCGACGGGTTCTGACGCGTCATACGGCCCTGCCCGCGCAAACGGCCCTCCGTCATACGGCGCTCGGGGCGCGTATGACGGAGGGCCGCCGTCGCCTTTCCGGCTTGACCGGCAACGCTACCAGCGGAAACGAACTCGGCCCGCCGAGTTGCGCCGCAAAATCCCGGGCGCCCGTAGTGCGCCCTTATCCTGCTCCCACCGTCCAAGGCACTTGGGCGGCGGGAGTTCCGCATCCCCGGGAAAAGAAAAGCGCGGCCCATCCGGACCGCGCTTGCGCTCTCCTCCTATTTCACCCCGCGACGTAGACCGTCCGGCCCGTCTCGCAGTCGATGGTCTCGGCGTCCCCGAAACCGACCCGGACGGCCGCCCATCCGCCGGCGGCCGCCAACGCGTCGGCCTCGGACCTCGCGGCGGCGATGAGGCGCTCGAGCTCGGCCGAGCCCGCCGGCGCGGTCCCCGCCTCGAACGCGCCGCCGTCGCCGCCTGACTCGTACTCGACGACGACCGTCGAGCCGAGCGCCTCCTCGAGGGTCTCGGTCAGGCCGCCCATGCCGTCGAGGGCGTGCCCGGCGACCGTGGCCAGCGGGTAGCGGGCCATCCCGGACGCAGCCGAGCGGCCGGCCATCCGGAGTCTGCCGGCGGCCACGAGTGCCTTGAGGAGTGCCGCGGGGACCGCGGCGTCGATGGCGATGTTGCCGTGCCCGCGGCACCACTCGGCCGCAGCCGGCACGTTCGCCGTGAGCACGCCCCACTCGGCCATGTAGCCCTCGGAGCGCGGGTCCATGGCGTCGAGGAGGAGGACGGCGAGGCCGCCGCCCACGTACTCCCCGGCCACGAGGGCGAGGCGGACCGCCTCGCCCATGGAGTCGAACTCGACCGTGACCATGCGGCTACCTCCTCCTGACGGCGCTGAGCGGCTTCGGGGAGAAGTGCTCGTCGCGCTCGACGGCGGCGAACCCCATCTGGCGGTTCAGCTCCTCCATCTCCTTGATGCTGAAGTAGCCGAGCTCGTCGTCGTAGCCCTCGACGAGGCCGAACGCCTCGTCCGTGCCGTCGAACTCGAGCAGCCACCAGTCCCATCCGTTCACGCACGAGAAGTAGTGGGCGTATACCGTGGGGTCCTCCGCCCCGTCCTGCTCGTAGAGCCTTGGAGCCGTCTTGGCGATTTCCTCGGTCATCAGCTGCTGCATGTCTTCCTCCGTTCCGGGCACCCCGCCCTCAACATCTCGCCCCTGCGGGCAAAGCCGAATGGCGACGCCGCGCGTCGTCGTCGGCTTTGCTCCCTGCAAAGCCGCACCGGAGCGAAGGCGGGTCAAGGGAGGTCCATGACGACCTCCACCAACCGGAGCGGAGCGGAGGTTTGTGC
Organism: uncultured Collinsella sp.; assembly: GCA_938045065.1. Lineage (GTDB taxonomy): Bacteria > Actinomycetota > Coriobacteriia > Coriobacteriales > Coriobacteriaceae > Collinsella. The sequence goes on from CALIOA010000048.1 coordinate 112,842, forward strand.
GGGGTCTCATGGGCCCCCTTGACGCGGCGTAGCGGAGGTGCCACCCGGCCGCGGAGCCGTGGCCATACGGCGGCGCATGCCGGATACCGGCGGCAGCAAAAGGGCCCGCCGGCGGCGGGCCCGAAGGGGAGAATATGGATTACGCATCGTTTCCGGAAAGGGGCATCCATGACAGAAGCCGAGCAGAACCAGATCTTCGATATCAGCTACGAGATGCGCGGGCTCGCGGCGACGCTCCTCGCGGCATCCCGCGGCGACCTACAGGATCCGGACAGAATCGTCGAATATGCCGCAGGCCAAATCGACCGATTTGCCGACAATCTCGCGTCATGCATTACAGGAAAACCTTTCGACTCCGACGAGCGCCTTGATGGCCTTACGCCTAGCGGACGTTTTTGACGTTTGGCGGTTGCTCTGTGACATGATAAAAGACCCCCAAGTAGCCCGGAAAGCACGCAAAGAGGTCTTAAAGCGAAAGGGCACCGCGTATGCGTTGCCCGCCACTTCGCATTGTAGCCGATTGCTTGAGCGATTTTGATATGCAGCATTTTGACCCTGACGAGCGCTCGTCACTTTTTTGAACGGGACATTCGGAGGACAGAGGCCTTTTGACGTACGACGTTTACGTTCCGGCGACGGGTCTACACCCCCACGTCGTTCTTGGTGAGGGTGTTGTCGAACGCCCAGACCCACCAGCGCAGGTGGTCCTCAGCCCCGTGGATGTCGTCCTCCTCGTGGTAGTGCTCGAGCATGAGCTGGGTGCGCCACTGGCCGAAGCGAACGGTGTAGGTGGCCGTCTGGGCGTTCTGCACGATAGCCCCGAAGGGCTCGATCTCGAGGATCTGATCGATGGTGAAGCAGCGCCCGTCCGGCCAGCAGACGCGGATGGGGACCATGGTCCCGTCGGCGTTTGCGCGGGCGTAGACGTCGACGTACTGCTTGTGGACGCGCCGACCTGGCCTGTCGCCGCGGGCGCGCACCGTGATGCCGCCGCCGAAGTCCTTGGTGTGATCTGTCACGCGGGCGTCACCGCCATGCCGCTGCCACGCTCGACGAACCAGTCGCCGTGCTCCCACCAGACCGTCTTGCGCTGCTTTGCGATGCAGACGTCGTAGCGCACGCAGAGATTGCCGAAGAGGGCGCGGCCGAACTCGGAGCGGAAGTAGATGGACTCGACCTGCCAGGAGCGGCCGTCGGGCCAGTGGATGGTGACCGGGTCGGACGGGCCACGGTCGGGGTCGTCGGTCCCGTTGACGTCCACCGGGATGTAGATGCGGCGGTCCTCCGTGGGGATGCCGCAGGTGCCCGCGAGGGAGTGCTTCTTCATGATCATATGCCTTACCTCCCGTACACGTGTTCGTGTTTTGCTTCTACCAGTATCGGTCGGGCGTTTGGTTTTGTAAAGCGAACATGGTGTGGGGGTTGCGTGGTTGTGTCTGGGCGGGGTGGTAAAAGGGCGAGTGCTTGCGTTGGTCTATCATCTGATGCCAATACGAGCGAATGGGAGCCATCTTGTTTACTTACTATCATGTCGATAAATGGGGAAATCTCGTCGCCGTCGATCTGCTTCCCTACATCGTTGCGGCCGTTGTCTCGATTGTTCTCATCTGCTGCGTCGTCTCTCTGGTGCGAAGAGTCCTGGCGAATCCCTTTCACTACCCATACTTCGTCGAGCGGTTCGATGTCTCCGGCAGGCGCAACGTGAAGATCGACGACCTGATAGATCGCTTTATGCTCGAGCCCGCCAACTGGGAAAAGATAGTCGCGGAGCGCTCCTACATCCAGGAGTGGAAGGCACAGCAGGAGGAATACCTGAAGACCTGCAGCCTGCGGAAGCGCCGGGAGCGGCAATACGCCGAGACACTCGACGACGCGCACGCGTTCCAGTTTGTCACGTGCCGTGAGCAGACACGCTACAGGCAGAGGAACTACGCGAAGACGTCCTACAAGGTGTCCGTGGACGATAGCGTGATGGCCGTGAGCTGGGACTGGGTTGTGAACAGGCGAAACCGCCTCGCCGCCATTAACGACGAAGCGACGCTCAGGGATTACCATGCTCGCAACCAGCGGAAGCTGATGACTAAACAGCTGCGCGAGCAGATAGCGCGAAGGGACAACTACACCTGCCAGATGTGCGGGAAGTACATGCCCGATGGTGTTGGATTGCACATCGACCATATCGTGCCGGTCGCTAGGGGCGGTAAGACCGTGCCGTCTAATCTGCAGGTGCTCTGCTCGAAGTGCAACGGGCGGAAGGGCGCGAGGTAGCCGCTTGCTCGCTATTCTTCGAAGAAGTCCGTGTCCACGGCCTTGATTTCGTAAACCTGCCTTGTGCTCACGCCGACACCGTAGTCGGTCATGAGGCCGGCGAGCGCGGGGCCGTCGACGAGCACGACCGTCTGGCCGAGTAGACCTTCTGCATAGCGTCGTGCCTCCTTCGAGAACCGGGCAGTTGTGATAACCATCCGTCCCGCGGCGACACGCTATCGGGCGATGTTCATCAACCCCAATATGCAACGTCGCTATCCGCGAATCATGAATCCCCTTCAGCTGTTACTTCACCTTCCATGCGGCGGGCCAGTCGGCAGGCTGGGCCTTCTCGTTCAGGGCTGGCAACTCGTTAACGATAGCGATGGTCTCCATCGACACGGTCACGACGCGCTCGACCAGGTCGACGATATAGCGCGGGTCGTCGCTGTAGTCGTTGGGGTCGTTGACGATGCCCGACGCCTTGTCCTTGCGGACCTGATAGCGATCCATGAGCCAGCCGATGGCCGAGCGCCCATTAACGACGTACTCGTATGCCCCAAGCGGGATACCGCGCAGCGTCATGTTCTCGGCGACCTTGAGGACGGTCATGTCCTGGCCCTTGGGATGCCCCTCGTCCTTCTTGCACTTGCCGAATGCCATCTTGACCGTACGGCCAGGGTTCACCGAGTCACCGTCCTCGACAATCGATGCCCATGGGTCAATTTCCTCGTAATCGAGATGAAGATGGGCGAGTTTTCGTCCCGCCTCCGAAAACCTGGCAAAGTCCGCAGCGAGCGGGATGCGCGGCAGCTCTTTCTTGAGATTCGACTCGAAGCGTTTGCGATACTCAGGAGAGTGCAGGATGCCGTAGACGTAATAAAAGATATCGGTCTTGGTGAGCTCGATGCCTCCGTCCTTCTTGTAGCGGTTCGGAAACGCGTGCGGATAAGCATCACGGAAAACCTTAAGGGTTTCATCAGTGATGGCATCGTGGCGCGTATAGGACCGTTCGACACAAGGCGCCTCATTACCATAAAGAGACGTCTGGTCACCAGAAGCAGCACGGCCATTTCCGCTGAAGAGATTCATCCCAACTTGCTTTTCTTCATACCAGAACAGAGGGAAACACTGATTTCCGCCATGAGCGGTCAGACTGGGAATCGAATCATAAATCAATGCGTAAAACGGCACCGCTTCATTTCCTTGAACCGTAATGACCAAATTATCCAAGCAACGGAAGGAGTCCTGCTGGTAGGTCATTTCGGCCCCGCCTTTTCCCGTTATCTTTGAGAGGATATCGGGCTGCTGGTAGGTCCTTTCGGCCTTTTCCCTCCCGCTTACCGCGAGAGGGAAAAGGCGGGGCTGCTGGTAGGTCCTTTCGTTCATCACACGGTCGTAGTAAACCCATTGCTTACAGAACGGCCTATACGACCCCATTACGACCTCGTCACAGTTATAGACCAGCCGCTCTCCCTTCCTAGCAGCATCCTCCATACGCCGCGTCCAGCTGAAGCGGGTCGGATCATATTCAATTGCGCGCCCTTCGCCCTTCGCGGTTTGAATCTCAGCGTCCATGTTCGATAGCAGGCGCTCCATTTGTTCCTGCACTTTCGAACGAGAAAATCCCCACGCCCAAGGGTCGCGCTGCGTTTTAAGGCCCGCAGACCAGATGGCAAATAGACCGTAGGGGGGCTTCCTCTTCGTTACTCCCAGCGGTGCGAATTCATAAAACGAATCGTCTCGCTGATTCAGCCAGTCACCGTATCTGTCAGGCCTGATAATCGACCATTCCATGTCGCCATTGACCGCAAAATCGCGAATCAGATTCAACTTGTCCTCGCGGCTTAGATAGTCGCCAATATCGTGGTAGTGGATAACGCCACGCTCTTTAGAATCTGGATTCTTGACCAGCATGGTTATAGCGACACCGATTTTCGCGCCAGCATCAAACACCTTGCCACCCTCGCGCTTCCAATCTGAAGTGTTCTGGTTCCCCTTAAGGTTGAAGACATAGATGCTATTAAACTCCTCGACGAGCGAGCGACGAAACCCGTTGGACGAGGACCCGTCGACCCAGCCCCCGTTGCTAACGAAACAGACGATGCCCTTATCCTTGATTCGGTCACTCGCCCACCTGAACGCTCGGATGTAAGAATCGTACAGGGAGTTTTTATTGGTCGCAGTTGTCTTCGCGACGTACGTCTGCGCGATGCGTCTGTCGAGCGTCGGATACTTCTCGTTCTGGTTGTTGTCGTTGGCGCTCGTCTGGCCTACCGAGTACGGTGGGTTGCCCACAATCACCCGGATCGGGAGCGCGTTCTGGATACGCACGCGATCCGTATTGTCATAGAACACCTCGTCATCGAGGGTGTTCGATTCCTCGGTCATCTGGAACGTATCGGTGAGCACCGCGCCCTCGAACGGCTGATAGTCGCCGCCCATGCGGGCATGGTAGGCGTACTCGATATTCACCGTCATGATGTAGTACGCGAGCAGCAGGATCTCGTTGGAGTGGATCTCGCGGGTGTACTTGCGCTTGAGCTTCTCGTCGGGAATGAGGTCGCTCTCGATGAGGTGCGCCATGAACGAGCCCGTGCCCGCGAAGGGGTCCAGGATATGCACGCGGTCGTCGGCAAGCGACTGGCCGAACTCGCGCTTGAGGACGCGGTCGGTCTCGCGGAGGATGTAGTCGATGATCTCGGTCGGGGTGTAGACGACGCCCATCTTGTCCGAGGTCGCCTTGAACGCAACCTTGAAGAACTTCTCATAGAGGTCGCGGATGAGCTGCTGGCGTGCCGCATCCGACTGGATGGCGGCCGCGCGGCGGCGCACGCTCGCATACACGTCGTCGAGGACCTCGGAATCCGATGCCTCCTCGATCTTATGCTCTTCGAGTACGCCCAGGAAACGCTCGATGGCGACGGACACCGGGTTCGATTTCGCGAACTCGAAGTCTCCGAACAGGGCATCGAACACCGGGACGGTGATGATGTGCTGGGCGATCATCTCGACCGCGTCCTGCTCGGTAATGCTGGGGTTGAGGGAATCCCGGAGGCCGTACAGGAACGTCTTGAAGCTGCCGGACACCTCGTCGTTCTCGCGGACGAGCCTGCCGATGCGCTCGATGTGGCGCTGGGCGATCTTCGCCACGTCCTCGGCCCACTCATCCCAGTAGATGCGCGTGCCGCACTTCTTGACCAGCGTGGTCTTGACGGCCTTCTCCCAGCGCTCGACCGGGAAGAAGGTGAGCCTCATCTGCACGCCCTGCGTGATCTCGGCCGCCTTCTGACTCTCCTCCTCCTGCTTGAGCTTGAGGTCGCCGGCGTCCCATCCCTTCTGGTTGGCAGATCCTGCGACCTTGTTCTTCTCGGCCTCCTGCTGGAGGGCGAGCGCGTTGACCTTGGCCTCGATTCGCTCGTCGTGCGAGCGGAGGGCCTGGAGGATGCTCCAAACGTTCGCGAAAACCTTGCTGTCGTCGAGCGCCTCCTCCGGCGTCATGCCGGCGGGGACGAAAATGGGCAGGATGATATAGCCGAAGTCCTTACCCTCGGCGCGCCTCATGACGCGGCCGACGGCCTGGACAACGTCCACGGTCGAGTTCTTGGCATTGAAGAAGATGACGGCGTCGAGGTTGGGCACGTCGATACCCTCGGCGAGGCAGCGTGCATTGGTGAGGATGCGGCACTCGTCCTCGGCGACGTCCCCTCCGAGCCAGGTGATATTTCTCGTGCGCTGATCAGATGGCATGTTGCCGTCGACGTGGCGCAGCTCGCACTTGAGCGGGAGCTCCTCGTGCTCGTCTTCGGCAAACTTCTCGACGATTTGCGAGAAGGCCTCCGTGATGGTCTTCGATGCATTGATGGTCGAGCAGAAGCCGACGGCGCGGTGTAGCGGCTTGCAGTCGGTCACCATGGTCTCGACGTCATCGACGACGAGCATGCCACCGAGGCCGGTCGCGTCGTCGGGCGCGCCCTCGCCGTGATCGACGAGGCCCTTCCAGCAACCGATAATCTTGCCGATGTCCGAGGGCTCGAGGCTCATTGCGTTAACGCCCTGGTCGCTCTCCAAAGAAGGTAGGCGGTCCCCGATGGCATCCTCCTGAACGGTAAGGACGACGACCTTGTAGTCGGTGAGCAGTTTCTGCTCCACGGCCTCGCCGAACTTGATCTGGTAGGCGGTGGGGCCGTAGATAGACTCGTCGTCCATGGAGGCAATGGTGTAGTCCTCCTCGGCGCCTTTGCGTTTGGCGGTCTCGCCGTAGATGCGCGGGGTCGCCGTCATGTACAGGCGCTTCTTGGCGGCAACGTTCTCGTTGAAGTGGATCTTCATGAAGGCCGAAGCCTCCGTCTTGGAGACGCCCGGAAGAGCGTTGCCGGTCGTGCGGTGGGCCTCATCGCACACAACGACATCGAACTCGGGCATGCCGAGCGCCTGCGCGTCATGGATGACACTGATGGATTGGTAGGTCGAGAAGATGACGACCAGCCCGTCGGGGTTCGATCGCCTGCAACGCTTGAACGAGCGGTACAGGCTCTCGGGATTCGTCGTCGCAGGATACTCGAATGAATCGAGCGTCATCGGGATGACGTCGTCCTTGCGCGACGCCTTCGAGTCCGAACAGACGACGAGCGAGGACATGGGCACGCGGCTCTGGCCCATCCACTCGCGCATGGACTGTCCGACGAGGGAGATCGACGGCGCGCAGAAGAGTATCGTGCCGGCGGCGGGGCCGATCCAGTCCTCGACGAGGCGGAGGGACATGAGGGTCTTTCCCGTGCCGCACGCCATGATCGCCTTGCAGCGGTCAAACTCCGCCCACTTTTCCTCGATTGCCGCGACCGCGCGCTCCTGATGCGAACGGAGGTCGTAGGTCACACGCTCGCCGGCGGGAACACCTTCGATGAACGGCGCCCAGTCGATATTGGAGGCCGCCATCTTGGCGGTATCGATGTACATGGACCCGCTGGCGTCGATTTGCTTCTGGAGGTTCTTTCCCGGGCCCTTCGCCGTCGTCATGACCATCAGGGAGTCGACGCCGTCGATAAAAGCGGCATGGGCGAAGAACGAGTCGCAGATGCCCTTGGGGAGGTCCTTCTCGCCGTCGTAGCATTTGCATTGGATTGCCCACCACTCCCCCGCCTCGGCGGTCTGGGCCATAAGGTCGATTCCGTTGTCCTGGGTGTCGTGGACGGGGCAATCGTCCCATTCGAGTGCCTGGGCTATCGTCCCGACGCGGGAGAAGAACAGCGCGTAGAAGGGGTCATTCTTGAGATAGTAAATGCAGGCCGCCTCGTACTTGTCGCCCTTCTCCTTGGTCGTTGCCGACCCATTGACGATAGGATCAAGGGCATCGTAGACGGTCTTCATATAGCGACTCCTTTGTTGCAGCTCAGATGTCATCATTTTAGATAAAGTCATTTATCAGTTAATGCTCATTTGAAGGCGAATCGGCGAAGAGCAATACTGCATTAGCGACCTCTCATCAAAAAGCCCGGCATAGCCGGGCTCAACTATATTCGAATGTCGATGATGATCATTGCGCAGTCGTGCAAACCGTTTTCTTTAAACAGTCAAACAGCTTGTCGACTTCTTCCGCTTTAGCGCCGAGACGCAGATAGTAGCTACGCAGCTCCTTTCCTGAATAAATCGACGACAGAATGGTCGCACGTTTATTTAGACGACGCTCGTCGAGAAGCTCGTACAGCATGCTGACTTCTGTCTTGTCCCTCGAATAACCCAGATACGACACCAGCAGGTTCTGAACCGAGCGATACTTATCCAAAGTCCTGTCTTTGTTGTTCGAGCCGTACAAATCAGCACTATTCCAGGCTGACACCATTTGTTTCGCCGAAGCGAACTCGAACTCAGAGCCCGTTGCAATTGCCTTCAACGTCGCTTCAACTGCAGCTTCATCTTGGTCTTTACCGGTAACCCAGAGCCATTTCCCCTTCACGAACCAATCGTCATTGATTATTTCTTGATTCTTCATCACCTTCTTAAGTCTTTTAGAGCTCTCCTCTTCGATCAACTTCGGAGCATTCCTTACCCCCCACACCCCGCCCCTCATTCTTCAAGCCTTCTTTCTTACAGAGCAACGACCACTCTTCAGGGGTGACAGTCGTCTTGATATGGATGATGGGGGTGGGGGTATCGGCACCGTTCATAGAGTCCATCTTGGTCGTTAAGCCAGCATTTTCGACAAGCGCAGCACCGTTGGCGGTACGCTCGGCAGCGCCACACGCGTCAGTGACGTGCGCGGCGACGCCGCGCGTACCGCCAACGGGCAGCGCGGCGTCGAGGCATGCGGCGACCGGCTTAGCAGGCATGGTTGCTGCTCTCCAGAGATGCCAGGTACTCAACCAGGTCGGCCTTATCGACACGCCAGGCTCGACCAATCTTGACCCCGCCAGCGGCTTTAAGAACCTCAATCGCCGTCGTCTTACAGACATGGAGAAGTACTGCGATGTCGCGAGCAGTTACGTAAGCGTGCGGGATTTTACCCAACGCGCGGCACCACTCCTTGCGCCTCACCACACCCATTTGATTTGCATTCATATCGTCCATTTGAACTCCCTTCGTTTATATCGAATGCAATTTATAAACTAGGCTTTACCTCGGCGGATGTCATATATAAGATGTGAATAGAACGGTATTGAATTATTTTCGGATAGTAAGGAGAGAACGATGAACTGCCCCGCAATCAAAGTACCGGCATCTATGCCGACGGAAATCATGCCTTGGACGCTTCCCTCGTGCCGGGAAAAAAATGCTGAAATCTTCGGAATAGAACGAATCGCGCTTATCTGCAAGCCCCATTCGATTGCCTACGGCATCCCTTCGGGCTTCTCAACCGGAACCCTTTTGGACGTAGATCTGAATGATCCAAAGAAAATCATTCAGTTTGTTGAGAGGTATGGACTTCCAACCACTCCATATGCGAACCAATCTGAACGCGTTGAAAAACGTTTCATCTCAAACGACGTCTTCTCCGATAAGCCGGAGCAGGATGGTCTAGATATTTGGTATGACGCATTGAATGCATCAGAAAGAAGCGCTGAAATCAGCTCGAATCGTGATTGCGCCCTATTTAATAGCTTCAAGGATAAGGGCCGCTCACAGGGAACCGAGGTCGCCAACTTAACCGAGGGCATCAGGTATAAGAAGGAACAGGTCATTTTGCTGGACGATCTCGTTACAACGATGGCATTCATGCAATTAGCCACGCTTCTATTTACAGGCAAAGCAGCTTACGGTGACCGTGCATACGACTACGTCTTGCATCAGGTATGCATCTCTCAGAACAAAGATATTTTTGAAAATAGATTTTCGCAGTTGCGTTGGGCACTTCAAATGATCGATGCCTCCGAGCCACAGCTAGCAGTAGCTAAACCCGGCACATTTGAAATGGAGGAGGGGACTAAGATCTGGGTGAGCGATCAATTCGAGTCGATAGAGATAGCCCTTGCAACATTCATTGATCTCGCCATCAACCCTTATCCTGAACCTCATGCCTTCATTCAAGAGCAGACTTTGCGTCGAATGGTCAACCGGAATTTAAACGATCAAAATCTAATTTACGGAAGCTTGACAAGAGCCTGGGCGATACAGCTACTTGAAACCCTTGAGAGCCATTTCTCCTGGAACACTTGTCGCGTATGCGGGCGACCGTACAAGATTCGTCAGCAGACAATGAAGGCCTACGTCAAACAGGAGGATGCAAACGAAGATCGGTTCAAAGATCGAAACAATGCGCGCGATAAAAATGGCTATTGCTGTAAAGCGCACGAGCAGCGCGTCCGACGTAAAAAAGACAAGAGGATCAGCAACGATCAACTGGATAAAGCCGCTCGCAAAATGGATGAACATGGCCGGTAAAATGACGGAACTATGAATTTCAATAATTCAATTTAGAGGCTAAAACCCGTTTTATTGCACACGCCATTGCACAGTCCATTGCACACAACAGCCCCAAAACAAGAACGCAGGTCAGAGAAAATAACCTCTGACCTGCGTTTTTGTTAATGGAGCCAGTGACAGGAATCGAACCTGCAACCCACTGATTACAAATCAGTTGCGCTACCGTTGCGCCACACTGGCACACTTGGCGCTTTCGCGCGAAGCCAGTTAAGAATAAAGGAATTGCGGACGAGGCGCAACAGGCCACACAGCGTTATACAAATATGCAAAATCCAGCAACAACAGGTACCAGGCCCGTTCATTTCTGTCGGTTCGCCCCCAATCTCAAAACCATTCGTCAAAACGAATAGTTTTAATTACAATTGCTTTATATAAAACTATTCGTTCTAACGAAGGGTTTCGCGATGCTTACTACCAAGGAAGCAGCCGAACTGCTCGGCATCACTCCGCGCAGGGTGCAGGAGCTCATAAAAAACGGAGCACTTGAGGCCCGCAAGGCTTCTGGTGTATGGCTCATCGACAAAGACAGCGTCGATACGCGACTCCGCTCCGTGACCAAAACGGGAGGACGTCCCCGCCGCGGCCACGGTAAGAGCGAGATCGCGTTCACCCTCATGAACCGCACGTACGAAGTCGCTCAGCTGGTCTACAGTACATCGCGAAAAGACTTTACCCACATCGGTGCCGACATCGATTACGCCCACGCCCCTATTGGAGTATTTGGCCCTAATAGCCCCATATCGCTAGACTCCTTCCGCATCTGGTGGCGCGGCCGCGGTATCCCGCTCGCACGCATTGGGCTAGCCTCCCTGCTTGCAGAAGCCGCAGTCGATGTTCCCGATGAACTCGTCCAGCGAAATCTTGGCCTCTCCTTATCCGACCAGTATTGGATTAGACCCCAAGATTCCGGTCTCGTCTGGGAGGATATTAACTTCTTCAATAACGCCTTTGATGACGTCTCGCTGTCCATTGCGCCCTTTGCCCCAGAGGGAAAAGCGGCTGCCGCAAAGCCCGATAACACCTCGGACGGCAATCTTCAAAAGTACTGGACGTGCGAGGGTGGGCGTCGAATTCTGCATAAGGCAGGAGCGCACCTGAACCAGGAACCTTACAACGAGCTGGTGGCGACCGCGCTCCACCGTCGCATCCTAAACGCCTGCGATTATGTGCCTTACTCGCTCGAGGGCACGGGCACTTCCGCCCTGAGCATATGCGATGTCTTCTTAACTGATGAAGAAGAGTATGTCCCTGCGTTCTATGTAAACCAGCACGCAAACGTAGATGAACGGCTAACCGACTACGAGCGATACGTAGCAAACTGCGAGGAACTCGGGGTGACAGGCGTCAAGGATGCCCTTGACCGCATGATCGTGTGCGACGACATCATCGCCAACTACGATCGTCATTGGCGTAACTTTGGCCTCGTGCGAAACGTCAACTCACTAGTCTGCAGACCAGCCCCCATCTTCGATTCAGGCTCATCACTCTGGTGCAACATATCACTAGAGGAGCTTAGGGCGGGAGAACACAGTTTTACCAGCGCGCAGTTTCATTCAAGCCCCGCCAAACAAATGCTGCTCGTCGAGGACATGGGCTGGTTCGATGGAGACAAACTCAAAGGCTTTGTCGACGAGGCAATCGAGATTCTGTCTAAAAACGATGCTCTAGCAGCGAGACTACCTTATCTAAAAGAGGCGCTAACGTGGCGCCTCGAAAGAATGATCGACATCGCTGAATGGAGTTAGCAAGGCAGCATTGCCCCGCCAACTCCCCTACCGTCCGCGCAACGCCTTGAGCTTGGCCAGGGTATCGGGGCTCAGGCGGCTGCCCAGAGTCATCTTGATCTGCGGAGCTTCCTCTGCCTCGTGAACGTCGTTATCGATCTGTTTGATCTCGTCCACCAGCATACGGCTCGAGATGCGCGTGACGCCCTTGCCCATGACGACGGCCTGGATCGTGCCGTCACTCGATACCACGGAGCACGCGCGGCCTTCCTCGCGCGCCTCGATGCAGAGCTTCTGCACCACGGTATCGGCAGAGACGCCCGTCGGCGAAAACTCGATGCGCACACCGCGGGCCGGCAGGTTGGGGCGCTCGTTGGAGATATTGCCCGCGCCGTCGAACACGATCACGGCTTCGTAACGGCCCTGGGCAAACGCCGCTACGTCATTAATGAGCGCAGTTCGGGCCATATCGTGAACGTCGCTGGAATACGGATCGTCGGAATGGTCATACACGAGCTTTTCGTAGCGCGGCGTGCAGTGGATCACGTTGTAACCGTCGACCACCAGCAGCTCGGGCTTGTTGGAGTGCACCGTCGAGACTGGGTCGGCGATGGCCTGCGCAAACGCATTGCCGCCCACGCCATAGGTCGCGGCCGAAACAATCGGCTTGGCCGAGCCCTCGCCAAAGCGCTTGGCCTTGGACTTGGCACGGTTTTTCTTGGACATGCGCTACTCCTCCCCCATGAGCTCGCCGGCGTTGCGGCGCAGCCACTCAAAGCACAGCGCCGTGGTCGCCTGGGCAACATTGAGGCTCTCGGTCATGCCGCGCTGGGGAAGCTTGGTCAAAAAGTCGCATTTCTCGAGCACCAGACGCGAGATGCCGTCGCCCTCGGAGCCCATGACGAGCGCCACGCGGCCCTCGAAGGGAGCATCCCAGCAACTGCCTTCGGCGTGCTCAGAGGCACCGCCCACCCAAAAGCCAGCGGCCTTAAGATCGTCGAGTGCACGGGCGATGTTGGGCACCTGCGCGATAGGCAGATGCATGACGGCGCCGGCTGAAGTCTTGTAGCTGCCCACGGTCACGCCGGCGGCACGCTTGTTGGCGATGATGACGCCGGCCGCGCCCACAACCTCGGCGGAGCGCACGATGGCACCAAAGTTGCCGTCGTCAGTCACATGGTCGAGCACCACGACAAGTGCCGGGCCCTCGCCCGCGCGGTCGAGAATATCGACGACATCGGCATAGGGGAAGTTGCCAACCTCGAGCGCGATGCCCTGGTGAGCGCCATGGCTCGACAGTGCGTCGAGCTGCGCGCGCGGCACATACTTAATGCGGACACCCGCGGCGTTGAGGTCGTCGACCAGGCGCGACAAGGCGGCGTCGCGCTCCCCGCCCTCGGCAATGAGCGCGCACTTGATGGGAAAACCGGTGCGTAGCGCCTCGGCGGCAGCACGGCGACCTTCGATAAACTCGCCCTTGGGAGCCTGGACAGCGTCGCGGTTGCGATCGCGCTGCGGACGTGCGGCCTGGGTGCGATCGCGCTGGCCCTTGGGAGCGGCAGCGCGGTCATTGCGGCGAATCGGACGCGAGCCAGAAGCAGCCTGCTTGCCGCCACGAGGCGCACGCTTGCGATTGTCGGCCATAAAGTGACCTCCTAAATACAACTATCAAACGAAACAAAATAAACGACCGCCCATGAATATTAATTCGGGCGGTCGGTACGGGTTTTCCAAGTGCCCGAGATTGCCGTGAAAGAGGAGCGACGCGTACTTGAGTACGCGAGCGACGGTTTGAACGGCAAGGTCGGGTGCTTGGGAAACCCGCGGGGATTAGAGAGATTTGATACGAGTGCCGGCGGCGGTATCTTCAATCGTCAGGCCCAGGTCCTTGAGCTGATCACGGATGGCATCTGCCAGATCCCAGTTCTTGGCGGCACGAGCCTCGGCACGAGCCTCGAGAATCTTGGCAGCGGCCTCGTCCACGTCGTCGCCCGTGTAGGCAACCAAACCGGCGGCAACGCCCAGCAGGCCCAGCGGCAACTCGACCTTGGGCTCGGGAAGCTCAACGCCAAACGTATCGAGCAGCTCGGCCAGCGTATCGGCGGCAGCCAGGGCTGCGGCCTTGTCGGCAGCATCGCCCGCCTGCTCCAGATACTGATTGCACTCGGTGACAAAGCCAAAGACAGCACCCATGGCACCGGCGGTGTTAAAGTCGTCGTCCATGCACTCCTTAAAGGCGGCGCGGGTCTCGGCGGCCTTGGCGGAAAACGCCTCGGCGGCACCCGCATCGGCATCGGCCGTCGCATGGTTCGCAGCCCAACGAAGGTTCTCGACCGTACCGGCAATACGCGTGAGTGAGTTCTCGGCACCCTCCAGGCGCTCCCAGGAGAAGTCGAGCGGCGAGCGATAGCTCGTCTGCAGCATCAACAGGCGCAGGGCCGCGGCAGAGTGCTGCTCGAGCACCTCGGCCAGCGTAAAGAAGTTTCCGAGCGACTTGGACATCTTCTCGCCGTCAACCAGCAGCATGCCCGTGTGCATCCAGGTGTTGGAGAAGCCCTGGTGCCAGGCGCAGGTGGCCTGGGCGCACTCGTTCTCGTGATGCGGGAAGGCAAGGTCGGAGCCGCCGCCGTGGATGTCAATCGGGGTGCCCAGGTAGCGGTGTACCATGGCGGCGCACTCGGTGTGCCAACCGGGACGGCCCTCGCCCCAGGGGCTCGGCCAGCTGGGCTCGCCGGGCTTGGCGGCCTTCCACAGGGCAAAGTCGAGCGGGTCGTTCTTGTCCTCGTTCTCCTCGATGCGCGCACCCACCATAAGGTCATCGATGTTGCGGCCCGAGACCTGACCATAGTTGGGATCGCTGCGCACGGCAAAGTACACGTCGCCGTTATCGGCGGCGTAAGCGTGGCCCTGCTCGATGAGCGTCTTGATCATGGCGATCATGGGACCGATCTCCTTGGTGGCGCGGGGGCGCACATCGGGATCGAGCACGTTGGCGGCGCGCATGACGCCGATGAACTTGTCGGAGAACTCCGTCGCGACCTCGGCGGCAGTGCGGCCCTGCTCGTTGGCGCGCTTGATGATCTTGTCATCGACATCGGTGAGGTTCTGGGCGAACGTGACCTCGTAGCCGCTCGCGATGAGCCAGCGACGAATCACGTCAAAGCTGATGAACGTGCGGGCATTGCCGATGTGGATGTTGTCGTAGACCGTGGGGCCGCACACATACATGCGGACCTTGCCGGACTCGATGGGCTGGAACTCTTCCTTTTTATGGGTAGCGCTGTTGTAGATACGCATTCGTTACTCCTTAACGGTTTTCTGTAGCAGGCAAACGGCCCAGGCGCCGATTCCCTCGCCCTGGCCTTCCCAACCGAGCTTTTCGGTCGTAGTGGCGGCGACGCCCACGTTTTCGACGTCAACGCCCAGGGCATGGGCAAGGTTGGCGCGCATGGCATCGCGATGCGGGGTGATCTTAGGCTGCTGGCAGGCAATGGTGCAGTCGGCATCGACAAACTCAAAGCCCAGCTCACGCGCATAGTCCATTACGCGGGCAAGCAGCACCATCGAGTCGGCGCCCTCGTAGGCAGGGTCGGTATCGGGGAATAGCTTGCCGATGTCTCCCCCGCGGCAGGCGCCCAGAATGGCGTCGGCCAAGGCGTGCGCGAGCACATCAGCATCCGAGTGGCCCAGCAGGCCGCGCTCGTAGGGAATGTCGACACCGCCGATGATACATCGACGCCCCTCCACCAGACGGTGAACGTCGTAGCCATGGCCAATGCGCAGGTTACTGAACATGGGGAAGGTCCTCTCCCTCGGCCATGCGGCCAAGCAGAATCGCGGTTACGGGACGCAGGTCCTCGGGCACCGTCACCTTAAGGTTATCGCGTGGGCTCTGGACGCAGCGGACGCGCCCACCCATGCGCTCGACCAGCGACGAATCATCGGTACCGATAAAGCCCTCGGCAATGGCTGCAGCGTGGGCGCGCTTCATAGCATCGACGCTAAAGATCTGCGGCGTCTGCGCTGCCCAGTAGAGCTCACGCGGCGGCGTCTCGACGATATTATCGCCGTCAACGATCTTGAGCGTGTCGATCGCGGGCTGACCGCACACGACACCGTCGAGGGCACGGTCGCTCACGAGCACGTCGATAGCGTGGTCGATGGCCTCGGTCGTAATGAGCGGACGAGCGCCGTCGTGGATGGCGACATATTCGAAACCCGCCGGAACCGCATGCACGCCGGCACGGGTGGAATCCTGACGGGTATCGCCGGCATCGGCAAAGCTGATGGGCGTGTCATAGTCAAACGGGTCGATGGCCAGGCGGCGCATCTCGGCACGGCGCTCGGCAGGGCAAACCACGACGATATGGCCGACCTTATCGCTACGATCGAACGCGCGGATGGACCAGCTCATGAGCGGACGGCCCGCCACATTAACGAGCTGCTTGCCGCCGGGATTTCCAAAGCGCTGGCCGCTGCCGCCGGCAACGACCACGGCGCATACGGGCGCCATTATGCGTTCCCCTGTTTGGTGCCCTTCATGCGGTACAGCGAGTCCGCAAGAATGGCAGGGTTGTTGACGCCAAAGTCGCCCAAGCGCTCCGGATCCTCGCTGATGTCGTCCATGAGCTCCTGCAGCGAGCCGTACTCGTCGACGATCTTCTCGGCCACGCCGTCGCGCACGACGGACACGCGCGAAAGCGTGCGCAGGCCCAGCGGCGTCATGACGGAGTCCTCGTCCAGGTCGTCGTAACCCAGAACTGCCGCCACGTGCTGCGGGTCGGATAGGTCCTTAGGCGTCATACGGGCAAGCTCGGCGCGGATCTTCTCGGCGTTTGCCTCGGAGGAATCGCTTGCGTAGTCGCGGATCATCAAGTCGTATTCGGTATCCATGCTGGAGCCCGCGAGCTGCTCGAGCTGCATCTGCACGAGCTTGCCCTGGTTGCCCAGCTTGACAATGCAATCCTTAAGCTCGGTCTTTGCCTGCTGCATGATCTCGAAGCTCGAGAAAATACCGGTAATGTCGGCGAGCGTGACGTAGTCGTCGAGCTCGAGGGCCGTCAGGCGCAGCAGGGAGCGGTCGAGCGACTGACGGGTAGTCTGGAGCGTGGCGACGAGCTGGTTGACCGAGCTCATGATGGTGGTGACGGGCTGGATCTCGTAGCTCTTGCCGTGAACGTACACGTTAACGACGGCGCGACGAGCCGAAACCGAGATCACGATGGCGTCGGTGAGCACCGACATGCGAGCGGCAGTACGGTGACGCATGCCCGTCTCACTCGTGGCAAGCGAGGGATCGGGATTGAGGTGGAAGTTGGCGCGCAGGATCTGGATGAGGTCGCCATCGATAACGATGGCACCGTCCATCTTGGAAAGCTCGAACAGGCGGTTCGAGGTAAACGAAATGTTGAGCGGGAAGCCGTCGTTACCGGCAGCGAGCACGTTTTCGGTGTCGCCGACGCAGATAAGGGCACCCAGGTGACCGGCAATGATCATGTCGAGGGCGGTGCGGATCGGCTGGCCAGGTGCCGTCAGGCGAATGGCCTGTTCCATACGCTTTTGCAGCTCGTTCTTATCCAAGGCATCGCTCCCATCGTATACGCTCCATAAACGTCAATAAGTTTCTCACGGTTTGCCCCTGTGACGCCCGCAAAATCCGATGCTTACAGAATGAGCGAACACAGCTGAGAGCCCCAATCCAAATGAGCTGCTTATGTGGTAGCATCGGGATTCGCATAAATGAGGGAGTAGTCGCGTGACCGGGTTCGCCTCCGGTGGCGCGGCAAGTCAACATACTGGCCGATGCGGTCTGGCTTGCCTTAATGAACGAGACTCGTGGCTGTGCGCACAACGCGTACGCCACGGGTCTTTTTTGTTACTCCCCCAAGAGGTACACGCGGGCCCGCCCGCAGAAAGGGAGCCAGACTATGGGACTCGCAGAGCTCGTATTGCTCGCTATCGGCCTTTCGATGGACGCCTTTGCCGTATCCATCTGCAAGGGCCTTGGCATGAAGAAGATCAACCTTAAGGTCGCCGTAGTGCTCGGCCTGTTCTTTGGCGGCTTCCAGGCCGGCATGCCCGTAATCGGATGGGCGCTCGGCAGTCAATTCATGAGCATCATCGGACCCATCGACCATTGGATCGCCTTTATCCTTTTGGCCTTTATCGGCGGCAAAATGCTGTGGGAGGCCTTTACCGAAGACGAGGATGAGGACGAGAGCGACGGCAAGGATGCCGAAAAGATTGACCTGGGTGAGTACCTGATTCTGGCTATCGCCACCTCAATCGACGCCCTGGCCGTGGGCATCTCATTTGCTGCGCTCTCGGTTGACATCGTTCCCGCTGTATCGCTTATCGGAGTCACAACGTTTATCTTCTCCGTCGCCGGCGTAGCGATCGGCCACACCTTTGGCGCGCGCTACGAAAAACCCGCCACCATCGTGGGCGGCGTCGTGCTCATCCTCATCGGCCTCAAGATTTTGCTGGAGCACCTGGGGATTTTGGTGCTGTAAAACACCCTTCAAAACTAAACGTCCGTATGAGGCCTCATGCAGAGTTTTGCATGAGGCCTTTTCATGCAGACTTTTGCATGTCATACTGATATGCAAAAGTCTGCACGTTAGGAGATCGCCGTGGATATCCTTCCCATCACCACACCGCGCCAAGCTGGCATCTACGTGCGTCAGGCACGCGAGGCGCAAGGGATCACCCGTGCCGTCCTCGCTAAAAAAGCCGGTGTTTCGGAGCGCCTGCTCGCATCGCTCGAGCTGGGAGATGCCACGGGCATTCGGCTCGACAAGCTGCTGGCAGTTTTCGGTGCTCTTGGACTGTCGCTCGCCGCTCAAGGGGATATCGACGAATCGAAAAACGAGCAACCAGTCGACGCCCCGCATGCTGATTTGCAACCTCGTAGTACCCCCAGGCGCCATCACGCTCAACGTTTTCACCATCGCAACCGTCGCAGCGCAGCCGTTCCGGCTCTCGCAGATGTCCCCTTTACGTCCGAGCTCTACGACAGGGCCTTCGCCGATTTCGCCATGTCCAATCTCGGAGTCTCGATTGCCGCAAACGCATCTAACCAAACCAAGCCCGAAGGGAAATAGCCAATGGCCAGAACATCACTTCGGACCATTATTTGCGGCGTACCTGCGGGAACGCTCACGCAAGATGAGAACGGTCTTATCAGCTTTACCTACGATCATGACTATGACGGGCCAACCCTATCGACCAACATACCCGTATCAAATCGCACATACGGCCAACAGGTCATGAATCCGTACTTGTTTGGCCTTCTACCCGACAGCGAGGACCAACGAAAAGCGATTGCCGCCGAATTCAACGTTAGGCCCAACAATCCCGTTGCGTTGCTCAGCCATATCGGACTCGACTGTCCGGGCGGAGTGCAGTTTTGTGCCGAAGAAGATGCCGACGCCGTCCTGCATCGCGCTGGCGACTACCGCCCTATAGACGACCACGAAATTGCTCTCCGTCTCAAGTCGATCAGAGATGACCGCGATGCATCGTGGATGGGTCTAGATGAAAGTTGGTCACTTGGAGGCAACCAGGGCAAGTTCGCGCTCGCGTTCATAAACGGCCGCTGGTGCGAATGCATGGGCTCCTCGCCCACAACGCATATTTTCAAAAATGGCGTTATCGGATTTAAACTCGAGGCTCTCAATGAGTTTGTCTGCATGAAAAGCGCCCAGCGCGCCGGTATCGCAACGGCAAACGTCGAATATCGTATGTTTGAGGACGAACCTGCCCTCATTGTTGAGCGCTATGACCGCGTGAAAGTCGAAGACGGAATGATCAGGCGCCTACATCAAGAAGACCTCTGTCAGGCACTTGGGGTGATGCCCGCCCAAAAGTACACAGCAGACGGCGGCCCGACCACCCGCGACATTCAAGAGCTCCTCGTAAATACGAGCCACCATCAACTTAACCTGTATCTGTTTACGCAGATACTGTTCTTCAACGCCATTATCGGCGCACCGGATGCGCACGCGAAAAACTATTCCCTGCTCCTTGGAAACGACGGCGCAGCCATGATGGCTCGAATGTACGATGTCGCGTCGGGTTTGGCGTATGAGCGCATGCGCCGCCGGGCGCGCCTTGCCATGAGCGTTGGCGGCGAAAATCGTGTGGGGCGCATCGGTCCAGGCGCTATCCGCCGATACCACGGTATGGGCGACCCCGTGCTGGAGGCGGCGCTTACCGATGCCGGGCTATCCGAGAAGTTTTGCTTTGCGACCATGATGGACCTCGCCTACGAAGTGCCCATTTGCATGGAAGAGGTCATGGACGAATACGCCGATCTGCCCGGCATGGCGGACCTGCGCGAGCATATGCTCGGCCCCGTCCGCGAAAACTGCCAGCGCACCCTCGACCTCATCAAGGCAGAAATGGACTAGGTGGCCTTAATTTCGCAATTATCAAACAAAAGAGAGGGGACACCCGTCGCAAAAGCTCGGATGTCCCCTCTCGTAATGTCATTTGCAATCCGCTAGCACGTGGCTCGAACTGCTGCTAGCGCAACCTTTACGCAGCGAGGCGCTTGAGGACGTCGATGAGCAGCTCGTAGAAGCGCTCGGCAGAAGCAAGCTCCATGCTCTCGTCCGGAGTGTGGACATCGGAGAGCGTCGGGCCCACGGCGATGGCGTCCAGGCCGTGCAGGGCCTCGGCAAACAGGCCGCACTCAAGGCCGGCGTGAATGGACTCGATGCGCAGCTCGGAGCCAAAGAGCTCGCGATAGCTCTCGACAAAGACGTCGCGGACCGGCGAATGCTCGGCATAGCTCCAGCCGGGATACTCGAACTCAAACTTGGCGTCGAAGCCCAGGACATCGGCGAGCGTCTGCAGGCGGTCCTTGAACTCGTTCTGCAGCGAGGTGATCGAGGAGCGCGGGGACAGCATAATCTTGACCTGGTCGTCAGAGGTGGCAACCACACCGATGTTGGAGGAAACCTCGACGGAGCCGTCGGTGGCGACGTTGCGGCGAATCACGCCGTTAGGGGCAAGACGCAGGGCGCGGATGAGGGCAAGCGCGGACTTCTGGTCCATAGCCTCGACCTCAGCGTTATCGGCAATCTCGACGGTGCAGGTAAAGCCGGGGTCGAAGACCTCGAGCTCGGCAGTGACGTCGGCGATGATGCCCTTTGCGATCTGGGCCGCGGCCTCGGCGGCAGCGTGATCAGCGTAGACCAGCTCGGCCTTGCACTCACGGTTGATGGCGTTGTCCTTGGTGCCGCCGTTAAAGCTAACGATGGCGGGCTCGCCGGCAACCATCAGGCGGTCGATGATGCGGGCCATGATGAGGTTGCCGTTGCCGCGCTCCAGGTGGATATCGCTGCCGGAGTGACCACCCAGCAGGCCGGAGATGTCGAGCGTGAGGGTGCTACCGGTCTTATGCTCGCGCACGATCGGGCAGGTGTAGGTAACGACGACGCCGCCGGCGCAACTGACGGTGGCAACGCCCTCTTCCTCGGAGTCAAGGTTAATCATGGTGCGGGCGCTAATCTGGGACTTGTCGAGCGTCTCGGCGCCAACCAGGCCAGTCTCCTCGTCGGTGGTGAATACGCACTCGAGGGCGGGGTGAACGATCGAATCGTCATCGAGAACAGTGAGCATCAGAGCGACGGCAATACCGTTGTCGGCGCCCAGAGTGGTACCGTTAGCGGTGAGGACGCCGTCCTTGACGACCAGGTCGATACCATCAGTCGTAAAGTCGTGCTCAACGGAGCCCAGCTTGTCGCACACCATGTCGATGTGGCCCTGCAGCATCACGGTCGGGGCATTCTCGGCGCCGGCAGATGCGGGCTTGCGAATGATGACGTTGTAGACCTCGTCCTGATACACATCGAGACCGCGCTCCTTGGCAAACGCGACCAGGAAATCGCTGATGCCCTTCTCGTTGCCAGACCCACGGGGGATCGCGCTGACCTCCTCAAAGAAATGGAACAGCTGGGCGGGCTCGTAGCCGGTAATCTTGTAGTCCATGGTGCCTCCTTGGCGCAACTGGTTAGACAGTAAGACATGCGACTTGTATATTCCCAGACTTTGCGTGCATAAACCAGTCGAAAACGCCGAGCGCCCTCGCATCATCGGCTAACGGTGGACCGTATAGCGCAACGGTCACAACTTCCGCAGCTCTACAAATCGAGGCGCCCTTTCCGGAGCGCCTCGATTGCGCGTATCAAATTGTCGCCACGCCCTACAGCGCGCCGGAACCGGCTTGCATCATGCCGCCGGGGCCCGAGGTCACGCCGCCGCTCACGGGCGCGGCGTTGCCGGCGTGCGGTGCCGCCGGGACGGTATCGCCACCGAGTGTGCCCGCCGGACGCGGTGCCGGGATCTCGCCCGTGCCGTGGCTAAAGACAAACTTGCCATCGGCCACGTCGCACAGGACGGTATCGCCCTCGCCCCACTCGCCGGCCAGAAGCTCCTCGGACAGCGGGTCCTCGATGAGCTTTTGAATGGCGCGGCGCAGCGGACGCGCACCGTTGGTGAGGTCGGTGCCCTCGGCCACGATCTTGTCATAGGCCGCATCGGTGAGCTTGATGTTCATGCCGTTGGCAATCAGGCGCTGACGCAGGTCGTCCACCAGCAGGTGCGCGATCTTGGTCAGGTTCTCGCCCGAGAGCTTCTGGAACACCACAATGTCGTCGATACGGTTGAGCAGCTCGGGGCGGAACAGGCGCTTGAGCTCGCCCATCGCACGGCCCTTGATCTCACTCGAGGTGAGGCCCTGCTCGCCGGTGGTGCCAAAGCCAACGCTCGCATCCTGCGCGATCTCGCGGGCGCCCACGTTGGACGTCATGATGATCACGGTATTGCGGAAGTCGACCGTCTTGCCCTGGCTATCAGTCAGGCGACCCTCCTCCAGCACCTGCAACAAAATGTTGAAGATGTCGGGGTGCGCCTTCTCGATCTCGTCGAACAGCACGACCGAGTACGGGTGACGACGAACGGCCTTGGTAAGCTGACCGCCCTCGTCGTGGCCCACGTAACCCGGAGGGCTACCGATAAGCTTGGAGACCTCGAACTCGCTGCCGAACTCCGACATGTCGAAGCTGATGAGCGCGTCCTTACTGCCAAAGAGGTACTCGGCGAGCGTCTTGGCGAGCTCGGTCTTGCCTGTGCCGGTGGGACCAAGGAAGATAAAGCTACCACCGGGACGACGCGGGTCCTTGAGCGGCGAGCGGCTGCGGCGCACGGCCTTGGCGACGGCCTCGACGGCCTCGTCCTGGCCGATAATGCGGGTCTTGAGCACGCTTTCGGTCTGCAGCAGGCGACGGCTCTCGCTCTCGGTGAGCGAGGAAACCGGCACGCCAGAGGTCACGGACACGATGTCGGCAATCTGACTCACGTCGATGGTAAGCGGGCTGGCGTCGAGCTCGGCGGTCCAGGCGGCCTTGGCCTCGGCGAGCTCAATCTCGGCGGCCTTCTGCTGCTCGGTGATCTCGGCGGCCTTGTTCATGTCGTCGCTCTCGGTGGCCTCCTGCGCGGCGGCCTTGAGCTCCTCTATGCGATGCTCGGCCTCGCGCACCGGCTCGGGCGCGCGGTTGGCGGCGATGCGGGCGCGGGCGCCGGCCTCGTCAATGAGGTCGATGGCCTTATCGGGCAGGAAGCGATCCTGGATGTAGCGGTTGGAGAGGTTCGCGGCGGCCTCGATAGCACCCTGCGTATAGCGCACATGGTGGTGCTCCTCGTAGCGCGGCTTGAGCGCGGTCAGGATCTTGACCGTGTCCTCGACGCTCGGCTCCTCGACATCGATGGTCTGGAAGCGACGCTCGAAGGCCGGGTCCTTGGTGAGGTACTTGCGGAACTCCTCGGCCGTGGTGGCACCGATAATCTGAAAGGCACCGCGTGCGAGAACGGGCTTGAGCATGGAGCTCGCGTCGATGGAGCCCTCGGCAGAGCCGGCACCGATGATGGTGTGCATCTCGTCAATAAACAGGATGACGTCGTCAGCCTCGGTGGCCTCCTGGATCACGTTCTTGAGGCGCTCCTCAAACTCACCGCGATACTTGGCGCCCGCGACAAGACCCGGCAGGTCGAGCGTCCAGATATTCTGGTTCATGAGGTTCTCGGGCACGTTGCCGACTGCAATCTGCCGAGCCAGGCCCTCGACGATGGCCGTCTTGCCCACGCCGGGGTCGCCCAGAATGAGCGGGTTGTTCTTGGTGCGGCGCGAAAGAATTTCCATCATACGCTGGACTTCCTTTTCGCGACCAATTACAGGGTCGAGCTCGCCATCGCGCGCCTTCTGCGTGAGGTTGGTCGCGAACTGCTTGAGCGTATCGGTGCCACTCCCCTTTTGCTGAGAGGCATCCGAGCCGCTAAAGAACGGCAGGCCCGCACCGGGACGACCAGCACCGGCGCCGGCGAGCGGACGCTTCTTGTCCTGGTCCTTGGCGGTGAGTTTCTCGATAGCCTTTTTGATGGAGGCGGACGACACGCCCAGGCGCATGAGGATGTCCATGGCCATGCCGTTGCCCTCTTCGACGATGCCGATCAGCAGGTGCTCGGTCGACACGTAGGTCTGGTTGTTCTCGCGTGCTACACGGAATGAACGCTCCATCACGCTAATGACGAGCGGCGTAAAAGCGAGCTTGGCGGCCTCGGTCTCCTCGCTGGGCTCGGGAACCGTGGTCTGGACCTCTTTGAGGGTATCCATGATGTCATCGTAGGAGATGTCGAGCGAGCGCAGCGCCTCGGCGGCAATGCCCTCGTCCTCCTTAGCGAGCGCGAGCAGCAGATGCTCGGTACCCACCTTATTTGAATGAAGATCGAGCGCCTCTTGCTTGGCCATGGACATGACCTTGCGCGCACGATCGGTAAAACGGTCTAACATGCTAGTTCCTCTTAGACGAGCTAGTTTTTTCAAACGCAAAGCGCCGCCCCGCGGCAGCGCTTTGGTCTCTTTACCCATATGGAGTATATGTTAACAGCTGGAGGAATATCTATAAACCCGGCTCACATGAATGCAGGTTATGACCGCATCGCGGGACTCACCGCGCGATGCGCGACAGGCGCCCCGCAAGAGAAACCCTAGGCGTCTTTCACCACGTCGGGACTCGT
This sequence comes from uncultured Collinsella sp., assembly GCA_938045065.1. GTDB lineage: Bacteria > Actinomycetota > Coriobacteriia > Coriobacteriales > Coriobacteriaceae > Collinsella. Next base: position 137,813 of record CALIOA010000048.1, read on the forward strand.
CGCACGCGATGCGCGATAGGCATCGGCCTCCTTGGAGACGCGTTCGAGCAGCTCGGATGTATCGACGCCCTCGACTTGCGCGACCGTTTCCACCGTCTGCATGGCGACCGCCCTCAGGTACGCGCACGCGCTGTCCCCCGGCTGCTCGAGGTCTATCTCCTCGCCGCCCTCCCGGGCAAAGCCGACCGCCATCACAAAGCCCATGATGCCCGAGACCAGAAAGCCCACCGCAAAGCTCGAATCTGCCTTGAGCTCTTCTCCGTCGGGGTGGACGATCTCTCTCACGCGGTCGATGATGATCGTATGGATGCCCTGCACGACCTGCTCGGCGGCACCCGCCCTCATGGTGATGACGATACGCCGCAGCAGGCAGCGGACGTCGCGCCGGTCGAACGCCGAAAGGTCGCCCTCGCTCGAAAAATGCCAGAGGACATCGGTGATAAGCTCGTTATCCTGCAGCAGCTGGGTCATGGCGATGGCGACGAGTTCATCGAAATCGTGAAAATAGTAGTAAAACGTTCCGCGATTGCACTGGGCGGCGCGGGTCACCTCGCCAACCGACAGCTCGAAGATGCTGTTGTTCTCGATGAGCTCCCAAAACGCCTCGATGATACGGGTGCGCGCATCGGGCGCATCGGCGTCCTTACGCGGTCTCGCCATGCGCCTCACCGCACCCCTGCGCCTTGGCGTTCATGATGAGCATCTGAAGACGGTTCTCCACGTTGGCGAAGCTCACGTCGGGATCGTAGTCGAGCGGCAGGAACTGCGCCGTGGGATACTGCTCCTTGAGCGCATGGATGAGCCCGCGCCCCACGACATGGTTGGGCAGACACCCGAACGGCTGCAGGATCACGAAGTTGCGGCAGCCGCGCTTGGCGTGCTCGAGGATCTCCGCCGGAATCAGCACGCCCTCGCCCGCATCGAATGTATGGTGCAGGATCTTATCGCTCGCGCGCACGAGCTCGGGCATGCGCGTCGGCGGCTCGTAGAGCGGGCTCGCCGCGCCCAAGCGGTCGCAACGGTCGTGCGCGAGCTCGAACAGGTTGTCCGCCGTGGCGTACCAGGCCTTTTCGGGCAGCGACAGGTCGACGTGGAACTCGCGCGACTGCGCATGCTTGTAGAAATAGGTCTTGCGGATCACGTCGGTCATGCGCGCCTCGATGACCTCGAGCCCGTTGTCCTCGAGGTAGCGCTCGATCTCGTGGTTGGCGCCGAGATGGAAATTGAGCAGGTACTCGCCCACGATGAGAACGGTCGGATGCGGGTTCGAGCGGTCGTACGGAACGGCGTCCATGATCGCAAGCGCGCGTTTGAAGCCCGTCGCCTGGCCTCTCAGCCCGGAGCGCTCCATGCCCTCGATAACCTCATCGAGCGCGCGGTCGAACGCAGCGTCCGCCGCGCCCTTCTCGAGCTCGTAGGGACGGATGCGCCTAAGCATGGCCTCGAGGGCATCGATCATGGGAAGACCGTAGGCGATCTGGATGCTCGGGCCAAGGCCGAGCTTGAAGCCCGGATGCGCATTGTGGGCATCGACGTCGTCGTTGGTGAGCACCGGGACATAGTCGTATCCCGCGTCGTCGAGCGCGCGGCGCAGCAGGGGCATGTAGTGCGTCAGGCGGCAGTCGCCGATATACCTGCCAGTCACCACGGCGACGTCGTGCGGGTCGTACTTACCGCTCTCGAGTGCCGCGAGCGCCTCGCCGATCACGATTTGCGCGGGGAAGCAGATGTCGTTGTGCACATAGCGTTTGCCCAGGCGGATGGCATCCTCGCGCCCGATATCAAGGGCCTCGGCGCGCACGCCCTGATTGCGCATCGCCGCGGTCATGAGCCTGCAGAACGCATGGGAGGTGTTGGGGACCAGCGCGATCTTGTCGTGCCGGTCGCGCTTGGTGTACTTGACCTTATACGGGTCGTCGAGCGGATGGACCGCGTGCACCCGGGCGCCCTCGGCACGCTCCTCCGCGCGACGACGGTTGACCGACTCGATAAACGAACGCACGCGAATGCCCATGGGACCGGCGACGTCGCTCTCATCGAGCTTGATCATCATCGGAACCTTGGAGCCCATCTCGCCCATCATGCGCGCGATCTCGTCGGTGAGATACGCATCGTGGCCGCAGCCGAAGCTGCCCATCTGCACGAGCTCGAGCTCGGGCGTCGATGCGACGATGACCGCGCACGACAGCATGCGCGCATGGTAGTTGTTCACGATGTCGATGCGGCTGTTGGAAAGATCGACGTTGCAGACCCCCGGCACCGCATCGGGCGTCAGCACGGGGATGCCGCGCTCAGAGAAGAGCTTGGACAGCCCGTGGTTGACCAGCGGGTCGTTGTGGTACGGGCGCGAAGCGATCACCACCGCGTAGCCGCCGTCCTCGTGCACGTTCTCGAGCACCTGCCTGCCGCGCAGCTGCAGCTGGTTCTCAAACGTCTCCTGCGCGCGGTCCGCCTGCTCGGTCGCCTTGGCAACCAGGTCGGCATCGATATCGAAGGTCTCCTTGCACCACGCCTTGAGCTGCCGGTTTCGGTCGCCCTCGTCGTACCAGTGGAACAGCGGCGTATCGAACGGAACGCCGAAACGCTCCTCCGGGTTATCGGAATTGCGCATCACGTAGGGGTATCCCTTTACGACGGCGCACATCCACTCGCTGGTAGAGGCGGTGTTTTCGGTGGGCACCGTCGTGATGATGGGCATGAAGATGCGGTCGACGCCGGCGTCGACGAGATTGCGGATGTGCCCGTGGACGAGCTTGGCCGGGAAGCACACGGTGTCGGATGTGACGTGCGCCAGACCGCGCTCGTACATCGCCTTGGTGCTGCGTCCCGAGACGCGCACCTTAAAGCCGAGCGTGCTGAAGAACGTCGACCAGAACGGCATGGTGTCCCAGAACTCGAGCACACGGGGAATGCCGATCGTGACATCGCGCCCCCCGCTGACGGGAACCGTGGGGTACGACTCGAACAGCAGCTTCTCGCGGTCGACAAAGAGATTGGGGGCAGCCGCGGTCCGGTCGCGCCCCGTGCCGGGTGCCTGTGCCTCGCAAGCACCCTGCGGACGCAGCTCCTCCGCCGCGGGAACCTCGCGCACGAGCTCATCCCATGAGATGGCGCCGCCGCGCGGGCAGCGATTGCCCGTGACGTAAAGCGAGCCGTCGCCAAATGCCACGACCGCGCGCTGGCAGCGGTTGTTGCACCGACGGCAGGTAACGCCGCCGAACTCGCGATGCTCGAAGCGCTCCACGGCATCGAGCCCGATAAACGACGTGCCGGCGTCGCCCTTGCGGCATTCCTCGCGCGCGAGCAGGGCGATACCGATAGCGCCCATCAGCCCCGGGTGGGGCGCACGCGTGACGGGTTTGCCCAGATACTGCTCGAATGCGCGCAGCGCCGCGTCGTTTCGGAACGTGCCGCCCTGGACGACGACTTTGTCGCCCAGACGGTTGAGATTTGAAACGCGAATGACCTTGGTGAACACGTTCTCGATAATCGAACGGCAGAGACCGGCCATGATGTCGCCTGGACCCTTACCGCGCCGCTGCTCGGAAACGACGCTGCTGTTCATGAACACCGTGCAGCGGCTGCCGAGAACGGCGGGGGCTTTGGACGAAAATGCCTCGGTCGCGATATCCTCAACGGCTATTCCGAGGTTTTTGGCAAAACCCTCGAGGAACGAGCCGCAGCCCGCAGAGCACGCCTCGTTGACGACGATATCGGTCAGCACGCCGTGGTTGAGCCAGATGGCCTTCATATCCTGTCCGCCGATGTCGAGCACGAAGGTCGCATCGGGAACGCATGCGCACGCGGCGCGGGCGTGCGCGACCGTCTCGACCGTATGGTAGTCGGCGTGGAACGCGCGCGCGAAAAGCTCCTCGCCGTATCCCGTGGTGCCCACGGCATCGATCGCAAGCGTGACTCCCGCTGTCTCCCAGCGGTTCTTCAAGCTGACAAGACCCTGTTGGGCGACGTCGAGCGGTCTGCCGTTATTAGACGCGTAGAACGAATCGACAAGCTCACCCGCCTCATCGACCAGGGCGAACTTGGTCGTCGTGCTCCCCGAATCGATACCGAGCGCCACACGCACCGTCTCTCCGGGCGCATACGCATCCGGACCCTTTGCCGGCGTCTCTTTGCCATGGCGTGCCGTAAAATCCGCCTGCTCGGCAGGTGTGGCAAAAAAGGGCTGGGCAAGACGTCCCTCCCCGCTTGCGGGCGCGACCGTCTCGAGCTTATCCAGCCGGACAAAAGCGTCGGGAAGGTCGATCGGTTGGGACGATGCGAACATGTCGGTCAGCGACAGGGCGGCACCGCGCGCGACCATGATCTGCGGATCGCGCGGGACGATAACCTGATCGTCCGATAGATTCAGTTGCTCCCGGAACACGCGGACCAGTGTGGGGTTGTAGGCGAGCGCACCGCCCTCGAAGATTACCGGCGGCTCGATGTCGATACCCTGGGCCAGACCGCCGATCGTTTGGCGGGCGACCGCGTGAAGCGCCGAAAGCGCCAGGTCGGTGGTAGGAATGCCCTCGTTGAGCAGCGGCTGGATATCGGTCTTTGCGTACACGCCGCAGCGGCCCGAGACCTCGTGGACGGTCGTTCCCCGGCTTGCGAGCTGCTCGAACTCGCCCGATTCGGTGCCGACCCCCATGAGCTTTGCCATCTCGTCGATAAATGCACCGGTACCGCCTGCGCACGAGCCGTTCATGCGCATGTCGGCAACCTCGATGTCTCCCTTATCGTTGGTGCGGAAGAAGATCATCTTGGCGTCTTGGCCGCCCAGCTCGATGGCGCAGCGCGTCTGCGGATAGAACCTGCTGATCGCGAGCGCGTTGGCGACCACCTCCTGAACGTACGAGGCGCCCAGCGCGGTCGCGATATCGCGCGCACCCGAGCCGGTCACCGCAACGCGCAGCGACTCATGGGGAAAGCGCTCGGCGAGCTCGCCGAGCATGGCGCGCACGCTCGCTGTCTGACACGCCCCGTGGCGGCGATATCCCCACCACGCCTCGGTCATATCCTCGTGCATCGCGTAAACTTTGGTCGTCGTCGACCCTACGTCCAGTCCTACTAGCAACGCCATAATGCTCCGTCTCTCGCATTTTTCCTGCTAGAGATATACCACTCTACGTAATACAACAGACTGTTGTATTTAAACTCCGTATAAAAAGCGGCTGCCGAAACGCTTCAGCAGCCGCCGAATGCACCAACAGATTGTTCTGCGCGCTAGCACGTCGGGCAACGGAGCAGCACGGGCCCTCCGGTCATGCGCACCGCTCACGCCCGCGATGTCGCCGAGAGAGCTATCCACGCTTAGGGCTCCAACCAAGCAAGTCGCCCGCGCTCAGCAGATCCCTAAGCGAGCTACTCGCACTCAGGAGCCATAGCCTGCTCCAAGAGCTCGGCATGCTCCTCCTCGAAAACCGTCCCCACAGGAAAGGCGCGACGGAAGACGAAGTGGGAAATCGGACCGGCTACCAAAAGGTTCCACGGCAGCGCCATCACAAAATTATGCGGGATGTTGATCATCCAGATCGCGGGCACGGAATACAGGTTCGCAAGGATGCCGCCGGGCATGTGCGTCAGACCCTCGCAGGCACCGTACAGCGACATGATGATGACCATGGGAACGACCATGCAGGAGCTGACGGCGAGCGTCATGGCAAGTGGCGAGCTCTTGCCCGGCGTGACCAGGAATTTAAAAGCGAAACCCTTGGCAAGGGGGCTGGCAACAAACCAGTCGCAGCACATGGCAAAAATGTAGGCAACGGGGAAGCCGAGCCACGCGGCGGCAACAACCTCGCCGCTGATGGCCCCATGCTGCAGGGCAACGTTGTAGATGCTCATCCAGAGCACCATGCAAAAGCACATGATAAAGGTGAACAGCAGGCTCTCTCGTTTGTTGATAGGCATAAAGGACAAAATCCTTTCTGTGTTACGCCGCGGCACCACGCAACAAAAACGGGCGGGCAAGATGGAGCTGTTGGGACTTCATCTCGCCCGCCCGTGGTACGTGCGTCTGCGACTACTTATGTGGTGGAACTACCCTAACACGAACGGCGCGCGCTTCGTAAGCGTTGAGTTTATGGAGATGCAGGGCACCAATAATCCCCCCGACCCCATAAGTTGCGGTGGAATACGGACTGTTTTGACCCTTTAAGCAGCAATTCAGTCCCTATTTCACCGCAACTCATTGGGGGTGCAAAGTAACCTGTCCCCCTTGCACCAATTAGCTGGTGTGGCGCCAGCGAGGGTCGGTGAGCGTACGCGCCACACCCAGTCCAACGGGCAGAAACGCTACGATGAGCACTGCGCGCACAAACCAGCCGAGCATATTGACCGTGTCGAAGGTGCACATGTAATACATCGAGCGATACAGATACAAGCCCGGCACCATAATGACAATCGAAGGCACCGTGAGGGCGATGCGCGGGTAGGTGAGCTTGACTTCAGCCAAGCTTGCGAGCAGCCCCGATACCAGCGCGCCGATAAACGCTGCTGCCTCGGGAGGCATTCCCGTGCTGAGGCCCAGGAAGGGAATCATCGTCGGCGCATCGACAAGGGTCAGACGCAGGGTATTGGACACGGCGCCGATCAACCCAGCTGCCGCGGCCATCTTTACCGGGCTGTTGAACATCACCGAGAAGCCGAATACGCCAACGAAGCTCATCAGTATGCGCAAGAGCGTAAGAGCCAACGGTGAGAGGCCGAGCGGGGCGAAGTCATCCGGCGCCAGTCCCACGCACTCGGCAACCATCCAACCTACGAGGGTCGCCATCACAATAATCGACACAGCATACGAAAGACGCTCGATTCCACTTCGCATATCGAGCTTAGCGATGTCGAGGCCTGCCGTAATGAGGGGAAAGCCGGGAATCACAAAGAGCATGGCGCCGATATAGCCTTCTTGGTGCGACATTGCCCCCGGTACGACCTGGCCAAGGCCGAGCAATGCCAGCAGATACGAAACGCAAGCGAGCGCAACACCAGTCGTCAGCGCGCTAAACTGGCCAAGACCCTGCTTGAGAATATGGGAGCGGGCAAAGTTGCCGACACCCGCGCCCACGAACGCGCAGGCCATCTCGATAGGGCCGCCGCCGAGCAAAAAGACGAAGGCGCCGCAAGCACAGGCTGCCGCAAGGCCCTGTTGCCAGGGAGCGTAATCGGGCTTTGAGCTCTCAACGGTCTTGAGCATCTCGTGGTATTCGTGCACGGTAAACCGGCGCCCATACGTCTCGATTTCCTTTAAGAAGCTCTCCATCATCCAAATGCGATGGGTATTGACTCCCGTTGTGGGCAGGCTGACAACCTCGTTAAAGCAGTGACCATCTTCGATGCAGGTGCACTCAAACGACAGAAGACTCAGGTCGACGTGAATCGTGACGCCGAGTACAGCGGCAACACGATTCATGGTATCGCGCACGCGCCAGGCACCCGTTCCGCTTGCCAGCATAAGCATGCCGGTGCGGCAAATGATGGATGATTTATCGGTGAGCGGCGCATCGACGGCAAGTTCATCGCCTGCCGTCACGATCTGGTGCCAGTCAGTTTTCATATGGAGTGCGCCGGCACGAACGCCATGGTGTAGGGGGGCTCTCGAAAGCAGCGAGTCAAGGCGCGAAGGCTGTGGGGGCTCCGTTGATTCGCCCTCGTCCTCGCCGGGCTCCTCATCGACCAGATCAAATGAGTCAAGCGGCGCTGGCTCGCGACGGTCGATCAGCTCCTCGTCCTCATCATCAAAGTAATTGAACTGATCGAGCATGTCCTCTTCGATTGCACGCTCGCTCACATCGTCCATACGGGCGCTCCCTTCCTACCGACTAACCCCCATCCTAGGCAGCAACGGCTAAAGGAAACATAAAAGAGACGGCTGTCATGCATGGAAGGCGCAAACCCCCAATGAGCCGGTAGGCCCCCCGACGAAAAGGACCGTCCCCAAGTGCTAATCAAGGCAACGCCGATGCCTTGGCAACGACAGCGAGCGACGTCCAGGGCGAACAAGTTGGCATGAAAAAGGCAAGGCATAGACCTTCTGGTCATGCCTTGCCTTTTGAATGACAAATTGTCGCCCTGGGCGTCGCGCAGCGTCGGCTGGTCCGCCGTTCGGTAGAACGGCGGAACCAATTAGTACATCTTTGCGCCGGCGGGGATGGAGGCGTCGAGCTGGATCAGGTTGAGGCGCTCCTCGCCCTCCTCCTCGTGGACAGCGCTGATCAGCATGCCGCAGCTGGGAATACCCATCATCTTGCGCGGAGGCAGGTTGGTGATGGCGAGCAAGGTCTTGCCGACCAGGTCCTCGGGCTCGTAATAAGCGTGAATACCGGAGAGGATGGTGCGGTCGGTACCGGTACCGTCATCGAGCGTAAAGTTCAGCAGCTTCTTGGACTTCTTGACGGCCTCGCATGCCTTGACCTTCACAGCGCGGAAGTCGCTCTTGGAGAAGGTATCAAAGTCGACGAACTCCTCAAACAGCGGCTCAACGGCGATCTTGGAGTAATCGAGCGTGGGCTTAAGCGACTTAACGAACGGGCTCGCGGCGTTGCCGGCCTCGGCAGCCTTGGCGGCAGCGGCACCGGACTGGAAACCCTTCTCGGGCTTCATGTGCGGGAACAGCAGCACGTCGCGGATAGAAGCCTGGTTGGTGAGCAGCATGACCACGCGGTCGATACCAATGCCAATGCCGCCCGCGGGAGGCATACCGTACTCGAGGGCGCGCACGTAGTCCTCGTCGTACTCCATGGCCTCGTCGTCACCGCCGGCCTTCTCGGCCATCTGGGCGGCAAAGCGCTCGGCCTGGTCGACCGGGTCGTTGAGCTCGGAGAACGCGTTGGCGTACTCGTGACCGGCAATAACCAGCTCAAAGCGGTGCGTCAGGCGCGGGTCGTCCTCAAAACGCTTGGCAAGCGGGCTGACCTCGATGGGGTAATCGCACACGAACGTCGGGTTGACGATGGTGTCCTCGCCCAGCTCATCGTAAATCTCGGCGATGATCTTGCCAGCAGTCCACTCGGGCTTGATCTCCAGGCCCTTCTCGCGCGCGGCGGCAGCAAGCTCCTCGACCGGCGTGTCGATGGTGACCTGCTTGCCGAGCACGTCGGAGACGATGTCGGTCATGGGACGGCTGGCCCACTCACCAGAAAGGTCGATGGTCTGGCCCTGGTACTCGATGACCTCGGGGTTGCCGATGGCCTTGTTGGCAGCCTTGATGACACCTTGGGCGAGTGCCTTCATGCCCTCGAGGTCGGAGAAGGCACGGTAGGCCTCCATCGTGGTGAACTCGGGGTTGTGGGTAAGGTCCATGCCCTCGTTACGGAAGATGCGGCCGATCTCGAACACGCGCTCAAAACCACCGACGATGCAGCGCTTGAGGTGCAGCTCGGTGGCAATACGCAGGTAGCACTCCTGATCGAGCGCGTTGAAGTGGGTAATGAACGGCTTGGCAGTAGCGCCGCCTTGGATGGTCTGCAGGATGGGGGTCTCGACCTCCATGTAGCCGTCGGACTCCATAAAGCGACGGAAGGTGGAGAGAATCTGCGAACGCTTACGGAAGGTCTCGCGAACGTCGTCATTGGCGATCAGGTCGACATAGCGCTGGCGATAGCGGGTCTCCTTGTCGGAAAGACCGTGGAACTTCTCGGGCAGCGGACGAACGGCCTTGGCAAGCAGGGTCGCGCTCTTAGGGGCAACGGAAAGCTGGCCACGCTGGGTGCGCACGACCACGCCGGTCACGCCCAGGATGTCGCCCAGGTCGAGGGCCTTGAGCGTACTCCAGGCAGCCTCGTCCATGTCGTTGATGCGGCAGAACAGCTGAATCTCGGCAGTCGCATCGCGCACGACGATGAACATGATCTTGCCCTGACCGCGCTTGGCGACCACGCGGCCGGCGATCTTCACGACGTCCTCGGTGTCCTCGCCATCGGCAAGCTCGGCGTACTTAGCCTCGATATCGGCGACGTAGTCCTCAAGCTCAGAGTGCTCGGGATAGGGGTTCTGGCCCGCCTCGAACAGGGCGGCGCGCTTGGCCAGGCGGGTGGCGCGCTCGTCGTTGAGCGTCGATGCCTGATCGGCGGCGTTCTGGTTCTCTGCCATAAGTTAGCTCCTCAAACTAAAACGCTCCCCAGGATTCGGTCCCAGGGAGCGAAAACATACCTTTACGCGGGACCGTGGTCTAGCGTGCGATCTTGGCGATGGTGTAGACGCGAGTCTTGCCGGAAGGCGTAACGACCTCAACGGAGTCGCCCTCGCCGTGACCAATGATGGCGTGACCGACCGGAGACTCGTTGGAAATCTTGTGCTCGAGCGAGTTGGTCTCGGTGGTACCGACGAGCGTGACTTCCATGACCTCGCCGTTGGGATCAATCAGCGAAACGGTGGAACCGATGGAGACGGTCAGGTCGCCCGTGGTGGCAGCGACCTGAGCGTTGGCGAGGATGGCCTGGATCTCGGCAATACGAGCGGCGTTCTGGGCCTGCTTGTCCTTAGCGGCGTCGTACTCGGAGTTCTCCGAAAGGTCGCCGAACGCGCGGGCTTCCTTGATGTCCTCGACGATCTCCTTGGCGTAATCGCCCTCACGCCAAGCGAGCTCCTCGACGAGCTTCTGGCGGCCCTCAGCGGTCAGTACGATCTGGCTTGCGTCCATACGGATATCTCCCCAACTCTGATCAAACAATCAACTGTCAACAAAACGAAAAAGACCGGCTAGCCTGCGGGCAAGCCGGTCAGGTGCTCACCCCAAAGGGATGGGACTACTCTGCGTCCGCGTCGCTGTCCTCTGCCTGCTTCTTCTTGGCAGCAGCGAGCTTGGCCTCGAGCTCAGCGATCTCCTTGTCCTCCTCGGACTGCTCGACCACGACCTCCTCGGCCTGCTTGGTCTCGGCCTTATCGTCGCCCTCCATACCCTCACGGATATTCTTGACGGTAGAGCCGAGGGACTTGCCGAGCTTCGGCAGGTTCTTGGGCCCGAAGATAATCAGGACAACGACGAGAATAATGATGAGCTCAGGAGCCCTCAGTCCAAACATGTAGACCTCCACAATACAGCGAGACAAGCTCGAATGAGTATACCGCGGGTATCGCGGTATCACAACACTAGCTAAAAAAAGGGACCGCAAGAAGCGGTCCCTCCTCATGCTCTGGTCGGGTTGACTGGATTTGAACCAGCGACCCCTGCGTCCCGAACGCAGTGCTCTACCAAACTGAGCCACAACCCGTTAGCTCGACTATAGTAACAAAGATTTTCGCCGCGTGCTAGAGAAATTATTATTTCTTTGAAGCGTCGATTTGAACCGTGTTGGGAATAAGCTCAGTCGCGCAGGCCCACCAGCCATTTTGCTGGGCAGCATCGGCAAGCCTTTCGGCCGTGGCAGCGGTGTCGCAAATGGCAAACGAGCAGGCACCCGATCCGCACACATCTACAGCAACGGTTCCGTCCTGTTTACGCAGCCAGTCGAGGACCGTTTGAATCTGCGACTCCATCTGTGCGGAAATGACACCGAGGTTGTTATGGATGAGTGCATATGCCGTCTCGGCATCACCAGCACGCAAGGCAGAAGCTATCGCGCCGGGCTTGTCCGCAGGCACCGGGGCCTCGTCAAAACGTCGATAGGCTTCAATTGTCGAAACGCTTGCCTCGCGCGGCTTGACCAGCACGACGGGCGTCGCAGGCAGCGCGGGGTACTCAGTTGCCAGCACGTCTCCCCCACCTACGTAGAACGCAGGACTCGCGTGCAAAAAGAACGGGACGTCAGCACCAATGCCCCGCGCAATATCGTCGAGCGCTGGGTCGGCGCGATCAATGCCCCAGAGCTCCGCCAAGGCGACAATGACCGCGGCCGCATCCGTCGAGGGGCCGCCCAAGCCGGCGCACAATGGAATGCGCTTCTCAATCGTCACGCAGACGTTTGCCTCGCGACCATAATGCTCGGCCATAGCAACCGCAGCCCGATACGCCGTATTCTTTTGCATGGGAAAATCTGATGCCGGAACCGTCTGGACGGTCAGCGCCTGCGACGGCGCGACCGTCACGGTATCGGAAAGACCGACGGCCGCCATCAGGGAATCGACCCTGTGGTAGCCGCGGTCATCGCGCTCGGTATGAACCCCCAGGTAGAGGTTAATCTTTGCCGGCGCGGAAAGAGTCAGGGACCGATCGGTCACCGTTAATGCTCCTCGAGCTGATTGCCGAGCGGGGTAAAGATATGCTCGCCGCTCTCGGGGTCGAACAGCTCGACCTGGCCGGTGAGGACATCGATGTACTGGTAGGACTGACGCGACTTGCGGCCGCGACGCTCGTCAACCTCGACAATGAAGACGGCCGGGTGGACGCTCTTGATGGTGCCCATGCGCTCGACGACGCGGGTACGGCCCATGTTGGCCTTCACCTTGACGCGATCGCCCACCATATCGGTCAGCTTCTCGTGGATGTCGTCGACGTGATTGACTTCCATCTCTTCCATGAACAGGGCCTCCAGAAGGTGCAATTCAAAAAGGGGATAATACCCCTAAGATAGACAAAACTCTAATACTATAGCACCCTGTTGTGGCCATACGCAAGTAGCTAAAAAGCCCGGTCTCGAATACGTACCAGACGACAACCTCGCATGACCAGTTGTTACGCGGTTTGGTAAAACCGCGTAACCTAAAGGTTGTCGGTGTCCAAGACGATGGTGAATGGGCCGTCGTTGACCAGGTCGACCTTCATGTCGGCGCCAAAGATACCGTGCGCCACATGCTCAACGTCCTCGTGCACAAGCGTCAGGAAGTACTCGTAGAGCTCGTTGGCGACACCGGGGGCGCCGGCATCCGTAAACGATGGGCGGCGACCGTGGCGGCAGTCGGCGAACAGCGTGAACTGCGACACCACGAGCACCTCGCCGTCGACATCGGCAAGCGCCAAGTTGGTCTTGCCGTTCTCGTCCTCGTTGATACGCAGCCCGCGGAGCTTGCCCCACAGCTTGTCGGCCTCGGCACGCGTATCGCCATGGCCCACACCCAGCAGCACCAGGTAGCCGCGTCCAATGCGGCCCACGCACTCGCCGTCGACCGTCACGCCGGCGTTGAGCACGCGCTGCACCACCGCACGCACGGTCTACTCCTCGCCCGTCAGCTTGGCGGACAGATGCTCGAGCGCGTGGAAACGATGGCTGATGGCGTTCTTCTCGTCAGCCGTCAGCTCGGCCATGGTCTTGCCCGGCGTGTCGACCGGCAGGAACAGCGGGTCGTAGCCAAAGCCGTGATCGCCGCGGCCCTCGTGCGCGATAACGCCCTCGCAGGCGCCCTCGCCATAGGTGACCAAACCGTCCGTGTCGATGAGCGCGACGACGCTCATAAAGCGCGCGGTGCGATCCTCGTCGGCCACGCCATCCAGATTCACGAGCAGCTTGGCATTGTTGGCGGCGTCGTCGCCGTGAACGCCCGCGTAGCGCGCGCTATACACACCGGGCTCACCGTCCAGCGCGTCGACGACCAAGCCCGAATCGTCGGCAATGGCCATAAGACCCGTCTCCTCGACCGCAGCCTGCGCCTTGATGATGGCGTTCTCCAAAAACGTCGTGCCGTTTTCCTCGGGGTCCTCAAAATCGCCCAGCTGGCCGAGCGCCACAAAGCGCACCTCGGGCATGACCTTGCCCAAAATGGCCTCGATCTCGGTGAGTTTATGAGCGTTTCCGGTTGCCACGACGATGGTCGCCGCCGGGTCGAGGGTGTCGATGTCGATCTTCTCAAGTGCCATAACTGGCCTCCTTGTCTCTATAGCAAGCCGCGTGAGGGGCGTTTGGGCACTTGACCTCTCCCCTCTCAGGCGATCGGACCTTTCAACGCAGCATTTCAGCAGATAAAACCTACCAAAATAAACCCGTCCCTTTTGGCAGGTTAGGCGATGGCTTGGCGCTGAAACTCGATGAGCTCGGCGATACCCTTGTCGCCCAGGTCGAGCAGGGCGTTGAGGCGTTTGCGGTCGAAGGGCGCCTGCTCGCCGGTGCCCTGGAGCTCGATCATCTCACCGGTGTCGGTGGCGACGAGGTTCATGTCGACCTCGGCATGGCTGTCCTCGGAATAATCGAGGTCAAGCAGCGTATTGCCGTCGACAACGCCCATGGAGATGGCAGCCACCTGACCGATAAGCGGGATGCGCTCGATCTTGCCCGCCTCGACCCACATGGCGAGGGCGTCGTGCAGTGCCACCCAGGCGCCGGTGATGCTCGCTGTACGCGTGCCGCCATCGGCCTGAATTACATCGCAGTCGACGGTGACGGTGTACTCGCCGAGCGCCTTCATGTTGACGACGGTACGCAGGCTGCGGCCAATGAGGCGCTCGATCTCCATGGAGCGACCCTTGCGGTTGGCGTGCTCGCGCTTGCAGCGCTTGCCGGTCGACGCCGGCAGCATGGCGTATTCCGCGGTCACCCAGCCGACCTTAGCTCCCTTTCGCCAGCCCGGCACGCCCTCCTCGATAGTGGCGGCGCACAGCACGCGCGTGTCACCGAACTCGGCCAAACACGAGCCGTGGGCGTGCTTCATGACGCCACGGGTGAGCTTAACGGGGCGCAACTCGTTGGCGGCGCGACCGTTGGCGCGGTTGACCTGCATGTACTCCATAGAAATTTCCTTTCGGCAAAAGATGTGGCGAAGGCTTTGGCGGCTGCCTTACATCTATTTCAGCTCATCGATATCGATATGTTCGATGCTCTTGAGCGGCTGACCAAAGATAAAGCTGCCCGCCACCGCAAACTCGGCAATGTTATCGGCCGTCGTGGCAAAACGATGCTGCGGCTCGGCGGCGTCGCCCGCCAGCTGCTCGCGGCGCGTGAGGATATCGGTCAGCTCGCGTGTGGTCTCCTCGGCGGAACTCACGACGCGCACCCCAGGCCCCAGCGCATGCCGGATAGGTCCCACCAACAGCGGGAAATGCGTACAGCCGAGCACCACGGTATCGATACCGTGGTCGCGCAGCGGCTCAACCGTGGCACCCACCAGCGCACGCACGGCAGGCGTATCGAAGATGTCCTCGTTCTCAAGCCACTGTTCCTGCAGATGTGCACCCGAGGCGAGCTCGTGTTCGACAACCTCGACAAAGCTCGAGGCAGGACAGCCGTATACATCGACGCCGGCATCTAGATCCTGAATGGCGCGCGTGTAGGCGCCCGAGCGAATAGTGAGGTTGGTAGCGAGCACGCCCACGCGACGCGTACGCGTGCTGTTGATTGCTGCACGGGCACCCGGCGCGATCACGCCGATCACGGGAACGTCGAGCACCTGCTGGGCCAAACGCAAGGCCGCAGCGGTCGCCGTGTTGCAGGCGATGACCATAATCTTGACGTCGTGCTTCGAAAGCCAACGACCCGCCTGCAGCGCAAACGAGCGCACTTCATCCTCGGTGCGCGTGCCGTAGGGGCAGCGCTTGGTGTCGCCAAAGTAGTAGACGGACTCGTGCGGCAGCGCCGTCGCAATCGCGCGCGCAACCGTCAGACCGCCCAAACCAGAATCGAACACGCCAATCGGGCGCGTGTCGCCTGCCGGATTCTCGATATCGGACATTACCTCACCAGTCTCTCTCGAAAAGACATGTCCAAGTGCAGCGACGCCGCGCTACGAACGCGCCGCGACCAGCAGCTCTGCCGTCGCCGCCCAACCGTCGACAATTTTGCCGCGCGTAACGAAAGCGTTCTCGCAGGCAGCCAGGAACTCGGGCGCGCCGGCGCTCGTCAGGCCATTCTCGACCAGGCAGAACGTGCCCACGTGATCGGCCATGTAGAAGTCGGACTCGGAATCGCCGAGCGCGAGCGTCTCCTCGCGCTCGATCCCCAGGTGCTCGCAGAAGCGCGCAATGGCGACGCCTTTGTTGAGGCCCGCGGGGTTGATATTGAATGCGCGACCGTCCTCGACGCGATCGAGCTCGAGCGTCGTCGGCTTGGACAGATGCGTCAGATGGCCGTTGCAAGCCCAGATCAGACCGCAGCCGGCCTCGTCCAGGATGGCCTGAACCTCATCGTCGGGCACATCGCCGCGCATGCCGACGGTGACCTCACGGTACTTGTAGCCGGTCGACATGTCGTTGTGATACTCGATCTTGTGCGGCCAGCGGGCGAGGATCTTCTCGCACACGCCGGTCTGCTCGATCACCTGGTGCGGCGTGAGGCCGCAAGAGGGGTCGTAGGGCATGTCGCCGGTCAGATACTCCCAATCGTTGGCTTTGAGGTCGTACATGACCAGGCCGCCCATCTCGCCGATGTAGGAGTTGAGGCCGAGCACGCGCGCGTCCTCGTGGATCATGGTACGGTTGCGGCCCGAGGTGGGAACCACCTGAATACCAGCGCGAGCGAGCGCCACGACGGCCTCGACGAGTTTGGTCGAGGGGTTGCCGTCGTTGTCGCGTAGCACGCACGAGCCGGGTGCAAGCATCGTGGCATCCAGGTCGGTAAAGACGTACTTGACCGTGGCCAAGCGCTCGCGCATCTCGCCCGAAAGCTCGGCAACGGTCGGCAGGGTGTTGTGGGACATGGTTACTCCGTTTACGTAGAAGGGTTTGGACTTGGACGGCATGTTTTGATTGAGGGAACACGCTTATGGCGACAGCGCACTCAGGGCGCCGCCGCCATCATGGTTCATTAGTCAAACTGGGTAACATCGATCAGGCGATTGGCCAACGAAAGGTCGCTCTCGATGGGCACGAACTCGTCGCCCACGTGCATGAGCTCTTCGTCACCCTTTGCCAGCAGCAAGACAATGGTGGGAGCATCGGGGTTGACGTACTCCTCGCGCGCCGCCTTGAACGCCGCATGCACAGCGGCTTCGCGGTCGAGGATGATCTTGTTCGGCGTATCGTCGGGAACATGCTCGGCAAGCTCGCGACAGACCTTCATCGGGTCCTCGTGAGCTGGATCCTCGTTGGCAAAGATCATCAGGTCGGAATACGGTGCGGCCTCGCGCGGAAGCTGCTCGCGGCGCTCCTGCGCCTTGCCGCCGGCAGCGCCAAACAGCGCAATGACGGGGCTAGCGGGAAACGCGCGCTTCACCGACGAGAAAAGCGAACGGAACGAAAGCTGGTTGTGCGCATAGTCGACGACGCAGATCACGCGGCCGTCCTTCGACTCCACGACCTCCATACGGCCCGGCACACGCAGTTTGGAGAGGCCCTTCTTGATAGCCTCGATACCGATGCCGATCTCGCGCGCAGCGGCGATAGCGACCAGCGCGTTTTCCACGTTAAAGTCGCCCGCGATGCCCAGCAGGACCTTCTCCCCCGTCTCGGACTCGTCGGCACACAGGCCATGCAAGTTGAACTCGATGCTAAAGCCGACCATGCGTACGTCGCTTGCCCACAGGCTCGCCTCGGGATGCTCGACCCCAACGGTCACCAAGCGATCGGCCGTCGACGCTGCCTCTAGCACACGGTCAACCTCTTCGGTGCCTAGATTCACCACGGCGGTCTTTGCCTGGTCAAAGATCCTGAGTTTGCTCTCAAAATAATCCTCAAACGTGGGGTGTTCGATCGGCGAGATGTGGTCGCGGCCGATGTTGAGGAAGCACGCCACGTCAAACGGCAGATTCTCGACGCGTTGGTACTTGAGCGCCTGGCTCGAAACCTCCATGACCATGGACTGGCGACCGGACGTGCGGCAGTTGGCGATATGGCGCCAGACCTCGGGGGCCTCGGGCGTAGTATTGGTGCTCTCGTAGCACTCGATGCCATCGTCGGTACTCACCGAGCCGATCATGCCGCAGGACTCGCCCGCCGCTTTGATAATCGACTGGAGCATAAAAGCGGCCGTGGTCTTTCCCTTGGTACCGGTGATACCCACGATCTTGACGTCGTGGTCGGGACGGTCGTAGACCTCCGGCGGCAACAGGGCCATGGCCGTGCGAACGCTATCAACAACCAGCATCGCAGCACCGCTCTCCTGCACCAGCGGCTCCAGAGACTCGACCAGTGACTCCTCGCACACAAATGCGACGGCGCCCGCATCGAGCGCCATGCTCAAAAACGCGGGCTTAAAGGCAGCACCTTTGCAGAAGAACACGTCACCTGCCGAGACCGCGCGCGAATCAAACGAGCAGCCGGTCACGGCACGCTCGTCAACCTGCTCTGATGCGCGCAGCTCGCCGCACACATCGAGAAGCTTGGCAAGCGTATCGACCGTGGTCACGGTCGCGGAATCCGAATGGTGCATCTTTCACCTTTCTCAGCCATTTGGCAGGGACGGTTTTATAGTAACTGAAACGCACCCACGCAAAAACGGCTCCCGGAGGAGCCGTTACGCGCAGGCGTTCGTCAGCCGAGGCTAGGCAGCCCGAACAGCGGGCTGGTCCTCGTCGATAAAGAAGCGCTTGTACCACACCAAGAACACGAGCGGCGTATAGATCTTGCGCTGGAAATCGCCCTTGCCCGCAAAGTGCAGATCGAGCAGGTGCATGAGTTCGTCGGTATTGAAGAACTCGCTTGCCCACGGCGCGGTGAAGTACTCCTTGACATAGTCGTACCACTTTTGCTCGCGCAGCCAGTAGACAATCGGCACCGGGAAGCCCACCTTGGGACGGGTGGCCCACTCATCGGGCAGCGACTTGTTGGCAGCGTGGCGGAGTACCTGTTTGTTGCCGTTCTCGTTGATGCGGTAGCGGTCGGGAATGTGCTCGGCGAACTCCATGACTTTGCGGTCCAGGAAGGGCACGCGCAGCTCCAGTGAGTGTGCCATGCACATCTTGTCGGCCTTGAGCAGAATGTCGCCCGGGAGCCACATGTTCATGTCCAGGTACTGCTTCTTGACCAGTTCGGGCTGACCCTTCACGCGTGCGTAGATGGGTGCAGCGAGCTCAAAGGCGCCGTCGCCGGTGTTGTACTCGGGCTTGAGCACGCCGTCGACCTCGCGCTCCGGCCATACCAGAGCCTGTCCCAGGAACGACTTCTCGGGGATCTCGGCACCCTTGACCAGGAAGTTATGTCCCTTGAAGTACGGCATATGCAGCGCCAGGTTACCGAGCGCGCGACGGACGGGCAGCGGCACCATCTTTTTGTACTTGCGCACCGGGACCGTATCCTCGTAGTAGGCGTAGCCGCCAAAGAGTTCGTCGGCGCCTTCGCCCGAAAGCACCACGGTGACGTCCTTGCGGGCCATCTCGGCCAAGAACCACAGCGGCACGGAAGACAGGTTGGACTGCGGCTCGTCCATGTGATACTGGATGTCCTCGAGCGCACCGAAGAACTCGTCGGCGGTAATCATCTTGCGAACGTTTTCGACGCCGAGCTTATCGGAAAGCTCCTTGGCGTAGTTGGTCTCGTTGAAGTTCTTGTAGTCAAAGCCCACCGAGAAGGTCTTGTCGGGCATGAGGCAAGCGGCGATGTAGCTGGAGTCGACGCCACCGGAGAGGAACGACGCGACCTTGACGTCGGCGATGCGATGGGCCTCGACGCTCTCGTGCACGACCTCGTCCAGCTCATCGACATACTCTTCGAACGGCTTCTCGACGGCAGAGTAATCGCAATCCCAGTAACGCTCGATGTTCATCTTGCCGGTCGGGATATCGACGGTAAAGTAGTGCGCCGGCGGCAGCTTGTAGACACCCTCGAAGAAGGTCTCCTCGGTTGCCGAATACTGCAGCGTCATGTACGGACGCAGAGCCTTTTTGTTGACCGCCTTGTGGAAGTGCGGGTAGTCCAGGAAGCTCTTGATCTCGGAACCAAAGAGCACGCCCGGAGCGCCGTCGCCCGCATCGGCCATGGGATAGTAGTAGAGCGGCTTGATGCCAAAGATGTCGCGGGCGCCAAAAAGCTTGTTCTTCTTTTTGTCCCAGATGACGAAGGCGTACATACCGCGCAGGCGATCGAGAACGGCCTCGCCCCACTCCTCGTAGCCGTGCAGGAGGCTCTCGGTGTCGGCGCCGCAGTGGAACTTGTAGCCCTTGGCCTCGAGCTCGGAACGGAGTTCTTGGAAGTTGTAGATCTCGCCGTTGAAGACAATGACGACGCTACCGTCCTCGTTGGCCATGGGTTGGGCGCCAGCCTCGGTCAGGTCGAGGATCGACAGGCGGCGGAAGCCGAGGGCAACGCGGCCGTCGATAAACTGACCGCCCATGTCGGGACCGCGATGGACGATGCGGTCCATCATCTTGGTGAGCACCTCGGATTGGTTATCCGTCCCACCGACAAAACCGACAAAACCGCACATATACTATCCCCTCTGCTGTTGCTGGGCATCAAATCGAATCAGTAGCTTTTGAGTATACCCGAGGGCGTAAAGAGGGGCGGAATGTTCAGGCAATCTCAACTGAATCAGCTCCGCTGTGACACGCTGTGACACGCGGGTTGATTTTCAATCTCAACGCAACAGCCTGAACGGACCCCGCGTTTCTGCAGC
>CALIOA010000049.1:0-43076 GCA_938045065.1 uncultured Collinsella sp.
ATGCAGCAGGGGCTCTCAATGTTTTTATGTCCTGCTCATATCGTCTCTGCCGGCACTTTGGGAACGTTCCTAACTGCCACCTAGCCCCTGCCCCTGGGGTATCATGGCTTGGTTGCTATAACTTGCATTTACGCGCCTTGTAGGAAGGGGCTGCGCCCATGGCTTTTGAGCCCGCTCAACATAGCTTTATCACGCTCGAGGGCGTCGATGGCGCCGGTAAATCTACGCAGGCGCGCCTGCTTGCCCGTGCGCTCGACCTTGCCGGCTACCAGGTTGTGACCCTGCGCGAGCCGGGCGGCACCGCCATCAGCGAGAAGATCCGCGCCCTGCTGCTCGACCCCGCCAATACGGCGATGGGCGACACCTGCGAGCTGCTGCTCTACGAGGCCGCGCGTGCCCAGCTAGTGCACGAGGTCATCGCGCCCGCCCTCGCTGCCGGCAAGGTGGTCCTGTGCGACCGTTTCTACGATTCCACGACCTGCTATCAGGCGTTTGCCGATGGCCTTGACCGTCAGATGGTGCGCGATGCCAACAACCTGGCCGTCGCGGGTACGCATCCGGCGCTTACGCTCGTCTATCACATCACGCCCGGGCAGGCGGCGCTGCGCATGGCCGCCCGTGGTGCGGCCGATCGCATGGAGGCCAAGGGCATGGCCTTCCAGGAGCGCGTCTATCAGGGATTTTGTGCCATTGCTGCCGAGGAGCCAGACCGCGTAAAGCTCATCGACGCCACCGCGTCGATTGCAGACGTCTTCGCGCAGACGGTCGAGCTGGTTCGCGCGTACGGTCTCGACATTCCCCAAGACGCCGTCGCCGCCGCGCTTGCCAAGGAGGCCGAGTAACATGGCCCCCGCTCAGGCAAGCCTGCTGGCCAAGCTCGACACCCAACAGCGCGTGCGCGACTTTTTGACCAACGCCATCGCAAGCGGCCGCGCATCGCACGCCTACCTGTTTTTGGGCGCGCCCGGCGCCGGTAAGCTCGACGCCGCATGGGCGCTTGCCCAGGCATTCCTGTGCGAGCAGGACGGCTGTGGTTCGTGTGGCAGCTGCGTGCGCGTCGCGCGCCATACGCACCCCGACGTGCACTATTACACCCCCGAAAGTGCTACGGGCTACCTCATCGCGCAGACCCGCGAGCTGCTCGACGACGTGCCCTTGGCGCCCATCCGCGCCAAGGCAAAGGTCTACATCATCGACCGTGCCGAGCAGCTGCGCGCCAACACCGCCAACGCGCTGCTCAAAACGCTCGAGGAACCGCCCGAGGGCGTCATGTTCATCCTGTTGGGCACCTCGGCCGACGTGATGCTGCCCACCATCGTGAGCCGCTGCCAGTGCGTGCCGTTTCGGCTGGTGTCGCCCGCCGTGGCCGCGCAGGCCGTGAGCCGCGCCACCGGTCAGGACCCTGCGCGTTGCCGCATGGCCGTCGCCGTAGCGGGAAGCCCCACGCGTGGCATCGAGTTCCTCAAGAGCGCCGAGCGCCAGGACGCCCGCCGTCAGATGGTTCGCGCCATCGATTCGCTTATCGCCGCCGACGAGGCCGACGTGCTCAGCCGTGCCAAGTCGCTCATCGTCGCCGTTAAGGCGCCGCTCGCCGAGGTCAAGTCCACGCAGGAAAAGGTGCTCGAGCAAAACGCCGATTACCTGTCGCGTGGAGCATTGAAGCAGCTTGAGGACCGCAACAAGCGCGAACTCAACGCGCGCGAGCGTTCGGGTATCATGGAAGCGCTGGCGAGTGCGCGGACGCTCATGCGCGACGTGCTGCTGACGCTTCAGGACGAGGCGGCCGACGTAGTGAACGAAGACGTGCGCGACACGATCGGGCGGCTTGCCGCCGCGACCAATGTTGCGGGTGCCACGCGGGCGCTCGAGGCAGTCGCGACCGCCGAGCGCAACATCGCCAGAAACGTTACTCCCCAGCTGGCCATCGAGGTCATGCTGTTCGATATCAGGAAGGCACTGAAATGCCGTTAGTCGTACCCGTTAAGTTTACCTATGCCTCGCGCGACCTGTGGTTCGATCCGCAGGATTTGGATATCCTTGAGGCCGATTATGCCATTTGCTCCACCGAGCGCGGAACCGAGATCGGCCTGGTCACGGCCGATCCCTTTGAGGTGCCGCAAGACGAGATCGGTCAGCCGCTCAAGCCCGTGCTACGCGTGGCGAGCGACATCGACCTGCAGCTTGCCGACGACCTGGCCATCCAGGGCGACGAGGCCATGGTCGACTTCCGCCGCCTGGTCAAGGAGCTCGACCTCGAGATGAAGCCGGTCGGCGTCGAGTACCTGTTTGGCGGCGAGAAGGCCGTGTTCTACTTTGCGGCCGAGGAGCGCGTCGATTTTCGTCAGCTTGTCAAGGACCTGTCCTCGACGCTGCACATTCGCGTCGACATGCGCCAGATCGGCGTGCGCGACGAGACTCGCCTGGTGGGCGGCTATGCCCAGTGCGGCCAGGAGCTCTGTTGCACGCGCTTTGGCGGACAGTTTGAGCCCGTCTCGATTCGCATGGCAAAAGAGCAGGACCTGCCGCTCAACTCGTCCAAGATCAGCGGCGTGTGCGGCCGCCTGATGTGCTGCCTGCGTTATGAGTTCGAGGCGTACAAGGACTTTAAGAGCCGTGCGCCCAAAAAGAAGACGCTCATCGATACGCCGCTCGGTAAGGCGCGTATCCAGGAGTATGACACGCCGCGTGAGCAGCTGGTGCTGCGCCTGGAGAACGGCAAAGTCTTTAAGGTCAACCTAGCCGATATGACGTGCTCGGAGGGCTGCAAAAAGAAGGCCGCCGAGCAGGGCTGCAACTGCCGCCCCGACTGCGTGACGCGCGACGTGCTCGAGCGCATTGAGTCGCCCGAGATGCGTCTGGCGCTCATGGAGCTCGATCGCGAAAACGGCGTCGATGTGGGCGATGGCCTGTCGAGTGCCGACCGTCTGGCCGGTACGTCGATGCCCAAGCGCCGTCGTCGCGATGCCGAATCCGATGCTCGCGCCGGTCAGGGCCAGGGCGAGGGCCGTGGCCGCGGAAAGGGCCGCGGTAAGGTCGAGGCACCCGAGGCCGAGGAGGCCGCCGGTGGCCGTCGTCGTCGCAAGCGCTCGGGTTCGGGCGATGCCGGCGAGGCCGCTCCCGCAGGCAAGAACGCTTCCCGCGAGCGCGAGGCTCAGCAGCCCCAGCAGCAGAATCGCGGCGGTGGCATGAACCCCACACGTCGCCGCCGCCGTCATCTGTCGAGCGAGGAGCGCGAGGACGCCTTCCGCGCCGCAGCCGCTCGCGAGGCTGGTGCCGCCCCCAAGGGTGGTTCGGGTTCCGATGCGCCTGCCGACAAGGGTGGCAAGTCACGTGGCGAGGAGGAGCGCGCGCCGCGTCCGCGCCGTCGCCATTCCTCGGGCGCGCAACAGAAGCCCTCAGTGCCCTCCGTGGCCGATCAGGTCTCGGATGGCGAGGTCAAGGTCACGCGCCGTCGTCCCGGAGATGGCGGGGGAGCGGCTGCCAAGGCTTCGCGTGGCGCCGCTCGTGACGAGCGCGAGCCGCGCGAGGATCGCGGTGGCGAGGGTTCGGCCGACCAGGGTCAAAAGCGCCGTCGCCGTCGCCGTTCCCGCAAGCCGCGCCAGGATGGTGGCGAGGGCTCGACCCCGTCTTCGTCCGCACCACAACCGCCCGCCGGCGAATAACGCCCGCGAGCGGATTTAGCCCGCCTTGCCCCGAGCGCATCGGGGTATCATAGCGCCGAATCAACAACCCTCCCTGCGACCGAACGTAGGGAGGGTTGTGTCTTGAAGGGCCATCTGAACATATTGAGCCGTCTGCAGGGTGCCGGTGCCCTACCGTTTGCGGACGAATTGCTACCGTTTGCCGAGCGCGCGACGTACGAGGCACTCGAGGCATTGTCGCCAACACGATGTGCCGGCTGCGAGCGCGCCGATGCGCTTATTTGCCAAGACTGCCTGGCCGCGCTCACGCTCATCGACCCACGTCATAGCTGTACCCGATGCGGCGCCCCGTTTGGGGATTTGCTGTGCACTGAGTGTTCGGTCGAGGGCACGTCCTCGGCAATGGCGGAGGCACTCGATCACTGTCTGGCGTGCGCCGTCTATGCGCATCCGCTGCCGCGCATCATTAAAGCGTACAAGGATGCGGGCGAGCGACGTTTGGCTCCGTATCTGGCGGAGCTGCTCTACGACACCGCCCTGCATGCCCAGGTCGTAGCGCCCGATCGCTATGGAGGTGTGCTGTCCGGTGCGGATGCGGTGGTGTTTGTGCCTGCGACGGCGGCAGCGTTTCGGCGGCGTGGTTTTGATCATATGGAGGCTATTGCGCGCCCATTTTGCGAGCTGTCGGGTGTTCCTCTGCTCGATGCTCTCGTCAAGTACGGGCATGGCGACCAGCGCGAACTCGGTCGTGAGGAGCGCCGCGAGCGTGCCCGAGGTATGTACGAGACGGTTGAGGACGTGCACGGCCGCCGCCTGCTGCTTATCGACGACGTTATCACCACGGGTGCGACGATGGCAGCGGCTTCGGCGGAACTCAAGCGCGCCGGTGCCACGGCCGTTGATGGCCTTGCTATCGCACGCGTTTGGTAGGGGTGATTCGTGTGGCGGTAACAATCAGGCAGCGCAATAAACCGACAAAAGAGCAGCTAGCGGCTTCCATAATCCTAACAGGTGCCTCGGCGCTACGCATGATGCGCGCCGAGCGCCGGCAGATGGGCTACATCGGCTGGAAGGACCTTGAGCCCGAGGAGGAGCGCCGCGTGCTGTGTACGTCATCGCCTTCGACCGAGGATATCTATCTTCCCGACCTGGTGCGAATTGGAGCCAAAAGCGGCGAGGTGCAAGAAGATCTGTGCTTGCTGGTGGGATCTGCGGCGCAGCGCCGCCGCATGCCTGGCGTGGGCTGGTCCGTGTGTTCCGGGTTGCCTGCCGGCTCGATTCTAGAGGTGGAACCGGGGGTGTACAGCCTTTCTCCCGAGGCCCTTTGTGTTGCCGTCGCCCGCGAGGTCGGCTGTATCCAGGCGTTTGCCCTGGCCCAGGAACTGTGTTCCAAGATTTCGCTGAGCGATCGCGGACGGTATCTGCCTCCCTACAGCTCACCTGTTGCGAATAGACTTGCAAAGGACAAGGACCAACCGGCAGACGTGGGCTACTTTGAAGTCGAGCCGGTGCTGACGCCCGATCGCCTGGCAGATTACCTCGCGGCATGCAAGGGGAATGTGGCCAAACAGCTGCTGCGCCTGTGTCCCTATCTGTCGGAAAACCTGCGCTCACCCATGGAGTGCATCATGCTTGCCATGTTTTCGCTTCCGTTTTCCTATGGCGGATTTGCCTGCGGTCCCTTTAAGACCGACTACAAGATCGAGTTCGATGACCGCGCGCAGGCAATCTCGGGGATGCCCCATGCAGTTTGCGATGCGTATCAGGAGGCAGCCCGGTTTGACCTGGAATACAACGGCGAGCTGGGCCATTCCTCCCGGAGGGGGCGTATCCATGATGAAAAACGCAACACGGGCTTGATTACTATGGGAATCGAGGTCGCGACGGTCAACAACGAAATGCTCCGCGACATGGAAGCGATGGAAGCGCTCGCATGGCGCATGCACCAGCGTATGCGAAAGCGGTACCGGAATCGTGTCGATGCCCGCAGGAAGAAGCAAGAGGCGTTGCTTAACACGCTGCGGGCGTGTTTTGGGCTTAAGCCGGTCTAATTCGCGTCGAAAATAGAGGGTTAATCATATACCCTGGCCAAAATATGGCAAATATGAGTACTGTCACTAAATCAGTAACAGCAAAATCAAGGAATTTAGGACTCGGAGGCGGCGTAAAGTAAGAAGATAATAAACAAATGTAGAATTACTAAGCATCAGGTCGGCGACACTGAGCGCAAAATCTGTCCGAGAGGCCAAAATTGCCTGTTACTAAATTGGTGGCAGTACTCATATTTGCCATATTTTGACCGGGGCACCCTAAGAAGGGCGCCCCGGAGCTCCCCGTAGGGGAGCTCCGGGCTTCATAGGGGCATGAATAGCCCACTCCGACCTGCAAAATCTGTGCGCGCGATGCGAATGACGCCCTTAACCTTAAACTTCAGCTTGAACTTAGCTATAATGCGCTTCGTTCCTACCAGGCTGTGGTTGCGGACGGACGAAATGCCCGTCCTAGTCCAAGACAGACGCGGTCAAAGGGATCCACGTAAGCGACCGCGTGCGCGCGGCGCGATCATGGCGCGTCCTAGATGTAAGCCGCACCGTCCGTTCTACTTTCTTTGGGGCAATACCGCCTCGCGGGCGAGCGGGTCAGTCGTGAAGGTGGCTGCGGCCTCCCGAGCAAACACCCCGGTGCGCAAGTGTGGGGTCAAATACCAGGTCAGCTGGTGGGAACAACCTGATATTCCGCGCAACGCACGGATCGTATACGACACAGAAGGCAGGGTAGTGGACATGGTGAGGGGCAGCTTGATGCACGCGGCTCGGTTAAGCGCTGGGACCGCGGCGGTCATTGCCGTATTGGGCTTGAGCGGATGCGCGTTCAATCCGCTGTCCACGTTCACGACACCCACGATTGACCAGATCGAGCGCGAGACCGTTACCCCTACGGTGTCGGACGATGCCCTGGTCACTCCCGGCACCCTGACGGTTGCCCTCGATACCTCCGATGCCCCGCAGGCCATGCAGGGCGCCGATGGTAACCTCACGGGCTACGCGGTCGATGCTGCCCGCGCCCTTGCAAGCCGTATGGGCCTTAAGGTTGCCTTCGTCGATGCGTCTTCTGCCGATTCCGCGCTTGGCGACAAAAAGGCCGACATCTTCATTGGCGACATCAATTCCACGGATGGTGACATAAGCACGCTTGGTACTTGCCTGTACGACGCTGCGGCAGTGTTCGGAAAGACGAGCGACGGCGAGTCGCTGAGCGTTTCCACCGAAACGCTTAACGCCGCTACCTTGGGCGTTCAGACCTCTTCGGCCTCGCAGGAAGCGCTCGCCAAGCAGAGCATCACGGCCAACCAAAAGACCTTCTTCAACATCAACGAGTGCTTTGAGGCGCTCGAGTCCGGCGAGATCGACTACGTGATTTGCGATTCCACGGCCGGCGGCTACCTTGCGCGCCTGATGAGCCAGATCTCTTACGTCGGCGCGCTCGAGACACCCTCGACGCTCGGCGTCGCGGGCCTCGCGGCCAACGATGAGCTATGCCGTGCCGTGAGCGATGCCCTCGACGACATCACGGTCGACGGTACGCTCGAGGCAGTCCACTGCGTCTGGTATGGCAGGATGCCCTACGACCTCACCACTAAGACGGTTTCGGGCGCTAACGTGCAGCCGGGCGACTCTGAGTCCAGTGAGACCACGTCCTCCGGCAGCGAGTCCTCCGATTCCAACAATGAGACCGCATCCTCCGAGGATAAGTCGTCCGGCCAGGAGGGCACTATCACCGACGACGACATTAACAAGCTCAATAGCTAGTTATTGCTAGGGGTGGTGTCTCCTATGCGCTAGGAGAGACGCCTCTTCACGGTTTCAACACGCATTGCCGGGCTTTCCCAACAGGGGAGCCCGGCTTTTTCGTTTCCATAAAACCAGCAGGTCAAAGCCAATTTTTGGGACCAAATATAAAGCCGCCAGCTCCCTCCTATAGCGCACTTTGCCATGGAAAAGTACGAGACTTCGGTATGCGGTATCAAGCAATCGTTATTCGGGTCTTTAGGAATCCGCGTGATTAAATGCACGGCAATGGGTACATAGCCAGTACAGTAAGTCCCCGAGGCAGATTGGAGCCACGTATGGATATCAAGGTTTCTGGACGCAAGACGACGGTAACCGATGCTCTGCGTGCGCATGTGGATGAGAAGATCGGCGAGGCGCTCAAGGTTTTCGATATCGAGCCCATGACGGTCGACGTTGTACTTCGCTATGAGAAGAACCCCTCGAACCCCAACCCGGCAATCGTCGAGGTCACGGTTCGTGCCCGCGGTTCGGTGATTCGCGTTGCCGAGCACGGTGCAGATATGTACGCCGCCATCGACCTCTCCGCCGATAAGGTCACCCGCCAGCTGCGCAAGTTCAAGACCAAGGTCGTGGACAACCGCCAGGGCGGTGCCAGCGCCGCGGATGTCGTGCCGGTCGAGCGCGTCGAGGATCTGGCCGACCTGCTGCTGCCCGAGGAGGAGGACGACCTGCTCGTCCGCGAGAAGGTCATCGACGTCACCCCGATGACTGAGGAGCAGGCGCTGGTGCAGACCGATCTGCTGGGCCACGACTTCTACGTGTTCGAGAACGCGACGACCGGTCTCATCAATGTGGTGTATCACCGTAAGAATGGTGGATATGGCATCATCAAGCCCCGTATCGAAACACTTGACGAGTAAAATACGTTAACTTGCATGAGTTAACGGTTGGCGGCCATCCCATGCGGGTGGCCGCCTTTTTACGTAAGGAGTCGCTTTGATGGACAAGGCCGCATCTACCGGTCATTCGGACCGTTGCCGCATCGTCGTCGATACCTGCTGCGACTTTAGCCCCGAGGTCGCCGCGAACCTCGATGTCGATATCCTGGGTTTCCCCTTCATTATCGATGGCGAGGAGCGCACGGATGACATCTGGTCGAGCATCACGCCCAAGGAGTTCTATGACCGCATGCGCGCTGGCGCCCGCGTGTCCACCTCGGCTGTGTCGCTCGGTCGCTATATCGAGTTCTTTACCGAGTGCGCCAAAGAGGGCACGCCCACGGTCTACCTGTGCTTTACCTCGGCGCTGTCGTCGAGCTACAACTCCGCGTGCCAGGCGGCGGACGCCGTGCGTGCCGAGTATCCCGATTTTGAGCTCTACGTGGTCGACAACGCTCTGCCCTGCGCGACTGGCGCGCTCTTGGCGCTCGAGGCCGTGCGCCAGCGTTCGGCGGGATTGACCGCCAAGCAGCTGGTCGATTGGGCAAACGAGGCAAAGACTTATGTCCACGGCTACTTTACGCTCGAGAGCTTCGATGCGCTGGCTGCCGGCGGCCGCATTCCGCCCGCGGCGGCGCAGCTCACGGCAAAGCTCGACGTCAAGCCCGAGCTCTCTTACGACCTTGCCGGCTCGCTGTCGCTGATCGGCGTCAACCGCGGCCGCAAGAAGGCGCTCAAGTCCATCCTCAAGTCGTTCCGCGAGAACTACGTGCCCGATCGCACCATGCCCATCGCCATCATGACGGCCGATGCCGAGAAGGACGGCGACTGGCTCGAAGCTGCCATCCGCAAGGAGGAGGGCTGCGCCGACGTCACGATCATTCGCAGTTCCGTGGGCCCTACTATCGGCTCGCACGTGGGCCCCGGCATGGTGGCCTGCGCATTTTGGGGTAAGAACCGCGCCGACAAGGCGTCGCTTTCCGACCGCATCGCCCGTCGCGTGCGCGGCCAGTAGGCAAACGTTGCGGCCGTAATC
Source organism: uncultured Collinsella sp. (assembly GCA_938045065.1). GTDB lineage: Bacteria > Actinomycetota > Coriobacteriia > Coriobacteriales > Coriobacteriaceae > Collinsella. The sequence goes on from CALIOA010000049.1 coordinate 9,407, forward strand.
GACCCCAACTCACTGCCCAAACGCTGGCACCGAGTATTCAACCTGGTAACAACACCCAACCCAAAAGGAAAGGTTTCATGGCAAACAAGCTCTCTGTCGCATTTATCGGCACCGGAATCATGGGTGCCCCCATCGCCGGCCATATCCTGGATGCCGGCTATCCCGTCACGGTCAACAACCGCACCAAGTCCAAGGCCGCCGCGCTTATCGAGCGCGGTGCCGCCTGGGCCGATACGCCGGCCGATGCCGCGGCGAACGCCGATGTCGTCTTTACCATGGTGGGCTATCCCTCCGAGGTCGAAGAGCTCTACCTGGCGGGCGACGGCCTGCTCGCATGCACCAAGCCCGGCGCGGTTCTGATCGACCTCACCACGAGTTCGCCCGAGCTCGCGCGCGATATTGCCGAGGCCGCCCAGGTCACGGGCCGTATGGCGTTTGACTGCCCCGTCACCGGCGGCGAGTCGGGCGCTATCGCCGGTACGCTCACGGCTATCGTGGGCGCCACCGAGAACGACATCACGCCGGTCCGCGATATCCTTTCCACCTTTGCGGCAAACATCTGCTGCTTCGACGGCGCCGGCAAGGGCCAGGCTGCCAAGCTCGCCAACCAGGTGTCGCTGGGCGCCTGCATGGTCGGCATGGCAGACGCCATGGCATTTGCCGAGCTGAGCGGCCTTGACCTGGAGAAGACCCGTCAGATGATCCTGGGCGGCACCGGTAAGTCCGGCGCCATGGAGAGCCTGGCGCCCAAGGCGCTCGACGGCGACTACAAGCCCGGCTTTATGGTCGAGCACTTCATTAAGGACCTGCGCCTGGCGCTCGCTTACGCCGACGATCGCGAGCTCGCGCTGCCCGGTGCCGACGTGGCCTTTACGCTCTACGACATGCTCGACGCCATCGGTGGCGCCAAGCTGGGTACCCAGGCCATCACGGTACTCTATAGGGAGGAGGCCGACGCCATTGCCGCCGGTCTGGACTGGTCGCAGTATCGTCCCGAGGAGCATGGCGCTCACGAGGACGGCTGCGGTTGCGGCGAGCACGGCGACGACCATGAGTGCGGTTGCGGTCACCATCACGGCGAGGACCACGAGTGCTGCGGCGGCCACGGCCATGACGACGGCCACGAGTGCTGCTGCGGCCACCATCACGGGGAGTAGCGCCCATGAGCTGGACGTTCGTGGTGCTTGCGCTGGTGCTCTTTCTCTTCGCGATCTATATTGGCTTTTTGTGCGGCCAGTGGGCGTGCGAAAAGCGCGTCATCACCAAGCGCGACTACTGGATTGCCAACTTTGCGGGAGCGGCGGCAGTCGTCCTGCTGACCTGGGTGTTCTCGCTGTTCCCGCTGGTGCAGTTTGCGCCGATCGGCTGGCTCGGCGGCTTTATCGCCGGTCTTAAGATGAGCTTTGGCGAGTCCGTCGGCCCGTGGCGCAAGCACGACGAGGTCTTTAACGTCAACAAGGCTCACCGGGCCGCCGCCGACGCGGGCGACGCCGAGGAGCGTCGCCGTGCGCGTCACAATGGTGCGGCCGACCGACAACTCATCTCGGTCACCGATGACAACAAGGGTGCTGGCAAGCACGCTAAGAAATAGTAAGAAGAGGTAACTATGGCAGAAAACAAGGAAGAACAGCTCACCGACGAGGAGCTGGCACAGCTTCAGCTGGCAGAGGAGAACGAGAACGCCGTCGACCGTTTGGTCCAGGAGCTCGGCTGCCCCACGCGCCGCATCCGCCAGTTTGCCGCCCGCGTGCTGCATCTGCTGGCCGAGCGTGACCCGCAGCGCGTCGTGCCCTGCGTGCCCGCGCTGATCGAGGCGCTCGACCGCCCCGAGGCGCAGACCCGCTGGGAGGCCCTCGATGCCCTGACGGCGCTCGCCATCACCTGCCCCGAGCAGCTGGGCGATGCCTTTGAGGGCGCCGAGACCGCGCTGTTCGACGAGATTTCCTCCACGCTGCGCTATGCCGCCTTCCGCCTGCTGTGCGTGTGGGGCGCCACAAGTGTCGAGCGTTCGCGCGAGGCTTGGCCCATCCTGGACGAGGCCATCCAGTGCTACCACGGCGACCTCGAGTATCGCGATATGCTCGGTTGCCTGTACGAGTTTGGCCAGGGTGAGATTGACGCCGAGGTCGCCGAGAAGCTCGCGCTGCGCCTTAAGTTCGACGCCGAGAACGGCAAGGGCAGCTATCTCAAGGCCCGTTCGAGCGAGATTTGCGAAATGCTTGTTAAACGTTTTGGCCTGGATCTCTCCAAAAAGAAGAAGCGTGCTAGCGTTAAAAAATCTGACGACGCCGAAGACGAGGAGTAACAGATTATGGCGCACGATGTAGTCCTGATTCCCGGTGACGGTATCGGTCCCGAGATTACGCAGGCCATGCGCCGCGTGCTCGAGGCTGCCGGTGTCCAGATCAATTGGAACGTCCAGGAGGCCGGTGCCGGCGTCATGGACGAGTTTGGCACGCCGTTGCCCCAGCACGTGCTCGATGCGGTCGCTGAGACCAAGGTTGCCATCAAGGGTCCCATCACCACGCCGGTCGGCACGGGTTTCCGCAGCGTCAACGTGGCTCTGCGCAAGCATTTTGACCTGTACGCCTGCGTGCGCCCTTGCCTGTCGCAGCCGGGCGACGGCTCTCGTTTCCGCGGTGTCGACCTGGTTATCGTGCGCGAGAACACCGAGGACCTCTACGCCGGCATCGAGTTCGATGAGGGCGCTGCCGAGGTCGAGGAGCTCTCGCAGCTCGTTGAGCGTTCGGGCCAAAAGACCTTCGCCGCCGATTCCGCGATCTCGATCAAGCCGATCTCTATCGCCAAGAGCCGCCGCATTGTGGAGTATGCCTTTGAGTATGCCCGCCGCTGCGGCCGCAAAAAGGTGACGGCCGTGCACAAGGCCAACATCATGAAGGCGACCGACGGCCTGTTCCTGCGCGTGGCGCGCGAGGTGGCCGCCAACTATCCCGATATCGAGTTCAACGACAAGATCGTCGACGCCACCTGCATGGGCCTGGTCCAGAACCCCAACGACTTCGATGTCCTGGTGCTGCCCAACCTGTACGGCGACATCGTGAGCGACCTGTGCGCCGGCCTCGTGGGCGGTTTAGGGATGGCCCCCGGCTCCAACATCGGTGCCGACTGCGCCATTTTCGAGGCTACGCACGGCTCCGCGCCCGATATCGCCGGCCAGGATATCGCCAACCCCACGGCCGAGATCCTCTCTGCTGCGATGATGCTCGATCACCTGGGCGAGAACGACGCGGCCAATCGCATTCGCGCCGCCGTTTCTGCCACGCTCGACGAGGGTGAGCAGGTTACCGGCGACGTTCGTCGTGCCCAGACCGGCTCCGTTGAGGGCGCTGTGGGCACGCAGGCCTTTGCCGATGCCGTTATCGCGCACCTGGCCTAAGGTATGCACGCTGCAAACGCCTAAATAGTACTTAAGTGTTTGCGTATAACCTGAGAATCAATACGCCCGGCGCTCTGTCGGGCGTATTCTATTGCAGACTATGTTTCCTAACAAGGAGTAACTGATATGGGTCTGATTCAAAAGAAGGACGAGAAGGACGAGATCGACGGCATCCAGATCATCGAGCGCGGCGAAGGCCCCGACGGTGATGAGGACGAGAAGATCGACCTGGTCGCCGGCACGTCTGCCGAACATATTGCCGCCGGCACGACCGCCGAGGAGGAAGACGCTCGCCTGGAGGCAAAGATCGCCGCGGACGCCGCCGACGAGAACCTCATGCCCCAGGAGCAGGACGATGACGACGACTCCGACGTGGACGACCACGCTTGCAAGCACAAGAAGACGATGATTGCTGCCTTTGTGGTCGCTATCGTGATTGCTGCTGTGGTCGGCTTCTTTATCGGCAACGGTGGTTTTGGCGGCAAGGGTGTCGGCTCGGCGACCCTCACCGAGGATCAGCTCGATTCGACCGTGGCAAGCTACAGCTACAACGGCAAGAAGAGCGACATCACCGCGCGCGAGGCCATTGAGAGCCAGTACAGCCTCGACACCGTCAAGGATGGCGATGGCAACTACACCGCTCCCTCTGCCGACGTCATCCTGTCCTACGTGCGCAACAAGATTCTGCTCGATGCTGCCGAGGACGAGGGCATCACCGTCTCTTCCAAGGAGATGAAGAAGTACGCCGAGGATTCCATCGGCACTTCGGACTACAAGACCATGGCCACGCAGTATGGCGTGTCCAAGGACCAGGCCAAGCAGATTGTCCGCCAGTCCGCGACGCTGCAGAAGCTCTACAAGAAGAAGGTGGGCGATAGCTCCGCAAGCATGCCGACCGCCCCGACCGAGCCTGCTGACGGCAACGAGGAGACCGCGAGCAAGGACTACGCCGATTACATCATCAAACTTGCAGGCGACGAGTGGGATAGCGAAAAGGGCACCTGGAAGGACGCCGATAGCACCTACGCTAAGGCCTTCGCTGACGATGCCTTTACGGCCGATAGCGCTACCTATAAGCAGGCCATGACCGCCTATTACACCGCCTATCAGCAGTATTCCTCGCAGGCTTCGAGCGCCAGCTCCAAGTGGACCGAGTATGCTAACGGCCTCTATGCCAAGGCCAATATCAGCATCTACGGCCTGTTTGCGTAAAGAGTCACACGGCTCATCGAGCATCTAGCCGATTGACAGCAGAAAGCCCGCCAGCACGGATGTCGTACTGGCGGGCTTTCTGCGTTGAGGGTATGATTGGCGGCTTAATTATGGCTATTCATCTTTAAGTCCAAAAAGGCTATCGGCTTCATCGTCGGATATATATTCCAGCACATCGCCTGGTTGGCAGTCGAGTGCCCGGCATATCGCGTCAAGAGTTGAAAAACGTATGGCAGAAACCTTGCCCGTCTTAATGCGTGACATATTGACCTGGGAGATGCCCACACGTTCCGCAAGCTCTTTGGATGAGATCTTGCGTTCGGCGAGCATGCGGTCAAGCCGCAGAATAATCATGGATTCCCCCTAGAGCAACTCGTCATCTTGTTTTTGCAGGATATACCCGTAGCGGAAGATGCTGGCAATCAGGCAAATAATCAGGCCTGCAAAGAGCATGGAGGGCTCGAATAACTGGCCGACGAACGCATCCGTAAAGCTGCCGCCAAATCCTGAGAGTATCATTCCCGTGATTACGGCGCCAAGAAGCCTCACGGCAACGCCGCCGATAAGGAATAAATGTCCTACTTTACGAAGTGTCTGGTTACATTCAAGGTCAAAGGGCCTGCCTTCCTTTTCAATGTTGAAGAAAAGCCTACGCACGCTTATCGCGATGGTAAGCGCGAGACATGTCATCAAGAGGCTCCCTATGGCAGTGTGACCATCGTGTGCGACGAGCATAAGTGGGGCCTGCGCATCGGTACCGACGATAGCAAGGCACGGCCCTTCGCCGGCTTGAAGTTCTACGGATTGGAGACACGGGCCTTGGGAGAGGCCAGGCAATATGATTAGAAGGTCAATCGCAATGACTGCGAGGAGCCCCAGAGCGAGCGCGGTGGTAATGCAGATCGTGGCCCATTTGCAGATGCGAGCGAGCTTCCTCAGTTTGGCTACCGTCTGTTCGCGGCTGATGGTTTCATTCGATATAGATGCGTTTCGATGGACCATAACCCCTCCAATCGGCGTTTGGGATGATACTTGTATCATATCAGAATTAACGATAAACGATAAATAATTACGGATACTGAGTAAGTAATGATTGAAAACGATTAGCGTGAGCTTTTAGCTCATTTTGGATGCCGGAGTTTGGCGCGTGGGGGATAAGGACAAATGCCAAAATTTCCTGTGATCGCGCAAGCGCTCCATCGGGTTCCCCTAATTCATCTGGGAAAACAGCTGCAAACGATTGCAAATCTCCGGTGAACGGTCGAAAACTACCGTTCACCGATAATCTCAAAACTGGGTTCTAACTGGTATTAAGTCAAAAAGACCAATTCACATATCTTCACAATGACCTGCAATTTTTCTACACGCTATTTTTAGCTGCCCTGCGTTGTTTAGACACAGGAAAAGTCCCGATCTTTTTCCAAAGCATTTCGAAACGGTTTCAAAACCGCAGGTAAAAGTGTTAACGACCGGTAAACGGTCGAAATATCACCGTGAGCGGTGCAAAAACGTTTTACCGTATGAATCAACGAAAGCGACCTCTTCTGTGGTGATATAGTGACAACAACACGTCACGTGGTTACTACCAGTTGAGAAACCACTGGTCTTCAAAGAACGCTTTCCAAGAAGCTTTAAGGGCGAACGCCCGCTGGCTTCCGAAAATCATCGGACTCAGATCGTACACACCTTCGGAAGGGAAATTTGAATGGTTGGCTTTATTCTTACCGGTCATGGACAGTTCGCACCCGGCCTTGCAAGCGCTATCGCTATGGTTGCCGGCGACCAGCCTGCTTTTACCGTCGTTCCTTTTGAGGGCGACCAGGCCGCATCCTACGGTGAGGATCTCCGCGCCGCTATTACCGCCATGCGCGAGGAGTGCGATGGCGTGCTCGTCTTTACCGACCTGCTTGGCGGCACCCCGTTCAACCAGTCGATGATGATTGCCCAGGATGTCGACAACGTCGAGGTTCTGACCGGCACCAACCTTCCCATGGTTATTGAGCTTCTGTTCCTCCGCGGCAATGCCACGCTCGCCGAGCTTGGCGAGCAGGCCGTGACCGTTGGCCAGACGGGCGTCACCGCCCAGACGGTCGCATCCGTTGCCGGCTCCGAGGAAGAGGATATCTTCGGCGACGAGGACGGCATCTAATGGCCGATTTCGGAGCCAACGTCCTGAGCTCCTCGGTCGCCCTTTTAGGCCTGCTTGTCATCATGGGCTTGATTTACACCATCTGGTCGCAAATCAACATGAAGAAGAAGCAGAAGTACTTCAAGGAGCTGCACACCGAGCTCAAGCCGGGTCAGGAGGTTCTTTTCGCCGGCGGTATCTACGGAACCGTCAAAGGCATCGAAGGCGAAAAGGTCCAGATTAAAGTCCGATCCGGAGCTGTCGTAGATGTTTCGCGTTACGCGATTCAGGAGATCAAGTAACTGTCGTCAGCAAATAACGAAAGGAAGCTGATCAACATGGCAGAACCCAACATTCTTCTTACCCGCATCGATAACCGACTGGTTCATGGTCAGGTTGCCACCCAGTGGAACTCCACTCTGGGCTCCAACCTCATCCTCGTCGCCAACGACGACGTGGCGTCCAACACCATGCGCCAGAACCTCATGAAGATGGCCGCTCCCGCCGGCGTCGCTACGCGTTTCTTCTCCCTGCAGAAGACCATCGACGTCATTGGCAAGGCGAGCCCGCGCCAGAAGATCTTCATCGTGGCCGAAACACCGGAAGACGTGCTTACGCTCGTCAAGGGCGGTGTGCCTATAAAGAAGGTAAACATCGGCAACATGCACATGTCGGAAGGAAAGCGCCAAGTCGCCACCTCCGTCGCAGTTAACGACGAGGATGTCGCTGCGTTTAAAGAGCTGCAGGAATTGGGGGTGGAGTTGGAGATCAGGCGCGTTCCGAGCACGCCTGTTGAGGACACGAGCAAGCTCTTCTCGTAATCCTCGTGATCCACGTTGTCAGGAGTGAAACCCTGACGTTCTGTACGTGATATCCAAAGTGCGTACATACATTTTGAAAGGAGGAGCAAGATGGAATACACGATCTTCCAGGTCGCTCTGGTCTTCATCGTCACGTTCGTCGCGGCAATCGACCAGTTTAACTTCCTCGAGTCTCTCTATCAGCCCATCGTCACCGGCGCCGTCATTGGTCTTATCCTTGGCGACCTCAACACCGGTCTTCTCGTGGGTGGTACTTATCAGCTCATGACGATCGGCAACATGCCGATCGGAGGTGCTCAGCCGCCTAACGCCGTCATCGGCGGCATCATGGCAGCCATTCTCGCTATCGCTACGGGCCTCGAGCCCAACGCGGCAGTCGGCCTTGCCATTCCGTTCGCTCTGCTTGGTCAGCTCGGCGTTACCCTGGTCTTCACGCTTATGTCGCCGCTCATGTCCTCCGCGGACAACATGGCTCACAACGCTGACACCAAGGGTATCGAGCGTCTGAACTACTTCGCCATGGCTCTGCTCGGCCTGATCTTCGCTGTCGTCGTCACCCTGTTCTTCATCGCTGGCGCTACCATTGGTCAGACCATCGCTTCCGCCATTCCGACTTGGCTGCAGACCGGTCTGTCCGCTGCAGGCGGCATGATGCGCTTCGTCGGCTTCGCCGTCCTGCTCAAGGTTATGATGAACCGCGATATGTGGGGCTTCTTCCTCATGGGCTTTGGCCTCGCGCTCATCACCGTTGCCAACGATTCGCTGGCAACCCCTGCTCTGCTCATCCTCGCTCTCATCGGCTTCGGCATCGCTTTCTGGGACTTCCAGCAGCAGACCGAGCTGAAGGGTGCAGCTGTTTCTGACGGAGGTGACTTCGAAGATGGCATCTAATGAGTATGTGATCCCGGAGCACTACGAGGATCTCACTCCTGCTCCGCAGCTCGACCAGAAGACCCTCAACAAGATGGCTTGGCGCTCCTGCTTCCTGCAGGCCTCGTTCAACTACGAGCGTATGCAGGCCGCTGGCTGGCTCTACTCCATCATCCCCGGTCTGGAGAAGATCCACACCAACAAGAACGACCTCGCGGCTTCTATGAGCCACAACCTGGAGTTCTTCAATACCCACCCGTTCCTCGTCACCTTTGTTATGGGTATCGTGCTTTCGCTCGAGCAGAACAAGGTTGACATCCCCACGATCCGCGCCGTCCGCGTCGCCGCAATGGGCCCGCTCGGTGGTATCGGTGACGCTCTGTTCTGGCTGACGCTCGTGCCTATCACGGCCGGCATCACCTCCAACATGGCCATCAACGGCAACGCCGCTGCGCCGATCATCTTCCTGGTGATCTTCAACGTTGTCCAGTTCGCTCTGCGCTTCTGGCTCATGAACTGGTCCTACAAGCTTGGCACCAGCGCTATTGACGCTCTGACCGCCAACATGCAGGCCTTCACGCGTGCCGCTTCCATCATGGGCGTCTTCGTCGTCGGTTGCCTGGTCGTCACCATGGGTGGCACCCAGATCAACCTCCAGATCCCCAACGGCACCACCCGTGGCCTCTCCGCTACTACCGTGATCGTCTCCGAGAAGGAGGCCGAGAACTTCACCGGTATGGAGGGCATCGATACCGAGACCGCTGAGGCCGGTACCATCGCCATGACCGATGAGGACGGCAACGCCCTCACCGCTTCCGATGCCGACGGCAACGCTGTCGAGTGCGGCGTCACCGATCTGGGCAACGGCATGGAGTCCGTGACCTACGGCACCGTTACCGAGGATCCGGTCAACTTCTCTGTTGCCGACACCCTCAACACCATCGTCCCGAAGCTTGTCCCGCTTATGCTTACGCTGCTGCTTTACTACATGTTCGCTAAGCACAGCTGGACCCCGACCAAGGGCATTCTCCTGCTCTTCGTCCTTGGCATCCTGGGCGCTGGCCCGCTTGGTCTCTGGCCGAGCATCTGGTAAGGCTCTAGCTTGAGGGGTGTGTCCCTACGCGGCTCACACCCCGACCCCTTAAGCCATGTGTATGTTAAAAGCCGCGTGCTCGAAAGAGCGCGCGGCTTTTGTTTTCTTGATGATTCGGGTGTGGCAGACAGATAATGCTAAACACCCTAGGTAGTTAGCCGAATTCGAGCAAAAGGGAGGATAGGATGGCGATCGGAGCGCGTAAGCAACCGCTGTACGATCAGCTGGTCGATATTCTGACCGAAAAGATCGACCATGAATATCGCGCCGGTGACATGATTCCTTCCGAGCGCGAACTTTCGGAGCGCTATGGTCTCTCGCGCACTACGGTACGCCTGGCTCTGCAGGAACTAGAGCGTTTAGGACTGGTGGTTCGGCAGCACGGTCGCGGTACCTTTGTGACCGACCGTTCGGCAAAGGCAACCAATCTTATGCAGTCCTACAGCTTTACCGAGCAGATGCGCGCGATGGGTCGCGACCCCGAGACCACGATTCTCGAGTTTTGCGAGATGGAGGCCGATAAAAATCTGGCCGAGCATATGGGATTGCGTATCGGTGATCGCATTTTTAAGCTTAAGCGCCTTCGTTCTGCCGACAACATGCCCATGATGGTCGAACGCAGCTATCTACCGGTTCGTCAATTTTTGTCCCTAAAGCGACCGCTGCTGGAGCGTAAGCCGCTTTACGATGTGATTGAGCAAGACTTTCAGCAAAAGATACGCGTGGCCGAAGAGGAGTTCTATGCGAGCATAGCCCGTCCCACCGACGCCCACCTTTTGGGAATTGTCGAGGGATCGCCTGTGCTCGATTTGGTCAGGACTACGTATAACGAGTCAAACGAGGTTGTGGAGTATACACTCTCGGTTGCTCGTGCCGATCAGTTTAAATACAAGGTTTACCACCAGCGTAGCGACTAGTGCTCGCATCGTTTCCATATGATGATTCTTTGCATTTAACTGGTTACTACCAGATAACCAACCGAAGTGTATAATTGCACGTCAGAGGATTACTTCTAGAGAGAGGTATTAGAAATGTTCGAGAAGAGTGTCGAGGAGCTCACCGAGCTCGGCGCCCAGATCACCACGGCCGAGATTGCTCAGCAGCCCGAGCTTTGGCGTGATACGCTCAACATCTATCGCGAGAACAAGGAGGCCATCGAGGCCTTCCTGGCCGAGGCTCGCGCTATGGGCGAGGGTCGTCTGTCCGTTGTCTTCACCGGTGCCGGTACGTCCGACTACGTTGGCGATACCTGCGCCCCGTACCTGCGTCACGCTGGCAACACTGATCTCTACGACTTTAAGCCCATTGCCACGACCGACATCGTGAGCGCCCCGCGCGACTTCCTGCGTGCCGAGGATCCCACGCTCGTGGTTTCCTTTGCCCGCTCTGGCAACAGCCCCGAGAGCCTTGCCGCCGTTGCCGTTGCCAAGGAGCTCGTCCACAACGTCAAGTTCCTCAACATCACCTGCGCTCCCGAGGGCAAGCTCGCCGTCGAGTCTGCCGACGATCCCAACGCGCTGACGCTGCTCATTCCGCGCGCCAACGACAAGGGCTTCGCCATGACCGGTTCTTATTCCTGCATGACCCTGCTCTCCACCCTTATTTTCGACACTGCCTCTGACGAGCAGAAGGCCGAGTGGGTCGAGACGATTGCCAAGATGGGCGAGGAGGTCATCTCCCGTGAGCCCGAGATCGCCGATTACCTGGCTGGCGACTTCAACCGCGTGACCTACTTGGGTTCTGGCTCCTTCGGTGGCCTTGCCCAGGAGAGCCAGCTCAAGATCCTTGAGCTCGCTCACGGTCTGGTCGCTACTTCCTACGACACCTCCATGGGCTATCGTCACGGACCTAAGTCCTTCGTCGACGATAAGACGCTCGTCTTCGTGTTCGTCAACAACGACGCCTACACCCGTCAGTACGACATCGACATCCTCAACGAGATCGGTGGCGACGAAATCGCTCAGCACACCATCGCCGTTCAGCAGGAAGGTGCCACCGTCTATGAGGGCGAGTCCTTCACCTTTAAGGGCTACGAGGCACTTCCCGAGGGCTACCTTGCTCTGCCGTTCGTGATGTTTGCCCAGGCTATAAGCCTGCTCAACTCCGTGCGCGTGGGCAACACGCCCGATACGCCGAGCCCCACCGGCACGGTCAACCGCGTGGTTAAGGGCGTGACGATTCACCCCTTCACCGCTTAATCGCGTCCCCCTGTAAGGGCGCCCGTCCGCTCATAACGGCGGGCGGGCGCTTTTTGTTTTACGTGAGCTGGGTATAAGCATCACTACAGTCAACTGCTTTAGAAGCAAGGAGTGCATATGAGCACGTACGCAATTAAGGCTGACAAGTTCTTCTTGCCGGCAGGCCCGCAACTGGGCGGCTATCTTATGGTCGAGGATGGCGTCTTTGGCGCCTGGCAGGCCGACGAGCCCGCTTGCGAGATTAAGGACTACACGGGATCGTGGATTGCGCCGGGTATGGTCGATACTCACATCCATGGCTTCTACAACCACTCAACTACCGATAATGATCCCGTGGGCATCGATATCAGCTCGACCGAGCTCGCCCGTCGCGGTACCACCAGCTGGCTGCCCACGACGTTCACCGATGGCGTCGAGCAGATCAAGGACGCCTGCGCCGCTATCGCTCAGGCGGACGAGGGTCGCGGCCCCGACTTCTGCGGTGCTCGCATTCAGGGCATCTACTTGGAGGGCCCCTTCTTTACCATGAAGCACGTGGGCGCGCAGAACCCCGCTTATCTTATCGATCCCTCCGAGGAGGTCTTCGATCAGTGGCAGGAGGCTGCGGGTGGTCGTATCGTTAAGAGCGCCATGGCGGCCGAGCGCGACGGTGCCGCTGCTTATGCAGCTGCTCTGAACGCCAAGGGTGTGGTGACCAGCATCGGTCACTCCGACGCCACCTACGATGAGTGCATCGCCGCCATCAACGCCGGTGCCAGCTGCTTTACGCATACCTATAACGGCCAGCGCGGGCTGCATCACCGTGAGCCCGGTGTCGTGGGTGCTGCCATGTCCACGCCCGAGACCTACGCCGAGATCATCTGTGACGGCAAGCATGTAAACCCTGCCGCCATCAAGGCACTGCTGCAGGCAAAGGGCTGGCAGCACACGGTGCTCATCACCGACTGCCTTGGCTGCGGCGGCATGCCCGAGGGCAGCTACACCAGCGGCGGCATGGACGTCATCATGAAGGACAACCTGTGCTGGCTCGCCGACGGCAAGAGCATTGCCGGCTCGGTGCTCACGCTTGCCCAGGGCGTCAAGAACATTGTCGATTGGGGCATCGCCAGCGCCGATATCGCCATTCGCATGGCAACCGAGGTGCCGGCTCGCTCTGCGCACATCGAGGATAAGTGCGGCAGCATCATGCCGGGTCGCGACGCCGACTTTGTCGTGTTCGACCATGAGCTCACCCTCGTCGAGACGTATGTTGGCGGCCAGAGCGTCGGCAACGCCTTTACCGAGTAACGATAAAAAAAGACGGCGGGCCCGAATCTGCTCGGACCCGCCGTATGAGTTAAACGCTCAAAAGCACCTTAACAGTTACAGCTTGTTAGCGATCTTCTTTGCCGTGCGCTTGACGCCGGCCACCAGACCTCCTGCAGGATGCTCCTTCTCGTAGGCTAGGCGCTTCTCGCGCTTGGCGTACTCCTCGACGATGATGTCGCCATACTCGTCTTCGATCTTGTCGAAGAAGTCGACGGCGCCCTTAATTTCCTCAGCGGTCGGGTGTCCCTTTTGGACACCGCCGGTGAGTTTGAACGGCCCCCACGTATCAAAGCCGGGACAGCCGTAGACGCCCATAAAGATGGCCTGCCTCATGCGGCAGATGCCATCGATATCCTTGCCGTACCACTTGTTTTTGCCACCGTAGGTCATAAGGCCAAACACCTTGTCCTGCGGCTGCAGCACGTTCGTGAGTACGCGTGCCATGTCCTTGTCGATCTCGGAGTAATAGATGCCCGTGGCGACACCGATCAGATGATATTCGTGCAGGTTGGGATACTCGTTTTTACCGAGTGACTTCACATCGAGGGTATCGATCTCGGGGTGTGCCTCGACGATGGCGTCCACGAGCTTTTTCGTATTGCCGTGATGGCGCGAGGCGTAGAGGATGATGGTTCGCATAAGAAGGCCTTTCAGCTGTAATTGCATCAATGTCTGTATGGTACCCCGTTGCATGGCTGGGATACCGGACGCATCGATGAACGTGCGGGTTTGTCCTTTGGTCAGGGCCGAGACGGGTTCTTGCGAGCAAAAAGTAGTTGTTCGAAAGGATGGGCAATGGAATACGCTCTCTCCAATGATTCGATTTCTATTAAGGTGTCCACGGCTGGTGGTTCATTTACCTCGATTGAGGCCGGAGGTCGCGAGTATCTGTGGCAGGGCGATCCCGCCGTGTGGTCCGGCCAGGCACCGATTTGCTTCCCGATTTGCGGAGGCTTGCGCGACAACAGCGCCATGACGTTTGCCGGGCATCATGTAAAGCTCGCTCGCCACGGGTTTGCGCGCAAGCAGGAGTGGAAGCTGCTGAGCCAAGGTGAGAACGAGCTGGCGATGTGCCTGGCTTCGGAGGATAACGCCGCACTGCTGAGCGATTATCCGTATCCGTTTGAGCTTGTCGCTCGTTATGCGCTCGAGGATACCGCCGTGCGCGTCTCTTATGAGGTGACCAACGAGGGAACTGAGGACATGCCGTTCTTTATCGGCGGTCATCCCGGCTTTAGGTGCCCGCTCGATGAGGGCGAGGCCTATACGGACTACGAGCTGCGCTTTGAGAAAGACGAGGCTGCGGAGCTCTGCACCGCCGTTCCTTCGACTGGCTTGATTGACGTGGACAGGCGCTCCAAGAACCCCATGGTGGGAAAGACACTGCCCCTGTCGCATGAGCTCTTCGATTTTGCGGAGACCATCTTTGACGTGCTCGAGAGCCGTCAGGTCACGCTTTCCAAGAAGGGCGAGGACAAAGGCGTTCGCCTGAGCTTTGAGGGCTTCCCGTATCTCATTGTGTGGAGCAAGCCCGAGGGCGATTTTGTGGCGGTTGAGCCTTGGGGCGGTCTTTCGACCTGTTCCGATGAGGACGACGTGCTTGAGCATAAGCGCGGCTGCCTTATCGCCAAGCCCAAGGAGACCGTCGTTCGCTCGTTCACGATTGAGATTCTGTAATTCCGTTTTGTCGACTCGTATCGCGAGGCACAAGGAGCCTGCGAGATAAGGAGCTAAAAATGATCCTCACCGTTACGATGAACCCTTCTGTCGATACGCGCTATCAGCTCGATGAGCTCGTTATCGACGACGTCAACCGTGTGACGCCCGAAAAGACCGCCGGCGGCAAGGGCCTCAACGTGGCCCGCGTCCTTGGTCAGTTGGGCGACGACGTTGTGGCAACCGGCCTGCTTGGTGGCCACATGGGCGCCTACATGGCTGAGCTCATGGACGCCAACGGTATTAACAACGACTTTGTGCCCATCAAGGGCGAGACTCGCATTTGTCTCAACATCCTCCATGCCGGCAACCAGACCGAGCTGCTCGAGAGCGGCCCGACAATTGCCCCCGAGGAGCTCGATGCCTTTACCGCCAAGTTTACCGAGCTTGCGAGCAAGGCCGACGTCGTCACCATCTCGGGTTCGCTGCCCCGCGGTGTCGAGGCAGACTACTATGCCAAGATCACGGGCATTGCCGAGAACGCCGGTGCCAAGGTGCTGCTCGATACCTCGGGTGCTTCGCTCGAGGCCGCCCTTAAGTCCGAAATTAAGCCCGAGCTGGTCAAGCCTAATCTGACCGAGATTAACGGCCTTTTGGGCACGAACTTTACCACCGACGATGTGGACGAGCTCCGCACCGCGCTCGCCTCTGACGCCCGCTTCTCCGATATCCCCTGGGTCGTCGTGTCCATGGGCGCTGCCGGCTCCGTTGGCTTCCACAATGGCCGTGCGTTCCGCGCAAAGACGCCCGATATCCCTGCCGTTAACGCCACGGGCTCTGGTGACTCCACTATCGCAGGCTTCGCACATGCCATCGCTGCTGGCGCAGACGACGAGACGGTGCTGCGTACCGCCAACACCTGCGGCAAGCTCAATGCCATGGATCCCATGACTGGCCATCTGGTCATGGACCGTTGGGACGAGGTCTACAACGGCGTTGTCGTGACCGAGCTGTAAGGGCTTGGGCGTCGGTCCCGGCATCGCTTGCTAGCTCATGTCGACGACAAGTGCGATAGCATTATGTCGGGGCGCGACGCCGACGTTGTCGTGTTCAATCCCGACCTTACCCTGGTCGAGACGTATGTGGGCGGCAACAGCGTCGGTAACGCGTTTATCGCGTAGCCGCCAAAGAAACGATCCGAGAGGGGATTTAGATGATTTACGGTGCATTGGGCGATATCGAGGAATACCGCGGAATGCTCAAGGGCCTCGATGTGCTGATTGACTGGCTCGAGGAGAACGATCCGGCGCAGCTCGAGGTCGGCAGCCATCCGATTCTGGGCGACAAGGTCTATGCGAACGTCATGGCTCCCACGACGCGTCCCGAGGCCGAGGCTCACTATGAGACGCATCAGCGCTATCACGACCTGCAGATCGATGTCGAGGGTCGCGAGGCCTTTAAGGTCGCTACGGGCAGCTTGACGCTGGTCCAGGAGTTTGACGAGAAGGACGACTACGATCTGGTCGATTCCGACGCCTCGATCGCCGGCGATCTTGCTGACGATAAGTTTGCACTGTTCGTTGCCGGCGAGCCTCATATGCCCACGCTCGAGTTCCCGGGCGATGGCGCGCAGCCGGTCAAGAAGATCTGCTTTAAGCTGCTTGCAGATGCTTACTGGGAGGAGTAGCACGCTGCTCGGCTGAGCTGTTCGTGTTGTGAGCGTTTTCCTTTGGAGGAGCGCGCTTAGGCCCCGCTGATCGCGGTTCCTTTGGGGATTGCGGCTGGCGGGGCTTTTTGTTGAGTAGGGGAGTTGCCAGCGGCGTTGTGCTTGGATTGGCGGATGTTCGCCAGAATCCTGAAAGAAAGAGTCGAACCGAAGTGTCTGGCCGGACGCCAATTGTCTGGGAACTGCTTCTGGTTCGACCCTCTTTTACTTTCGCCCACTCGGGGGACTTCGGGTTTAATGCTTAGGGGCGGGGATTTACCAAAGTGAAATTTTAATGAAAAGAAACCCAGCTGCAACAATTGCCATGGTGAGGGCTCGAATTGGCCATATAGATCTAAAATAGTCACGATATACAAATGTCGAGAGACGTTGGGGATAGAGATGAAAAGAACTAAGGGTTTTCTTTTGTTGGTAATGATGCTGCTCGGACTGTTCTGCCTGAGTAGCCCTTCTTGGGCCGAGGCTGCCTGTCCTGAAGGTGAGCCTCAGCAGTCTTATACGGGTAGCCTGCTGATAACTGCTAAGGAGGGCGATGCCGACTCTCAGTCTGGGGTAAATCCCCTTGCCACTTTTGAGGGGGACGGCGGAACGGTCAAGCTTGACCATATTGGTAGCGGGATTTTGAGGTGGCAAGTTCTTCCGGACAAAATTGCGAACGATCCCTTCTCTTTTGCTGGAACGATATATCTATACAAGGTTGTGAGCGGAAAACAAAAATACGTCGATTGCTATCCGACAAACGGGTCTGGAATTGCATTCACCGGCATTTCGGGGCAGATTGATACACATGTACGAAAGGGAACCTATGTGGTGCGTTGGGTTGGAGCTGCTGCAGGCCCGATATGGATTGCGGTCTTGCGCCCCGATGTCCAAATAGGTTTCTCTCTCTAGACGGAAGTTGCTCATGGACGTCATATATGACGGAGATGACTGGGTCGATCATTATACTTGGCGCCTGGTCGGCTCGAACGACAATGGGGATGTGGTGTTTGATGGACTATGTCCAAAGCATCTCCATCCTTTTGTCTCGTCGTTAATTGAGAGTTCCGCTCGTGTTGCCCCCTACAGCTCGGCATCGCTTCATGATACGGACGTTTTGAAGACCATAAGGGAATCAATTGACGAGGGCACGATGAGCGGCCCGCTGTTTTCTCGGCTTGTGGGGCTAGATGAGATTGGCTCGAAACGACTGCTTGCGGGCGAAAAAGTGGAACTCACTTATCGGTCGATGATTTCAATCCTGCGGCTAGCCGATGTTCTTCGCAAATAAATGAGGCAACAAAAAAGCCGCCCGAAGGCGGCTGTCTTGTGCAATGGAGCCAGCGACCGGGCTCGAACCGGTGACCCCCGCTTTACGAGAGCGGTGCTCTACCAACTGAGCTACGCTGGCGGCCATGTGATGACGCAACTGAGGCGTCAACGGCTGTCTATGATACGGGACATCGCACATCAGTGCAAGTGCTCTGACGGCTTTTCTCACTTTAAATGCACTAATATTGGAGACGTGATGTCTGCGGCGTCCATCTGACGCTTGACCTGCCGTTGAGTTGGTGGTCGACGTCCCGCTCGTGTGGGTCTCAAACAGAATGGGGCTTCCATGGCTCAACCCAGGATCCTTCTTACGCGTATCGATGACCGTTTCATTTACGGGCAAGACGTTGAGCTGTGGAACGAGGCCGTGGGCTCCAACCTTGTCCTAATCGTCAACGATGAGATCGCGGCGGATTCGTGCCAATGGGCACCCATGAGGGTGGCGGCGCCAGAAGGCGTTTGGACACGGTTTTTCTCGGTGCAAAAGACCATCGACATCATTCATACCGCAACGTCGCGCCAATGGATTCTGATCATGGTGGCCTCGCCCTCCGATGCGCTCGCGCTGGTTAAGGGCGGTGTGCCAATAAGCAAGATCAGCATCGGCCATATGCAGACAGGGGAGGGCAAGCGTCCCGTTACGCCTGCCGTTGCCGTAGACGATACGGACATCGCCGCCTTCAAAGAACTGCAAGAACTCGGCATAGAGCTAGAAATCCGCTACCTCCCCAGTTCCAATCCCGATCCCATCCAACTAGTCATTTAAGAACGTCCCCAATGACTAGGTAGCAAAGCGCCCGTCGGCGGTGGTGCCGGCGGGCGCTGCTGTGCGATATGTTGCGTTGTGGGCTTAGTGCCTCATAAAGTGGTACTCGATCACATTGCCGTAGGGGTGACCCGGGCCCACAATGCCCTGCGGGAACAGCGGCTGGTGCGGCGTGTCGGGGTACATCTCTGCCTCGAGGGCAAAGCCGGCGCCCCAGCCATAGTTAGCATCGTCCTTGGCGTGCTCGTCGCCCAGCCAGTTGCCGGTGTAGAGCTGCACGCCCGGGGCGGTGGTGTAGTAGTCCAGCTCACGACCGGTCCACATCTCCTCGACGTGCATCGCGCGGCGCAGATTACGGCCGTACTGATAGCCATCGATACACAGACAGTGATCGTAGCCACGGGCCTGCTTAATCTGCGGGTCGTCGGCCTCCATGCCGGGAGCGACAGGGCGCAGCTCGCGAAAGTCAAACGGCGTGCCCTCGACCGGAGCAATCTCGCCGGTGGGGATATTCTGCTCGTTAATGGGCAGGTAGTGGGCAGCGTTAGCGACAAAGAAGTGCTCGCAGTCCATGCCGGCGTTATGACCGGCAAGGTTAAAGTACGTGTGGTTGGTCATGGACACGTACGTGGCGCGGTCGCTCTCGCAGCCATATTCGATGCGAAAGACGCCGGTGCGCGTCACGGTAAACACGGCCGTAAAGGTGCGGTTGCCGGGGAGACCCAGCTCGCCATCCTCAAGCGAGGTGGTCATGCGAACGGCGTTGTGAGTCTCGTCGAGTTCAACGTCCCACACGCGTTTATGCAGGCCGTGCTCAAGGTCGCTGTGCAGGTTGTTGGCGCCTTCGTTGGCCGGCATATGCCAGTCCGTGCCAGCGATAGTGATCGTGGCACCTGCAGTGCGGTTGGCCACGGGGCCGATGGTCGCGCCAAAGCAGGCGGGGTTGTCAAAGTAATCCTCGAGCTTATCGAAGCCCAGCACCACATCGCGCACGTTGCCGGGAATGTCGGGCACGTCGATGCCCAACACGGTAGCGCCATAGTCCATAATGCGAACGCAGATCTCGGGCCCGTTGAGGGTGTAACGATGAACGGGGGTACCGCACGGCGCGGTGCCGAAAAGCTCGGAAGTGATCATTTGGTTCCTAACATCGAGGTATTTCCGACAAACTGTAGCGCGAACAGGCAAGATTATCACTACACCCCACTAAAGCAGGGGTTATTTTTCTCAAAAAAGTGATGATTGGAGCTGTGCGGGCGTTCATTTCTGACGCGCGCGAGTCTGATACAATTTGTTCGTTATTGTTTGAATTGACGTGAGCGTGGAACAGCGAGGACTCATCGTGATTAAAGCGGAGCGACAGGATAAGGTTCGGCAGCTGCTCGAGGAACAGGGAACGGTCTCGGTCAAGGAGATTTCGGATGCGTTAGGTGTCTCGGATATGACGATCCGCCGTGACCTTGAGGAGCTTGCGAGCCTGGGCGTGATCGAGCGCGTGCACGGCGGAGCCCGCAGTGCGCAGGGCCGTCCACACGCTATGCTGCGCCATGAGTATTCGCACAGCGAAAAGCGCACGAAGCATGCCGAGGAAAAGTTGCAGATTGCGCGCCGTTCTGTGGAGCTTATCGAGGAAGGCTCGACCATCTTTTTGGGCACGGGCACCACGGTTGAGCAGATGGCCTCGATGCTGCCGGCGTTTCGCCTGCGCATTGTGACCAATTCGCTTTCGGTGTTTAACCTGCTCGAGGCGCGTGAAGACTGCGAACTGTGCCTGGTGGGCGGTGTGTACCGGCGCCGCACTGCCGCCTTTGTGGGCCCCACGGCCGAGGACACCTTGCGCGCGCTGGGGATCGACGCAGCCTTTATCGGCGCAAACGGCATTCTGGACGGCGACGTGTCCACGTCTAACATGGAAGAGGGCCGCATCCAGCAGCTCGCCTTTAGCAAGGCCGACTCGCGCTATCTGATCGCCGACTCCAGCAAGATCGGCAAGCGCGACTTCTACACCTTCTGCCGCCTGGACAGTTTGGATGCCATGGTGTGCGAGCCGGGTATTACCGCCGAAGATCGTGCCGCCATCGAGGAGCACACGCAGGTTATTTGCTAGTTATCGCTACGGGATTGCCAACGGGTGATGCGGGAGGACTTTTACCTCCTGTCATTGTGGAAACCAGCGCGTCAGCGCTACGCGATATGACGCGCAAATAAGGACTCCACTATCAAATCGTCTCAACCTGTAACAGGTAGGGGTGAAACCACCAACCAGATGTTACAGATTGAGATTTTTGACCCGGCCTATTCCGTTTGTCTCGATCTGTAACAGCTAGGACCGAATAATTCAGCTAGTTGTTACAGATTGAGATTGAGAGGATTGGCCTGCGCATTCATCTCAATCTGTAACATCTAGACGTCCAAAACCGGTCTTAGTGTTACAGATTGAGACAATTCGGCGGGGTCTACCTTGTTTGTCTCGATCTGTAACGGTTAGGACTTAAAAACTCGGCTACGTGTTACAGATCGAGACAAAAGAAAAAGAACATTAGGACTTGAAAATAGAGTTTTGATAAGGGATTCGCCCAGTTAAGACGGTGCGGCAGACAATTGAGATTAGTTTGCCTCCGGAGTCGTAAGCATAATGAGTCAGTTCGATGACCGGAAGTTTTGCAACACCATAATTACTGGCTTCGGAATCGCTAAGCTGACGTGCTCTATAGCTTTCCCTAACAGATTGGATAGACTTGGACAAGTCGTCCATGATTCTGCTAAATGCCTGAAAATCTAACTGGTTATTCGGAACGCGCGACTTTGAAATGAAGAACGTATCAGCGCCTATGAAGCTGCCTTCAAGTTCGTAGGTCAATTCAAGACGTTGAATTTCATCGCGACTTTGACATCCAAATTGTTGGAGCATCATTACGGAAATTGGACGACCTGATGTGAGGCCGCCGAAATGTTTGGTGATGGCATCCGGATCAACGCCATCGCAATGGCTTGCAAAGTCAAAGTCTAAAAGTGAATTGAGCTCGCTAACGCGTTTCGGTGCAACAAACGATCCCTTACCTTGGATTCGATAGATACTTCCACGACGCTCCAGCTCACTCATGGCAAGTCGGACGGTTGTTCTGCTTACGGCGTATTCGTCGCAGAGTTCCATTTCTGTTGGAAGTTTATCGTCTGCTTGATATTCATCGACGATCTGCTTGAGCAGCGCGTCGGTGAGCTGTAAATAGAGTGGCCGTTTTTTTTGTGTATCGAGCATTAGAGCCTCAGTTTGCATGTTGGTTATACCTGATGGTTGCCTCAGTCGGGATGTAACGTGGGCAAGGTAACCTTAACGTATCACAGAGCGGCTCAGCATGACGATCTGATGCCTGTATCCACGAAGGGCTTGTCCGAGCGTGAAGATATTCTGGGGCAGGCAAATACCGTTCATGGAGTCCCCGATATGTTGGAGGTCAGCGCCGGCTGCTTTTGCTGCAAGGCCTATTTTCTTAATGGTCTCGCTGTCGCAGGAGTCTTGACTCGTCCCGTTCGCCGCCATGACGAGAACCTTCTCTTCAATTGACTTGCCTACGTTGTGGGATCGTACAAAGTCTACGATGGCGCGCAGGTCTGCTTCTTGGAAGCAAGGGACGGTGTAGGGGGCTGGCACGAGAAGGATATCGACGCCGAGGTCAACAAACTTGCGCGCAATTTTGAGCGTCATGACAGGTTCCGCAACGCCCGCTCCATGCATTTTTCCGGCTATGACCAGGCCATTGAAATGCTCTTTGGAGAGTTTAATCGAATGGGCGATTGCATCGTTGGAGACGCCGGTTCCAGGGTTGCCCGTCAGGCAGATAAAATCAAATCCGAGTTCGTTAGCCTTTTCTAAGGTCTTGGGAGAGACGCGACGACCCATGGGGATTTCCGTTCGGGATTCAGACATCTCTGCCTCGTTATCAACTGGCTCCAGATTGACGCCAATGGGCCTTCCGCATGCTCGCTTCACCCAAGTGACCGGGTTTTCATTGAGATCATCTGGAATACCGGCAATAACTGGATCGAACACATCGAGCGCGTTAAACAGAAGCAGGTCGGCACCTGCGGCACGTTCGATTTCTGCATTAGTAACGCCGCCGAGAAATTGGGAAGAGGGTACGTTTTCCGCCATGATGGTACGTCCCTCGGAAGCCAGAATTGCCTGTTTTAGATCCATGGGTGACGTGGCGGCAAAATCGGATGCGGACATGTTCAGTAATCGTTTGGGCATTGTTACTTCCTTTGACTAGAACGACAGGCTTGTGACATTGTCTCTAATATTGTTACAACAATATATTCAATATGTTATATCCAATCGGTGAACGGTTGCAAGCTTATTGTATTGCTCGGAAAAAATAGCCTTTAGCTGGGAAAACATTATATTAATCAACTACCGTTCACCGAATAAGTATTTGAATTCTTGACATATCGACAAAGCGGAAAAAGAATTGGTTATGACAAATCGCGCAAATGATATTACATTTCGCACAAGAACGTATTCACTTACATAAGTGGATACAAACGGGGACGACGACGGTTGAGTCCGGATAAATCGTTGTGTGCCCGGGAATCATGAAAGGATGTGTTATGGACGCTATCGTCAAATTCCTTGAAAAACACCAGCCCCTCTTCGACAAAATCTCGAGGAACATTTATCTGGTGGCGATTAAGGATGGCTTTCTCTCGAATATGCCAATTGTGCTGTTCTCGAGCCTGTTCCTTCTTCTTTCGACGCTCCCTGCCTATGTAGGCATCACGCTTCCGTCTGAGGTGCTGGATTTCTTCAATAAAATCTATGCATATACCATGGGACTTCTTGGCATTATGGTGGCCGGCACCACGGCGAGCTCACTTGCCATGTCGATGAACCGTCGCATGCCTTCGGGTAAATCTCTCAACCCCACCTCGTGCATGGTTTGTGCCATGTGCGGCATGCTCTTGCTATCGGTGACGAACGATGTTGTCTCGATTGGTGGAGCAGATACATCTGTTTTTGAAACCGGCTATATGGGAACCAAGGGTTTTCTCGCTGCGTTCGTAGCCGCATTCTTGACCGTTAATATCTATAAGGTGTGCATTAGCCATAATGTGACGATCAAGCTTCCCAAAGAGGTCCCTGGCTCTATTGTGCAGAGTTTTCGCGATATCTTTGCATTTGGGTTTTCGATCCTTGCGTGCGCTTTTATCGATCTTGCGAGCCGCAAGCTGCTTGCTGTGCCGTTCGCCAATTTGGTATCCGCTCTCATCTCGC
Organism: uncultured Collinsella sp.; assembly: GCA_938045065.1. Taxonomy (GTDB): domain Bacteria; phylum Actinomycetota; class Coriobacteriia; order Coriobacteriales; family Coriobacteriaceae; genus Collinsella. Next base: position 33,165 of record CALIOA010000049.1, read on the forward strand.
CGCTGTTCTCCGCGGTCGACACCTATCCTGGCATGGCGCTTATCGAAGGCGCGGTCGCGCTTTTCCAATTTATGGGTATCCACGGTGCTTCGGTTGTCATGAGTCCGATCAATGCTGCGCTCTACGGCAATACCGTTACCAATCTTGAGGTTTTCCAAGCAGGTGGACACCCGTCAATTGCTCTCACGCAGGACTTTACAAGCTTCATCGGCGGTCTGGGCGGTTCTGGTTGCACGTTCATCGTTCCTATTATCCTGATCATGTTTATGCGCTCCAAGCAGCTTAAAGCCATGGGCAAGGCATCGATTATCCCGGTGATTTTTGGAGTTAACGAGCCCGTTATCTTCGGTATGCCGATTGTTCTCAATCCCTATATGTTCGTGCCCTTCCTAGTGGCTCCTATGGTCAACGCCATTATCGGTATATTTTTCATTGACGTCATTGGAATGAACGCCCCCATGTATACCATGCCGTGGGCGCTTCCCGGCCCAATCGGTGCATTCCTCACCACGGGTCTCGATCTGCGTTCTCTCATATTGATGGCAGTGCTGTTGGTCGTTGACTTTGTGATTTACTATCCGTTCTGCAAGGCGTATGACCATCAGCTTTGTTTGGAAGAGTCTGCAAAGGAGACTGCAGGAACCTCGGATGCAGATGCTATTGCCGCACAGGAAAATGTCGCAAAAGCTCTCGAGGCGGTAAAGGACAAGGCGGAGCAGATCCGCGTGCTTGTGCTTTGCCAGGGTGCCGGCACTTCGACTCTCTTGGCAAATGCTCTTCGCGAAGGTGCCGCTGCTAAGGGTATTGATCTGGTTTCTCAGTCCGGTGCGTACGGAAGCCACTATGAGACGATGGATCAGTACAACGTGATTGTTCTGGCGCCCCAGGCACGCATGTACTATGACGCTATGAAGGCCGATACCGATCGCCTTGGAATTAAACTGCTCACCACAAGGGGCAAGGAGTATATCGACCTTACCAACGATCCCGAAGGTGCAATTGACTGGATCGTTCAGGAGCTGGCCAAATAGTGGATGCACTCCGTCGTTGATTCGTCGGTGTATAGTACGGCCCCGCAGCTTATTGAACTGCGGGGCCGTATTTCGTTGAGTATCTAATTGAGACAATGAGCGCAACCGTCGTGAGGTCGCATTGGCGCTCTCCGAGTCACCGACAAGCTGCCTTCCATCTATGTGACCAATTCGCTTTCGGTCTTTAACCTGCTCGAGGCGCGCGAGGGCTGCGACCTGTGCCTCGTGGGCGGTATGTACCGTCGCCGCACTGCCACTTTTGTGGGGCCAACGGCCGAGGATGCCCTGCGTGCGCTGGGCATCGACGCGGCGTTTATCGGTGCCAACGGCATCTTGGACGGTGACGTATCTACGTCCAACATGGACGAGGGCCGTATCCAGCAGCTCGCCTTTAGCAAGGCCGATGCGCGCTATCTGATTGCCGACTCCAGCAGAATCGGCAGGCGATACTTCTGCCCCCTGCCGGCGCAGGGGTACCGCTTCATAATGACGCGCAAATAACTTTGGGCAACAAGGATGAGGCTATTCTGAGATATGACTAGACTCCGTATCTCGTCTTTATGTCCCTTGAGAATGAGTCGTAGTCTTCATAGAGCCCTTCTCTGCTTTCATCCTCGGCGTGGTTTACACGTTCAAGGAGCTTATCCTTTGGAGCCTCTTTTGTTATTGCGGCCTCGCCATCGGGTATTGTGGCTTGCAAGAATAGTTCTAGAGCATGGACGTCTTTGAGTATGTAGCCCGTCGAACGACCCGCTCCTGTTTTTTCGATTGCGCTGCAACTAACAAGCTGGCCGAGGGTTCGTTTAACGGTTACCTCGCTGATATCGGGGCAGCTGGACCGGATGTCGGATTTCTTAATGACGCCGGGTCTCTGTTGAAATAGAACAGCGATGCGCGCTTGCTTCGACATGGGACGAGTGCTTGATTCAATTAAGGTACGCTGCTCGAGCTGTCGGTAGGCGGCTAGGGTTGTTCCGAGCATGAAACGGATAAAAGGTGCTTCGGTGTTTTGATTTTCATTCCATCCAGTGGAGCTTGCAGCGAGGGCGTTGTAGTAGAGCGCCTTGTTGTCTTCAATAAGTCGTTCGATGCTGATGTAACGCGCAACGTCGTATCCAGTCTTTTCGAGCAGCAGCGTTGTAAGGAGCCGGCTCATCCTGCCATTGCCATCGTTGAAGGGATGAATGCTAACAAAATCGAAGATAAAGCGGAGCGATATAAGGAGGGGATCGCAAACTTGGCGAGATAAAGCATCGTTGAGGGACTGGCAGGCTTCTTTAATAAGTCTCGGGGTTGCTAGAGCCGAAGGGGGCCTAAAGCGCACAAATCGATTACCTTGATCGTCAATGGAGACGATTTCGTTATCGCCATCTTTCCAATGGCCTCCATACGAGATTGCCGTGTGCGCCATGAGGTCACGATGCAACTGCAGAATGACCGATGGCGTTACGGGAATGGAATCGTGTTGCTCGTGAATAAGCGACAGCACATCTCGGTATCCAGCGATTTCTTCCTCTGCGCGGGAGCTTGGCTTGGCGGAATACGCCATGATCGCTTTGAGTCTTTTTTGGGTGGTAACAATTCCTTCAAGTCCGTTGGAGGATCGGGTGCTTTGGATCTTAGCCTCCTCCATTAGGGACGATAGAAGCTCGGGTTTGACTTGACTCAGAGCAAGCTGACGGCCTTTATGCTCGCGTATCGAGAGGAGGAGGTTGGTGATTGGAGTTGCTTCGAGTTCCGCTGGGACTGTGGTGTAATCGAACTGGCGCATGCGGCTCCTTTCGGTATCACGAACATACTTTCGATATCATAATATCATTAAATGATACCGAAAGTATGTTCGTGATACCGAAAACTAGAAACCATGCTTCATAACTGCTTGGAAAGTTTGGATTTGACTATCTTATTGTCTCGATCTGTAACAGTTAGACGGTTAAAAGTGGGCTATGTGTTACAGATTGAGATATTTCTGCTCGGGCGTTCTGTTTGTCTTGATCTGTAACAGCTAGGGCCGAAATACTCGACTAGATGTTACAGATCGAGACAAACGGCCTGCACGGGCCGAACCAAAACAAAAAGGCCGCATGCGAACCCGTGGAGGGATTCGTATGCGGCCAACAGGGGGTATGCGGCAAAAGTTAGGCCATAAGCAGGCCGGTCTCCGCGACGTTCTTGTACCAGTACGCGCTCGCCTTGGGATAGCGCTTCTGGGTCTCAAAGTCGATGTAGAACAGGCCATAACGCTTGTTGTAGCCGTTGGTCCAGGAGAACTGGTCCTGCAGCGACCACACAAAGTAACCGTCGACGTTTACGCCGCCGTCGATTGCCTTGAGGATCCACGCGAGATGCTGACGCATGTAGTCGATACGAGGGGCGTCATCGATAAAGCCATCCTCGAAGTCGTCCTTATAGCCCATGCCGTTCTCGGTGATGTAGATCTTCTTGTAGTTGGGGTAATCGTTCTTAATGCGGAGCAGCAGGTCGTAGAGGCCCTCGGGATAGATAATCCAGTCCCAATCGGTGGTGGGTACGCCTTCGCGCACGCATGACTCGCCCACGCCCTTGAGGAACCAGCGCGAGGAGCCCTTGTCGCCGGTGCCATTGTGGTTGATGTCGTTTTCGCCCTCGGCGGCACGCAGGAACTGGCACTTGTAGGTGTTGACGCCCAGGCAATCGTTGTAGGGGAGCGCGGCGGTCAGCGCGGCGATGTCCTCGTCGCGGACGTCGAGTTCGCCGCCGGCGATATGGGCCAGCTTGGTCGCAGCCTCCAAGGTATCAGCTGCATAGTGGCCGCGGAAGGTGGCGTCGAGTACCCAGCGGTTGTTGATGACGTCGGCCATGCGAGCTGCCTCGCAGTCGGCGGCGTTGTTGGGGTCGAGGGGATACTTGGGCTCCAGGTTCTGGACAATGCCGATCTCGCCCTCAAAGCCGCCCTCGTGGAAGGTGACGACGGCCTTGGCATGGGCCACCATCATGTTGTGCATGAGCTGGAAGGCCTTATCCAGGCGATACTTCTCGCCGTGCGGCCAGTTGCCGACGATAAAGCTGCCCTCGGCGGTCGCGGGGATCTCGTTAAAGGTAAACCAGTGCTTGACCTCGGTGAACTCGGCAAAGCAGAACTTGGCGTACTCGACAAAGGCGTCGATCGTCGTGCGCGTCAGGAAGCCCTCGCCGCCGTTCTGGTAAAAGGCCTCGGGCGTATCAAAGTGATCGAGCGTGACATAGGGGATAACGCCGGCTTTATTGCAGGTGGCAAAGAGCTCGTGATAGAAGGCAACACCCTCGGGGTTAATCTCACCAGTGCCGCTGGGGAAGATACGGCTCCAAGCGATGGAGACACGAATGCCGTTGATGCCGAAGCGCTGGCACAGGTCGATATCGACCGGGTACTTGTTGTAGAAATCGCTTGCGGGGTCGGGGGAGAAACGGCCCTGAGCAGCCAGGAAATCGTCCCAGGGCACTTTGCCCTTGCCGTGTGTACGGGTCTCGCCCTCAACCTGGTAAGCAGCGGTGGCGCCACCAAACACAAAGCCGTCGGGGAACTGCATGGGGTTGGTCATGAGTCATCCTTTCTGTGGGATACGAATAGGGAGAGGTGCCCGAACTGGGGATCCGGGCACCAACAGAGGGAGGAACTAGTCGAGGTTCTCGCGGAGCCACTTGATGGCGCCAGCGGGGTCGCGGGTAAGGTCGATATATTCCTTGCCGCGGGGAGCGAGCAGCTTAATGCCCAGACGATCGGTGTCGGCCTTCATGTCGTTGTAGTAGCTACGGACCTGCGGGGCAAGCACGATAACGTCGTACTGATCCATGATGGCAGTGTGCTGGCCATAGGCGCCTGCGGAGGAAGCGATGTTCTCTCCGGTCTGCGCAGCACCTTCCTTGATGGCGTTGGCAAGCATGGCAGAGGTGCCGGCGCCGGCGCACAGGACGAGGACCTTCAGGCCATCGACATCCTTCTTAGCGGATGCGTCAGAGGCGGGCTCGGGCTGATCGGCGACAGGCTTGCTGTCGGCGGCAGCGGCGGTCGGCTCGACGGAAACGGTAACCTGCTCGACAGCGGGCGCAGGGGCGTTGGCAGCGATGGTGGCAGCACCATCGGATTCGAGACCCAGCTCGGCGGCGCGCTCGGCCTCCTGGTCGCAGAGCAGCTTATCGTATGCCTTCAAGAACGGCAGGTAGATGATAGCGTCCAGCAAGATGATGATTGCAACAAACACCAGGGCGATAAGCTGGAAGTTTGTGGTGATGAAGATGCCGATGGGGGCAGGGGTAGCCCAAGGCACCACGAAGGAGAAGCCGTTCATGCCCACATTGTCGATAAAGAACTTGGCAACACTCACGTTGACGCAGCCGGCGGCAACAAAGGGGATGAGCATGTAGGGGTTAAGGATCATCGGCGCGCCAAAGAGCAGCGGCTCGTTGACAGCAAAGGCAACAGGAACAATCGAGGCCTTACCGACGGCTTTGAGCTGCTTGGACTTCATAAAGAGAATCAGCAGGAGCGGCACGATGAACGTAGCGCCAGTGCCGCCGAACTCACCCACGAGCGACATGTTAAAGGTGAGGGAGTGGGCGGGGTGGCCACCGGCCAGCAGAACCTGCAGGTTCTCGGCCTGGTTGGCAAGACGGATGGGGTCGATGCCCGGCTGGACAATCGAAGGGCCGTGGACGCCGATGAACCAGAAGAACGCGGTGGCTGCCTGGATAAGGATGAGGCCAGGATAGGTTTCTGCCGCAGTGAAGAGCGGGGAGAGCAGCTTGATGAGCAGCTCGGAGAACGGAACGCCCATGAGGTTGCGCACAACCACATCGATGATGCCGCAGATAATGACAGCGCCGCCAAAGGGGATAATGTCGCGGAAGTTCTGAGCGATGGCGCCCGGGACCTCCTTGGGCAGCTTAATGGTCAGATCGCGCGAGACGCAGAATTTGTAGACCCACACGGTGATGAACGCGGCGATATAGGCCGAGAACAGACCGCGCGTACCCATGCTGGTGCAGTCGAAGACCGAAAGCTCGGAGCCGTTGAACTTGGTGGTGAACTGCGTAACGGCGAGCAAAAGCATACTGCACTGGGCGGCCACCATGGTGGAGCCGTCGTTGAGCACCTTGCCGGCGGGCATGCGACGGTTCATGGATGCCGTGAAGTTCTTGGCAGTGGTGCCGGCAACCATGATGCCCATGACGCCCATGGTGAAGTTGTAGAGCTTGTTGCACCAGTCGATGAGCGGCTGGGGCAGCGTGATGCCAACTACGCCGGGAAGGGTGGCAATGAGCAGAAAGATCGAAGAGGTAAGGACGATGGGCATGCACCCAAGGAATCCGTCTTTGATGGCCTGGAGGTAGATGTTTCTCGAGATCTTCTCGAAGAACGGTTGATGCTTTTCGAGCATCTTTACGATGGCGTCCATAAAGCTCCTTTGCTACTTGATGCGCGATGCATGTGGATGGAACTGGTCGTCGATGGATGGTCAGGACTGCCCGGAAACCTTCCTGCTTAAGGAAGGCATTGCGAAATGACAACGTTGTCATTTCGTTAATGACAACGTAAGACATTTTTGGAAGAGCAACAAGGATATACGGGTGAGCGGTCGATATTGTCCGGTAAACGGTTGATTTATCAGTCAGGCAGGTAGTGTATGCTAGAACGCAAAAAACAAGCGATGCAAAACCGACTGGAGAAGTAGTGGCAACGATGGACAAGAAAAATGTCTCGATGAATGATGTGGCACTTGCCGCGGGCGTTTCTCTCAAGACGGTGTCGCGCGTGATCAACGAGCCCGATAGCGTGCGAGAGTCGACACGCGATAAGGTCCATGTTGCCATGGAGGCGCTTGGGTTCCGGGCGAACTTTGCCGCGCGTTCACTCAAGTTGGGCCGTTACGGGTGCATCGGCGTGGTGATGTTCCACTTGTCGGGCGGTGCCGTGGACATGATTGACGGTATCGCAGATGCCGCCGAAGAACGCGGCTTTGCGCTCACGATGATCAAAAAGCGAGCGGGGGAGAAGATGACCCTTGCCGAAGCGGCGCGTAGGATGTCGCAGCTTCCCGTCGACGGCATGATCTTCAACCTGCGCCAGATGGTCGATGACTTTGATACCTTTGAGGCTCCGAAAGACCTCAAGACGGTGATTATTACGCCGATGGAGCATCCTGCCTGCTCCACCGTCAGTGACGACCAAGAGGGCGGCGCGCGCATGGCGTGCGAGTACTTCTTGGATCATGGTCACAAGAACGTGTATTTCGTTTCGGGTAAGAAAGAGTCGCTGTCGAGCCAGTGCCGTATGAAGGGTTGGCGTGCGGCACTCGAGGCGCGTGGCATTGAGCCGCCCGAGCCTCTGCAAGGCGATTGGAATGCGGATAGTGGCTATGCCGCGGGCCTTGTGCTTGCCGATAAACCCGATTGCACGGCGGTCCTCGCTGCTAACGACTGCATGGCAAACGGCGTGATGATGGCTCTACGTGACAAAGGGCTCAGTGTGCCCGACGACGTGTCCGTGATCGGCTTCGACGATGAGCTCTACAAGACGATTCCCAACTCGATTCTGACGTCGGTGAAGTTTCGCCACCGCGAGCTGGGCATCCGTGCGCTCAACGAGGTCGTTGCGGGCCTAGAAGCTCCGAGCTCCAGAAGCCGTACGCTTGTCTCGGGCGTGCTGGTCGAGCGTTCCAGCGTAAAGGACTTGCGGGCGTAGACGTGCTCGGCCTATTCCGTTTGTCTCAATCTGTAACAGCTAGGACCCAAAAACTCGGCTAGATGTTACAGATCGAGATTTTTGGCCCGGCTTATTCCGTTTGTCTCGATTTGTAACAACTAGACGGTCAAAAGTGGTCTACATGTTACAGATTGAGATTTTCGGCTTGGCCTGTGCGTTCATCTCGATCTGTAACAGCTAGGACCCAAAAACTCGACTAGGTGTTACAGATTAAGATGAACAGGAGGACGGGTGCGGTCTAAACAAAATGGCCCGCGCATCACGCATCGATGCACGGGCCATTTTTTTTCTGCGAGCGGCAGGTGGCGTCAGCGTCTTATGCCTCGAGGTTTTCCTCGATCCAGGCGACGGCACCCTTGGGATCCTTAGTGAGGTCGATGTACTGTTTGCCCTTGGGCGACAGCAGCGTGATGCCCAGGCGGTCGGTGTCGGCCTTCATCTCGTTGTAATAGGTGCGAACCTGCGGAGCCAGGACGATGACGTTGTACTGGTCCATGATGGCGTAGTGGCTGCCGTAGGCACCGGCGTTGGCGGTAATGTCGATGCCCAGCTCGTCGGCGCCTTCCTTAAGCGCGTTGGCGAGCAGTGCAGAGGTGCCGGCGCCAGCGCACAGAACCAGAACCCTCAGATCCTTGCCCTTAAGGGCGGACGGAGCTGCGGAGGCCTCAGTGGCAGAAGCGGTCTCGACAACAGGAGCCTCAACGGCGGGGGCGGCAGCGGTCTTGACGGCCTTGGTCTCCTCGGCCTCTTCTTCGGCCAGGGTCTCGGCCTCCTGCTTGCACAGGACGTTGTCGTAGGCCTTGCAGAATGGGTAGTAGATCAAGAAGTCAACGACCAGCAGGACGACAACCAGGACCAGAGAGATCGGCTGGAAGTTGGTGTCGATGAAGGTGCCGATCGGTCCGGGGAGTGCCCACGGCATGGCATAGATAAAGCCGTTCATGCCCAAAAAGTCGATGAAGAACTTACCAATGAGGACGTTGGCCACGGGGGCAAACAGGAACGGGATCAGGAAGTACGGGTTGAGGATGATGGGCGCGGCGAACAGCAGCGGCTCGTTGACGGCGAACATCACGGGTACGACAGAGGCTTTGCCGACGGCCTTGAGCTGCTTGGAGCGCATAAAGAGCAGGAAGATGATCGGGACAATGAACGTGGCGCCGGTGCCGCCGAGTTCGCCGATGTAGTTACCGAAGTTCTCGGTCAGGGCGAGGGCGGGGTGACCGCCGGCCTGCAGCGTGGCGAGGTTGGTGGTGATGTTGCCAAACAGCGCGGCGTTGAGGGCAGGCTTAACGACCGAGGGGCCGTGGATGCCCATGAACCAGAACAGCGGGATCATGAACCAGATGAGGGCGAGGCCGGCGTAGGAATCGGCAGCGGCGAACAGCGGGCTCACCAGCGTGGAGATGACGTTGGCAAACGGGACGGCCAAGCAGGTGCGGCAGATAACGTCGATGACGGCGACAAACAGGATGGAGAAGCTGAAGGCGAAGATGTCGCGGAAGTTCTGGGCGATGGCGCCGGGGACTTCTTTGGGCAGCTTGATGGTGATGTCTCGCTTAATGCAGAAGGCATAGATGTTGACCGTGGCAAATGCGGCGACAAAGGAGCTCAGCAGGCCCTTGGTGCCCATGTTGTCGGTAAAGAACACCGAGACATCGGCGCCGTCGATCTTGGCACTCGTCTGGGTAACGGCCAAGATGAGCATAGCGCACATGGCGGCGACCATGGTGCTCGTGGCGTTGATGGCCTTGCCGGCAGGCATGCGGCGGTTCTTGGAGCCGGTCAGCGCGCTTGCGGTGGTGCCGGCGACCATGACGCCCACGACGCCCATCGTGAAGTTGTAAACCTTGTTGCAGAAGTTCACGACGTCGACGTTCCACCAGTCGGGCAGCGTAAAGCCGCCGACCGTGGCGACAACGCCCGGCAGGGTCGAAATAAGCAGGAAGACAGAAGAAGACAGGATGATGGGCATTGCTGCCAAAAAGCCGTCTTTAATGGCCTGAAGGTAGATGTTCTTAGAGACCTTGTCGAAGTACGGCTGACCTTTCTCCAAGAACTTAACGATCGATTCCATAGTTCACGCTCCTCTTTGCATGAAATCTTAAGGCTCTGTTAGACCAGGATTGACATTCCGCCCCGTCATCTTCTTGCGATTGC
>CALIOA010000050.1:0-43227 GCA_938045065.1 uncultured Collinsella sp.
GCGGTACGCGAGCTGGGTTCAGAACGTCGTGAGACAGTTCGGTCCCTATCCTCCGTGGGCGCAGGAGAATCGATGGAGGCTGCCCCCAGTACGAGAGGACCGGGGTGGACGCACCTCCGGTGAACCGGTTGTCGACCAACGGCACGGCCGGGTAGCCGCGTGCGGCGCGGATAACCGCTGAAGGCATCTAAGCGGGAAGCCGTTCCAGGGATTAGTTCTCCTTCCGGTAAGGGCCCAGGTAGACTACCTGGTCGATAGACGGCAGGTGCAAGGCTGGCGACAGCCTCAGCCGAGCCGCACTAATCGCCCGAGCTCTTCCGGAACCGCACCTCGCGGCCCGCGGGACAAGCGCTCACGCGCGGTCCGGGCACGAGGATGCCCCCGAGTCATCTTTCCTATGCGCCATGCGGCCCCCAGGGCACGTGTAAGGTGAGACCCAGGACACCGTAACGGTGGGCGCCGCCCACCGGTCAGCGGCCAGAGCATGGGGGGCACGCCCGGTCCCGTTCCGAACCCGGAAGCTAAGCCCCATCGCGCCGAGAGTACTGCGGGGTCAGCCCGTGGGAGGCCAGGGCGCCGCTGACCGGTGGACGGCACCGAGCCGTCAATCGACTTAAAGAAGGGGGAGGCCTCGCGGCCTCCCCCTTTTTTTGCGTTAACACTTCTTAATATAGTTGCATTCACCTGTAACCCGCTTGGGCTTATGGGTAATGAGCTTTTATTTAAAGACAATAAATCGAATCACAAGGGCAACTGCTATGACCACAATGATCAAAAGTAGGAATTGGAGTCGATGCTGCTCACGTCGTTTACTTGATGAGACGAAGATCGTTTTCCCTTGCTTTGGCGTCTCGAGATAACGAGCCGAATGCGTTAAGGTTTGCTTAGGTCGGGGACCTCTTTGCTGCCGAGTTATGGGCGTTTTCGTCGGGTCGTCAATGATCGCGCTGTTTTTTGATAACGGTGCATCTTTCAGATATACGGGATCGCTCGATGCGACGCCCATGTGCTTACGTCCCGTCTGGGCATCCTCGAGCGTTTGATATCGATTTCTTGTCACATACTCGGGCTCAGGATCATTAATGGGCTCTTGCGAGATGTGGGGGCGATGGAACCGTGGCGGCTGCGTGGAAGTTTCTTCCCCCTGCGTCTGCATAAACATTTTGTTCTGGTTCTGGTCGTCCATGATGCCCTTTAGCTCGTTACCAACAACGTGTACGCGCTCATTGTAAGCCCCTTGTTATTTGTAGCTGCGAACATACTTGTTATTTAGGCTCTGGTTCAAAGAACCTTAACCTTATTAAAACCTGAGTCATACACACTTAGATATGCTTATAGTACTGGACTCAAAAAACTTTATAGTCGATGTATATATAAGCACTGTGTGGGCATATATAAGAGCGTCAAAAGAAGTCCCAGTCACCTAGAAGATGGCTCGGCAGTCCTAAAAGGAGTGGTAAACATGGCAAGCATGGTTCCTTATCGTTCGGTTTTTGGCGTTCGTCCTTCTGCTAGCTCGCTGTTCGATCTGTTTGATGATATGACCGACCTTGCAAACAACTCGATTGCTTCCAAGGCGTTTCCCGTTGACGTTGAGGATAAGGGCGACGGCTATGAGGTCAAGGCCTATCTGACCGGTGTCGCCAAGGACGATATCGATGTCGAGCTTAACGAGGGCCGTCTGTCCATTAGCGTGAATGTCGAGGAAGACGAGGAGAACGAGGGCAAGAACTTCCTGCAGAAGGAGTTCAGCTCGTACAGCGCGACGCGTGGCGTGTATCTAAAGGACGCTTCGAGCGAGGGCCTCTCGGCTAAGTACGCTGACGGCATCCTGACCGTTACGGTTCCCAAGATCGTCGAGAAGAAGAACGTTACGAAGATCTCCATCGACTAACTTCGTTGGTGTTCTGCGCTATTAAAAGACAGCAAAAGGGGCTGGGAAGCGATTCTCGGCCCCTTTTGCTGTCTAGGACAGTCTATTGAATGGTTGCCGGCTGATACTGACTCGCAGGGCGTATCGAGAGTTTTCGCGATCCTTGGAGAAGGGTGGCGGAGCTGCCGAGCTCGTCATCCAGGGTTGCGGCTAGAGCTTTGGCATAGCTTTTGACGGTAAGGCTCGGACGATTGTTGTCTTGGCTGATATGCATGGCAATGAGCTGTTCGGTGCGATCGGTAACAAGTTCGCGCGCGGCTTCGGCGGCTTGGCCGTTGGAGAGGTGTCCCCTTGCAGACAGGATGCGCTCCTGAAGAAAGCGGGGATATTCTCCCTCGCGCAGCATGGTCACATCGTGGTTGCTTTCGAGCGCGAGGACTCGACAATCTTTGAGGCTGTTCATGGCTTGGCTCGATAGCTCTCCGGTGTCGGTAGCAAAGCCGATGGAATCATCGAGGGCGTCGAATCGAAAGCCGATTGGATTTATGACATCGTGTGATGTTGAGTAGGTTTGCACGTGGATGCCGGCAATGGATAGGGTGTCACCGGGGTCGAATTCCTCGACAGGCAGATGCGAAAGATTTTCTTTGCTCGAAAGTGTGCCCCTGCTGGCAAAGAGGGGACCGTGCCAGTGCTTGCACCAGACATCGAGACCCTTGATGTGATCGCTATGCTCATGAGTAATGAGAAGAGCCGAGACGTTGTCTGCCGAGAGCCCCAGTTCTGCCATGCGCTTTAATGTCTCGCGGCGAGACAGTCCGTCATCGACCATAATGAGCCCCTGCGGGCCCTCGATGAGTGCGCAGTTGCCTTTAGAGCCACTGCCGAGGATATGAAGGTGCAGACGAGACATAAGATTCCAAAGGATACAATGGGTGCGGACGAATAGAGGAGGAAGCGAATGCCAACGGTATCACAGCATTACGGACACCATGCCGTGCCTGGGGCAGTCGATGAGACCCGGACGAGACAGCAGGCTGCTCCTGTCGTGCTCATGGTATCAGGCGGCGCGGACTCGACGGCACTGCTTCTTATGGCGTGCACATCAAAGCTGGATATCCAAGACGGACGCGGTGTTGCCCCCATTGCTCGCGAGCGCCTGCATGTGCTGCATGTAAACCATCATCTGCGCGGCAAGGCGTCCGATGGCGACGAGGCCTTTGTGCGTGAGCTCTGCGCGCAATATGGTTTACCGCTGTGTGTGGAGCACGCTTATTTTGATGGGGAGTCGGGCAATATTGAGGCCGCGGCCCGCGAGGTGCGCTATGCCGCGGCGCGGAGGTATGTTCGCGAACTCTGCGCCCAGACGGGGGCGCCGCGAACGGCGGCTCGTATCTGCACCGCGCACACGTCTTCGGATCGCGCGGAAACGTTTTTGATGAACGCGATTAAGGGTTCAGGGCCCGCTGGCCTATCGAGCATTCCTCGCCGGAGGAATATCGTGGTGCGTCCCTTGCTCGACCTAACTCATGGCGAGCTCGTGGGCTATCTACAGGTACATGGTCAGCCGTGGCGTGAAGACGAGAGCAATGAGGATATCTCGTATCTGCGAAACTACGTGCGCCATCGAGTGATGCCGGTGGTGGCGCAGCGCAACGCGGGCGTCTGCAAGACGATTGGCGCCGCCTGTGAGATCTTGGGTGATGAAGATGCGTTTCTATCCCAGCTGTCGGCACAGGCGTTTCGAAGCTGTTTGCGCAAAGAGGCAGCGGGCGCGCTGGTGCTCGATGCCAGGCGCCTTGCTGCGGCCGAGGTGGTAATCGCGCGGCGCATCGTGCGACTGGCGATTAAGCGCATCGATCCGGACGCTCGTCCCGAGATGCGACATGTGGAGCGAGTCCTTTCCTGCGTTGCCGAGGGCGCCGGCTCGGTCACGCTTCCGGCGGGGATTGACGCACGCATTGAGTTTGGCATGCTGGCGTTTAAGGCGCCGGCGGCTCGCGAGGGCCTGGTCGCGGACTGGGTTACCGTACCCGGTCGTTTGCCGTTGGGCGGGGGGCGCATGCTGGTCGCAGAGCCGATGGCCGTTGAGCCGGGATGCGATATCGTGCGCCGCGCCCGTGAGCTTGCGGTTGCCGGGGAAGTGACAGCTTTGGTAGACGCGGCTGCCCTGGGTTTTGCCGACAGCGATAGTGAGCGGATCCTGGCGGGCTCACGTGGCGAGATCCTTGCAGAGGCGCGATTGGCGCGCCTGTGGGTGGACGGTCCCGCACCGGGAGACGTGATGTGCCCGTTAGGAATGAGTGGCAGAAGCAAGAAGGTATCCGACTTGCTAGGCGAGGCTCGCATTCCCGTTTCCGAGCGCGCCGGCGTGCCCGTGGTGAGGACGGCGCCGGGAGGTGCCGTGGTGTGGGTCGCCGGAGTTCGCGCGGACGAACGTTTTAAATGCACGGCGGCGACGCGTGTGGCTTATCTGCTTCGCGTGGTTGACGCGGATTAGCCCCTCGCACCAGCTGTTCTGTGCGGCGTTGACGGTATTCCCGCGCTGATGGTGCGCGGGCTGGAAAATATACCCCGTGCGCTGCTAGAATGTGTAGTTCGCGTCCATACGGCGGTGTGTGGGCGATTAAGCACAAGAAAGGGTTGTCATGGCTTCTCAACATCCGGATATCGAGAAGGTTCTGTTTACGCAGGAGGATATCGACGGCATCGTTTCTCGCCTGGGCGAGGAGATCACTCGCGACTACGCGGGTAAGGATCTGGTGCTGATCGCGGTTCTGCGCGGTGCCGTTGTCTTTATGGGCGACCTGATGCGCAAGATTGAGCTACCGACCAACATCGATTTCATGGCTGTTTCGAGCTATGGCGACGGTGTGAAGTCTTCGGGCATCGTGCGTATCATTAAGGATCTGGATATCGACATCCGTGGTCGCGACGTGCTGATCGTCGAGGACATTCTGGACTCGGGCCTGACCCTCAAGTACCTGATGAAGAACCTCGAGAGCCGCAAGCCCGCTTCGCTGGAGGTCGCTGCCTTCCTGTGGAAGGACGTTGAGGACCGCACCTCGGCCATCACGCCCAAGTATGTTGGAACCCATTGCCCCGATGCCTTTGTGGTGGGCTACGGCCTCGACTATGCCGAGCGCTATCGTAACCTTCCGTATCTGGGCATTTTGAAACCGGAGGTTTATTCGTAAGATGCCCGACGACCATAACGATAACAATTCCCAGACTCCCCGGGAGCCTAAGATCCCGGGGATGCCCGGAGGCAAGAAGCCCACGCGTACGGGCTGGCTGTATTTTATTTTGGCTTGCGCGCTTCTGGGCTACGCCTTCTTTAATATGGGCTCCGGCTTTGCCAATTCCAGCAATACCGTTAAGCTCGCGACGAGCGAGATGGTGAGCGCCATCAAGCAGGATCGCGTCGAAGATCTGACCTATACGGTTCAAGACGGAAGCGTGACGGGTCATTACTGGAAGACGAAGAAGGACAAGGGCGATACGAGCGAGCTCAAGAGCTTCTCCTCGACCTATGTCGGCTCCGATTCGCTTGCCGAGCTCATGTCGGAGCACCCCGATACCAAGTACATCGTCAACACCAACGATCCCGATTTTTGGGGCGACTTGGCGATGAGTGTGCTTCCGACGATCGCCCTTATCGCCATCATGTTCTACTTTATGCGCCAGATGATGGGCGCCAACAACAGGAACATGCAGTTTGGCAAGACCAACGCCAAGAGCAACGAGGCCACACGCCCCAAGGTCAAGTTTGAAGACGTTGCCGGCGTGGACGAGGCAGTCGAGGAGCTCGAGGAGATCCGTGACTTTTTGAGCGATCCGGATCGCTATCGCAAGCTGGGCGCCAAGATCCCGCGTGGCGTGTTGCTGGTTGGCCCTCCGGGCACCGGTAAAACGCTGCTGGCCAAGGCTGTTGCCGGCGAGGCGGGCGTGCCGTTCTTTAGCATCTCGGGTTCCGACTTTGTCGAGATGTTCGTAGGTGTCGGCGCCAGCCGTGTGCGTGACCTCTTTAAGGAGGCCAAGTCCCAGGCCCCGTCGATCATCTTCATCGATGAGATCGATGCCGTGGGACGTCAGCGCGGAGCTGGCTTGGGCGGCGGTCACGACGAGCGCGAGCAGACGCTCAACCAGCTGCTGGTCGAGATGGACGGCTTTGAGGAAAGCGAGTCGGTCATCCTGATCGCTGCGACCAACCGTCCTGACATCCTGGATCCGGCATTGCTGCGTCCCGGCCGTTTTGACCGTCAGGTTACGGTCGACCGTCCGGATGTGAAGGGCCGCGAGCAGATCTTGCGCGTGCATGCCGAGAACAAGCCGATGGACGAGGACGTTAAGTTTGAGAAGCTCGCCCAGATGACCGTTGGCTTTACTGGTGCCGATTTGGCGAACCTGCTCAACGAGTCTGCGTTGCTGGCCGCTCGCCGTCATCGTTCCGTGATCTCGATGGACGAGGTCGAGGAATCGATGGAGCGCGTGATTGCCGGACCGCAGCGCAAGGGTCGCGTGATGACCGAGGCCGAGCGCACCACGATTGCCTACCACGAGAGCGGTCACGCCCTGGTGGGCCACATCCTGGAGCACTCCGATCCGGTCCACAAGATCTCGATCGTCAGCCGCGGTCAGGCTCTGGGCTACACGCTGCAGCTTCCGCAGGAGGACCACTTCCTCAAGACCAAGAACGAGATGCTCGACGAGCTCGCCGTGTTCTTGGGCGGTCGCGTTGCCGAGGAGCTCATGTGCGATGACATTACGTCGGGCGCGAGCAACGATCTGGAGCGCGCAACCAAGATGGCGCGCGAGATGGTCACGCGCCTGGGCATGAGCGAGGAGCTGGGCACGCAAGTGTTTGGCGAGGCGCAACATCAGGTGTTCCTTGGTCGCGATTACGCCGATCACCAGGATTACTCCGAGGAGACGGCGCGCCGTATCGATATCGAGGTTCAGCGCATTATGCGTGAGGCCCATCGTCGTGCGGTCGAGATCCTGGACGCCCGTCGCGATCAGCTCGATCTGATGGCGAAGGTGCTGCTTGAGCGCGAGACCGTCGAAGGCGACGCCGTGAACGCCCTGCTCGACAACGAGTGGGATGCCTACCTTGAGCGCGAGGGCGATATCCTGGCGGCCAAGGAGGAGCGCAACGCCAAGGCGGCCGGCATGCCGACCAAGAAGCGTGCGCCTCGCATGAGCGAGGAGGAACTTGCGGCAGATGCCGCGGCCTTTGCGCAGGCGGCCATGCAGGAGGATGCCGAAGCCGCATCCGATGATGCTGACGACGACGCCGACAAATAGTCTTTGTGGCGAAAGCCTCCGCGGGGAAACCTGCGGAGGCTTTTTCTTTTTGTTGATTGGGAACAGACTTAAATGAGCGTTTTCACGCATTTAAGTCTGTCCCCAATCAACATTGCTGCGGCGCTTTGCTCGGCTAAAGCGTACAATAGCGCCTATGTGAAAGGGGAACAGATGATCAACGAAACTATGTATGCTCGCGGTGCGGAAAGCTCCATCATCCGCGAGATTTTTAGCTATGGCCTTGAGCGCAAGGCGCAGATTGGTGCGGAAAACGTATTCGATTTTTCGCTGGGTAACCCGAGCGTTCCGGCGCCCGCTGCCGTGGCGGAGTCCATTAAGAAGGCCTTGGAGCTGCCGAGTGACCAGCTGCACGGATACACGCCCGCACCGGGCCTGCCGCAGTGCCGTACCGCCGTGGCTGAGTCGCTCAACCGCCGCTTTGGTACGAGTTATGAGGGCAAGGATGTCTTTATGACCGTGGGCGCCGCGGCTTCGCTCACCTGCACGCTCAACGCCGTTACGAACCCGGGCGATGAGGTTATCGTCATTGCACCGTACTTCCCGGAGTATCGCGTGTGGATTGAGAAAGCCGGCTGTACGTGTGTTGAGGCGCTCGCCAATGAAGATACGTTCCAGCTGAGTGTGGACAACGTGCTCAAGGCGATTACCGATAAGACGACTGCCGTCATCATCGACTCGCCGAATAACCCGACCGGCGCCGTGTATACGCGCGACACGCTGACGCGACTGGCCAATGTTCTGCGCGAGGCCAACGCTCAGCGCGATCCCGAGAATCCGATTATGCTCATCTCGGATGAGCCGTACCGCGAGATCGTGTACGGTGCCGAGGTGCCTTGGGTGCCCTCGATCTACGAGCACACCATCGTGTGCTACTCGTATTCCAAGTCGCTGTCGCTGCCGGGTGAGCGCGTGGGGTGGATCTTGGTTCCCAACACCAATCCGCAGGCTGCCCGTCTGATGCCGGCTGTTGCGGGCGCTGCCCGTACGCTGGGTTTTGTATGCGCACCGGCACTCTTCCAGCGCGTAATCATCGATTGCATCGATGAGCCGAGCGATGTCGAGGCCTATGCGCGCAACCGCACCGCGCTTACCGACGCACTAGCGGAGTATGGCTACACCTATGTTGAGCCGGATGGCGCGTTCTACCTATGGGTGAAAGCGTTGGAGCCCGATGCGAATGCGTTCTGTGAGCGCGCAAAGAAGTATGAGTTGCTTGCGGTTCCCTCGGACAGCTTTGGTATGCCGGGTTGGTTCCGCCTGGGCTATTGCGTGAGCTACGAAACGATTGTCAATTCGCTACCCGCTTGGAAACAGTTGGCGGACGAGTATCGTTAAAAGTAAAGCGCTCTGCCTACAATGTTTTACGTGAAACGGGGTTTGGTGTTAAGCCGGACCCCGTTGTCATGGACGTTGTGTCTTTGGGATGGAGTGGTTTTACGACTATCGAAGGCTATGCGTACAATGAATATAAGCGACGGCCGTGCCAGATAAGGAGACCTGATGCCCTACCTGCTTTCTTGTGACATTCATACCCATACGATGTTCTCTGCGCATGCATATTCGACCATTGAGGAGAATGTGTACTGGGCGGCAGAGCGTGGTCTGCAGGTGCTCGGATCTGCCGACCATTTGAGCTCTATGGTTACGGCTTGCCCCAATGACCTGCGCAGTTACCAGTTCTTTATCAACCAGGATATCTGGCCGCGCATTTGGAGCGGCGTGCTGGTGCTGCGTGGTGCCGAGGCCGATATCGTTTCGCTGGACGGAAGCCTGTTTGGCGAGGACACTCCTGTCACGCTCGATATTGCCGGCGATTCGTACAGCCGTCAGCATTCGCTGTTCGATTTGGTTACGCGTAATTTGGATTATTTGGTTGCGAGCGTGCATAATCCGCAGATTGCTGAGGGCGCGACGCTGGCCCAGACGACCGAGATGTATATCAATGCCCTGGAGCACCCCAAGGTGTTCATGCTGGGTCACACGGGGCGTTCGGGCGTGCCGTTCGATATCGACGAGGTGCTGTTGGCAGCTAAGGCCAAGCACAAGATTATCGAGATCAACAACCATAGTCTTGAACACGGTGTCGACACTGAGCATTGGGCCGTATGCCGCAAGATTGCCGAGCGCTGCGCCGAGCTGGGCGTGGGCATTGGCGTGTCGACCGATGCCCACATTGGCATGGCCATTGGCAAGCTCGATCACGCGCGCAAGATGCTCGACGAGATTCACTTCCCACTGGATTTGATCGTGACGCGCGACCGCGAGACGCTGCTGTGCGAGATGGCGGCAGCCGGCGTGTGCGATCTGCGCAATGGGATGTAGCGGAGTTTATAAACCAAGCGAAGGGGGCGGCCCAGGCGGGTCGCCCCCTTTCTTGTCCCAAAAATCTACTGAGGTTGGTTAGCGGCGTTCGAGGACCGCTACGGTTTCGGTGTGGTCGGTGTGAGGGAACATGTCGACTGGCGTGATCTTGAGCAGGCGATAGCCTCCGTCGAGGAGCTGGTGCAGGTCGCGCTCTTGGGTCACGGGGTTGCAGCTGATATAGGTGATGCGGCGCGGCTTAAGTGCGCAGGCAGCTTCGAGGAACTCGGGCGTGGAGCCGGCGCGCGGCGGGTCGATGGAAAGAACGTCGACGCGTTCGTTGTTGTCGGCGGCATCCAGGATGTAGTCGGTGGCGTCGTCGGCCATAAACCAAGCGCTGCGGGTGAGGCCGTTGAGCTCGGCATTGCGACGTGCGTCGGCAATGCCCGCCGGGTTGCGCTCAACGCCGAGCAGCATAATGCCGATACCCTTGTTCTGGGCATCTTTAGCTGCGCAAAGACCGATGGTACCGCTGCCACAGTAGGCATCCATGAGCACATCGCCCTGGTGCAAATCCATGCCGTCGATAGCGAGCTGATAGAGCAGCTCGGTCTGTTGCGGGTTGGTCTGATAAAACGCGGTGGGGGAGATGTCGAATTCGCAGCCGAGCAGCTGGTCGCGCATGCATTCGGCGCCATACACGATGCGGGTTTCCTCGCCGAGGATGGCGTTGCCGGGGCGTCCGTTGATGTTTTGGGCGACGGTGACGATGCGCGGATCGAGTGCGGCGACAGCCTCAAAGAACTCCTGCGCATGCGGCAAGTCGCGCTGAGCGGTCACGAGCGTGACCATGACCTGGTCGGTACGCCAACCGCAGCGGACGACGGCATAGCGAAGCAAACCAAGATGCTTGTCCTCATTAAAGGCGGGAATATGCAGCCGCTCAGCTTCGCGTGCGATGCCGTTGAGAATCTGACGGGCGCCCGGTGCCTCGACGGGGCATTCGGGTACGGCAACGATCTTGTGCGTGCCACGTTCAAAAAAGCCGCAGCGGACAGCGCCCTCTTTACCGGGGGCAAAGGGAGTGGCGGCCTTATGGCGAAACCCGCGCGGCGCAGGATATTTACCCGGGTCGCCCAGGGTGATGCCCATACCGCGAATGGGGTCGACGCTAATACCCTCGCGCTCGCAAAGAGCAGCAAAAAGCTCCTCCATAGCAGCCTGCTTGGCCGCCAGCTGCTTCTTATAAGGACGATTGAGCGCCGTGCACCCGCCGCAAGCTCTCATGATGGAACAGGGAGACTTGGGATCCACAGCCTTACGCGCAGACGGAACCGAGTTATTATGCGAGCGCTTGGAACGAGTCTGAGACGCCTTGTCCCCGCCTCGACGAGAGTCAGAACGCTTGGTCTTAGCCCTGCTCTTGGTCAATTTGCTTTTTGCAGCTTTAGAAGACTTGGATTTCGTAGAAGATTTCTCCTCCTTCGACCCCTCAGCCGCCTCGATCAAAGCACGACGAGCCTTACGCTCCGCACGAGATTCTGCCATCAATAACTCCACTAATTCATGAATTAAAGCTGCAAGTATTGTACCGTGCCAAGCCAGCAGACGATATACAAGCGGTTTATTCGTGTTAGTGATAAGCCCAACGACGGTTGCCCGCCGCGTGAGGGGTGTGGGGGTTAAGTTTATCGCGAGTTCCGCACGAACAGGAGGCCACTTAATGTGGCCTCCGTCGTGAGCAGGATTGTAGAGCAGGAAACTTAACCCCCACACCCCTCACGCGGCGGGCAAACTCGCCTTGTACTCTATCAAGGTAAAGTGTATGATTCTGAACGTTACAAGACTCACTTTACTTAACTAAAGTGCCACCAAGGGGGAATACCATGAATACCGATATGTCTCGTCGTCAGTTTGTTGGTCTAGCCGGCTCGTTTGCCACGGTGCTTGGCCTTGGTCTTGTCGGCTGCGGCGGCGGCGCCGGTAAGGGTTCCGCTGCCGGTTCTGCTGCAGCCAAGGATGTGAAGGGCGCTGCGGAGTCCAAGAAGCTCGTGGTGGGCTTTGATAAGTCCTATCCTCCGTACGGCTTTGTGGGCGATGACGGCGAGTACACGGGCTTTGACCTTGACCTTGCCAAGGCCGTTGCCGATAAGCAGGGCTGGGAGGTCAAATACGAGGCCATCGACTGGGACGCTAAAGACACGCTGCTCAACTCGGGCGCCATCAACTGCATCTGGAACGGCTTTACCATGGAGGGTCGCGAGGACGACTACACGTTCTCCGAGCCGTACATGCTCAACGAGCAGGTGCTGGTGGTAAAGAAGGATGCGGGCATCAAGGGCTGGGACGATCTTGCCGGCAAGACTGTGATTACCCAGACTGATTCCGCTGCGCAGGACGTGCTTGAGGGCGACCAGAAGGATCTGGCAGCGACGTTTGCCACGCTCGATACCATCGGCGAGTACAACACGGCCTTTATGCAGCTCGAGAGCGGCGCGGTCGATGCCGTGGCTTGCGACCTTTCGATTGCCCAGTATCAGCTTGCCGCCAAGCCCGATGCCTATACGCAGCTTGATGAGCCGCTGTCCAGCGAGCACTACGCTGTCGGCTTTAAGAAGGGCGACACCAAGTCGGCCGATGCTGTAGCCGAGTCGCTCAAGGCGCTCTACGAGGACGGCACGGTCAAGGACCTCTGCGATAAATATTCAAGCTATGGTTTGTCTTTCGATAATTGGGTGCTCAAGTAATGTCTATTCAGGTCATGATGCAGATGCTTGGCCAGGGATTCTTGGTCAGTTTGCAGCTGTTTGTACTGACGCTGCTCGGGTCGATTCCGCTGGGAATCCCCGTGGCGTTTATGCGCATGAGCAAAATTGCGCTGCTTCGCTGGATTGCGCGCATCTACATTTCGGTCATGCGCGGTACGCCGCTCATGCTGCAGATGTTTGCCATCTACTTTGCCCCGTACTACGTGTTTGGCATTTCGCTCACGCCCGATTCCAAGTGGACGGCGTGCGTCGTGGCGTTCATCATCAACTACGCCGGTTACTTTGCCGAGATCTATCGCTCGGGCTTGCAGTCCATTCCGCGCGGTCAATACGAGGCTGCCGAGGTGCTGGGCTATTCGCGCGTGCAGACGTTTCTGTATATCGTGATGCCGCAGGTCGCCAAGCGTATTCTGCCGGCGATGGGCAACGAGATCATCACGCTGGTCAAGGACACGTCGCTGGCGTTTGCCATTGGCGTGGGTGAGATGTTCTCGACGGCCAAGGCGCTGGTCGCCTCGCAGGTGAGCATGGTGCCGTTTGCGATTGCGGCGCTGATTTACTGGGTCTTTAATTTCGTTGTCGAGATGCTGCTGGGCGCCGCCGAGAAAAAATTGGATTACTACCATGATTAATTCGGTAATGAATATATCGAACGCGCGCAAGGCGTTTGGCGGCAATGAGGTGCTCAAGGATGTCTCGCTTGAGGTGAAGCGTGGCGAGGTCGTGGCGATTATCGGGCCTTCGGGTGGCGGCAAGTCCACGCTGCTGCGGTGTGCCACGCTGCTCGAGACACTCGACGGAGGCTCGCTCTCGTTTGGCGACCTTGCCGTTGCGACGGATGCGGGTTCGGGCGCGGTCTATGCGAAGGGCGATGTGCCCAAGCAGGCGCGCTCGCGATTCGGCCTGGTGTTCCAAAATTACAACCTGTTCCCGCACTATACGGTGATGAAAAACATCACCGATGCGCCGATTCGCGTGCTTAAGCGTCCGCGCGAGCAGGCGGAAGCCCGCGCTCACGAGCTGATTGCACAAATGGGGCTGACGGGCAACGAGAACAAGGTGCCGTGTGAGCTTTCGGGCGGTCAGCAACAGCGTGTGAGTATCGCCCGCGCCCTGGCGCTCGATCCGGAAATCTTATTCTTTGACGAGCCGACCTCGGCGCTCGATCCCGAGCTAACGGCCGAGGTGCTGCGTGTCATTAAAGACCTGGCGGCGCAGAATATGACGATGGTGATCGTGACCCATGCGATGCAGTTTGCGCGCGATGTTGCCGATCGCGTGGTCTTTATGGACGGAGGCCGCATTGTCGAGGAGGGTCCGGCCGAGCAGGTTATCAATCACCCGCGTGAGCAACGTACCCGTGAGTTCTTGAGCCGTATCGAGGGGTAGGCTCAGGTATTTACTCAACTATTAATTGAGGCGAAGCCGCCGCAGGTCTTACGGTCTGTGGCGGCTTTTTGTTTGCATCGACGGGGCTCAATAATCGCCTCACAAGCTTGCCTCTTCCTCTCGCCGCCTGTATTCATACGTGCGCCGAAAGGTATGCATGGACAGCCGCCCGTGAGGGTAGGGTGGTGGCATAGGACATTTGGAGGGTGAGTCGGCTCGGCTGCCGACCATGCTGCTCCCGGGATGGCACCGACCGCGAACTCTCCCCGTTGGCGTCGCGCATTGCGCGCGGCCCTGCAAGGAGGTCATCATGGGTGCTCCCAAGACCGGTAACGTAAGGAACGTGGTGCTCGTAGGCCAAGGCGGGGTGGGCAAGACTTCACTCGCCGAGGCCATGCTCCACCTTTCCGGCAAGACCGCCCGCCTGGGCGGCCACGACGGCACCAAGCCCACGCTCGACTATGACCCCGAAGAGGTCAAGCGTGCATTTTCCATCTCGACGACCATCGCGCCGATCGACTGGAAGGGCGCGCGCATCAATGTGCTCGATGCCCCGTGCTACCCCGATTTTATCGGCGACGCCTTTGCCGCGATGAGCGTCTGCGAGACGGCTCTGTTTGTGGTCGACGCCGAGGCCGGCCCGCAGCCTACGACGGTTAAGCTCTGGTATGCCGCCGAGGACCTGCGCCTGGCGCGTGCGGTGTTCGTAAACCGCCTGTCGCGCTCCGAGGCCAGCTTTGCGACCACGATGGACCTGCTGCAAGAGCGCTTTGGCACGCGCCTGGGCGCCGTGACCCTTCCCTGGGGCGAGGGCGAGGACTTTGACGGCATCATCGACCTGGTGCGCATGAAGGCGCGCCATTGCAACGGCACCGAAGCCGTTGAGTCGGAGATTCCCGAGGAGTATCGTGCCCAGGCCGAGGAAGCCCATGACCATCTGTGCGAGCTGGTGGCCGAGGCTGACGATGAACTGATGATGAAGTACTTGGAAGGCGAGGAGACGCTGACGCAGGAGGAGCTTGAAGGCCTGCTGTCGAAGGCGATTGCCGAGCGCATCTTTGTGCCGGTCTTTGCGGGCGATTGCATTAAGGAGCAGGGCGTCAACTCGCTGATGGACGACATCGCCACATACTTCCCGGCGCCGACGGACTACGGCGAGATGCCGCTCATCGACGGTGATTCGCTCAAAATCTCGAGTGACGATGACCGCCCGGTGGCCTTTGTGTTTAAGACTCTGGCAGATCCGCAGCAGGGTCGCATCAGCTTTATCAAGGTGCTGACGGGTACGCTTGAGCCGGGCCTTGAACTGGTCAACGCGCGCACGCGCAAGGGCGACCGTCTGGCTCACCTGTATGTGATGTGCGGCCGCGATATGACCGAGGTTGGCCATGCCTATGCCGGCGACATCATTGTGGCGCCCAAGCTGGCGGCCGAGACGGGCGATACGCTCTCGATTACCGGCAAGGTCGAGGCTGCGGCGTTTAAGTTCCCCAACTCGCAGTACCGCATTGCCATCGAGGCCGAGAATCGCGGCGACGAAGAGAAGCTCTACACGTTTATCGAGAAGGCCTGCAAGGCCGATCCGACCATGAGCATTGACCGCGACGAGGAGACGGGCCAGACTATCATCTCCGCCGTGGGTGAGGCGCAGGTTTCGGTGCTGCTCAACCGTCTGGAGGATCGCACCAAGGTCGTGGCCAAGAGCGTGCCGATCCGCATTCCGTATCGCGAGACCATCCGCCGCACGGCGAGCGCCCAGGGCCGCCACAAGAAGCAGACCGGTGGTGCCGGTCAGTACGGCGACTGCTGGCTGCGCGTGGAGCCGCTTATTGGGCCCGACGGCACGAGCGACGGCTACGAGTTTGTGGATGAGGTCGTGGGCGGCCGCATTCCGCGCTCGCTGATCCCCGCCGTGGACAAGGGCGTCCAGGAGACCATGAAGGACGGCATCATTGCCGGCTATCCGCTCACGGGCATTCGCGTGGCTGTGTACGACGGTTCGTATCACAGCGTCGACTCCAACGAGATGGCGTTCCGCGCGGCGGCTCGCATCGGCCTGCGCAAGGCATGCGCCGATGCCGACCCGGTGGTGCTGGAGCCCATCGAGGAAATCACGGTGACTATCCCCGAGAGCTGCGCCGGCGCCGTGATGGGCGACATCTCGGCCTCGCGCGGTCGCGTGACGGGCATGGAGACCGATGAGCGCGGTGACACCGTGGTCATCGCCCAGGCGCCGCTGGCCGAGCTGACGGATTACTCGACGCGCCTGCGCTCTATCACGCGCGGTACGGGTGACTTCACCATGAAGTCCGCTGGCTACGAGCAGGTTCCCTATGACGTTCAGGCCAAGCTGGTCGAGCGCTATGAGGAGGGCCGCGCCAAGTAGCGTGTGACTTTGCCTGCAACATACATGCCGATGCGAGGGCCGCTCTGGGCAATCCAGGGCGGCCCTTTTTGATCCTCATCGGGGTTGCAAATCGGTTCTTGTCGTGGCTCGGGGCTAGTCCCCCGAGGCCTGGTTACGGCCGGTGACGTAGTCGATTTGCACGTGCGGCTGTAGGTTATAGCAGTACACGTGGAAGCACAGGGTCTTGCCGTGGTCCTCGACCGATTGCGCCTCAAGGCGCACACCGCGGCAGACAAGTTCCTCTTCGTTATACATGGGCGTGACGCGGTAGAGCACATGGTTGCCCGTGTTGCGGATGTAGCCGAGAATCTGCTCCTCAAACGGCAGCATGCCCGTTTCGTTGAGATAGCGCGTGCCGGTGAGGAGATTCTTGCGGTTGGCGTTTTCGCCGCAGAGCGACCAGGCGATAAGGTGGCAGCGGTTGTAGAGGCTCTGGCCCGGAATAAAGTTGTAGCGCTGCTGGCGCCATCCAGCGGGATGGATACGCGAGATATCGCCGCGCTTTCCCTGTCCGAGCGACTCGGGACCTACGCAGGCGAGCGCTTTGCGGGCGCGGCCCAAGCTGTCGAGCTTGGAGAATTTCTTAAAGCAGCCCTCTTCGGTGGCGCGCTCGTATTCATCGAGCGTGAATGATGGTGTGCCTAGCGGGTGCGTGCTGTCGGCGCGAAGGGCAACGTAGGGGTTGCCGGCGTAGTCGGGAATGCTGCTGAGATAAACACCGCGGGCGCGGTTGAGGTCGGGGTTTTCGACCTCGTCGATGGGGGTGGCGGCGCTGTTCGTGGAACCGTCGTCACCGGTGTCGGTTGCGGCGGAATCGGAGCCATCGCCAGAGTCTTGGCTATTTTGAGAGTCCGAGGAGCTCGCTGTTCCCGATTCGAGTCGGGCAACCAGGTCCGCCTCGTCGTCGGTGCGGCTGGGACTCTCGCTTTGTTTTTCGGCCAGAGCCGCTGCCTGCTCATCGCTTTGCGGCGACAACAGCTTGGGCGCTCCGTCGAGCGACCCTGTGAACAGCGCAAACCCCAGCACCACGGCGGTGCCGATGGAAAGTACTTGCTTGTAGGCGGACTTGCGCGACATGGAGGCTCCTGGATGGACGGTTGGGGCCTACCAGTCTAGCAGGTGCCGCCCATGGACGTTTGCTCGGTCGAATGCGTAAGATGTGAGGCAAGCGATACTGATGAGGTTGTACCGTATAGGCTGGGAAAACGACATGCTTTTTTCTGCCGAGAGCAATGCGAGAGAGAAGGCCCCTTGTCCGACATTATCCATATAAGCGACGCGCGGCTCGAGGAGCTTATCGCCGAGGATGTCCCCTATATCGATCTTACGACGCATATCCTGGGAATCGGTGAGGCGCTCGGTGCGATGGAGTATTACACGCGCGAGAACTGCGTGCTTTGTTGCACGGAGGAGGTTGCGCGTATGGCCACAATGCTGAACCTGACGGTCGAGTGGTTTGAGCCCTCGGGAACCAAGGTTGAAGCCGGGCGGTCTTTTATGCGTGTACGCGGTTCGGCCGCCAATTTGCATCTGCTATGGAAAGTCGGCCTAAATATGTTCGATCACTACTCGGCTGTGGCAACCAAGACGCGCAAAATGGTCGACGCTGCGCATGCGGCCAATCCCATGTGCGAGGTGCTGACGACGCGAAAGAGCACGCCGGGCAATAGAGATCTGCTGACCAAGGCGATCGTTGCGGGCGGAGCGTTTCCGCATCGCATGGGCCTTTCCGAGACCGTGTTAGTGTTCGACAACCATACCAGGTTTATGACAGCGCCTTCTGGGGCGACGGGACTCGATGCGTTTATTGAGCTTCTGCCCCAGATTCGTCGACGCTGCATCGAGAAAAAGTTGTTTGTCGAGGCGGGTGCCGATGATGCTCGCAGGCTGGTGAAGGCGGGCGTTGACGGTATTCAGTTCGACAAAGTGTCGGTTGCCGAGCTGGGACCGCTTGTCGAGGAGCTGCATGGAATCGACCCCCATGTGGCCCTAGTTGCGGCGGGAGGGATTCGCCCCGACAACGCTGCCGAGTACGCGTCGACTGGCGTTGATGGCCTCGTGACCACGTCCTGCTACACGGCGAATCCCGTCGATATGAGCGTCAAGATGTTCGCCTAGCGCGTCGCCGCGCGTTTGCCCGGGCAAACGCGCTCAATAATAAAACCGTTTCTTTCTTTTGCGGGCCCATGCTCGCAAAACGCAGTTGCGGTGGAATAGTTCCTGTTGGGGCCTGATAGGCCGCAAAACAGGAACTATTCCACCGCAACTTATCGGGATGCGGGTTACTGGTTCATGGCGCCGTGGATGTAGGGGGTGACCTCGGGGGAGATATGGTCGCAGCCCAGCTCGCGCAGCGCGGACTCGATAACGGCGGGCAGCGGGGTCTTGCCCTTGTCGTCGACGTCGGCACCGCCGAGGGTGGCAATCTTGGCGACATCTGCGGGTGCGGCCTCGATATGCATGCAGCCGCCGATCAAGCGCGCGCGTACCTGTGCCAGATCAAGATCGTGCAGGTAATCCTCGCAGGCGCGGATTAAATCGACTTTCTCGCGCGTAAGCTCCTCGCCCGTGGGGACGCGGGTGGCAAGACATGCTCCCGCCGGTAGGTTCCAAACGGGATAGCCCCATGCGCGCAGCAGCTCGCGCTCTTCGTCCTTGGTAAAGCCGACCTCCATGAGAGGGGAGCGTACGCCGAGCTCTTTTGCCGCGCGCATACCAGGGCGGTAGTCGCCGCGATCACTTGCATTGCTGCCATCGATGACGGTGGGAAAGCCGAGCGACTTGGCGTGGTTGACGATGGCGGTAAAGCCGGCGTGCTTGCAGTGGTAGCAGCGATTGGCATCGTTGCAGGCTACCTGGGGGAGCTGCAGCTGATCGACCGAAAGATTGAGCACGGGGAGCTTAAAATGCGGCCCCTCATTGGCCTGTCCATCAACGGACTGCTCAAACGAAGCCTGTTCGGGCGTGCCGATGAGCGGCGTGGTGAGATGGACGAGGAGGGTATTGGTAGGCATGATGCGGGCGCATACGGCGGCCAAAAAACTGCTGTCAACGCCGCCGGAAAAGCCGATGGCGACGCGTCCGTATGCCAAAAGCAGCTGCTCGAGTGCTGCGAGTTTGTCCTGAAGCTCCTCTGCGGGTGCGGCGGTGTCTGAAAGCATGAAAGTTCCTTACAGTTATTAAAGCTCGGATGAAACTATAATCCCACCGAGCTGCTTGTCATAAGACTTCCAGCTATGTAACGAAAGTGCAATATGCTATATACGTTATATACAAGCTTGTAAAGTGCGGTAGAGTGGCAGTAATGCAATCCGGCGAGGGGGACCGATATGATCAAGGCTGTTATTTTTGACATGGATGGAACGCTGGTCGATACCGAGCGTTTGGGGATTAGGGCCTGGAAGGCAGGCGCCGCTGAGCTGGGGCTCGCGATTGATGATGCGCTGATCCATCAGTTTATCGGTCGCACGCTACCCGATGTCATGAACATCCTCGATAAGCATTATGGCAGCCACGAGACCGCCGAGGCGATCTATGTCCGCCACAAGGAGATTCGCGACGAGATGGTCAAGACCGATCTGGAGCTTAAGGCCGGCGCTGCCGAGTGCATAGACGAGCTGTTGGCTGCGGGCTATCACGTAGGCCTTGCAACGTCATCGCGCCATGTTACGGCCGAGCGCAACCTTAAAGCATTCGGTCTTTTTGACAAGTTTGAAACGGTGACCTGCGGCGAGGACGTCGCGCACGGCAAGCCTGACCCTGAGATGTATCTGCTTGCCTGCGAGCGCGCGGGTTTTGCCCCCGAGGAATGTGCCGTGGTCGAGGATTCGCGCAACGGCTGCGTCTCGGGCATTACGGCCGGCTGCCATGTCTTTGCCGTTCCCGATATCGTGCCGCTGCCGCAAGACGTGGTGGATGGCTGCGAGGCCGTGCTCGATACGTTGTTCGACCTGGCGGCGGCGGTCAAGGCCGTGCGCTAGACAATTGCGGTGTTGAAACGAGCAATTGCCCACGTTTGCGCTTAAGCAAAAGGGGCCCGGCAATGGTCGGGCCCCTTTTGCTTAAGCGGCGACATAGCATACTTGCGGGCGTGCTATAGATACGCGCCGAGGTTGATGGCCGTGGCGTCGGTCTGGGTGCTTGCCTGGGTGCTGGCGCGCTCCAGTAGGAACGGACGTACCAGTTCTTGGCGGTTGATATCCTCGGCGGCGGTGACTGCGGTGACGGTGCGCGCGGCAGAGCCGATGTGGACGTGCTTGGTCTTCGCCGGGGCCTTGTTCTCGATTTGCTCCATGAGCAATTGAACGCCCTTGCGGCCAATCTCGTAGCCCGAGGGCGCTACCGTGGTGAGCGGGACCGATCCGCTCCAAGCGAGCGGGTTGCCATCGCAACCTGCTACGCGTACTTGCCCGGGGACAGAGATGCCCTTGTCGACCAGCGCCGAGATGACGCCCGAGGCCAACACGTCGGTCAGGCCGACGACAAAATCGGGGCGTTCGTCGGCGGGGCGCGCGGCGATTTGGGCGCCGATGCCGTAGCCGTCGGCGGCGGTATTCCATTCGCCGGCGTCGATGACTTCGATCTTGATATCGGGGTGTAGGGCGAGTGCCTTATGAATGCCAAGGACGCGCAGGGTGAGTTGCATAAATGCTGCTCTACCCACAACGGTGATATGGCGTGCACCGCGGGCGATGGCAAGTTCGGCAATGATGCGACCCTGGGCCTCGTTGTCGGCCGCTACGTAGTAGCCGGGCTCGGAGCAATGGATGTCCAGATGGACGATCGGCACGGGCATCTTGGCCATGGCGGGGTGCCAGTCGGGGGATGCCATGGGCTGAACCATGACGCCGGACATCTGGGTGCCCATAAAGTAGCGCAGGTAATGGTCCTGGAGAATATCGTCGTTATCGGCGTTGGCGATGAGCAAGTCATAGCCGTGCTTGCGAGCCTCGTTGTGGGCGCCGCTGGCGATTTGGAGCGAAAAGCCGTGATCGAGACGGGGGAGCACCAGGCCAAAGGACTTGGTGGCGCCGCCCGCGAGCTGACGGGCGCTTTGGTTGGGCAGGTAGCCAAGGCGATTGATGGTCTCGTTGATGAGCTTGAGGGTCTCGGGGCGCAGCTTTTCGGGGTGGTTGAGCGCGTTGGAAACCGTGCCCAACGAAACCCCGGCCTCGCGCGCGACGTCGCTGATTTTTACCTTTGCCATAGCGGCCCCTTTGATGCGTTTCAAGTACAAGCCAGATTGTAGCATCCCAAACCTTCCAAAAAGGGACAGGTTTATTTTGGCAGGTTTTATCTGGGGAAACGCTGTTGCCAGCGCGACCACCACGAAGGGGGCAGGTACCTTTGTGGTGGTTTGGACCGGCTGGACGTGTGTGCATCGAGTGGTATCTAAGTTGAGATACCACTTCTGGTATATCAGCTTGCGTTTGCGTGAGTACAATACTCGAACGTTGTACGTCTCAGCGCCCCCTGTGCGTGGACGTCTTGCAGTCACGCGAACGAAGGGATTTATCTTATGTGCGGAATCGTCGGCTACACCGGCTCTGATATTGCAAAGAACATCCTGGTCACGGGCCTCAAGCGTATGGAGTATCGCGGCTATGACTCCTCGGGCGTCGCGCTCGAGGTGGGCGAGGGCGCCGCGGCGCACCTCGACGTCATCCGCCGCGTGGGCAAGGTCGCGGGCTTGGAGAGCGAGCTTTCCAATATCGACAGCGACGCTACCTGCGGTATCGGCCACACCCGTTGGGCCACCCACGGCAAGCCCTCCGTCGTTAACGCTCACCCCCACACCAGCTGCGACGGCCGTATCGCCATCGTCCACAACGGCATCATCGAGAACTTCGCCGAGCTGCGCGAAGAGCTGGAGGGCCGCGGCCACCACTTTAAGAGCGAGACCGATACCGAGGTCTTCGCGCATCTGATCGAAGAGGCTTATGCCGAGACGCACGACCTGATGGCCTCCGTGCGCGAGGCTTGCACCCACGTGGTCGGTGCCTATGGTCTGGCCGCCGTGTGCGCCGACGAGCCCGGCGTGATCGCCGTGGCCCGCAAGGATTCTCCGATCGTGGTCGGCGCGGGCGAGACCGGCGCCTATGTCGCCTCCGACGTCATCGCGCTCATCGACGCAACCCGCGACGTCGTGGTGCTCGAGGACGGTCAGTTTGCCAAGCTCACGCCCGCAGGCGTCGAGTACACCGACGAGGCCGGCAACGTTATCGAGCCCAAGGTCACCCACATCGACTGGGACCTGGACATGGCAGAAAAGGGCGGTTATCCCGACTTTATGCTCAAGGAGATTCACGAGCAGCCGCGCGTCGTGCGCGACACGCTGGTCGGTCGTATGACGCCGGCCGGCGAGCTCGACATCGACGAGCTGGGCCTTTCGCTCGAGGAGCTCAACGACATCGACCGCGTCTACGTGATCGCTTGCGGCACCAGCTATCACGCTGGCCTCATTGCCAAGAATCTCATTGAGGGCTGGGCTCGCATCCCCACCGAGGTGGAGGCGGCCAGCGAGTTCCGTTATCGCAACCCCATCATTACGCCGACGACGCTTGTCGTTGCCGTGTCCCAGTCGGGCGAGACGGCCGATACCCTTGCCGCCATCCGCGACGCGCGCATCAAGGGTGCCAAGGTCTTCGGCATCACCAATGTGGTGGGCAGTCCTGTGGCGCGTGAGAGCGACGGCGTCATCTACACCAAGGCCAACAAGGAGATTGCGGTCGCCTCGACCAAGAGCTTTATCGGCCAGGTTGTGAGCCTCACGCTTTTGGCCCTGCTGCTGGCGCAGGTCAAGTACCGCCTGACCACCAAACAGGCACGCATGCTGTTCCGTGAGCTTTCCGATACTGCCGAGCAGATCCAGTGGATTTTGGACACGCAGACCGATGCCGTGCATGAGGCTGCCCTGCTGTGCAAGGATGCGCAGTCGGCGCTGTTCGTGGGCCGCGGCATGGGTGCCGCTATTTCCTACGAGGGTGCGCTCAAGCTCAAGGAGGTCAGCTACCTGCACGCCGAGGCCTACGCCGCCGGCGAGATGAAGCACGGCCCCATTGCCCTGATCGACCCGGGCTTCCCTGTCATCGCTGTGGCCACCAAGAGTGCCACCTACGACAAGACCGTGTCGAACCTTATGGAGTGCAAGGCGCGCGGTGCCAAGGTCATCGTCGTTGCCACCGAGGGCGACGAGGAGATCAACAAGATCGCCGACTGCATCATCCGCGTGCCGGCAGTCCGCGACGTGTTCAGCCCCATCACGGCGAGCGTTCCTCTGCAGTTGCTCGCACGCGAGGTCGCCATCCTGCGCGGCTGCGACGTCGACCAGCCCCGTAACCTGGCGAAAAGCGTTACTGTCGAGTAATCGAGTTCCGTCATCCTAACAACTAAGGCCCGGCTCCGTTGCAGCGGAGCCGGGCCTTTTTTACATTTGACCAGATAAAACCTGCCAAAATGAACCTGTCCCTTTTTGGCAGGTTAGCGGAGCTTGCTGGTCTCGAAGTACTCGGGGAACTGGTCCAGAACCTCGGTCTGGTTGCGGAACATCATGTGCAGGTGCTTGCTGACCAAAAAGCTCGCTTCGATGGGGTCGCGACCGGCGATAGCGCGGCGAATCTGCTTGTGCTCGTTCACGATGTCCTGATTGTCGAGAACCTGCGTGGCGGCGCGCAGCCAGCGGAAGCGCTCCAGGTCGGCATTAGTCTCTTCGAGCCACGACCACACGGTGCTGCGACATGCGATGCTAAAAATCATGTGATGCATGAGGTTGTCGCTCAAAAAGAAGCCGATGCGATCCTCCTCGGCCATGGCCTTTTCCTGCAGCACGATGGCGCGGTCGAGCTGCTCGATGCCGGCCGACGTGGCGCGCGCACAGCACTCCACAATCACCTGCTTTTCCAGATGCTCGCGGATGTAACAGGCACTCTCGGCAAGGGTGAGGTTGATGGGTGAGACGTAGGTGCCGCTCTGGGGCACGGTGCGCACCAGGCCTTCCTGCGCCAAGCGAACCAAAGCCTCGCGCACGGGCGTGCGACCCATGTCCAGGTCATCGCAAAGCAGCTTGACGCCCAGCTTTTCGCCCGGCTTGTAGTCCAGGTAGACGATTTTGCGTCGAATGGTGCGGTAGGACTGGTCCTGTAGGCTCGTTTCCTGCTCGCCGACGTGCATCGATTCTTCCATAGCGCCTCGCAACTGTTCTATCAAACTCATATGTCAGTTGTTAATTATGCCGCGAATCAGCTCTCCGCGGTGGGTAATTCGGCTGTTGCCTGAGAACTATCGCGGCATCTTAGTCTGTGTTTGCGCAAGGCTGTGCTCAATGTTGCCGTATCATAAGCCGTCGCAAACGTGAAATAGAAAGAAGGAATCCCATATGCAACTGGCAAATATCGTACGCGAGCGCTGGAAAGGCGTCTTGTTCTGCCTGATCATCGCCATTCCCGCGACGTTGCTCGGCAAACAGGTTGAGGTGGTCGGCGGTCCGGTATTCGCCATCCTCTTTGGCATGGTCCTGGCGCTCGTCTTTCCCAAGAATCGTCGCGAACAGCTCGCCGCCGGCGTCACCTATACGTCCAAAAAAGTCTTGCAGTACGCGGTTATCCTGCTTGGCTTTGGCATGAACCTCTCCCAGATTCTGTCCAAGGGCGCCCAGTCGCTGCCGATTATCGTGGCGACAATCTCGACCTCGCTTGTCATCGCCTTTGTGCTCTGCCGCGTCATGAACGTGCCGGGCAAGATCGCGACGCTTGTGGGTGTGGGTTCGTCGATTTGCGGCGGTTCTGCCATCGCTGCGACCGCACCCGTCATCGATGCCGACGATCGCGAGATTGCCCAGGCTATTTCGGTCATCTTCCTGTTTAACGTTATCGCGGCGCTCGTGTTTCCGACGCTCGGCGGCATGCTCGGGCTGACCAACGAGGGCTTTGGCCTGTTTGCCGGTACCGCCATCAACGACACCTCGTCCGTAACGGCTGCGGCGAGCGCCTGGGACAGCATGCACCCCGGCGCCAATGTGCTCGAGAGCGCCACAGTGGTCAAGCTCACCAGGACGCTGGCCATTATTCCCATCACGTTGGTTCTCGCATGCTGGCAGATGCATCTGGCGCGCAAGGCCGGCGGTGACGCCAAAAGCACGTTCTCGCTTAAACGCGCGTTTCCCATGTTTGTGCTGTTCTTTGTGCTGGCGAGCGTGATCACCACGGTGCTTCAGCTTCCTGCATCCATCACGGCGCCCATCAAGGAGCTGTCGAAGTTCTTTATTGTGATGGCCATGGCGGCTATTGGCTTTAATACCGATATCGTCGAGCTGGTCAAAAAGGGCGGCAAGCCCATCGCGCTGGGCTTTTGCTGCTGGATTGGCATTGCGTGCATGAGTTTGGGAATGCAACACGTACTGGGAATCTGGTAGAGAAGTAGCTTGTTTGCGTGCTGCGTGCTTCGTGCTGGTGAGCGCATGCTTGCGGTGGAGCGATAG
Organism: uncultured Collinsella sp.; assembly: GCA_938045065.1. GTDB lineage: Bacteria > Actinomycetota > Coriobacteriia > Coriobacteriales > Coriobacteriaceae > Collinsella. The sequence goes on from CALIOA010000050.1 coordinate 25,542, forward strand.
GAGCTCTTGCGGGTATGGCTTGTCCGCAGGTTTATAAGTCCCGAAGAGCTCTTATCGCCCCGCCAGGATGGCGATGCGGGGCAACACCTATACTCGCAGGACGGCGCTTTCTGCCCTATAGTGTTTGGTGAGCAATATCGTTCAATTTTGAAACACTCGGTCGTGCGACCGCCGGCGGTTGCACGTCGCTGCAGACAGGGGCAAATCATGGATAGCGATGCCAAGCTGAACATCTTGACCGATGCCCTAGCTGCTGCCGGGGCATCGGCATTGGCAATCGATGCGCGTGGGGACGTCGCGATCTCGACCATGAATGACGCGGCGCTTGAGCGGGATGTGGCGGCTTTTGTTGCCGAACGCCTCGACCGTATAGGAGACGGCGCGCGTCTTGTTATGGGGCGTGCGGGTACGCGCCTGAGCCTGACCGTTCGCCCCACCGACAAAGAGGGCGGGGGCCTTTGGGCCGTCGTGGTCCGCGAGGTGCGCGGTGCCGCGGCGCATGCGGGCGTCGAGTGGCTCAACGCCGACGAAGTTGAGGCCCGCTACGAATCGAGCGCGTACGGCATCGTTGAGGGTGCCGCTGCGGTGGCTGCACCAGTTGCCGAGAGCTACGCGCGCGGTGTGCCCCTTATGCTCGAGGGTGAGCTGGGAGCGGGTCAGGTCGAGATTGCCAAGCGCCTCTATCTGGACGGTCCTTTTGCCGATCAGCCCTTTGTTTCCGTCGCGCTCGATGAGCTCACCGATCGCGGTTGGCGCCATGTGCTCAAAAGCTCCGAATCGCCGCTGTTCCAAACGGGGCTGACCCTTTGCATTGAGGGCTGGAACTCGGTTGGCCCCCAGCGCCTCCGCGAGCTGGTCTCCACGATGGCCGACACCGCGTTGGCGACGCGCTGCCATGTGGTGCTGACGGCGAATGACATGCCGGGCGGCAGCGAAAGTGATCAAGCCGCCTTTGTGACCGAGCGCTTCGCCTGTGCGGTGAGCGTGGCGCCGGCAATCGCCGAGCAGGGAGCCGCGTCGACGAAGGTTGCGCGCTATTTGGAATATCTCGCTGATGCATTTGGGACGGCAGCGCCCACGCTGTCTGCCGCGGCGACGAAGACGCTTGATGCTTACCGCTGGCCGCGCAATTATCTGCAGCTCCGCGAGGTCTCGGAACGACTGTATATATTGGTGGGGGCGGGCACGGTGGACCGCGCTGTGGCGGAGGAAGTGCTCGCCCAAGAGGACGTGATTAAGACCGCAACCTTTGGCGCCCCGACGCTCGAAAGCGACCTGTATATCCTGCGACCGCTGGCCGATACCGAGCGAGATATCGCGCATCTGGTTGTAGATCATCTCCACGGCAACCGGACTCGTGCGGCAGAGGTGCTGGGTATAAGCCGTACAACGCTGTGGCGCTTGCTGAAGGACGATGACCGTTGAGCGAGGCGCCCCGTGACCGCGCGCGACGCGTGTGCTACAGTCCAAAGCGTTATTGTTTCGATTTGGTTACGGCGTGCGAGGGCATATGGCTGAGACTTCAAAACCGAGCCGCAGAAGGCGGAGTGCCGCGCCGGTCAACCGACGCACGACATCGGTGACGTGGGGCAAACACGCCTCGGGGTTTGATGGCTCGTTCAAGCGCACTAAATACGGCTATCCTTCGGCAAGCGCCCGCTTGGCAATGCAGGCAGAGTCCTCGCTGTGGGGCCGCAAACGCGTGGTGGGCTCAAAGCTCAAGCACGACGGAACGCTTGGTTACATCAGCCGCGGGGCGGCTCGCCGCAGTGGGCTCAATCCGGCTGGTTGGCACCGTTATGTTCCGATCGCGGTCGTCGTTGCAGTGATCGTCATCGCACTCGCCGCGCTCGGCTACGCCGGCGGTGGCGCCAACTTGGACGCAGTGTTTAAATCGCCCGAGCTCGCGCATGCAGGCACAGAAGTTGTCGAGGGCGCTCAGACCCAGACGGGCGTCGCACCCCAGCGCGGTATCGTCGCGGCGGCCTCCACCATCGCCGACGCGCAAAAGGACGAAGATAAGCAAGGCGACGACGCCGAAACGGCCCAGACGAACGAAACGACGACAACGGCGACGTCAATATAAGTTGCGAGCGGGGTAGCTAAAATAGCCCTGTCCCAAATTAGCCACCCCCGCTGACGCTCCCGGGTTACCTTACGTAGATGATGTTGTCGCGGCGGGGTTTGGGCTCGGGAAGCGTATCCTCGGCATAGCCCAGAATGCAGTTACCGACACCGCGCAGGCTGCCGTCGGCGGGCAGGCCCCAGCTGGCCAGCAGCTCCAGACCCTCGGGCGAGTCAAAGACCTCATGCGCGCGGTGAATCCAGCACGAATCGACACCCAGCGCATAGGCAGCATTGAGCAGGTTGCCCATGGCGAGCGAGCCGTCTTCCAGGTGTGTGGGCACGCTGCGGTCAACCAGCACCACCACAACGGTCTTGGCGCCATAGAAGGGGTCGCTGTTGCTGCCCATGACCTGGGCGTTGAGCTGTGAGAGACGCTCGACGGTCGCGGGGTCGGTGACGGCGACAAACGTCACCGGCTGGCGGCCCATGCCGCTCGGTGCATATTGGCCGGCTTCGATAATACGTGCAAGCTTTTCGGCCTCGACGGGACGATCGCTGTATTTGCGGCAGCTGCGGCGGTGAATGAGTGCTTCGATAGTCTCCATGGTGTCTCCTTGCGGTGGCGTTGCAGATGCCCCGTTCATACCCGTCGGGCTTAAACGATAGACGGTCAATTGCCCGGCCAAAAGGATAGATTCCAATTGGGAAAGTAGGTTTGCATAAAAGTATCTTCAGAATGTGACAAACAAATGGGATGGTTAAACGTTTTATCCCGTCTACCCTGCGGTTTTTTACCACTTGCCTAAATGACGAACGCATAACCTCTGATAAAGGTTTTACTAAAGGAGTACCAACGTTTATCAATGCGCCGTGGTGGCGCCGGGCCAGGAGGTAACATCATGTTCCAGGCTGGAGATGTCGTCGAGACCGATTTCGAAGGATTTCTGAAGCTGCTGCGTTCCAAGACGCGCGCTTTCGTGTCGATCAACGATCACGAGTACTACATCACGCACACCGATGGCTATTGGCGTGTTCAGGATTGCGAGGCCCTCAACGACAAGGGCCACTTTACTGACTGCTCCGAGCTGGTCAACACGGTCTGCGAGGTCGTCGAGCTGCCGTGGATTGCCGGCAAGAGCCTGCATGACAGCTTCTCGGGCGCTACGGTCTACGAGGCTGTCGCCGCTTAACAGGCAATAAAACCCGATTTTCACGTGACCGCTGGCGCCGCCCCCGCGCCGGCGGTCTTTTTCTGCCGATGGGCCATAAAAGTGCACGCATTTGCGGAGAGCCTGTTGACGATAGTCAAAACTCGGACTAATCTAGAGACACATAATTGGTCAATAATCGGACAATTGAATGGTGGGATAGATGAATAGTGCGGTTACGCTGGTCGACTTTGATCGGTTGCTCAATGGACTCGACCATATCTATTCGGAGTTCTCGCGCGCCTGCGGCCTTTCGGACTGCGCCTATTGGATGCTCGTCGACACCAGCACGGCGGGCGGCAGTATTGCCGTAAGCCGTCTGACAAGCGAATGGTTCTACAGCAAGCAGACCATCAACTCGGCAATTAAAGCCTTGACGGCGCGGGGCTTCGCAACGTTGGAGTTTGCCGAAGGCAGTCGTAAGAACAAGGTTGTGAGCCTGACCGAAGAGGGCAGGCGATTTGCCGAGCGTTATGCGCTGCCGGCACTCAAGGCCGAGCAGCGAGCCTTTGGCGCGCTTGAGCCATGTGAGCAGCGCGAGATTATGCGCTTGATCGGCAAATTCTCTCAGGTGCTCGGCGATGAGTGCGATGCCTTTAAGCAGCATATCGCTGCCGAGAACCAAGCCGAGAATCAAGGTGAGGGGGAGTCGTGCGACTGTTAATGAGGTTTCTAAAGCCATATCGAGGGCTTGTCGCAGTGACGCTGCTGGTGCTGCTGGTGGATAACGTCGGTACGCTGTTGGTTCCCACGATGCTGGCGAACATGGTCAACACCGGTATTACCACGGGCGATGTCGACTACATTTTACGCAACGGCCTATACATGTTTATCGCGACCAGCATGGCTAGCGGCGGCACGGTGCTGGGCTGCTATCTTTCGGCGCGCCTGGCCGCCAACGTGGCTTGCGATATCCGCAATGCCGTGTACGACAAATCGCTCGAGCTCGCGGCCAGCGATTTTGAGCGCTTTGGCACCGGATCGATGATCACGCGCTCGCTCAACGACATCAACGTGATTCAGCAGGCGATTCTGCAGACGATTCAGCTGGTGCTGCCCGTGCCGTTTTTGGCTGTGGCGGGCATCATCTTCGCCTGGTTTATCGATCCCGCCATGGGCACGCTTCTGGGCGTAGTCATTGCGATTGTGCTGGTGGCGGCGGTCTTTACGGTTGCCAACGCGGCGCCGATTTTTATGCGCCTACAGGGCTTTATCGACCGCATGAACGTGGTGCTGCGCGAGAATATTGTGGGCGTGCGCGTCATCCGTGCGTTTAACAAGGAGCGCCACGAGGAACGGCGTCTGGACGAGGTGTTTAGCGAATACGCCGCCAACGCCATCAAAGTCAACCACCTGTTTGTGGGCCTCGACAGCTCAAGCTTCTTTTTGATGAACATCGCCGAGGTGGCGGTGCTGTGGGTGGGCGGCAACCGCGTAGGCGCCCACGCCATGCAGATTGCGAGTATCTCGGCGGTGCTGGAGTATGCAATTCTGATCCTGTTCTTTGTGATGATGGCCCAGATGGTGGTGCTGACGCTTCCGCGTGCTGCCGCGTGCCTGAACCGTGCGCAGCAGGTGTTGGAGATTGAGCCGAGCATCGTCGATGGCGAGCACACGCTGGATGGCGGGGCGCGCGAGCCCCAAGACGAAGCCGATGCGGTGGCCGTGTTCGACCACATGTCGTTTCGCTTTGACGATGCCGACGAGGACACCCTGTGCGACCTGAGCTTTGCCTGCCGTCGCGGTCAGACGACTGCGATCGTTGGCTCGACAGGCTCGGGCAAATCGACGGTGGCAAAGCTTCTGCTGCGCTTCCACGATGCCACCAAGGGCTCCATTCGCCTGAATGGTGTGGACCTGCGCGAGCTTACGCAAGACGAAATCCGCGGGCGCATTGCCTATGTGCCGCAGAAGGCGTGGCTGTTCTCGGGCACGGTGGCGAGCAACCTTCGCTTTGGTAACGAAGGCGCGACCGAGGGCGACATGCTTCACGCGCTTGAGGTTGCCCAGAGCACCTTTGTACTCGACCAACCGCAGGGGCTCGATACCCCGGTTGCCCAGGGCGGTACGAACTTCTCGGGTGGTCAGCGCCAGCGTCTGGCAATCGCCCGTGCGCTCATGAAGCATGCCGATCTGTATATCTTCGACGACAGTTTTTCGGCCCTGGACTTTAAGACCGATGCCGCCCTGCGTCATGCGTTGCAAGACGAGACGCGTGACGCTGCGGTGCTCATCATCGCGCAGCGCATCTCGACGATCTTGCACGCCGACCAGATCGTCGTGCTCAAGGATGGCGAGATTGTGGGCTTGGGCACGCATGGCGAGCTTATGGAAACCTGTGAGGTGTACCGTGCCATCGCGGAATCGCAGATGAAGGGAGGTGAGTAGCGTGACCGAGGAGCTCAAGAAGCAGGGCGGCGTTGATGACGCCGCTGCCGCGGGACTGGTCGAGGAAACGGCTGCCGCGTCGACCGAGCTGGATGGCGCCGCCAAGGCTGCAGCCGAGCGCGAGGCTCGCCGCCAAGCGCTCTACGAGGAAAACGAACGTGCCGAGGACGAGCGCGCCCGCGCCGAGGCAGAGCGTATGCGCGACGTGGACGACGAAGACGAGGACGAGACGCCTCGGGATACCTGGGCGACGGTGCGCCGCCTGTGGAGTGAGGCTGCCGGCGACCATTGGCGCTTCTATATCGTGTTCGCGAGCATTGTGTTCTATGTCATCTTTAACACTGCCGCGCCGGCATATAGCGCCCGCGTGATCGATGAGCTGTGGGGCCACATTCAGGTAGCGTTTGTCAACAACGCCACCTTCAGCATCACCTGGGAGAACTGTGGCAGGACTATCTTCATCTACTTTTTGATTTGGACGGCCGCCGCTTCGTTCTACGCGCTCCAGAGCTTTTTGATGTCGAGCGTGGCCGAACGCCTCAATCTACGCCTGCGCAACCGCATCGCGCAAAAGCTCAACCGTCTGCCGCTCGCCTATTTTGACGCGCATCGTCCCGGCGAGGTCGTCAGCCGCGCGACCAACGACCTGGACAAGATGTCCGAGAGCATGCAGCGCGGATTGCTGCAGCTGCTCGTGTCGATCGGCACGGTTGTTGGTGCTGTGAGCGTGATGTTCGTGTTCAGCGTGCAGCTTACGCTCGTCTTTCTGTTCTTTACGGCACTGTCGCTGCTGGTGACGAAGGTCGTCTCGCGCCGCACACACGATGTGACGGGCGAGCGCCAGGAGTGGGTGTCCAAGATTACGAGTGCGGTCGAGGAAGGCTATTCGGGCCGTCTGGTGATCCGCGCGTTTAACCGCGAACGTCAGAGCTCCGCTGAGGTGCACGAGGCTTCGAAGGAACTGGCTCGTGTGAGCACCAAGGCCGACTTTATGATCAATGCTGTCGGCCCCGCGGTGCGCTTTATCGGCCGTTTGGCGCAGATCGTTATTGCGCTGGTGGGCTGCAGCATGCTGGTTGCCGGTCACATGACCGTCGGCGTGTTCCAGGCGTTCTTCCAGTTTATCTACGAGGCGTCCGAACCCATGACGCAGCTGTCGTTTACCTTCAACTCGCTGCAGAGCGCGTTGGCGAGTGCGGAGCGCGTGTTCGACCTGCTCGATGAGCCCGAGATGGAGGCCGATCCGCTGCCGGACAAGGCCGCCAAGCTGCCGGGTCGCGTGGAGGGCCGCGTCTCCTTTGAGCACGTGCGCTTTGGTTATTCGCCCGACAAGCCGCTTATGCGCGACGTGTCGTTTACCGCCGAGCCGGGCCAGAAGATTGCCGTGGTGGGAACCACGGGCGCAGGCAAGACGACGCTCATCAACCTGCTCATGCGCTTCTACGAGATTGACGGCGGGCGTATTACGCTCGACGGCGTGGATACGAGCCGCATGGATCGCGGCGAGCTACGTCAGCAGTTTGGCATGGTGCTGCAAGACGCCTGGCTGTTCGATGGCACGATTGCCGAAAACATCGCCTACGGCTGTCCCGAGGCGACGCGCGACGAGATCGTGGCCGCCGCTCGTGCCGCGCAGGTCGACTTCTTTGTGCGCACCATGCCGCAGGGCTACGACACGCGCGTGGCCAACGATGCCGAAAGCATCAGCCAGGGCCAGCGTCAGCTGCTGACCATCGCACGCGTGCTGCTCAACAACCCGGCGATTCTCATCCTGGACGAGGCGACCTCAAGCGTGGACACGCGTACCGAGCTTGCCATCGGCCGTGCCATGGACGCGCTTATGCGCGGGCGCACGAGCTTTGTGATCGCGCATCGCCTGTCGACGATCGTGGACGCCGACCTGATCTTGGTCATGGACCACGGCAACATTATCGAGCAGGGCACGCATAAGGAGCTGCTCGCAGCCGAGGGCGCTTATGCCGACCTCTATCTGAGTCAGTTCGCATAATGTGACAAAGGGACAGTCCCTTTGTCACATCAAAAGGAATGGCGCGCCGGGGATTGATTCCCTGGCGCGCCTTTTGCGTCGGTGCCGATGTCGTTTTGTGCCGCTTGCGTTCCTAACGTTCGTCCATGAGCTTGGCGACGAGGGTTTTGAGCTCGGCCACCTCTCGCTCGAGTTCTTTGACGCGGCGGGCATTCTCGGTGATGCCCTGGCGGTTGAGGGCACTCTGCTCGGCGGCGTCATCGGGCATGTACTCGCGATGCTGCTTGGCGTCGAAACTCTCCTCGAACACGCGGCAGCCGTTGCGCTTGATGATGCGTCCCGGCACGCCCACGACGGTGCAGTTGTCGGGCACGTCCTTAACGACGACCGAGTTGCCGCCGATCTTGACGTTGTTGCCGATGCGGATGTTGCCGAGCACCTTGGCGCCCGTGCCCACCGTGACATTGTTGCCCAGGGTGGGGTGACGCTTGCCGGTCTCGTTGCCGGTGCCGCCGAGCGTGACGCCCTGGTAGAGCACACAGTTGTCGCCCACAATGGTGGTCTCGCCGATGACGACGCCCATGGCGTGGTCGATAAAGAAGTGCTTGCCAATCTGCGCGGCAGGGTGAATCTCGACGCCGGTGATGTGGCGGGTGATTTGCGAGAGCACGCGGGCGAGCGAGCGATGACCGTGCTCCCACAGCCAGTGCTCGGGCACGTGGTTCCACTTGGCGTGCAGGCCAGGATAGGAAAGGAAGATGACCAGACCGTTTTGCGCGGCGGGGTCCTGCGCCTGGACGGTCTTGATGTCCTCGCGAATGGTATTGATAAAGCTCACCGGCCGCCCTCCCTTAGCGCCATGGCAATGCGATTCAATAAAGTATAGCGATTCGCTAGGGATTAAAAAGGACAATCTTGGCGGCTTTGCGCTACAAGTGTCAGTTATGCAAACTTGCTGGTAATGGAGTCATGCTTTTGTGGGGTTGCGCACGAGGGGGCACCGCAACCGTATACTGGTCAACTTGGACGTATCCGCGCCCACAACTGAGAGGTTTTACTTCATGGGTTTCATCAATTTTATTGCCGAGCTGCTTAAGGACCCGCGCACCGCGATCGCCAGCTGGATCGCCGCCGGCCCGCTTATGGCCTACGGCTGCGTATTCCTGATCATCTTTATCGAGACGGGCGTGGTGTTCTTCCCGTTCCTTCCCGGTGATTCGCTGCTGTTCGCCTCGGGTTTCTTTGCCCACAACGGCGGCTTTAACATCGTGGCGCTTCTGGCCACCGCATGGGCCGCTGCCATTTTGGGCGATCAGTGCAACTTTATGATCGGTCACTTCTTTGGCCGCAAGATCATCGCTTCGGGCAAGGTCAAGGCCATGACGCCCGAGCGCATCAAAAAGTCCGAGGACTTCTTGGACAAGTGGGGTCACCTGGCCATCTTCCTGGGTCGCTTCTTCCCGTTTATCCGCACCTTTGTGCCCTTTATCGCTGGCATGGGCGGCATGCACTGGCGCAACTTTGTCGTCTTTAACGTGCTGGGCGGCATTACCTGGTCGACGGTCTTTACGCTGCTGGGCTACTTCTTTGGCGGCATTCCCTTTGTGCAGGAGCACTTTGAGCTGCTGATTATCGGCATCGTTGCCGTGTCGATCATCCCGACCGTGGTCGGTCTGGTTAAGGCCAAGCTGGGTAAATAGAACGCCTAGCTCGAGCCAGCGCGCAGACCGTACAGTTGAGGCCCGTCACCGCTTACGGTGGCGGGCCTTTTTGCTTCGGTCAAATGAAAATACTTTACTTAGTTAAAGAAAAGCGTTTTATCAGACGCGTGCGGGGAGTACAATCTCGTGCATGCGAATCGACGTGCCATCGGCTTTGATGCTGCTCGCGTGTCCCGTCCGGCTCTACGCTCCGGGCGTGCGACGTTGCGACGCGGTCGGCCTCGGTCCTTGCGTGCGGGTTCGCGAGTATGCAACTGTGTATGTAAGGAGCGACATATGACTGTCGAGAAGAAGGATATCGATTGGGGTAGCCTCGGCTTTGGCTACATGAAGACCGATTACAGCTACGAGGCTCATTGGAAGGATGGCGAGTGGGACGAGGGCGGCCTGACCACCGACCACACCCTGCATGTCTCCGAGTGCGGTGGCATCTTCCATTACTGTCAGGAGGTCTTTGAGGGCCTGAAGGCCTACACCGCCGAGGACGGCAGCATCGTCTGCTTCCGTCCCGACATGAACGCCGAGCGTATGTACAACTCTGCCCAGCGTCTCGAGATGCCACCGTTCCCCAAGGACAAGTTCGTTGAGGCCGTCAAGCAGGTCGTCTCTGCCAACGCCGCCTGGGTTCCGCCCTTCGGCTCCGGCGCGACCCTGTACGTGCGTCCGTTTATGATCGGTTCCGGTGACGTGATCGGCGTGGCTCCCGCTCCTGAGTACACGTTCCGCATCCTCGTGACCCCGGTCGGTCCGTACTTTAAGGGTGGCCTCAAGCCCGTCAAGCTGCGCGTTTCCGAGTATGACCGTGCCGCACCGCACGGCACCGGCAACATCAAGGCCGGCCTGAACTACGCCATGTCCCTTAAGCCCACGATGGAGGCCCATCGCGAGGGCTATGCCGAGAACCTGTATCTCGACTCCGAGTCCCGCACCTATGTCGAGGAGACCGGTGGCGCCAATGTCCTGTTCGTGAAGGAGGACGGCACGCTCGTCGTTCCGCAGTCGCACACCGACTCCATCCTGCCCTCTATCACCCGTCGTTCGCTCGTTCAGGTTGCTCAGGATCTGGGCATGACCGTCGACCAGCGTCCCGTCGAGTGGGCCGAGGTCAAGGCCGGCACCTTTGTGGAGTGCGGCCTGTGCGGCACCGCTGCCGTCATCTCCCCGGTGGGCGAGATCGACAACAAGGTCTATGGTGCCGACGAGACCGTGACCTTCCCGGCTGGCTACACCGAGATCGGTCCTGTGATGAAGAAGCTTCGCGAGACCCTGACTGGTATCCAGTCCGGTGCTGTCGAGGATAAGCATAACTGGGTTTACACCGTCGCGTAATTAGCCTTTCCTGTCCGGGCAGAGAGCAAGCTCCCTCCCGGCGCGTCCTCGGACATGCAAGAAGCCCTCGCTGCGCACTTCGTGCGGCGAGGGCTTCTTGCGTCCTGCGGAGTGCGCCGGGAGGGAGCTTGCTCTCCGCCCTGCGGGCTCGGCGATGTCACAACGAACAATAATTAATCTGAATTAAAGATGGTGCGCGGCCTTTTAGGCCGCGCTTTTGTTTTGGTTCGCGCCATGTGGGGGTGGTGGCGACGTGCATTTTTGCGAGTATTCTGCAATCGAAGACCCCTGCATACCGACCTCGGGCAAAAAATCGGGAGTTCTCGATGTTTTCTACGGATGATGGGCGGGGTTATGGGCTGACAGCGTTTGATTTGCAGGGACATTCGCGGTCTTTGGCATTTATCGTGGCGCCCGAAGCTCCTGGTTATGTTGAATACTCCTAAAAATGCACGGCGCTTAGAGGGGGACCTTCGCGAAAAAGGAAACCGCCCCGTCGAAGTATGCATTCGACGGGGCGGTTTATGCATTTGGCCGATTAAGGATGCACTGCCAAACTACTAGAACTTGACGGTCGGGGCCTGGCGGGCTGCTTCGGCGGCCTCGAAGCCCTGGCGCTCCTTAAACTGAAAGATGCCGGCAAAGATGACAGCTGGGAACGTCTGAATGGCGTTGTTGTAGCTGAGCACGCAGTCGTTGTAGCTCTGGCGTGCATAGCTAATCTTGTTCTCGGTATCCTCGAGCGATGCCTGCAGCTGCGTAAAGTTGGTGTTTGCCTTAAGATCGGGATAGGCCTCGGCTACGGCGAAGAGCTGGCGCAGCGCACCGGTCAGCACGTTGTCGGCTTCCATCTTGGCCTCGGGCGTGGTGGCCTTGACGGCGGTGTTACGCGCGCTGATCACGGCGGAGAGCGTCTCCTGCTCGTGCTTGGCGTAGCCCTTGACGGTCTCGACCAGGTTGGGGATCAGGTCGTTACGGCGCCGCAGCTGCGTATCGATGTTCTGCCAGGCGTTATCGATGCGGTTACGCTTGGTGACCATGTTGTTGTAGATGCCGGCGATGGCGCAGACAATCACAATGACAACAACGATGCCGATGATGACGGTAATCATGATGTCTCCGTTTCGAATGGCCGCGGCGGCATGCGCCAGCTGCCGTTGGTATAACGCTACTAGTATACCCGCAACGTTTTGCCGTGCCGAACTTTCCGGTAAGCGTTGTGTTTTCGTCGGGGTCGGCACCGGGGCAAAGCGCGCGAGGTACAGGTGTAAGATATGCGACGGATTGACGAGTGTTGTCTTTGCCCTGAGGATGGCGATACCAGTGGACCTTCGCATTAAGAAAACCTACCGCGCCCTGTTCGATGCCTTTACCGAGCTTCTCGAGGAGCATCGTTTTGAGGACCTGACGGTTGCCATGCTGTGCGACCGCGCCATGATTCGCCGCACGACGTTCTACAAGCACTTTCGCGACAAGAACGATTACTTTGCCTTTTATATCGATGAGCTCATGTCGGGCTTGCCGCAAAAACAGCCCGATGAGGCCGGCGCGGTGTCTGCCGAGGACGTACGCGCGCTTCGACACGCGATTTTGGACGATGCCATGGATTTGATTCTGACGCACGAGCGGCTCATGGATAACATTTTGGCAAGCAGCATGTCGGGTATGTTGACCAACGTTATTTGCGACCGCATTGCCCGCTCCATCCGCGAGCGTGTGATGAACGTGCTTGCCGAGGATGCCCTGGCCCCCGTGTCACTCGAGACGACGTCTGAGTTTGTCGCCGGCGGTATTATTCGACTTTTCACGATATGGTGGGAATCGGGCCACGATCTTGAGCGTCGACCTGAGATAGCCGACGTGGTCGATGCACTGTTTGAGCGGACCATGACACCGGTGCATCACTAAGGTGGCGGAGAGAGGGGGATTCGAACCCCCGGAACGCTCTCGCGCTCAACGGTTTTCAAGACCGCCGCATTCAACCGCTCTGCCATCTCTCCGTGAGTCGTAATGATAGCATCGTTTTGAATTTGCAACAGGGAAGGCGAACGATGACGATCACCGAAATCGACGAGAAGTTCATGCGCGAGGCGCTGGCGGAGGCGCGAGCCGCCGCGGCGGTGGGCGAGGTGCCCATCGGAGCCGTAGTGGTGCGCGACGGCGAGATCGTCGCGAGGGCGCACAATCGGCGCGAGCTCGATCAGGATCCTTCGGCTCATGCAGAGTTCGCGGCCCTGTGCGCTGCCGCTCGGTCGCTTGGACGCTGGCGCCTTTCCGATTGCACGGTCTACGTGACGCTCGAGCCATGCTGCATGTGTGCGGGGCTTATGGTTAACGCGCGCGTGGGGCGCTGCGTGTATGGCGCGGCTGATGCCAAGGCGGGCGCGCTGGGATCCCTGTATGACCTCAATGCCGACTCGCGCCTGAATCATCGGTTTAACGTGACGGCTGGGGTCCTGGCGGATGAATGCCGCGAGCTGCTGAGTAGCTATTTTGGCGGTCTGCGCGGAGCGGGCGGCGCTGATTGCGGTTGTGGGGCCGATCTTGAAGCACACGCCGCTCACGCCGCAGCGCTTGCAGGTGCCGGTGAGGATGCTGCCACGGCGGTTGACTGTGGTCCTGCGTGCCGCCGGCCCCGCCGTGTGCTGCTGGCGATCGATTCCTTTAAGGGCAGCGTGTCGAGTGCGCAGGCGGAGGCGGCGGTTGCCGAGGGCATGCGCCGTGTGTGGCCCGATGCCGAGCTGAACGCTTTGCCGCTGGCAGATGGCGGTGAGGGGACGCTCGATGCCGTTGCCGCGTGCGGCGGTGAGATTGTGACCTGCGAGGTTGCGGGACCCTTTGGCGATGGTGTGCCTGCCCGGATGTTAGTGGACGGCGAGCACGAGTCGGTTGTTATTGAGATGGCCGAAGCAGCAGGCATCGGGTACTCACCTTGCACGGAATCGGCGGCGCTGGCTGCTACAACCTATGGCGTGGGCGAGCTGATGCTCCGTGCAGCTCGTGTCGGGGTAAAGACTATCTATATTGGCTTGGGCGGCAGTGCCACCAACGACGGTGGCGCCGGCATGCTGCAGGCGCTGGGCGCGCGTGTGGTCGATGATCAGGGATGCGATGTCGCCCCCGGTCTTGCCGGCCTTGAGCAGGTGGCGAGCGTTGATTTGGCGCCAGCGCTGCAGGCTTTGGATGATGCTCGTATCGTTGTGCTTTCCGATGTCGAGAATCCGCTCGTGGGGCGTCGAGGCGCACTGGCGGTGTTTGGCGGGCAGAAGGGCCTGCCGGCGGATGATGTCGAGGCGCTGCGCAGATACGACGGCAGGATGGTCGGCTACGGTCGCCTGCTCGATGCGGCAATTTTCGAGGCGCGAGCCCAGGGGTTGTTGCGCACACCCGAGGGCGCACGGACATTTGGCTCGGTGCTCGGCGTGCCCGGCGCGGGCGCTGCCGGTGGCTTGGGCGCGGCGTTACTGGCGCTCGGTGCGGAGCTACGCTCGGGCGTGGAGACGGTGTTCGATCTGATTGGGTTTGACGAACGCATGCGTGATGTCGACCTGGTCATAACAGGCGAGGGCAATATGGACGAGCAGTCCGCCGCCGGTAAGGCGCCGGTAGGTGTGGCTCGCCGCGCCAGGCGATATGGCAAGCCGGTGGTCGCCGTCGTGGGCGGCCGTGCTGACAACCTGAACGCGGTATATGAGCAAGGTATCGACTTGGTACTGCCGATCTGCCGCAAGCCCATGGACCTGGAACGGGCACTCGATTCGCAAGAAGCCACAACCAACCTCATCTGCGCCGGCGAGGCGGCCGCCCAATCCTACGACCTCGCCCGCCTCTAAAACCCATCTCTCTTTAAGTTGCGGTGAAATACGGAGCGTTTTTGCCTTTAAGGGGCCAATTCAGTCCGTATTCCACCGCAACTTCGAGAATGGCCATTCGAGGTTGACCGCCTTGTGCCTTGGGTCGGACCGCCTGCCACGAAACGTGGCCATCTACTACGTTAAACCGGCCACCCTCGACCATCCCGGAATTTACAAAAACAAAACCGCAGGTAGAAAGCTTGCCGATTTTCGAAAAAGTCGGCTATGGTCGACCCCTGTGGCCTAAACGTAGTAGATGGGTCCTTTCTGTGGTGCGGCACCAAGCCGGTCATTTTGGGATGGGACTATTTTGACTACTCATTGGCTGCTCTGGCAATCGGGCTGCAAAAGTAGTCAAAAAGTAGTCAAAAAAGCTCCGTCCCAAATTACCTACCTTGCTCTGGCGGGCGGGAGCAGGTAAGATATACCGAGCGCCTAGCGCGTTCGATGGGTTCGGATGACGACATGTTCCGAATCTGGTCAGGTCCGGAAGGAAGCAGCCATAAGGAGCCTCTGTCGGGCATCCGAATCCATCGAGCGCACGGGCGCTTTTTGGTGCCGGGCCATGTCGTCCAAAAATCACCCGTAAAGGCGCGTTTATCTAATTTAATCTATCCCTTGCGGAATGCGGCTTGCTGGCGTTGTCTGGGCATTGATGGCTACGTGGTTCAAGAGGCGGCGGTGCTGTTGCTTGAATTTTTGCAGTTAAAGAGGCCCGTTTCCTTAGGTGGGGAAACGGACCTCTTTTTGTCTCTGGGCTTGTGAATTGGCGGAGACAATAACCGTTGGCAG
Organism: uncultured Collinsella sp.; assembly: GCA_938045065.1. Classification (GTDB taxonomy): domain Bacteria; phylum Actinomycetota; class Coriobacteriia; order Coriobacteriales; family Coriobacteriaceae; genus Collinsella. Next base: position 40,888 of record CALIOA010000050.1, read on the forward strand.
CTATTTCGAGTTCTTGATGCGGCGTGTGGCTGTGGCGGTTATTCCGAGTCCCATGGCGGCGATTCCTGCGAGTGCTATTGCGCTCGGCGCTGCATCGCCCGTGTTCGCGAGCTTGCCGGCGGTCGTATCTGCTTGCTTGCCGCTGCTCGAGTTCGCCTGCTTGGTGGAGCTTGGTAGGGCGTCTTTGCCGGTTGCAGGTGAGGCAACGGGCGGTGTCGCCTCGGCGGGTTGCGTTGAGCCGGAGGGAGGCGTCGTCTCGGTCGGTTTCGTTATCTCGGGCGAGGTGGCCTTGTCTGCCGCGGCTTTCGCCTCTTCGTATGCCTTGCAGGCGTCGTCATAGGCCGCTTGCGCCTTTTCCAAATCGCCGAGGAGCGCATTTCGCTTGGCTATGTCCTCGTCGATGTGGGCTTTAGCTTTCTTTGCCTCACTTTCGAAATACTGAACCTGTTTTTCCTGGCTTTCGAGCCGGCGTTGGTAGCGGTGAAGATCATCTTCACAAGATTCTTCTCGCCTTTCTGCCGTCATGATCTCCATGCGCAACTGCTTAATATGCTCCTTAATAGCTGTGCTGGGCTCCTCGCCGCCGAGTGCTTCAAGTGCCTTATCTAATTCTGCCTGAAGGCCGCTTGTCCGGTTGTGGGCCTCATCGTATTTGGCTTGGGCTGCATCGACGTTCGCTTGCATGGCGGGAAGGGGTTCCCTCCGTTTGCCGGCTTCCGCCACCACCATGTCGTAGAGTTCTTGAAATGCGGCAATGTCATCATCGATTTCCGCAATTTTCTCGGGACTTGCGGCGTCTTTTGCGGCCTCGAGGTTTTTGAGCGCTTCCTGCATGGCTGCATACGCTTTTTCTTTTGCGGCGGCCGCGTCTTCCGTCTGCAAGGCAACTGCACCGGTGGGGGCGCTGGTTTCTGCCGCGATCGCCGTTACGGGGGCGATTCCCGCGACAAGTGCCGCGGAAAGGGCGATGCCCACAGTTGCTCGTCTTGCTCTTCTTGCGAGAATGTCGTTCATCTCGGCACCTCATTTCAAGGGTCGGCGACTAACTTGGTAGCACTAATGTAAGTATATCAGGCGGTTTGCCCGCCATTGATCGGGCGTGCGCGTATGCCCCTTGATTAACAGCCATTAAATCTATCCCTTAAGGAACGCGGCTTGCTGGTGTTGTCTGGGCATTGATGGCTGCGTGGTTCAAGAGACGGCGGCATTACCATTTGTTTTTTTCAAGTAAAGAGGTCCGTTTCCCTGGGTTGGGGAAACGGACCTCTTTTTGTCTCTTGGCTTGTGGATTGGCGAAGACAATAACCGCTGGCAGCTATTTCGAGTTCTTGATGCGGCGTGTGGCTGTGGCGGTTATTCCGAGGCCTGCGGCGGCGACTGCTGCGAGTGCGATTGCGCTCGGCGCTGCATCGCCCGTGTTCGCGAGCTTGCCGGCGGTCGTATCTGCTTGCTTGCCGCTGCTCGAGTTCGCCTGCTTGGTGGAGCTTGGTAGGGCGTCTTTGCCGGTTGCAGGTGAGGCAACGGGCGGTGTCGCCTCGGCGGGTTGCGTTGAGCCGGAGGGAGGCGTCGTCTCGGTCGGTTTCGTTATCTCGGGCGAGGTGGCCTTGTCTGCCGCGGCTTTCGCCTCTTCGTATGCCTTGCAGGCGTCGTCATAGGCCGCTTGCGCTTTTTTCAAATTGTCGAGGAGCGCATCTCGCCAGGCTGTGAACCGGTCGATATCGGCTTTATATTTCTCTACAGCACGTTCACAGTCATTAACTCGTCTTTCCTCTCTTCTGAGGCGGTACTGGAACTCGCGGAGCTCCGTTTCGCAATAGTTTACGTGCGTTTTTGCCGATATGATCTCACTGTGCAACTGCTTTATTTGCTGTTTAACAGTTTCGACAAACTCCTCGTAGCCGAGTGCTTCGAGTGTCTTAAGCATCTCATGTTTCTTCTCTAATTCTGCCTGGAGCTCGCTTACCCGGTTGATGGCCCCGTCGTATTTGGCTTGGGCAGCATCGATGTCCGCTTGCATGGTGGGAAGGAGTTCCCTCCCTTCGGCGGCTTGCGCCGCCATCTTTTCGCGGTACTCTTGAAAACGGGTAATGTCATCATTGAATCTCGCAATTTTCTCGGGACTTGCGGCGTTTTTTGCGGCCTCGAGGTTTTTGAGCGCTTCCTGCATGGCTGCATACGCTTTTTCTTTTGCGGCGGCCGCGTCTTCTGTCTGCGGGGCGCCCGAATTGCCGTTGGCGGCGCTCGTCTGCGAAACGGCCGCACCGGTGGGGGCGCTGGTTTCTGCAGCGATCGCCGTTACGGGGGCGATTCCCGCGACAAGTGCCGCGGAAAGGGCGATGC
>CALIOA010000051.1:0-13733 GCA_938045065.1 uncultured Collinsella sp.
TTTAAAACCGGGCTCGAACAAACACGCCTATTGACAATGGCTTTCTCATATTAAAGGGGTCGCCGCCGCTAAGGCGTTGACCCCTTAATCCAAGCAACGGCGCTGCCCAGCTTTCCAGAACTTGGGCTGCCGTCGACACTATTCTACCCACGAATGACATTTTGAACAATCGGCAATGCCGCTCCAAAAGCCAGGCACAACTGGCACAACCTAGGCGGTCGCTGAATGTGACAAAGGGACTGCCCTTTGTCACATTCCAAATATTGCCTTTACGTGTTGATACACACGGTGTGCAATAATACTCGCACTGTGCAATAGCGTACAGTCTGAGTAACAAGGAGGACGCTTGTCCCAGCTCGAGAAATGTGATCGCCGGTCCCTTCGCTCGCAGCGCGCCCTTCGCCAGGCGCTTGCCAGCGAGCTTGCCGAAAGCGGCGACCTTTCGCGCATTAATGTCGCGTCGCTCACCGAGCGCGCTGGCCTTACGCGCCGCACGTTCTATTCGCACTACCGCGATATTCCTGACTTTATCAATCAAATCGAGGACGGCTTGCTAGCCGAGATCCGTGAGCGCATTGAGCTCATCACTGCAGCTCAACTGCCTGATCTTTATCACAACATCGATGAGCTCGAGCCGGCGCCCGGTTCGGTTGAGTTGCTGCGCTACCTTGCGGCCAACCGCGATTTGATCGGATCGCTGCTGGGCCCGGGCGGCGACCAGGCTTTCATTAAAAAGATTATCGACACCGCGCGTGAGGCCGTGGTGCCTCGTGCGCAGACGGGCATTTTGGGCCTGGCGCTGGGCACATTCTTTGACTACTACGTTACCTATGTCGTGAGTGCCGAGGTCGGCCTGATTCAGCGTTGGTTTGAGCGTGGGCTCACCGAATCGCCCGAGGCCATGGCGCGCATTATGACGGTTATCGCCTTTGTGCGTCCCGGCGACCTATATGGCCAACCCATCGATATCAACGTGCCGGAATACGGCTTGAAGCTATTGAACCTGCAGCTCGAGGACGCGGCCGACACCGCCGCAACCGTCGAGTCCAACAACTAAGAGGAGAGACAATGAGCAAACTCGTCGAGGGCATCAAGGACCGTATGGTCGCCGTCGCGCGTGAGGCCGCGCCCACCGTGGTGGACGCCGCGCAGAAGGCTGCGGCCGCGGCTGCCGAGAAAGTTGCCGAGGCAGTTGCCGATGCCAAGAACGCGGCAGGGGAGACGTCCGTCGCTAGCGAGCCCGCCACGTCCGCCGAGCCCGTAGCCGCCGCCCACGCCCCCGAAGGCGCAATCTTCAACCCCGAGAACGCTCGTGGCAACCTGCACCTGGGCATCGACGTGGGCTCCACCACCGTTAAGCTCGCCGTGCTCAACGACGACAACCAGATCGTCTACGCCAAGTACCAGCGCCACCACACCGACGTCCGTGCCTGCGCCCGCGACCTGTTCGAGGGTGCTGCGACCGTGTTGCCGACGGCCCAAATGACCTGCGCCATCACCGGTTCGGGCGGCCTGCTGCTGTCCCAGTGGCTCGACCTGGAGTTTGTCCAGGAGGTCATTGCCAGCAAGCGTGCCGTCGAGACCCTCATCCCGGCCACCGATGTCGCCATCGAGCTGGGCGGCGAGGACGCCAAGATCATCTACTTTGACAACGGCATCGAGCAGCGCATGAACGGCACCTGCGCCGGCGGTACGGGCGCGTTCATCGACCAGATGGCAACCCTGCTGCACACCGATGCCAGCGGCCTTAACGAACTCGCGGCCAACGCCACCACCATCTATCCCATCGCCAGCCGCTGCGGCGTCTTTGCCAAGACCGACGTCCAACCGCTGCTCAACGAAGGCGCCCGCCCCGAGGACGTGGCTGCCTCCATCTTCCAGGCTGTCGTGACCCAGACCATCTCGGGCCTGGCGTGCGGCCGTCCCATCCGCGGCAACGTCGCCTTCCTGGGCGGCCCGCTGCAGTATCTCTCCGAGCTGCGCCACCGCTTCTACCTCACGCTCAACCTGGACGAGGAGCACCGTATCGTGCCCCAAAACGCTCACCTGTTTGTGGCGAGCGGTGCCGCCATGGCGCACGAGTCCAACAAGCTCAGCACGTTCCCGCAGCTCATCGAGGCCATCGACAGCTTGGGTGACACGCAGGGTGCCGAGGTCGAGCGTCTGGATCCGCTTTTTGCCACCGACGAGGACTTTGCCGAGTTCAAGAACCGCCACGACACCGAGGTCGTCCCCAAGGGCAAGCTCGAAGGCTACACCGGCCGCGTGTTCATTGGCATCGACGCCGGTTCCACCACCATGAAGGCCGCGCTCGTGGGCGAGGACGGTCAGCTGCTGCACACCTGGTACGGCAACAACAACGGCGACATCCTGGGCACGGCCAAGGTCATCATGGCCGATTTCTACAACCACATTCCCGCCGGTTGCACCATCGGCCACGTGACTACCACGGGCTACGGCGAGGCGCTGCTCATCGAGGCCCTCAAGGCCGACTCCGGCGAGATCGAGACCGTCGCGCACCTGCGCGGCGCCAAGGCGTTCCTGCCCGGCGTCGAGTTCATTCTGGACATTGGCGGCCAGGACATGAAGTGCCTGCGCGTCAAGGACGGCGTCATCGAGCACATCATGCTCAACGAGGCCTGCTCGTCGGGTTGCGGTAGCTTTATCGAGAGCTTCGCCGTCTCTATGAACATGGACGTGCGCGCGTTCGCCAACGCCGCCATCCATGCCAAAGCCCCGGTCGACCTGGGAAGTCGCTGCACGGTCTTTATGAACTCGCGCGTCAAGCAGGCGCAAAAGGAAGGCGCCACGGTGGGCGACATCGCCGCCGGCCTGTCCTATTCCGTCATCAAGAATGCCCTGTTCAAGGTCATTAAGCTGCGCGATCCCAAGGAGATCGGCAGCCAGGTAATCGTCCAGGGCGGCACCTTTATGTCCGATGCCACGCTGCGCGCGTTTGAGCAGCTCACCGGCGTTCATGCCGTGCGTCCCGACATCGCCGGCTGCATGGGCGCCTACGGTGCGGCCCTGCTCGCCCGCGATCGCGCCGGCGCCGACGGCACCTCGACCATTCTTTCGGCTGAGGACATCGCGCACCTCACCGTGACGCAAAAGCATGTCCGCTGCGGCCGTTGCTCCAACAACTGCCAGCTTACCGTCAACGACTTTGGCGGTGGCAGGCGCTTCATTACCGGCAACCGCTGCGAGAAGGGCGCCGGCCACAAAAAGCAGAAGACCGAGGCCCCCAACCTCTTCAAAAAGAAAAACGAGCTGCTCTTTAACCGCGAGGTCCTGAGCCCCGACGAGGCCCCGCGCGGCACCGTCGGCATCCCGCGCGCGCTCAACATGTACGAGAACTACCCCTTCTGGCACGCGTTCTTTACGCGCCTGGGCTTTAGCGTGCAGCTGTCCGACCAGTCGAGCAAAAAGACCTACCAGGCGGGCATCGAGTCCATGCCGTCCGAGAGCGTGTGCTATCCGGCAAAGATGAGCCACGGTCACGTGATGAACCTTATCGACCGCGACGTCGACTTTATCTGGATGCCGTGCGTGCGCTGGGAGCGCAAGGAGGACCCGACGGCCGGCAACTGCTACAACTGCCCCATCGTTATGAGTTACCCCACGGCGCTGGCACTCAATATCGACGAGATCCGCGAGCAGAACATCGAGTTCCTGTACCCGTTTGTGCCCTATCACGACAAGACCGAGCTCAAGCGCCGCCTGTATCAGGTGCTCGCCGTCGACCGTGTGGCCGATTCGCAAGCCGGTCGCGGTCGCGTGCGTGGACCCAAGATCACGCGCTCCGAGGTCGATGCCGCCGTCAACGCCGCCTACGAGGCCGATGCGCGTTTCCACGAGGACATCCAGACCATGGGCGAGGAGGCCCTTAAGTGGGTCGAGGACCACGGCGGCCACGGCATTGTGCTCGCCGGCCGCCCCTACCATAACGACCCCGAGATCAACCATGCCCTGCCCGAGCTTATCTCGAGCTTTGGCTTTGCGGTCTTTACCGAGGATTCGCTCGCGCATCTGGTAAAGCCCGAGCGTCCGATTCGCGTCGTTGACCAGTGGATGTACCACAGCCGCCTGTACGCCGTCGCCCGTTTTGTGACGATGCGCAACGACCTGGACCTGATCCAGCTCAACTCTTTTGGCTGCGGCCTGGACGCTCTGACCACCGACCAGGTGCAGGAGATCCTGGAGGCCAGCGGCAAGATCTACACCGTGCTCAAGATCGACGAGGTGTCCAACCTGGGCGCCGCGCGCATCCGCATCCGCTCGCTCATGGCAGCGCTCAAGGACCAGGAGGCCGAGCGCTTGGCCGAGGCCACGGCCGCGGGCGAGGCCTACGAGCAGGGCGTTGCCGCACCGGTGGCGCCCTCCACGGATGCCCCCGCGTTCGCGAGCCGCAAGTACACGTTTGAGGCTCAGCGCGAGAGTGCTTCGACCGCGTGGCCCAAGGTGCCCTTTACCGAGCAGATGCGCGAGGAGGGCTACACCATCCTGTGCCCGCAGATGGCGCCGATCCACTTTGACCTGGTCAAAGAGGTGTTTCGCGGTGCTGGATACAACTTGGAGCTGCTGCCCTCGACTGACCACGATGCCGTCGAGGCCGGTCTGCGCTACGTGAATAACGACATCTGCTATCCGTCGATTCTGGTGACGGGCCAGATCATGGAGGCCATCGAGAGCGGCCGGTACGACCTGTCCAAGACAGCCGTGGTTATCAGCCAGACCGGCGGCGGCTGCCGTGCCACCAACTACATCGCGCTCATCCGCAAGGCCCTGCGCGAGAGCGGCCACCCCGAGATTCCGGTGATCTCGCTTTCGGCCGTGGCGCTCGGCGAGGACAACCCCGGCTTTAAGGTTACGCCGGCGCTGCTTAAGCAGGCAGTCTACGCGGTGCTCTTTGGTGACGTCATGATGCAGATGCTCTACCGCTGCCGCCCGTACGAGGCCACGCCCGGCGCCGCCAACGCGCTCTACGAGGAGTACATGGCGCGCGCCCGCAAGCTGGCGCCCAAGTTCAACCGCCACAACTACACCAAGCTGTGCCGCGAGGCCATCCGCGCGTTCGACACCATGCCGCTTGTGGGCGAGGGCACCAAGCCGCGTGTGGGCGTGGTCGGAGAGATCCTGGTCAAGTTCCATCCCACGGCCAACAACCACGTGGTCGATGTCATCGAGCGCGAGGGCTGTGAGGCCGTGGTGCCGGGTCTGCTCGACTTCTTCCTGTACTCCATGAGCAACGCCGAGCTGCAGAAGGACGAGCTAGGAAGCTCTGCCGCTACGCGTGCGGGCATGCAAGCGCTCATCAAGCTCGTGGACTGGATGCGTACGCCGGTGGAGGAGATGCTCGAGAAGTCCCGCCGCTTCGAGGCGCCCGAGCGTATCGGCACTATGGCCGACAAGGCCCGTACGGTGCTTTCGGTGTGCAACAACATGGGTGAAGGCTGGCTGCTCACGGCCGAGATGCTCGACCTGATCGACCATGGCGCGCCCAACATCATCTGCACGCAGCCTTTCGCGTGCCTGCCCAACCACGTGGTGGGTAAGGCAGTGATCAAGGAACTGCGCCGTCAGCACCCCGAGAGCAACATCGTCGCGGTGGACTACGACCCCGGTGCATCCGAGGTCAACCAGCTCAACCGTATTAAGCTCATGATCAGCGTGGCCAAGGAGAACATGCGCGCCGGTAAGGGCTTTAAGCTCGAGAAGGTGGCGCCGCTCGCGATGGACGAGGTCAGCGGCCAGATGCGTGCCCACGATGGCTGCGTGAGCTGCGGCTCGGTCGACGAGAGCGCCGTGGCGTCGGTCGCTGAGCGCCTGGGACGCGGTGTGAAGTAGCTAAATTATTCCGACGCTAACAGCGGCTTGCCGATATAACGTGTGAGGCGCGGTGGCGGCCATCTGGCTGTCGCCGCGCCATCTTTCTCTGGCTTGGTCTGGGGCGGTGCTGACAATGAATGGTGCGGTCAGTGCTCAGCTCAACCCGCTGAGAAGGTGGGGCTGAGCCATTTATTTCGGAAGTGGAGCACAGGCTTGCGGGTGGTGAGTGGGTCACTGATTTGGCAAGAGTCTGTCAGGCCCTCGTTGTTTTCTCTCGGAATACTTCAAAAAACATGGGCTGACCTACGCTTCTGTTTTGGCGGAATACGTTGCTGTTTTGCATGGAATTAGCATGCCCGTCATATTCAGCTGGAAAGGTCTCCTCTTTCAGCGCTTTTTAAACATCGAGAGAGCTGGCGTGCCTCAAGTTGAATGCAGCTTATCGCGTGATGAGTCTGCGCTTGGGTATCGTTTGAATTTGAAACGCAATAAAAAGGGATTGATATTCTGTCTTGTTCGCCTAGGCAAACGATTTTTGCTGGATAGCCTATCCTGATTTGAGACGCTTGTGAGGCTATGGTCAGAATAATCCCATGCTTATGAATCAGATAATCGGACAAATTTTGCTGGTCTGCTAAGTTAATATTCTGGTAGGAAGGGGAAAGGCCCAGATGGTTAAATACTGAGTTTATCCTCTTTCGACAATATCGAATGTCACAGGTGTTTGCAATTGGATATCGAGCCACCGCATTTAGATTCGCCGTTGCGTGACTAGCTAATGGGTGACTGCTTTCAACTAAGAGGTTGACTTCGGCATTCAATAAAAAATGTGATTCAAAAAGACTGGTGTCTACTTGTCCAGCGACAATTGCAATGTCGATTTGTCTGTCAAGTAGAAGGGATAAACACGTTCCGCCGTCGTCATATCTTGAAACAGTGAACTTACCGCCCTTATACTTTTTCGAAAGCCTGTTCAGTGTGGACTGGTTGAACCAGCTTGCGAGTATTGGTGCTAGTCCGACTGCAACGCGTGTCAAACGTGTCTGGGTTATTTTTATCTTTTCACGCGTGACTTGCGCATACGCTTGAATTCCTTCAATTGAAGCTAGTACATCTAATGCCATAGGAAGGATTTCCTCTCCATAGTTTGTTAGATGTAGAATACTGCCTCTTTTCTCGAACAACTTCAGACCAAGTTCAGATTCCAATGCTCGAATGCCTTTTGAAACAGCTTGCGGCGAAACGCTTAATATAGTTGCTGCATCCGAGTAATTCTGATAATCAAATACCTTTATGAAATACTGCAGCTGAACAACATTCACCAGAATTTCCTTAGGTTGAATTTTTAATCAGTCTAAGTGTAAATAAAATAATGTTAAACAAGGCAAACAAATTGTTTCATCTAGTACAAAAAGTTTTCAAAAATCTTTTGACTTTTTGACCAAAGTATAACTAGGCCTAGAACGAGAAAGGAGCCATTGTGGATTGGATACAGCCAACTCAAACACCTAACGATATTGCTTTGCTATCAAGTTGGTGTCCTTGTCAGGGCGCAAAATGTCAAGGGCGCTGTAATCCCTGGGGGTTGTGTGCCGTGTACACGGGCGGGAATTGCCGCGCATTTGAACATTGCGGTATACACGTTAGCTAGGAGCTCCGATGGAATATAGTCAAAAGCCAGTGAATACTCAGATGCCTGCTTCGTCTCGAGATGATATTTCTACGTGTGTGTCCTGTGCAGCGCATATTTGTTGGAGTTATTCAGGGGGAGGACCGTGTGGCCTGAGGGTCTGCATTACCAAATTTTGTGGCTGGAATTACTCCTAATGGCAGGTTGAAATACTGAAATATGCAACGGAGTAGAAATGAAACAGTCTCGCTTTAATGTAATCGATAAAGGTAATCAACCTACGCTGGTATATAACTCTTACTCCGGCGCAATCGTTGCGTTGGATGCGGAATACGAGAAGGCGCTATTTGCGAATGGGGCTAATGGCCCTTCGGAAATTGTCGACAATTTGATGGACGCGGGGTTGTTGGTTTCCGACGGACTTGACGAAATCGAACATTTAAAAGAGATATCATCGGCCTGTCGCATGCAATCGAAATCACTTTCATTTACGATAGCTCCGACATTGAATTGTAATTTCAGGTGTCCGTATTGTTATGAGTACGGCAGGCGTTATGGTTCAATGAGCGACCAGTGCGTCGATCAGGTAATAAAGCATATCAATGGCATGGCTTTAGACAATCAGGCAGATAGTTTGCAGATTGCCTGGTATGGTGGCGAGCCTTTATTGGCGATTGAGACGGTGGAGAAGATCACGCGCGGAATCCGAAGTGATGAAATCCTATTTAATGCCAGCATGGTGACCAATGGTTATTTCTTAGATGAGAAAACGGCAGAGTTGCTTGCAAAAAATGGGGTCACGCACGTTCAGGTGACTGTCGATGGTCCGCCTGAAATACACAATCGGCGAAGATGTCTTCCTTCTGGCGGCGATACGTTCAACCGTATTATCGATAACGTAAAAAGAGCCAGTGCGTACTTCGATGTCATCTTAAGAGTTAATGTTGATCCGACGAACGGTGATCAGATTGATCGCTTGGTTGATTCGCTTGATCAAAAAGGTCTTCGTAATAGAGTAAAACTGTATTTAGCGGCAGTAGATGATATAAATGGGGCATGCGCTAACTCTCAGTGCTATTCAGAGGACGAATTTGCTTCGATTGAAGCATCCTGTTTGTCTCGCTACAAAATGACGGGGTACATGGATCCGTTTCTTCCAGGCTTTAATCCGACCATATGCGGAGCCGTCAATAAATATTCAGAAGTTATTGGACCAGACGGTTCCTTATATAAATGCTGGAATGAAATAGGATATTCCGACAGAAGTTATGGCAGCATCTTTGAAAGCGTAGCGAGTAACGCATTCGAAGTTTCCAAATGGAATGCTTACGACTTTTGTTCAGATTCAGAATGTCTTAACTGCTCACTTCTTCCTATGTGCATGGGTGGCTGTCCCTTCACCAGGCTGTATGAAAATAAGACAAGCTGCGTATCTGCAAGAAAGAACTGTATAAAAGTAATGAGGGCGGCCTATGATTTCAAGCATAAGAAGTGATGCGGACTCAACGGCGCTCTTCGATTATCTGCCATATTTCAGACTTGGGTTTTCTTCCCAATTGCTTCTGGTTATAGTCTTCGCGTTGTGCTTAATAATATCTGGAATGATGGCTTCTGTATCCCCGCTGCTTACGAGCGCTCTGGTTGACAATATATCTAAAAAAACATCTTACGATACTATCATGATTAGCAGTGCTCTAATTGGTTTTGCGGCACTAATCGATATTGTTGTTAGTTATTTAAGCACCCTTCTTTCAATGCGGATAACGACCGTGGCTGCATTCTCGATTGTTCGAAGTAAAATCGATGAGCTCGTTCGGATGCCTTTTGAGTTATATTTTGAGCAGGAGTCAGCTGAAAAAACTCAACAAATTTGTTTAGATGCCAATACTGTGGCTTCCTTCGGATTGTCGATGCTCCAGACGGTACTTCTTGCGGTTGTCCAGCTAGGTATCAGTTTTATTTTTCTCTATGGATGCTCCGTAGCGCTCTTTTGGGTTTCCGTGGCATTTTGCATCTTGTATGCAATTGCATATGCTTTATTCAAAAAACCGCTTTTTGTTTCAGGTCTGACCTTTAAGAAGGAGCAGTCCCTGTATTTCGGAAAAGTGGAGTCCGTACTTGCGCATCAGAGATTTTTGTATGTTAATGTGCTATTCGAAAGAGCATTGAAATCCATAGATAGTTTTTTTTCGTCTTTGCTGCACGCCGGAGTCGCCTATCAAAGTGTCGTTTCGAGATTTCAGGCAACGGATTCCTTTGCTGCAGCTGCGTCCCAGGTGACTATTCTTTTGATTTCGGCTTTCTATGTAATGCATGGAAGCATGAGTGTAGGCCAACTTGTTGCCGTTTCGAGCTACATGGCTTTAATGCTATCTGCCGTGAGGTCAATCTACGGTATAGGTAGTAGCGTACAAGACTGCCTCTCATCGATATCTCGTCTAAATGCCTCTAAATTGCCTTTGGTTGCTGCTGGAGAGGAGCTCATGGAGATCGATTGCATCGAACTGCGTAATTTCGGCTTTACATTAAATGGAAAGTGTCTCTACAGCAACTTGAATATCAGGTTTGAAAAAGGAAAGCTCTATGCTCTTGTAGGGATTAATGGCTCGGGCAAAACGACCCTTGCGTACTTATTGATGGGCTGTTTCAATTCGGATTACGTTGGGACTATTTCCTACAACGGTAAGGCCCAAGAAGAAATCAACTGTGAGCTCCTTAGGCAGAAGCTAGTTTCGTTTGCTGAACAAACTCCGATATCAGTAAAGGATTTTCTTTGCGATAGAAACTTTCCTTCTATAGAAAGGAAGAGGTGCGGAGGAATGTCTCCCGGGGAACTGGAGCAACTGGAAATTAGGCGGGTCTTAGAAAAGAAGGCAGACGTCTATTTATTCGATGAGCCAACAGCATCACTCGATAGTGCTCATAAAGAAGCTCTGATAAAAGCTATGAAGGAAATGCGAAAGCACAAGATTGTCATTGCAATTACACACGATATGGACCTAATAGCCGCTAGTGATGAGGTGGTAGAGCTTGGGAAAAGCGACTGAAAAAATGCGCCTGGGGACACGCTATCTACTGGGCACGATGGTTGCTAGCGTGCCGTGGGCTATTTGGGTTATTACAAAAGGATCCCCCGCTTGGCTGTGCTCTATAGGGGCACTCTTTTGTGCGTTGGTAGTCTATCTTTTTGCAACTCGGGGTGCTGTTTCCTGGGATAAACCCAAGCGGGGTGGGATTCTTTTGGGATGGCAGCTCATTTGCATCGTATTTATTCTTATGGCCGCTATACTCAATCTGAGTGGAAAATCAATAACCAGATGGGTGTTGCTCTGCTCGGTTTCAGTTTTGGATGAGCTGCTATTTAGGTATGTATTTTTATTTGAATACACAATCGCCGGACTTGTTCGGCCGTTTTACATAAGGGCAGTTATACAGTCGATGCTATGGGCATTGCTTCTCGTGACTCAACAGTGTCTAATCGGGGCACCCACGAATTACATCATTGCAATGATGGGGGGTTATCTTTGCCTGGGCCTTATTTTTGCGCTGCTTGTCCGAAAAACAGGGACAGTGTGCCCGTCTCTTTTAGCCATGATGTGTTTGGAGTTTATCAATATTCTAGCTCTTTGAGTTACGGACAAAATCTTCAGGTGTTGGCACCATGGCGGACAAGGCCCGCACGGTGCTTTCGGTGTGCAACAACATGGGCGAGGGCTGGCTGCTCACGGCCGAGATGCTCGACCTGATCGACCATGGCGCGCCCAACATCATCTGCACGCAGCCTTTCGCGTGCCTGCCCAACCACGTGGTGGGTAAGGCAGTGATCAAGGAACTGCGCCGTCAGCACCCCGAGAGCAACATCGTCGCGGTGGACTACGACCCCGGTGCATCCGAGGTCAACCAGCTCAACCGTATTAAGCTCATGATCAGCGTGGCCAAGGAGAACATGCGCGCCGGTAAGGGCTTTAAGCTCGAGAAGGTGGCGCCGCTCGCGATGGACGAGGTTACCGGCCAGATGCGTGCCCACGATGGCTGCGTGAGCTGCGGCTCGGTCGACGAGAGTGCCGTGGCGTCGGTCGCTGAGCGCCTGGGACGCGGCATTAAGAAGTAGTTGGCCTGCTGCGAGCCGGATATAAGACAAACGGGTGGCAGCCGTACCGGTCACCACCCGTTTTTACTGGACATATGTTGCATAAATGGGCTTGTTGACGCCTTCGGCGGACTCGTATTTCAGAAGTGCGGGGAAAAACTCCAAGCCTCCGAGCACACTGCTCTTATGAGCTCTCGTTACCTGCGGTTTTGTTGCTAAAAAAGTCGGTCTGGTCGGCGAAGCTCAATTTTTCACCGCACTTCCGAAAACGACGGTCCTGCGGCACGAAAAATGGCCTGTAAAGCCCTGAGATAATGAACAGATGTAGCCGTTCGCCGCAAAATACCGTCCGTTTATAGAACCCGTCCCCAGCGCGCGTCATCCTTACGGTTGAATAAATACACATCTATGGAATTACGTAAGAGAGGACCGTTCCATGAGCTACAAGACCGTTTGCGTTGCCGGCGGCGGCGTGCTGGGAAGCCAGATTGCCTTTCAGGCCGCCTACTGCGGCTTTGATGTGACGATCTGGCTGCGCAGCGAGGGCAGCATCGGCCGCACCCAGCCCAAGATCGATCATGTGCGCGAAGAGTACATCGCGGCAATCGAGGGCATGGCGGACGGCACGGGCGAGTGGTGCGCCGGTATCGCCGATAGCACCCAGCCCTTCGACAAGGAGACGGCGCTCGCTGCCGTTGAGCGCGCCTACGCCACACTCAAGCTGGAGCTTGATCTTGCCAAGGCAGTGGCCGACGCCGACCTGGTCATCGAGTCTATGGCCGAGGACACACAGGCAAAGATCGACTTCTACAAGAAGCTCGCCCCGGTTCTGCCGCAAAAGACCGTCATCGTCACCAACTCTTCCACGCTGCTGCCGAGCACCTTTGCCAAGTACACCGGCCGTCCCGAGAAGTACCTGTCGCTGCACTTTGCCAACTCCATCTGGAAGAACAACATGACCGAGGTCATGGCACAGGACCAAACCGACAAGCGCTACTTCGACGAGCTCGTCGACTTTGCCAACGACATCCGCATGCTGGCGCTTCCCGTCAACAAGGAAAAGAACGGCTACCTGCTCAATTCCATGCTGGTGCCGTGGCTGCTTTCGGGCCTGGACCTGTATGTCTCGGGCGTGAGTGACCCCAAGAGCATCGATCTCGCATGGACGCGCGGCACCGGCGCGCCCAAAGGTCCGTTCCGCGTGTTCGACACGGTGGGCATCCAGACGGCCTACAACATCGTCATGCAGTATCAGAAGGTCCCGGGCCTGGTGAGCCCGCTGCTCAAGAAGATGATGATGCCCTACAATTTTAAGGCCATGGCGTCCGTCCTCAAGAAAATGCTCGACGAAGGCAAGCTGGGCGAAAGCGCGGGTGAGGGCTTCTTCAAGTACTAAACGATTCTTTGGGGGTGGACCGCGCCCCCAAAGCCGTGTTTCTGCGCCGCTGCAAGCTTAAGCTACCGCTAAGGGGTGTTTGTTAAGCTGCGGACCAATATTGGACAGGGCTGGGCAAACGCCATGGTATATGAGACAAACGACGGTGGCATTCAAAGGCGGTAACGATATGGGTTTGAGAAGCGAAGGCGTTCGATGTTACCGACTACGACCACGGCACGCATTCGTTTGGGCGCTTCTTTACGGTGGACGAGACGGCGCGCACCTATGAGCTGGAGGAGCAGATCGCAGTGCCGTTCTCGGGCTACGTGAGCAGTGCGCAGCGCGTCGGCGACTCGAACAGCATGCTCGTGGCATCGGGCCAAGCCAAGACCTTTACCGAGTACGACCGCTATGGACTGCCCATCGCCACCTACGAGATGGAAGCCGAGAAGTACATCTACCGCGTGTACAAGTACGAATTGTAGCGCTCGCCTACTTTTGACCGATGGAGTGCGGAAACGCGCCGTTCGCCGATGCTCTCCCCGCGAGTGGCAGTCATATGGTTTGATGTTGCAAACATATGACTGCCACTGGGCTGCGGGTGACGCTTGCTCTGATATCGGAGGTGCCAAGTATGTTTCGCGCTCCGTTAAACAACTATCGGTTGGGCTAACATGGGTCGCCGTGCTATTTCGATAACTCTTGCAGTGGCCTGCCTAGCTGTGCTCCTGGGCGCTACAGGGCTGTTTGCTGTTAGCGCCGGAATAATTTAGCCAAATATAGTCGGCCGAGATTGACCAATCCCG
>CALIOA010000052.1:0-77280 GCA_938045065.1 uncultured Collinsella sp.
GAGTTCCGCACGAGCCGGAGAGCACTTAATGTGCTCTCCGTGCGAGCAGGACTGTCCGAGCAGGGAACCTTACGTTCCGCGCCGCCGGGCAGACGAACCAGTTATGAGCGACCCGCTACTTGATCTTGGTCGTGCCCGGTGCCAGGTTGGGGTCGGTCTCGTTGGCCTCGGTCTGGAAGTGCTCGGTGTACACGTTCTTGCCGTCGCGGAACATCTCGTAGTACTGCATCTTGGCGTAATCCTCGCGTGCCTTGGTGACAGCCGCGGCAGCGGCATCGTCACCGGTGACGTTGGAGGAGAGCGCCCAGCGCAGGCTGGCGTCCTCGTAGCCCACCGAGTTGATGGCGGGCAGCGACTCGCGCAGCGTCATGTGCGCTTTCTGGTAGTCGGTCAGCGGTGCGCCGATCAGCTGCATAAGCTGCGTGGACAGGTAGTTGGTGGACAGGTCGTCGACCTCGCTCGTCTGGTCGCAGCCGGCAACGTCGTAGTTGGCCCAGATGATGTAGTCGGTCTGCCACAGACGTTCCTGGTGCGTGGCGTCGTCCTCGCCGGTAAACCACTTATCGTTGAACTTGGACGGGAAGAACGGCTGGTGGTCGCCCCAGAACACCACGACCACCTTACGGTCGAGCTTGCTCAGGGCGTTGAGGAAGTAGCGAAGCGCCTGGTCGGACTGCTCGATGCACGAGACATACTCGTCGACATCGGAGAGCGTGCCGTCCTCGACGGTCTTGGCGTCCAGGTCGGTCGTGTCGATATTCAGGTGCATCTGCTTGTCGACCGGCAGCAGACCCGTGTCGTAGCCCGAGTGGTTCTGCATGGTCACGTCGAAGATAAACTGCGGATCGGCGTTCTGGTCGAGCAGCTCAAGAATCTTGTCGTAGGTAGCCTGGTCGGTCACCATGCCGCGCAGGGTATCGGCGCCCTGGAAATCGTTGATGGACAGGAACTGGTCAAAACCAAAGTCCTTGTAGACGTTCTCGCGGTTCCAGTTGGTGGCGTGGTTGGGGTGCATGGCCGTGGTGGAATATCCGAGCGACTTGAACTGCTCTGCCAGGTTCCCGGTCGTTTCCATGTTGTAGATGGTGTAGGGGTACACGCCCGAGCCCAGGTTGGCCATGGAGTTGCCGGTCATAAACTCAAACTCGGTATTGGCGGTGCCGCCGCCGTAGGCGCTCACGTAGAGCTTGCCGCGGCTGAGGCAGTTGGACAGGTTCTTAAAGTACTGCGGACCCTCGTAGCCGGCGCGCATGTTCTGGTAGATCGACAGATCCGAGAAGGTCTCGTTCATGATGGCGATGACCGTGGGCTTCTCGCTATCGAACTGCTCCTTTGCGGCGGCGCGCTCGTCGCTCTTGGCCGCGTCGGACTTGTCGTAGGCCTTGGCGTACTTTTTGAGCGTGGCCTTGGCATCGTCGACGGAGTAGTCGGCGGGTTTGGGCGGCTTGATGGACTGCGCTGCGCTAATGAAAGCGGGCAGGTAGCCCTCGCGCCAGTAGCTCTCGAGCGGGCGCCAGGTGTAGACGGTGATGCCGAGGGTGTTGTAGTAGTCGATGAGCGTGACGTGTGCGGTCACACCGCCCAGGCACAGCACGGCGACGAGCAGGTTGGTGAGCAGCATGCGCTTGGCGTTGGCGGCGCCCTTCTGACGGTGCGGTGCCACCAGGCCGGCGTACTCGCACAGCAGCATGGCGATGGCGGTAAAGCCCATGGACAGCACACAGAACAGCGAGATGGAGAAGGTGTAGCCGGTGCCGGCGACCGCGGCGGCGGTGGAGATGGCCGAAAGGTCGCCCGGCTGGATGGGCATGGATTTAAACGTGATGACGAAGAACTCGGCAATGCCCAGGACAAAGAGGGCAAAGGCCAGGACCGCGGGAGCTGCGCCGTGGCGCTGGAACAGGAAGAACAAGCCGATCATGAGCACGGTGATGATGGCCCACTCGAGCAGGATGCACAGGGGGTAGACCCAGGTAAAGTCGTGGTTGGACGAGACCTCCATGCCCAGCAGCGCAAAGACGCCGGCGAGCAGCAGGCACAGGACGGCGGCGACGAGTGGTTTGCCCACAAAGGCGCCGCGCAGGCGGGCGAGCTTGCCGGTGGGGGCGGGGGCGTCGGGCTTGGCGAACGCAAAGACGCGCGGGGCGATGCGATCGCGGGCGATGCTGGCCCAGGCGCATCCGGTGAGGATGGCGTTGGTCAGGATGAGCATCACAAAGGCGAGCGGCTCGTTTTGGGCGACGAGGCCAATGGCGCCCCAAATAGTCAAAAAGACCTGGAACAGGCCGAAGACGACGCTCCACCCAAGAGCGCTTTTGGCAACGGTGCCCGACTGAGCGCGAATGGCCTTGGCCTCGCGCAAGACAAGGTAGACGGTCGCCGCAAGACCGACGAGCGAGATGGCGGCAGCGAACATGCTGAGACTCCTCACAAACTAAAACGTACGAAAGCGGGGGTTTACCCGATTGTTACCAAGATATGCGCTGCAATTGGTGGCTGCGCACAACAACCAGCCATATTAACGCGCACGTGCGGCGGTGTGGCGCAATGTGGTGGCGGCCTGCGCGATAATGGACGGGAATTACACGGAAACGTAAAGGCTTCTTAAAGAATTAGCGAGGATAGAGCTATGGGCGAGCAGGTTTGTATGACGGGCACCGAGTACTGCGGCGGAGCTGTGGGCGTGGACGCGGGCGGCTATCCGGTCGAGACTACGGGCAACGCGGCGCTGGACATCTTGGAACACCGCTCGTCCACGCGTGCCTTCGCGCGTGATGACGACGACCGTCCCGTGGCGGTGACCGACGAGCAGCGGGCGGCGATCTTGCATGCGGCGAGCCGCGCGCCGTCGGCGGGCGCCATGATGATGTATTCCATCGTGAGCATCCGCGAGCAGGCTACGCTGGACCGCCTCGCCGACCTGTGCGATCACCAGCCCATGATCGCCAAGGCGCCCTGGGCACTAATATTTGTGGTCGATTATGCCAAGTGGATCGATCTGTTTGAGCACGTGGGCTGCTTTGAGCCCGAGTTTGTCGAGCGTACGGGCAAGGCGCCCCGCCGCGCGCCGGGTTTGGGCGACTTTGCCATCGCGGCCCAGGACACCGTGATCGCTGCGCAAAACGCCGTGGTTGCCGCCGAGGCCCTGGGGCTGGGGAGCTGCTACATCGGCGATATCGTCGAGAATGCCGAGGAAGTTGCCGAGCTGCTGGACTTGCCGCCCTATACCATGCCGCTGTCGATGCTCATCATCGGCACGCCCCGTAAGGAGCGTCCGGCCATTGCGCATCCCGTGGTGAACCTGGTGCACGAGGAGCGCTACTGCCGCGCCGATGCCGCGACCATGGACGCGCAGGCGGCCGAGATGGACGCGATGTTCCGTCCGCATGCCCGCGAGGTGGGGGAGCGCGTCGTGGACATCTATACCCGTAAGCACACGAGTCCCTTTATGGCCGAGATGAGCCGCTCCATGGAGTGGTGGTTCAAAAATTGGCTTGGAAAATGACGAATGTGACAAAGGGACAGTCCCTTTGTCACGTTCCATATCGCCGAGGTGGCTTAAAGGCCGTATAAATGTTTATCTAGCTGGGAAAACAGTGCCATTCAAACATGGGCCGATTACCTATAATTCCTTCGAACATTAAAGTTGGGAGGAAACCGGCTTATGGAACAAAAGGCCAAGGAGGCAGCCTCGCACGCTGCGATTCCTGTGAGCATCTCGGCGATGCTCGTCACGCTGGGCGTGGTGTACGGCGATATCGGCACCAGCCCCATGTATGTAACCAAGGCGCTCGTCGCCGGCAACGGCGGCATCGGAAGCGTGACGGAGGAGTTCGTGCTCGGCGCGCTCTCCCTTGTCGTGTGGACGGTCACGTTGCTGACCACCATCAAGTATGTGCTCATCTCGCTGCGCGCCGATAACCATGGTGAGGGCGGCATCTTTGCCCTGTACAGCCTGGTCAAGCGCTGCGGCAAGTGGCTTATCATCCCCGCCATGCTGGGTGGCGCCGCGCTGCTCGCCGACGGCATCCTCACGCCGGCCGTTACCGTTACCACGGCCATCGAGGGCCTGCGCACCATCCCGGCGGTCCATGCCGTGCTGGGCGATGACCAGGGTCGCGTCGTCGCCATTACGCTCGCCATCATCATCGTGCTCTTCTTGGTACAGCGCATCGGTACGGCCAAGATCGGTCACGCCTTTGGCCCCATCATGACGCTGTGGTTCCTGTTCCTGGGCGGCACGGGTCTGTTCTTTGTCTTCCAGCACCCCGCCGTGCTGCTGTGCCTCAACCCGGTGCGCGGCATCGCCTTTTTGCTGAGCCCCAACAACCACGCGGGCATCATGATTCTGGGCAGCTGCTTCCTCGCCACCACCGGTGCCGAGGCGCTCTACTCCGACATGGGCCACGTCGGCCGCGGCAACATCTACGCCACCTGGCCGTTCGTTAAGTGCTGCCTGCTGCTTTCCTATATGGGCCAGGGCGCTTGGCTTATGAACAACGCTGCCAACCCCGAGCTCATGGGCATTGCCGACCTCAACCCGTTCTACCAGATGCTCGCCCCGGGCCTGCGTCCCTTTGCCGTAGGCCTTTCCACCGTTGCGGCCATCATTGCCTCGCAGGCGCTCATCACCGGCGCATTCTCGCTGGTGTCCGAGGCCAGCCGTCTGGACCTCATGCCGCACATGCAGGTCTTCTACCCTGCCGAGACCAAGGGCCAGCTCTACATCCCCATGGTCAACAACGTCATGCTTGTCGGCTGCGTCATCGTGGTGCTGCTGTTCCAGAACTCGGCGCATATGGAAGCCGCGTACGGCCTTGCCATTACGCTGACTATGATGTGCACCACGCTGCTGCTCTTCTTCTACCTGCACGAGGAGCGCAAGCTCAAGGTTGCTCCGTGGATCTTCGCGGCCTTCTTCCTTTTGCTCGAAGGCTTCTTCTTCGTGAGCTCGCTCACCAAGTTCTTCCACGGCGGCTATTTCACCATCCTCATGGCCGCGCTCATCATGGGCATTATGGTGTGCTGGTACAACGGCACGGCGGTCGAGCAGCGCCAGTTTACGCTGCTGCCGCTGCGCAGCTACCTGCCGCAGCTCAAGCGCCTGCGCGACGACGACCGTTACGAGCGCATGAGCGACAACGTCGTGTACCTGACCAAGGACACCCATACCGACTACATCGACCGCGATATCGTCTATTCGATCTTGGACAAGCATCCCAAGCGTGCCCGCGCCTGGTGGTTCGTGAATGTCGAGACCATGGACGAACCGCACACCTTTGCCTATTCGGTCGAGACGTTCGGCACCGACTACGTGTTCCGCGTGCACCTGTACCTGGGCTACAAGATCAACCAGCGCGTCAATGCCTACCTGCGTCAGGTTGTTCAGGACCTGGCTGCCACCGGCGAGCTGCCGCCGCAGACGCATGACTACTCGGTCTACAAGGATCCGGGTAACATCGGCACGTTCAAGTTCGTCCTGATCCGTAAGCTTCTGGCGCCCGAAAGCGATGTGGAGCCCAGCGAGCGTACGGCCATCACGCTCAAGTACATCATTCGCCGCGCCGCCGGCACGCCCGCGCGTTGGTACGGCCTGGAGAACTCCAACGTGAGCTTTGAGTACGTGCCGCTGTTCACCAAGTTCAAGGCCGTGAACAAGATGCAGCGCCTGGCTCCCAACGAGCGGCCGTAGTCACCGACAGGCTGCATGGAGTTGGTTTTCGATGGACAAGATTGAGGCCGGGGAGGTAAACATGGATACAAAGGCGCTCGATGGCCGTGAGGCGGTGGTCGAAATGGTGCGTGAGGCGCGCGTCGACGCCGCCGAAGATCGGTTCTTTACGAATCGCGCCAACATGGACATGGCCGACCGCGTGATCTCGATCGTGGTTACGCTGCTTGTCGCGGCGTGCGTTTGCGCGCTGCTCGCGCACGTGTTGTTTGTCTAGCGACCGCCGGTTGCAAAGGCTATACACTTGGAACCACCACAAGGGAAACCACCACAAAGGTGCCTGTCCCTTTGTGGTGGTTTTTGTTTTTGAGAGAGGGGCGGGGCGCTGATGGACGTCCGTACGGACGGCGATATTGCCGATAGCTTTTGGTGGCGGCGCACAACGCTGACGCGCCGCACTCCTCTGTATGACGCCTGCGTGTCGGTGGGGCTGTTGGTCGCGGCGACGATTGTGGGCGCGCTGCTCGACCATCCGGGTCTCGCGCCGAGCATCATGATCGTCTATGTGTTCGCCGTTCAGCTGTGCGCATTCTTTACCTGGAGTCGCCTGTATTGCTTGCTGAGCTCGGCTGCCGCCGTGGCGCTCTACAACTTCTTGTTTGTCGACCCGCGCTACTCGCTGTCGCTTATCGACCGCGGCTATCCCGGCATGTTCTTCATCATGTTCGTGGTCTCGCTTGTGTCGAGCTCGATTGCGTTGGCCCTACGCCGCGCCTTGGCACAGGCTGCCGCCAGCGACCGCCGCACGCATATGGTGCTCGAGACCAATCGCATGTTGCAGCGCTGCGCCGACGAGCAGCAGATCGTTCACGCCATGGCCACGCAGCTGGCGCGTCTTTCGGGCTGTCCGGTCGTGTGGTACAGCGCCGACGCCGAGGGCGATGACCTGCTGCCGCGTGCGACATACACGGCCGTGGGCGATGCCGCGCCGGTGCACGAGCTGGCGCCGCAGATGCCACCGCGGCTCTCGGCGTCCGCCTATGTGGGAACGCCGCTCGATGCTACGTTCGGCGGCTCGGCGTTTTATGGCATCTACCTGACGGTTCGCACAGGCGACGGCTTCGCGCGCTCGGGCGACCCCGCCTCGGTGGTGGGCGTGCTGGCTATCGTTGCCGAGCCCGACGTGCTGACGCACGAGGAGCGGACACTTGCCGATGCTATCGTGAGC
This sequence comes from uncultured Collinsella sp., assembly GCA_938045065.1. Lineage (GTDB taxonomy): Bacteria > Actinomycetota > Coriobacteriia > Coriobacteriales > Coriobacteriaceae > Collinsella. The sequence continues at coordinate 6,900 of CALIOA010000052.1, forward strand.
GAAGGCGAGCTGGCGCTCGATCGCGCCCGCGCCATGGAGGCCCGCGAGGAGGCGGCGGTGCTTGCCAAAAATGAGCAGCTGCGCGCCAACCTGCTGCGCTCCATCTCGCACGACCTGCGCACGCCGCTCACCAGTATTTCGGGTAATGCCGATGTGCTGCTCGACCAGGGCTCGACCGGCACCGCCGTGCTCGACGCCCAAACGCGCCGCGGCCTGCTCTTGTCCATTCGCTCGGATGCGCAATGGCTCAACGCCACCGTCGAGAACCTGCTCGCCATCACCAAGCTCGAGGGCGGCGGTATGCGCCTGTCGACCACGCTCGAGCTCATGGACGATATCGTGGAGGAGGCGCTGCGCCACGTGAACCCTGCCGTGCGCGAGCACGACCTTAAGGTGGTGGCGTGCGATGAGCCGGCGCTCGTCAACGTCGATGCGCGCCTGATGGTGCAGCTGGTGGTCAATCTGGTGAACAACGCCATCACCTATACGCCCGCAGGCTCGCATATCATGATTTCGATTAGCGTCGACGATGGACGCGTGGCGTGCTCGGTGGCCGATGATGGTCCAGGCATCGCACCCGAGGATCGCGAGCGAATCTTTGAGTCGTTCTACACCGCCAACCACGGTTTGGCCGACAGCCACCGTAGTGTGGGCCTGGGGCTTTCGCTCTGCCGCTCCATTGCGCTGGCGCATGGCGGTAGCATAGAGGTTGCCGCGGCGGACCCGCACGGCTCGGTCTTTACGATTGAGCTTCCCGTCGCCGACGTTTCGTTTGATAAGGAGTAGCGCTGTGCCGAACTCTGCCGTAAAACCGCTCATCTTGGTCGTTGAGGACGACCCCGCTGTCCGCAATCTTATTGTTGCCGCGCTCGAGGCGCACGGCTTGCGTCATATGGCCGTGGAGACCGCCCATGCCGCCATCGCTGCCGCCTCATCGCAGGCACCGAGCATTGTGCTGCTCGACCTGGGTCTGCCCGATATGGACGGCGTCAAGGTGGTGGAGTCGGTGCGCGCATGGTCGGGCATGCCGATTATCGTGGTATCGGCGCGTAGCGAGGATGCGGACAAGATTCGCGCACTCGATGCCGGCGCCGACGACTACCTGACCAAGCCGTTTTCGGTCGAGGAGCTGCTCGCGCGCATTCGCACGACGCTCAGGCGCCTTTCGTATGCGCAATCGGGCGGCGTTGCCTCCGAGGGCACGTTCGATGCCGGTGAGCTGCATATCGACTTTGATGCCGGCATTGCCACGATGGATGGCGAGGAGCTGCATCTGACGCCGATTGAGTACAAGCTCTTGTGCCTGCTGGCACATAACGCCGACAAGGTACTAACGCACCAGTTTATCCTGCACGAGATTTGGGGCACGGCAACTAAGAGCGACCTGGCGAGCCTGCGCGTCTTTATGGGCACGCTGCGCAAGAAGATCGAGTCCGACCCCGCGCATCCGCGCTATATCCAGACGCACGTGGGCATCGGTTACCGCCTGGTCACCCAAGGGTAGGACGGCGTCCGCCATCCCACTATGAGTTGCGGTGAAATACGGTCTATATTTGCCTAATTCCAGGTAAAACAGTCCGTATTCCACCGCAACTTTGTTATTTGCCCTTGGGCTTGCTGGCGTAGAACTTCTTCTTTTTGGGCTTGCCGGCAGGAGAGGGTTTGCCGGCAAAGTTCGACTTGCCGTTGCCGGCCTGCGCGTGCGCGGGCACTGCCGCACGGGGCTTGCGGGCCTCGGGGTTACGCAGTTCCTCGACGCGTTCGGCAATCTCCTCGGCGCTAAAGCCGACCTCTGCCATGGCGTCCTCGATGGGCAGGCGGCGCACGATATAGCAATGGTGCACCTTCTGGTTGCGCGCGAAGTCCTCGGGGATGGTCTGTGCCGTAATGTCCTCCAGCACCACGCCCGCACGCGCGAGCTTGCGCGTCTCGGGACGGAAGCCGCGCAGGTTGCAGCTAAAGATGGCATGTCCGCCCTGTGCGAGCAGGCGCGATACGCCGGCCAAAAGCTCAACATGGTCGCGCTGGACGTCCCAGGTGCGGCGGCCCATCTTGGACGAGTTCGAAAACGTGGGTGGGTCGACAAAGATCAGGTCCCAGCGGTTGCGCGTCTGGCGCTGGTCGCGAATCCAGGCAAGCACGTCGTCGCGCACAAAGTGATGCTGCGGACCCACAAAGCCGTTCTGGCGCATGTTGCGCTCGGCCCAGTCCAGGTAGGTGTTGGAAAGGTCGACCGTCACAGTTTCCTCGACGCCGCCGTCTGCTGCATAGCAGGTGGCGGTGCCGGTATAGGCGAACAGATTGAGGAAGCGGCGCGCCTGTTTGGCGTGCTCGCGCACCAGGTTGCGGGTGACGCGGTGGTCCAGGAAGATGCCCACATCCAAATAGTCGTCAAAGTTGACGGCAAAGGTGAGCCCGCCCTCTTCGATGAGCGGCAGGCGACGGCGCGCGATGTTGGCGCGCTCGCCCGACGCGCCCTTGCCGGCGCCCTGTTTGCCGTACTGCGAGCCGCCGCGCGAACGCATGCGGGCCTTGGCGTGCACATGCTCGGCCGGAACATCAAGGATGCGCGGCGCGATGGCCAAGATGTCGAGCATGCGGGCCTGGGCTAGCGCGGGGTCGATGGTCTTGGGCGCGGCGTATTCGGCGATGACGAGCCAGCGGCCCGGCGTCTGCGGGCAACCCTCGTACAGGTCGATGGCGGCGGAGTAGTCGGGCAGGTCGGCATCGTAGACGCGGTAGCAGCTTACGCCCTCGCGCTTGGCCCACTTGCGGCGCAGGCGCGCGTTCTTGCGCAGGCGGTTGGCGAACTGCTCGGACCCGGGGATGAGCACGGGCAGCGGCTTGCCGTCACCCAGATCGAGCATGGCGGCAGGCTCGGGCATGGCGGGGGCGGCGCCTTCGTCGTTGGCTTCGTTGGCATCCGCAATCTCGGCCTCGGCATCCGCGCTGGTCGCAGCCTCAAACGCTGCGGCGGCGTGGTCGAGCGAAGGCCAGACTTCGACGGTCGCCTCCTCGTTGTTGGGCATGACGGCGATCGAGTGCTCGGGCTCGGCGTGGAGCGCGCGGGCCAGCAATCCGTCGCGGGTGAGCGCGGCGACCGGTGCCGCGGCAAGCTCGGGTGCGCGGCGCAGCTCGCCGATGAGCGTCATGGCGTCGTGCATGAGCGAAAGCGGCGTCTCGGTGGTGTCTGCGACTACGGCGGCGCCGGCGACGGCGCCCGCATGGTCCAGCACGGTGGCGGGCTTGGCGGCGCAAAAGACGACAAAACGCTTGTAGCCAGCGCTCTTGACCATGCGCTCGGCGGTCTTGCGGGCGGCGGGGTCGATGTCTACGGCCACGATGCGTGCCTGGCGCTCGCGCGCTGCCGCCTCGCGCTCGCGCGCCTCGGCAAGCAGCTGCTCCCACAGAGCGGCGTCGTGCAGCTGCCAGCCCTCAAAGCCCCAGTGCTCGCGGGCGGCGCCCGGAGCGCGGTCGGTTAGGATGTTCACGGCCTCCAGCAGCAGACCGCCGCCGGCGCACGAGGCGTCGACCAGCGTGGGTAGGGCTTCATTCTCGTAATCGTCGGCCGTCAGCTCGCGCTCGCACAGTGCAGTCCAGCCGACCTGCGCCAGCAGCAGAGCGGCGTAGTCGGGACGCAGCACGTGTGCGCCCTCGCCGGCGCGGGTCGCGGCGGGCGGCAGGCGCTTGAACAGCGGGTCGCCCGAAAGGTCCAGGCTGATGCTCGCGCGGCGCTGACGCAGCGAAAGCAGCAGGTGAACGTCGGGGTCGGCGGCATCGACGTCGGCGCGACGGCCCGTGTTCTCGGCCAGGCGGTCACACAGCGCGTCCTTGGCGCGCAGGGCCGAGAAGCGCGTGTTGCGCAGCTGCTCGGTCACGCCGCGGGCGGTGATGGCAATGGTGGCGCCGGGGCGGATGATGGTCTCCCAAGCGATGTCGTAAACGCTGTCGTACAGTTCATCGGCATCCTGCGCCTCAAAGCGCCCGAGTACCACGAACACACGGCTCGCCAGGCGTGACCACAGACAGGCGCGGTAGCCTTCTTCGAGCTCGCCCTCAAACGTGGCGCGGCCCTTCAGCCGGCGAACATGCGAAAGCCCGAGGCGTTTAAGCTCATCGGCGAGTGCGGACTCAAAGCCCTCGGGGCAGCTTGCGTAAAATTCCATGGGTGACCTCTCTGGTTGCGTCGCTCCATTATATGATGGATGCTTCGTTTGCCCTTATCCTCGAAAGGAACTCATATGATTGATGCGTGTCCCAAACCCGCTGTGCTCTTTTTTGACGTGGACGGCACGCTGGCGTCGTTCGATCCCGACGATATGACCGATAAGGACTTTTCGGCGGTTCGCCCCTCGCAGGCGGTCGTCGAGGCGTTTCATCGCCTGCGCAATGCGGGTCACCAGGCGTTTATCTGCACGGGTCGCCCCCTGTGGCTCATCGCCGATAGCTTGCGTGCGCTCGACCCCGCGGGCGTCGTTGCCATGGCGGGCGCCACGCTCGAGGTCGAGGGCCGCGTGGTGCATGAGGACTGCTTTGACGAGCACGTTATCGAGGAGCTCGCGCGCCGTATGGCCGCAGCAGGGATTGAGGCCTTTTTCGAGACCAACGTGGCTACTTTTGCCCTGGAACCCGCGGGTGTTGAGCAGTCGTCTCTGATCGGCACTTCTGTGGTGCACAGCGCCGAGGAGATGTGCGTCGACGGCAGTCTGCGCGTGGGCAAGGTATGCCTCAATGTGCCCAGTTTGGCTCGCGTAGCCAATGATGACGGCTTTATCGATTGCGAGTTTGAGCTGTGCAACACCGGTGGTCAGAATCGCGAGCTGAGCCCCAAGGGCATCGACAAGGGCGTGGGCGTGGCGCGAGCGCTGGAATACCTGGGTCGCACCGGCAACGCGCGCACCTTTGGCTTTGGCGATTCGGGCAACGACCTGGGCATGCTCGCCGCCGTCGAGACGGCTGTCGCCATGGGCAACGCCATGCCTGAGGTCAAGGCGGTCGCCGACTACGTGACCGACGATGTCGCACACGATGGCACCGTCACAGCGATGCAGCATTTTGGCCTCATCTAATGAATCCCGCGTTCTGACGTTTGCTCAAACTGCGACTCTTTGCTTTTGCATGCTCAATCGATTTATCAATCCAAACACTGAGGTGTTTATACCGTTCGCCGAGAAGATAAAAACCCGCAGCTCACGCCTTGATAAACATAGGTAAAGTGTTTAGCAGTTTATCGGCCGTATGCTAACGAAAGGAATCAGGCAGATGGCAATCAAGGTGTTCGCTGACGGTGCAAACCTCGAAGGCATGCTCGACATGTACGAGAACGGCAACGTTCAGGGTTTCACGACCAACCCGTCCCTTATGAAGAAGGGCGGCGTGACGGATTACCGCGCGTTTGCCAAGGAGGTCCTGACCCACATCACCGATGTGTCCGTCTCGTTCGAGGTCTTTGCCGACGACGTCGAGACCATGGAGGTCGAGGCGCGCGAGATCGCTACCTGGGCCGAGAACGTCTACGTCAAGATTCCGTGCGTGACCACCAAGGGCGAGTCCACCGCCGAGCTGGTGCGCAAGCTTTCGGCCGACGGCATCAAGGTCAACGTCACTACTATCTTTACGCCTACACAGGTCGATGAGATGGTCGAGGCCGTTGACACCGAGACGCCGTCCATCATTTCGCTCTTTGCCGGTCGCATCGCCGATACCGGTGTCGATCCCATTCCGTTTATGACGGAGTCGGTCAAGAAGGCCGCCGCAAAGCCCAACTGCGAGGTCCTGTGGGCATCCACGCGCGAGCTCATCAACATTTACCAGGCCGAGGCCTGCGGTTGCCAGATCATTACGGTACCCAACAGCATCCTGGCCAAGCGCAAGAACATCGGCCGCGACCCGTACGAGGTCTCGCTCGACACCGTCCGCGGCTTTGCCAAGGATATCGCCTCGCTCGGCTTTCATATTCTGCCGTAGCGCGAACACCGACTGTACCGTGGGCTGTTCGCCCCGGCCTTTCCTTTCCCTATCGCTCACGCGCTCCGCGAGGGTCGCGCTAGGCAAAGGAAAGGCCGGGGCTGCCGGCACGAGCTTGCCAGCAAGTTGGCGATTGGCTTCCATATCCTGCCGTGGGCAAAGGTACCCCCGCCTGCGCCGTGCAAAATTGAGAGTATTCAGCAAGGTAAAGGTCTTTATCAGTTGACCGAAGCATGGAACGGCCCCCGTTTTGGCTCTGACGACGCTAAAACGGGGGCTGTTTTTTGCTTTTTCGTCTCTGAGGGGCATCCGGAACGGTGGAATTTGCAGAATACTCGCGATTTTGCACATCGCTACAGGGGGTACCTTTGCTTTGGCGGTTTACTTTCCCTGCACCATGGTGAGCGAGATCTTCTTGCGGTCGCGATCGACCTTTTCTACCCACACCTTGACCGTGTCGCCGACGCGCACCACGTCGCTCGGGTGCTTGACAAAGCGATTGGCCAGCTTGGAGATATGCACGAGGCCGTCCTGGTGCACGCCCACGTCGACGAACGCGCCAAAGTCGACGACGTTGCGCACCGTGCCCTTGAGTTCCATGCCGGGTTCCAGGTCGTCGATGGAAAGCGCCGAGCGGCTAAAGACCACCTCGGGCGCGTCGTCGCGCGGGTCGCGGCCGGGCTTCTTGAGCTCGTTGACGATGTCGATGAGCGTGAGGGTGCCGCAGTTCAGGTCACTTGCCAGCGCCGAGATACTGCCCAGACGGCGCTCGATGTCGGGCACGCCGCCGCGGCTGAGCTCGCTGGCTTTAACGCCGGCGCGTTCAAGGACGGACGTGGCCACCTCGTAGCTCTCGGGGTGGACGCTCGTCGCGTCGAGCGGGTTCTTGCCGCCGCTGATGCGCAGGAAGCCCGCGGCGTTGAGGTATGCCTTGGGTCCTAGTTTGGGGACCTTCTTAAGCTGGCGGCGATCGGTAAAGGCACCGTTTTCCTCGCGGTAGGCCACGATGTTTTTGGCCACGCTCGGCGTGATGCCCGATACGTATCCCAGCAGGCTTGCGCTCGCGGTATTCACGTCGACGCCCACGCGGTTGACGACGTCTTCCACCACGTGGCCCAGGGTGCGCGAAAGCTCGGCCTGGTCAAGGTCGTGCTGGTACTGGCCAACGCCGATGGACTGGGGCGGGATCTTGACGAGCTCTGCCAGCGGGTCCTGTAGACGGCGGCCCAGGCTCATGGCGCCGCGCACGGTGACGTCCAGATCGGGATACTCCTGGCTGGCGAGCTCGGAGGCGGAGTACACCGATGCGCCGGCCTCGTTGACGATGGTGTATCGCAGCCCAGGCGCCTGCTCGGCAATGAACTCCGAGACGACTTCCTCGGTCTCGCGGCTGGCGGTGCCATTGCCGATGACGATGGTGTTGACGCCGTCCTTCTTGACGAGGCGGGCGAGCTCGCGCTTGGTGCCGGCGACGTCGTGGCGCGGCTTGGTGGGGTAGACCACGCTGTGGTCGAGCAGCTTGCCGGTCTCGTCCATGACGGCGACCTTGCAGCCGGTGCGGTAGCCCGGATCGAGCGCGAGCACGCGGGCGCCGCGCACGGGGCGTGCCGAGAGCAGGCCCTCGAGATTCTTGGCAAAGATATTGATGGCCTCGGTCTGCGCGCGGACGGTGAGCTTGGCGCGGGCCTCGCGCTCCAGCGAGGGGGCCATGAGGCGCTTGTAACCGTCGGCGATGGCGGCGTCAAAGACGGGCGCGAAGACGCCCTGGCGTCGGGGCCAACGGCTGCCGAGGCGTGCCGTGGCGGCAGCGCCGTCGACGTTCACGCGCACGCGGAGCTTGCCCTCGCGCTCACCGCGGTCGATAGCCAGCACGCGGTGGTTGGGTATACGGCGCAGCGGCTCATCATAGCTGTAGTACGGCTCGTAGGGGGTCTTCTCGGCGGGGTCGGTGGCCTCGACGACGATGTCGGCGGTGTTTTGCGTAAAGGCGCGCAGGTCGGCGACGTTCTCGGGGTCCTCGGCCACCGTCTCGGCCACGATGTCTGCCGCGCCGGCGAGCGCCTTCTCGGGCGTGTCGAAGCCGGCCTCCTCGTTGACGTATGCCGCGGCGGCGTCGAGTGCGCTGCCCTTGGCCGAGGCCTGCATGATGACCATGTTGGCGAGCGGCTCCAGGCCGGCCTCGCGGGCCTTTTGCGCGCGGGTCATGCGCTTTTTGCGGTAGGGCTTGTAGAGGTCCTCGACACGCTGGAGCTGCGTGGCCTCGCGAATCTGCTGTTCGAGTTCGGGCGTGAGCTTGCCCTGGGCGTCGATGAGCAGAATGACGTCCTCTTTGCGCTGCTCAAGATTGCGCAGGTAGGACAGGCGCTCGTCGAGTGCGCGCAGGGCGACGTCGTCCATGCCACCCGTGGCTTCCTTGCGGTAGCGCGAGATAAAGGGAATGGTGTTGCCCTCGTCGATGAGCTTGACGGCTGCCTCGATGTTGTCAGCCTTAAGGTTGAGCTCGCGGGCGAGCTGGGCGATAAGATCCATGGGACTCCTTGCGTTTAAGGTGCGTTTGCAGCACAGGGCTACCAAGGATACCACCCGTCCCAAAAGACTGTTTTGGGCCCGCGTCACGAAAACGGCCTATCTACTACGTTTAACCCATATGGGTCGACCATTCCCCGGTTTTCAGAGAATACGCAAGCCGTCTACCTGCGGTTTTTATTTCGCGAAATTCGGCATGGTTGAGGGCGATCGGTTAAGCGTAGTAGATAGGCCCATTTCGTGGCGAACGAATCAAGCCGAGGTGCAAAATAGCCCCCGCCCCAGAAAAATCGTCGGCAAGGTAGCAAAATGCCCCGCGGGCAGGAGGCTGCTCGCGGGGCAAAGAAGAGGGGCTTGTTGGTGACGGACCGAAGGGTTCGGCATGGGGTTTCTGCCGCGGTCGCTCTTAAGGCATTACAGCTCGACGAGCTGGCCGGTCTCGGCGGCCTCCTTGATAGCGTTGAGAAGCGTGAGCGTCTTAACGTTGTCGGCGGGGGTCACGACGGGCTCGACCTCGCGGCGGACAACCTTCACAAAGTGCTTGAGCTGCATCTTGTGCGGCAGTGCCGGGTCGACGGCCGGAATCTCCATCTGCAGCGGCTTGTGCCAGTTGGAGGCGCCGTCGTAGGAGAACTGGTGCAGGCGGGGCAGCGACAGGGCGCCCTTAGTGCCGCCGATAAAGTAGGCGTCGGCGTCGAAGGGGCGGTACTGCGGGTCCTCGCGAGCGGTTGCCTCCCAGTTCCAGGGGCTGGCGGTGGCGTCGGAGATGGTCATGCTTGCGAGCGCGCCATCGGCAAAACGGACGTTGACCACGGCGGAGTCCTCGGTCTCAAAACCGCGGGCGGCGCTGGACTGCATACCCTGGACGGCAACGGGCTCGCCCAGCAGGTAGCGGAGCAGGTCGACGTCGTGCACCAGGTTGACCAGGATCGGGCCGGCACCCTTCTTGCGGCGCCATTCGACATCGAAGTACTCGTCATTCTTATAGATCATGTAGTGGAAGCTCGACACGGTGAGCTTGCCCAGCTCGCCGGACTCGATGATCTCCTTGGCCTTGTTGACGAAGGGGTTGTGGCGACGGTGCTGACCCACGAGCACGGGCACGCCGGCGGTCTCGGCCTCGGCAGCGAAGGCCTGGGCATCCTCCAGGTCGTTGGAGATCGGCTTTTCGACCAGCGGCACGATGTTGCGCTTTACAGCCTCGCGGGCAACGCCCAGGTGCAGGTCGTTGGGGGTGGCGATAATGACGGCCTCGGGCTTGACCTCGTCCATCATCTGAGCGGGATCGGTGTAAAACGGCACGCCGGCGGCCTCGGCCGTGGCGCGGGCGCCCTCAAAGGCGTCGGCGATGGCGACGAGCTCGGCCTCGGGCTCCTCGGTGACAAAGCGGATGTGGTTGCGGCCCATGGCGCCGGCGCCGATAACGGCAATGCGGACGGGGTTGAGCTCAGACATTTCGACTCCTTAATACTGGTGACCGGTGGAATGCGACAAAGGGGCTGTCCCTTTGTCGCATCGGTAAAACTAGGCGGACTTCTTCTTGCTGTCGGAGACCATCATGTAGACGGTGAGCACGACGGCGATGGCGGCGATCACGATGGCGCCGTAGAAGGACTGCTGGTAGGCGGCGCTGCCGGCCTCGGCGTGATACAGCACGGCAGTGATGGGCTGGCTGATCCAGGTGGAAGCGGCGTAACCCAAAAACATGATGCCGTAGTTGACGCCGATGTTGCTGGTACCGAAGGCGCCGCCGGTGAGCGGCGGGTAGATGACGAGCAGGGCGCCAAAGCTAAAGCCGAGCAGGGCGAGCGCCACAAAGAACATGGCCTGCGTAAAGCTCATCGACATGATGACGAGCGCGACGATGGTGACGACAAGGCTGATGAGCAGCGACTTATAGGCGCCGAGCTTGTCGATGATCTGGCCAAAGGACAGACGGCCAACCAGGTTGGCGCAGGTGTTGACGGAGACGACCACGCCGCCGAGGGCGACGGCCGCGGCGCTCGTGGGATCGGCGAAGAGCTGGACGGCGGCGATGGAGGCAACCTTGCCCACGAGCAGGGTGCCCGCGGTGGCGGCAAAGGCGAAGGTGACGATGAGGACCCAGAAGCGCGGGGTCTTGACCATCTCGTCCGGGGTGAGGTCGCCGAAGGTGCCGGCGTGCGCGCCGCCCTTGGGGGCCTCGAAGCCCTCGGGCAGCCAGCCGGCCTCGGGAGCCTTCAGGAACAGGGCGGAGGCGGCGATCGTCACAAAGAAGATGACGCCGAGTGCCTTAAGAGCACCGAAGATGCCAAGGCTCGGGATGAGCAGCGAGGCGAGCACCGGGGACAGCACGGCGGGGCCGGCGGTCGAAGCGGCCAGGGTGATGCCAGAGGCGAGGCCCTTCTTGTCGATGAACCACTTTTGGCCGGTGGTGAGCGCCGGGTTGTAGCCCAGACCGTTGCCGACGGCGGCAACGAGCGAGAACCACAGGTAGAACTGCCACGGCTCGGTGACGGTGCCGGACATGAACCAGCCCACGCCGTAGCACACGGCGGCGGCGATCACGACGTTGCGGGGGCCGATTTTATCGGAGATGCGGCCGGCGAAGATGCCCGTCACGGCCATGATGGTCTGAAAGACCGGGAAGGCCCAGGTAAGAGCGCTCGACCACTCGGGGTAGACGGCGAGTAGGTTCTTGCTTACGACGGAATACAGCGCGATGGAGCTGATGAAGAACATGGTGACGCACGCGGCGGAAAGCACGACGGCGCGACCCTTGTTGGAGTTGCTGGAAGCCATTTGACTCTTTCTAATCGATACGGGGGAGGAGCGGGCGTGTCCGCGGGGCCTCCCTGTCAGGTTGGTTTACTGGTCGGTCGGCTTGGCGACGCCGGACTCATCGGACCAGAGCTCGACACCCTTGTTCTTAAGGTAGTTGTCGGCATAGGCGCGACGGCCGCCGGGCTTGGCGGTGAGGTCGCCCATCATATTGGAGAAGCCGCCATCGACCTTGATGGCGTCGCCGGTGGTAAAGTCCGAGCGCTTGGACGCCAGGAACATGACGGCGTTGGCGATATCGCTGACCTCGCCGATGCGACGCGTGGCGATCAGACGGCTGCGGCTCTTTTCGACCTCGGGATCGGCGTAGAAGTTGGCTGACATCGGGGTCTTAACGAAGCAAGGCTCGACGCAGTTGGAGCGCACGCCGTAGGGGCCCCACTCGGCAGCCAGCATCTTGGACATCATGTTGACGCCCGCCTTGGTGGAGCTGTACACGCCCGAGAACGTCTCGGGGGAGTGGCTGGCGACGGTCGAGATGTGCACCAGGCGGCCCTGGCCGGCCTTGATCATCTCGCGACCAAAGCGCTGCGAGGTGATGAAGTAGCCGGTGAGGTTGACGTTGATGACCTCATTCCAGTCGGAGAGCGGCAGGTCCTCCATGGCGGCGAAGCGCAGGATACCGGCGGTGTTGACGAGGACGTCGACGCGACCGAAGTCGGCGATGGTGGCGTCGACGGCGGCCTGAACCTCGGCCTCGTCGGTGGCGTTCATCTTGTAACCCTCGGCGTGGATGCCAAACTCGGCAGCGAGGTCGGCGGCAGCAGCCTTGACCTTCTCCTCGTCCAGGTCGAGCAGGACGACGTTGGCGCCGTTGCGGGCGAACTCGCGGCAAATCTCGACGCCCATACCGCCGAGCGCGCCAGTCACGGCGCAGACATCGCCCTCGAGCTTAAGCCAATTGCTCATAGGAACTTCCCTTCTTGTGCCTCCCGGTGGGTCGCTCCCATTAACCGACCCACGTGGTTTTCGCTGGTTATCGTATGCTTTGCATTTGCGCAGGTGAATTGCATATTTGTTAGAATGGCGTTAACCGTAGGTTTATACTGTGCGATGCAGTTTTTTCTCAATTGAGCGCGTGACCTGCCAAAACGACCCCCTTCGGCAGTTCATTGCCATGCGTCTGGAAACGGGAGATTGACGTGTACGATCGACGACTCGAGGCCATATCGGCCGCCGCGGAGCTGGGAAGCTTCTCGCGTGCGGCGGCAAAATTGCGCGTGTCGACCCCGGCGCTCGTCAAGCAGGTGTCGGGCTTCGAGGCCGAGTTTGGCATCACGTTGTTCGAGCGCTCGCATTCGGGTGTTAAGGTGACGCCGGCGGGCGCTCTGCTGGTGGACGACGCGCGCTCGATCATGCGGCAGTCCGAGGATACGCTGCGTCGCGCCCGACGCGCGGCGGGCGATGGCGGTGCCGTGCGTCTGGGCGTGTCGATGATGTGCCCGGGGCGCCAAACGCTGTCGATGTGGACGGACATCCACGATCTGGAACCATCGCTGCGATTTGAGATCGTGCCGGTAAGCGACCTCTATGACGAGCGCGAATCCGTCATGCGCAGCTTGGGCCGCGAGGTGGATGTAGTGCAGTCGAGTTTTTCTACTCCACGCTGGGGCGACGCCTGCCAAAAGCTCCGCATCGTCAACGTACCGTTTTATATCGACCTGCCGCGCACGAGCCCGCTGGCGCGCAAGACGCGCATCACGGTTGCCGACCTGGAGGGCATGCGCCTGCGCGTGCTCCGTCACGGCAACGACGCAATGGACAGCCTGCGCATCGACCTTCTGGCCGACGGCGGCGTGGACGTGATCGATGTGGATAGCTTCGACTTTGCGCTCTTTAACGAGGCGGAGGAAAAGGGTGACGCGGTGCTCACCTGCGGGGCGTGGTCGGGGGTGCACCCGGCCTTTGTGGGCGTGCCGTTCCTGTGCGGGCGAGAGGTGCCGGTCTTTCTGCACTACCCGCTCGAGCCAACCCTCCAAGTGCAAAAATTCGTCAACGCCATGGCACAACTCCTCAAATAGCTCATTTGGGACGGGTTTAGCGGTCCTCGCGTTGCGGCCCGGCCGCCTCGGCTGTCTTTACGCGATTCTTGTCGATGTACATGTTTTTATCGGCCTGGGAAAAGAGTTCGCGCATCGTAGGCGACTCATCAAAATCACTGGAAAGCGCGTAGCCCACCGCATAGCTAATAGGCATGTTGGGATGAGCCTCGGAATACTCGTTCACGTTTGCACGAACCCGAGCGAGACAGGACTCCACGGCAGCTCGATCGGTATCCCGCAGCACCGCGATAAACTCATCGCCGCCGTCGCGGCCCACAAAGCAGGTCTCGGACGCCACACACCCCAGCTGCTGGGCAAAAGAACGGATGTATTCGTCGCCCTTCTCGTGGCCGAAGTTGTTATTGACCGTATGCAAATTGTTAAGGTCGAAAACGCACACCGCAACGGGCGCCTCCGCGGAGACAGACTGCTCCTGCCCCAAGATCTCCTCGCACTTGTTCTTGTTGGGCAGTCCCGTGGCTCCGTCGAGATAGACTTTGCTCTGCAGTTCGCGATTGAGCGCGGCAGTTCGCACCGCGCGAACAAGCTCGACCGCAAAGGCCGCCACCAATCCCATGATGTCGATGATCACCAAGCCCTCGAGATAGTTGAGCGCCGACGCCTTCTCCTGAGAGTAGTCCTCTGCGAGTCGCGTAGTATCGTCGCAAATGCCAAAGAACTCCTCGCTCATAGAGATGATGTCGGTGTTCTCATAGCCGACTTCGCGCACGCGGATGATCTCGGTGCAAAGCTCATCAAAATAATTAGCAAGCTCGGTCATTTTTGCCTGATACTCGTCGTCGTCGAGACGGACGAGGTTGAGGTCGTCACTTCCGTAACGCAAACCGTTGATGTATGAATCCACGGCTTTGAGCAGGTCATCTTGAGGCTGGCCCGCGTCCTCGAGCTTAACGATTCGCTGCGTGGTACCGCGCACCAGACCGGCGTAGTTGACCACGCGCGCCGTGCCCTGGATATCGGAGACGAGCAGCATAACATTAATGAAGAAGAAGATGAGAACTGCCGTGAGCACCATCATGAGCAGGCGCATCGCCTGGCTGGCTTTCTTGGCGACAGAAGTATTCACAAGTTCACTCCCCCAAATGGCAAAAGCGCAGGTGGCACCCAGCGTGCTGAAATTCACGTGAGGTCAACTCTGCCATATGGGCCAACAGCCTCAAACTGTAGCAGACGCTCGTCCAAATTGGCGTGACGCTTGTCTTGTTGTTCTTGACCTGGCCGCGCTATCGGACATGCTTCTGGTCTTGGATCACCATGGGAAAGCTCATCCCGTTTTGTGCGTCTAGAGTGGGATGCGGCTTCCCAAAGGTGCCGTTAGGGGAAACCACATCCCGGTTTACCCCCTTGAAATGGGATGCCGTTTCCCGGAGGGGGTCCAGCGGGAAACGGCATCCCATTCTGGGCCCGAAAAGTGGGATACGGTTTCCGGCTGGCATGAAAAAGCCCCCACAGCTCATATGAACTGCGGAGGCTTTATTCGTTGCGGTGCATTGTGTTTGGGTCGTTGAGATGAGTCGATTTGCCCCGAAAGAGGAGGGCATTGACCTTAGGGTCATGCCCGACGAATGAGCGACAAATCGGTCATCTCGGCGGCCCGAACTACTCCAGCTCAAACGCTCCGGTATAGAGCTGATAGTAGTATCCGCGCTTGGCGATCAGCTCGTCGTGGTTACCGCGCTCGATAATGCGGCCATGGTCCAGACAGATGATCGCGTCGGAGTTGCGCACGGTGGACAGGCGGTGCGCGATGACAAACGTCGTGCGGCCCTCCATGAGCTTATCCATGCCTGCCTGCACGATGGCCTCGGTGCGGGTGTCGATGGAGCTCGTGGCCTCGTCCAGAATCATTGCCGGCGGATCGGCGACGGCAGCGCGTGCGATCGAAATCAGCTGGCGCTGGCCCTGCGACAGCTGTGCTCCGTTGCCGGTGAGCATCGTGTCGTAGCCGTCGGGCAGGCGGGTGATAAAGTCGTCCGCGCCGGCGAGCTTTGCTGCCGCGATGCACTCCTCGTCGGTGGCATCCAGATTGCCGTAGCGGATGTTATCCATCACGGTGCCGGTGAACAGGTTTACGTCCTGCAGCACCACGCCCAGCGAGCGGCGCAGGTCTGCCTTGCGGATCTTGTTGACGTTGATGCCGTCGTAGCGAATCTTGCCGTCGGCGATGTCATAGAAGCGGTTGATGAGGTTGGTGATGGTCGTCTTACCGGCACCGGTGGCGCCGACAAACGCGACCTTCTGGCCCGGCTTGGCAAACACGGACACGCCGTGCAGCACCTCGTGGTCGGGCGTGTAGCCAAAGTCGACGTTGTCCATGACCAGGTCGCCACGCAGCGGCACGTACTCGATCTCGCCGGTTGCGCGGTGCGGATGTTTCCACGCCCACATGCCAGTGTGGTGGTCGGCCTCCTCGAGCTGCCAGGTATCGGGGTTCACCTGAGCGTTGACAAGCGTCACATAGCCTTCGTCGGCTTCGGGCTCCTCGTCGATGAGCTCAAAGATACGGTCGGCGCCGGCGAGGCCCATGACCACGGCGTTGATCTGCTGCGAGATCTGGCCGATCTGTCCACAGAACTGCTTGGTCATGTTGAGGAACGGCACCACGACGGCGATGGACAGCGCCATGCCCGAGATGCTCAGGTTGGGCACGCCCAGCGCTAGGAAAATGCCGCCGGCCAGTGCGACCAGCACGTAGAGCAGGTTGCCCAGGTTCATAAGGATGGGCATGAGGATGTTGGCGTACATGTTGGCCTTCTGCGAGACCTCGAAGAGCTTTTCGTTGCGCTCGTCAAAATCGGCTTCGGCGGCAGACTCGTGGCAGAATGCCTTGACGACCTTCTGGCCGTTCATGACTTCCTCGATATGGCCCTCGACAACGCCGAGCTCGGTCTGCTGCGCAATAAAGAAGCGCGCGGAGTTGGAGCCGAGCAGCTTGGTCATAAAGGTCATAAAGGCGACGCCGGCCACAATGACCAGGCACATCCACACGCTGTAGTACAGCATGATAAAGAACACCGTGACGATGACGATGGTCGTCATGAGCAGGTTGGGCAGCGACTGGCTGATCATCTGGCGCAGCGTGTCGATGTCGTTGGTGTAGTGGCTCATGATGTCGCCGCGCTGATGCGTGTCGAAGTAGCGAATCGGCAGGTCCTGCATACGGTTGAACATCTTCTCGCGCAGCTTTTCGAGCGAGCCCTGCGTGACGATGGCCATGGCGCGGTTCCAGAAGAGCGAAGACAGGATGCCGATGCCGTAGATGCAGGCGAGGGTGGTCACGAGCTGTGCGATCTTGGGCTGTGCGGCTTCCCAATCGCCCGACTGCCACGATTCGCTAATAATCTGCAGAGCGCTCTGAAGGAAGGTCGCACCGATGGAGTTGATGATGGCGCAGAGCACCACGCCGACAACGACGAGGGGCAAAAGCACGGGGTAGAAGCCAAAGAGCGTCTTGATGAGGCGCGACATGGTGCCGCCCTTGCGGTTGAGTGCGCGCTCGGCGGTCGTTGCCTTACTCATGTGCCTCGCCTCCTTCCTGGGTCTGAGCTTGCGTTACGGATGCCTCGGTGTCGGCCTCGACGGCTCCTTCGCCCTCGGCAGACATCTTGTTTTGCGAGGTAAAGGTCTCGCGGTAGATCTCGCTCGTCTTGAGCAGCTCGTCATGGTTGCCGATCTGCGCGATACGACCACCCTCCATGACGATGATGCGATCGGCGTCCTGCACGGAGCTGATGCGCTGGGCGATGATGAGCTTGGTCGTGTTGGGCAGATAGCTTGCCAACCCTGCGCGGATCTTGGCGTCGGTCTTGGTGTCGACAGCGCTGGTGGAGTCGTCCAGGATTAAGATCTTGGGGCGACGCAGCAGGGCACGCGCAATGCACAGGCGCTGCTTCTGACCGCCGGAAACATTGGAGCCGCCCTGTTCGATCCAGGTGTCATAGCCCTTGGGGAAGCCATCGACAAACTCGTCGGCGCAGGCCAGATGTGCCGCCTCGCGGACTTCCTCGTCGGTGGCGTTCGGGTCGCCCCAGCGCAGGTTCTCGGCAATGGTGCCGCTAAACAGCACGTTTTTCTGCAGCACCATGGCCACTTGGTGGCGCAGCGCGTCCAGGTCGTAGTCGCGTACGTCCATGCCGCCCACGCGCACGGTGCCTTCGGTGGCGTCGTACAGACGGGCGATGAGGTTTACAAGCGTGGACTTGGCCGAGCCGGTACCGCCGATGATACCGATGGTCTCGCCGCTCTTAATGTGCAGGTCGATATCGTCGAGCGCCTGGCGCTTCGCATGCGCGGAATACTTAAAGCTCACGTGGTCAAAGTCGATGGAACCGTCGGCAACCTCGAGCACGGGCTCGGCGGGATCGGCGATCGTGGGCTCGGCGGCCAGCACCTCGGTAATGCGGTGTGCCGATTCGTCGGCCATGGTCACCATGACAAAGATCATCGACAGCTGCATCAGACTCATCAGAATCTGGAAGCCATAGGTAAAGATGGAGGAGAGCTGGCCCACGTCGAACAAGGTGCCCTGGCTCGTGATGATGAGCTCGGAGCCCAGGTAGATGATGACGACGAACGCGCCGTTGACGCAGATGTTCATCATGGGGTTATTGAAGGCGAGCAGCTTTTCGGCGCGGGTGAAGTCCATCTGGACGTCGCGCGCGGCGGTGGCGAACTTCTCTTTCTCGTAGTCCTGGCGCACGTAACTCTTGACCACGCGCATGCCGGTGACGTTTTCCTCGACGGACTCGTTGAGCGCGTCGTACTTGCGGAACACGCGGGCAAAGATCGGGCGCACCTTATAGATGATAAAGAACAGGCCAAAGCCCAGCAGCGGAATGATGACCAGGTAGACCATGGCGACGCTGCCGCCCATGGCGTAGGCCATGGCAAAGGCAAAGACCAACACCAGCGGCGCGCGCACGGCGATGCGGATGAGCATCATAAAGGCCTGCTGCACGTTGTTGATGTCGGTGGTGAGGCGGGTGACGAGCGAGGAGCTCGAGAACTCATCGATGTTGGCAAAGCTGAACGTCTGGATCTTGTAGAACAGGTCGTGACGCAGGTTCTTGGCGAAGCCGCAGCTCGCATGACTGCAGGTGACGCCGGCAGCGGCACCAAAAGCGAGCGACGTCAGTGCGATGAGCACCAAAAAGCCTGCGGTGGGAAGCATCTGGGCGACGGTGGCACCGTCTTTGATGGCGTCGATCATGTCGGCGGTGATAAACGGGATCATCATTTCGCAGAGCACCTCGCCAAGCACCAGCAGCGGCGTGGCGATCGTGACCTTCTTGTAATCGCGGATGCTTCCCATGAGGGTTTTAATCATCCAGTTCCTCCCAGGTTACTCGGATTTTTTCGAGCATCTCGGCGAGCTGTTCGCGCTCGTCGTGCGTAAGGGCGCTAAAGGCCTGTTCCCTAAAGCGAATGCGGGCTGCCTGCTCAACACGGGCCTTTTCCCATCCCGCTTCGGTCAGGCGGATGGTGAGCTGCCGACGGTCTTTGGGATTGCGACTGCGCTCGATAAGACCGCCCAGTTCGAGCTTGGACAGAATCTCGGAAAGGGACCCTGGCTTGAGGTCGAAGTGCATGCCGAGCTCCTGTTGGGACAGCTCGCCGGTCGGCTGCTTGGCGAGTAGGCAGACAATAGGCGCCTTGCCAGATATGCCGCCGCCGTGAAAATGCATGTAATGGCCGCAAAAGCCCAGGCCGCTCAGGATGCGCTTGGCAAGCTTGTCTTCCGAGCTAACCGCTTCGGGTACATCCGCCGGCTGTGACGGGTCGCCGCCGGGCTCGTGCGAACAAAGGTTAAGAAGTTCATCGCACATGAATTAGTGTTGCTCCTTTCTTTAGTTAGGTAGTGGAATTGTTTTGTGCCTAACCAATCTAGGAGCATGAGAAATGAATGTCAAGGTACCAAACTAGTGGTTACGCGGTTTTACCAAACCGCGTAACGGCTCGACGCTGCAAGCGTTCCTAAGCGGCAATCTGTGATTCCGCCACGGTCCGCTTTGGTGCATGTGATCCCTTGGGGACGGAGGAAAAGGGATCATTTTCCGTAACCTTTCCGCAACAATTTACCCTTCGCGCTGCTCGACTCCGCTCACAACGTCCCCTGCGCTACACTTAGTCGCACTGTGGCGCTGCTGCGCCGTGCCCGAACCAAGGGAGACCCTCATGAAGAACACTCAGCTGCTGCTGATCAACGATATGTGCGGCTACGGCAAGGTTGCGCTTTCCGCCATGCTGCCGGTGCTGTCGCACATGGGCTACCGTATCCATAACCTGCCGACGGCACTTGTGTCCGATACGCTCAACTATCCCAAGTTCTACATCCACGACACCACCGAGTACGTGCGCCAAAGCCTCGCTATCTGGGAGGAGCTCGGCTTTGAGTTCGACGCTATCTCGACCGGCTTTATCGTGACTGAGGAAGAGACGCGCATCATCTCGGACTTTTGCCACCGTCGTGCGCAAAAGGGCACCAAGGTGTTCGTCGACCCCATCATGGGCGACAACGGCAAGCTCTATGCGGGCGTGCCCGAATCCACGATCGGTCTCATGCGCAGCCTGCTCGAGTGCGCCGACTACGCGGTTCCCAACTACACCGAGGCCTGTTTGCTCACCAACACGCCTATCGTCGAGCAAATCACGCCCGATGAGGGCCGCGCTCTTGTGGATGCCGTGCGTGCCCTGGGCGCCAAGTCGGTGGTCATTACGAGCGCTGTGGTCGACGGTGCGAATGTCGTCATCGGTTACGACCATGTGGCGGGGGAGTACTTCACGATTCCCTTCGACCTGATCCCGGTTTACTTCCCGGGCACGGGCGACACGTTCTCGGCGGTGCTCGTCGGCCGCGTTATGGCAGGTTGGAGTCTGCAGCGCGCGACGTCCGATGCCATGCGCGTGGTGGCTGAGCTTATCGAGCGCAATGCCGACCAAGAGGACAAGTCGGCTGGCCTTCCCATCGAGGCCTGCCTGGATGTGATCGACCATGAGTAATGCTGGCGAGGGCGGCGCCAAGCCTGTGGGCGGGGGCAAGCCGCTCGGTGCCCCGCGCGGCAAGCGCCCACGTATTCGCATTAGCTGCGTGGACCAGCTGGGCACATGCCGCTGCCATCACGGGCACAAGCCGGGTGACGTCTTCGACTTCGACCGCGACCGCGGCAAGATGTGCGCCATGGCCTGCCATGTGGGCTTTCCCTATATCGATATCCTGCGCTATGGCGGGACCGTGCCTGGCAACGAGCCCGGCACGGCAAAGTTCTGCTGCCCCGAAGTCGATACACTGAACGTCTGGCTTGCCAAGATCGTTGACGAGTAGTCGAGCGCAATGTGTCAAAGGGACAGCCCCTTTGACACATTCGCCGGTGGTGCCCCTTCTTTTGCTTATAATCTCAAATCTCTGCATTTCATCCGATTTTAGGTTCTAAAAATTCTGCGTTTCATCGATAATCAAGCATATAAAACTTTGCATTTCATTCGATAACACCGAGGGGAGAGCCTATGCTGCGCAGGAAAATAGCGGCAGAGCTGGAGCGTTGGCTGAAGTCTTCCGAGCAAAAGGCCTTGTTCATTACGGGTTCTCGCCAGATTGGCAAAAGCTATTCGATTCGCGCATTTGGCAAAGCCAACCATGCAACCTACATCGAGCTTAACCTCATGGAAAATCGCCAGGCAAAAGATGCTCTTCTCGAGGCGCGGGATGCCGATGATTTCATCAGCAGGGTGACGCTTCTTTCGGGAAAGTCGATTGCACCAGGCAAAACGCTCGTGTTTATCGATGAGGTCCAAGAGGCCCCCGACATCATGACGATGGCAAAGTTCCTTGTTGAGGACGGGAGGTGCCGCTGGGCGTTTTCGGGGTCAATGCTCGGGACTCAGTTCAAGGGCGTCAGGTCCTATCCCGTGGGGTATGTTCACGAGCTTAGGATGTTCCCGCTCGATTTTGAGGAGTTTTGCTGGGCAATCGGGGTGAGCGAGGGGGCTCGCCAAACGATACGTGACGCGTGTATCAGCGAGAGGCCCATTCCTGATTACATTCATGACGCGATGATGGCAAACTTCAGGACCTATACCGTTGTCGGCGGAATGCCGGAGGTCGTGCAGCGTTTCCTTGACACGCAGGGCGACCTTGCCTCTGTTCGTCAGCTACAGTCAGAGCTCAACGAACAGTACCGGCGGGATATCTCCAAGTATGCAAGCGGGCGAGCCCTTCAGGTGCAGAGCATCTACGATCAGCTCCCTATTATGCTCGAGGGCGAAAACAAGCGCTTCGTGCTCAATTCCATTGACCCCAAGGCTCACTACGAGAAGTATCAGCGAGATTTTGTATGGCTTGTCGATGCCGGCGTTGCTCTCAAAGCCGATATCGTAACCGAGCCAAAATCGCCCCTGCTCAAGACGGCGCGGCCATCGCAGTTCAAGCTATATCAATCGGATACGGGCATGTTGATGGCGCGTTACCCCGTTGGAGTCGCCCAGGCGGCGTATCTTGATAGCAAGGAGCCCAACCTGGGCGGCATTTACGAAAACGTGGTGGCCCAGCAGCTGGCTGCCCAAAATCGCCAGCTTTACTACTATCAGACAAAAAAGCGCGGTGAAGTGGACTTTGTGGTCGATGGACCGGATGGGACGGCTGTTCCGATCGAGGTTAAATCGGGCTCCTATTACCACGCGCACGCTGCGCTCGGTCATGTGCTTGATACGGCTGAATATGGCGTAAGGCTCGGGATTGTTTTCTCGAGAGGCAACGTCGAGCGCAACGGAGCGGTTCTCTATTTGCCGCTATATGCGACCTGGGCCCTTTCGGATGTTTTGGGCGACTCCTGCGCCGAGGGGATAAAGCTGGAGGTCAAGCCGGTCTAGGGCCAGTCCCGGATGTGACAAAGGGGCAGTTCCTTTGTCACATTCATGAGCGTGGATTTTCTCCCGTTTAGAGCGTGGTTCGTGCGCCCACGAACCTACAGCTGCTCGAGCATGGCGGTGCAGCCGGCGATCACGTCGCGGTAGGTGGCATCGAAATTGCCGGTGTACCAGGGATCGGCCACGTCGCCGGGGCGCTCGGTCCAATCGAGCAAGCGCGTAATCTTGCCGTCAGGGTCGTCGCCAAAGATGCGACGCAGGCCACGCGCGTTCTCAGCATCCATATAGACAATATGGTCCCAGTCGCCATACTCCGCGCGACGCACCTGACGTGCACGATGTGCGACGACGGGAATCCCGACTTCGCGCAGCTTGGCGACCGTGCCATGATGCGGCGGGTTGCCAATCTCCTCGGTCGAGGTCGCAGCGGAATCGATGACAAATTCGCCCTCGCGCCCGGCGCGGCGCACCAACTCGGTAAACACCGACTCAGCCATCGTCGAGCGACAGATGTTGCCATGGCAGATAAAAAGAACGCGTTGCACAGGGTTTCCTTTCTAGACAGGGCCGTACGGCCTGCGGTGGCACTGTAACACAGCCCTTTCCAATGAAGCCAACTGCGCAGAGTGGAGGATGACGCAGCTCACGCCCATCGTCTGATGTAAAGCGGGCAAAAACGTTTTCCACGAAGACAGGGGTGCTCAAGATTTCATGTGTTCCAGATACATGAAATCGAAGAAAAACGTGTATCTGAAATACACGAAATTGCACTGCTGAAGCTTCCAGGCGGATAAACACTACTCGTATGGGACGGTTTTCACCGGTTGCTCGCCACCTTGGGCTATGTTCGCCCCTATGCCTGCATCCGGGGCTGTGCTGATTGACGACGGCGCTCCCAGCGAGCCAACTTAATCGTCACCAGCGTGAGCGCCCAGGCCACAAGCGAGAACACGGCACCGACCGCGCCTACATATGCAATGCCAACTCCGCTTACCACGGCGCCGCCCACTGCGGTGCCAAACGAGATGCCGACGTTAAACGCCATGGGCTCAACCGAACTTGCGAGTACCATCGACTTGGGATGGCGGCTGCGTGCCACGTCCATAAAGTGCGTGATGCACGACACCGAGAACAGGTACATGAGCATCGCCAGGCTAAAGACAAAGACCAGCGCGAGCGGCATGGCGGCGCCCACGGCAAACAGCCCGAGCAGTGCCGCCGCCTGCAGCACAAACGTAACCAGCAGCGCCTTCATGCCAAAACGCGCATCGATCCATCCGCCCAGGATGTTCGAGATCAGGCAGAACACGCCATAGGCCATAAGTGTGGTGCTCGCCTGAACGGTATCCATGCCCAGCACCTGCTCCAGATAAGGCGTCACGTAGCCGTAGAATACGTAGACCGAGCCCACGCCAAACAAGAAGATGAGCATGCCGGTGATGATACTCGGCTCGCGTAGTAGCCCCGCCTGCTCGCGGAAGGTGGCGGGCTCATCGGTCTGCCCGGCGCGAGGCATAAACGCCACGAGCGCGCTACAGATCAGAACGGCAAAGGCCAGCGTGCCGTACATGGCCACGTGCCAATCGAGCGTGTCGGCCACAAACTTGCCGATCGAAGTGACAAAGACCATCGCCACGGAAAACGCGCCGTACACCACCGAGATGGCAAGCGAAGTTTGCTGCGGGGACAGCAGCTCGGGGATATACGTCACGCCCACGGCGAGCAGTGCGCCCGAGACGGAGCCCAAGATGATGCGCGAGGCGAACAGCACTTGAAAGTTGGGTGCCAGCGCCATGACCAGGTTGCCGAGCACAAAGACGACGCTATAGCACACGAGCAGCTGGTAGCGGCGAAAACGCCCCGTGCTGAGCGCAAGCACCGGCGTGGCGATAGCGTAGACGAGCGCAAACACGCTGATGAGCTGGCCCGCAGTGGCAAGTGATATGCCGAGTTCCGTTGCCAAGTCGCTTTCGATGCCGATGACCACGAACTCGGAGCAGCCGAGCGAGAATCCCAACAGCACGAGCAGCGCCAGGCAGAGCTTGGTGCGCGCGGGGGAGAGCGCGGCGGCGGTTGGCTTACTTTTAGGCGTGGTTGCGGCGGTCAAGGTTGTCACTCCAATGTCGCATGAATAAGCGGGATTCAATCCCTGCAACTCTAACAGAATGTGACAAAGGGGCAGTCCCTTTGTCACATGGAGGGCTTGCCTGTATAGTCGCAATACAGGCGAAGATGGTCTCAGGTACATCGCGGGCGGCAGGAGATCCCATGGGTATGCACACGACAAAGGTTGCAGTGGGCGAGGGCAAGTTTGCGCTCGAGGCCCAGCTGACGGTGACGCCGCGAGGCATGGCGGTGTACGCCTGCTCGCCGGAGTTTGCGCACCTGGGCGCCACGGCGCAGGCCATTCCGCGCCCCGAGCCCGGCCGTACGGCAACGGTGAGCATCCTGGCCGTTCCGTGCCATCGAGACGAGATCCCGGCGCACGATATCGCGGCGGCGCTGGCCACGCGCTTTGGCGTGCCGGTAGTTGCAAGCACGGGTTTTCATGTTGAACAAGCGAGCGGTGACGACCTGCAGCGCGTGCTCGACACCACCAAGGAGCTCATCGCCGCGCTCGAGGAAGCCGCAGCCCGCATTCTGCGCGCCGGCTGGGATGAGGGCGGTGCGGGCGCCGAGGTCGTGGCGGTCGATGCTGCGACCGGCGAGGCGCTTGGCCCCGTCGACCGCATCGAGGCCCATGCTGGTGAGGGCATCCTGCATCAGGCATTTCTGACGCTTTTGGTCGAGGGCCGGGGCGAAGACGCGCGCCTGCTGCTCTGTCGCCGCAGTCCGCTCAAGCGCCTGTGGGGCGGGGTGCTGGCCGATAGCTGCGCCGGCCATCCGCTCCCCGGGGAAGACGTCGCGGCCGCCACGGCGCGCCGCATCAACGAAGAGCTCGGCATTACGCGCGAGCCCGATCAGCTCAAGCACCTCGGACACGTGGTGTACCGCGAGGACCACGGCGACGGTCGCTGCGAGTGCGAATGGTGCGAGGTCTACCTTGCCCATGTTGAGCCGGGCGAGCTGCATATCAACCAAGAGGAGATCTCGGAAGTGCGTCGCGTGGCTCCGTCCGAGCTCAAAGGCTACCTGCAGGGTCACCCCGAGCAGCTGGCCCCCTGGCTCCGCGAGGCCCTCGGCGACCCATTCATCCGCACGGCCCTCGCTATGTAAAAAAGACAGTCCCTTTGCCACATCCAAACCGTCACAACATTCGGCGAAAATCTCGAAAACGAGGAAAAGCGTCGAATGTTGTGACGGTTTTTGTCTAGGGAATCGCTTCTCATCCAAAAAATCCGCTTGACTGTATTGCCGCAACACAGCGCAACGTAAGGGGTGTCCGATAACGGGCGCCCCTTTTTAAGCGGCAACATGGCTGCGAATTCGGAGCGCCCCCAACAAGAAAGGTGGGGAGATGGAAGCGGAAAAGAAGGCGTTTAAGATCACCAAGCGCGAAATTGGCTTTGTGCTGGGTATCGTTGTCTTTTTGCTGGTGAAGTTTCTTCCTTTGGCGGAGCTGAGCTCGACGGTCGAGCTCACGGTCGGCGGTCAGACCTGTCTGGCACTGACGCTCGCCACGGTGGTGTTCTGGGCATGCGGCGTGGCACAGCCGGGCTTTGTGGGCCTGCTCTACTGCGCACTGCTCGTCCTGTTCAAGGTGTGCGTGGACGACACGGGCGCCGCGAGCATCTCGGCGACGGTCGCCTCCACGTTTAGCTCGTGGACCAAGGCCACCATGTGGCTCGTCATCGGCGCCTACCTCATCGCCAGCGCGGTCAAGGAGTCGGGCCTGGGCGAGCGCATCGCCTACGCGTTCATGCTCAAGTTCGTGCGCGACGCCAAGTCGCTCATCATCTCGATCTTCGCGCTCACCTTTGTGCTGTCGCTGCTGATCCCGCATCCGTTCCCCCGCGCCTTCCTCATCCTCGCCGTCGTCTCGGTCATCGCCGAGTCCGCCGGCTACGGTGACGACGACAAGGGCAAGCTCGGCTTCCTCGTGTTTGCCGCTGCCGCCCCGGGTTCCATGTTCTTCCTGACGGGCGACTCCACGCTTAACCCGCTCGTTGCGCAGTACAGTGCCGAGGCCGGCGGCATGAGCCCGTCCTTCGTCGACTGGTTCCTGTACATGAGCGTGCCTATGCTGGTTGCGCTGCTGTGCACCCTGTTCCTGGGCCTTTTCCTCTTTAAGCCCAGCAAGGAGCTCGTCTACGATCGCGAGCAGATCGTGGCCAAGCAGGCCGCGCTCGGCAAGCTCTCCGTCAAGGAGATCCGCACCATCGTGTGGCTTGTCATCGCCATCGCGCTGTGGCTCACCGTCTCGGGCGACTATATCGGCTGGGTCACCCTGGCCATTGGCGTTGCTCTCGCCATGCCCATCATCGGCGAAGTCCTCACTCCCGCCAGCTGGAACGCTGTCGACATCAAGTCCCTCATGTTCCTGACGGCCGCCATGGCCGTGGGCTCCGTGGGCGGTGCCACCGGCATGAACGCCTGGATCGCCGACGTCGTGCTCCCCAGCTCCGTGCCTGAGAACATCTTCCTGTTCGCCCTGCTCGTCGCCGCGCTTTCCATGATCATCCACATGTTCATGGGCTCGGTCATGGCCGTGCTCGGCGTGTGCGTGCCGGCATTTATCAGCTTTGCCGCCGGCTCCAGCGTGAGCCCACTCGCCGTGGCGCTCATCGTCTTCACGTCCATCAACATCCACTACATCCTGCCGTTCCATAACCTGCCGATCCTTATCGGCGAAGGCAAGGACGTCGGCGGCTACACCTCCAAAGAGGCTATGCGCATGGGCATCCCCCTCACCGCGGTCGTCTTTGTCGTCGTGCTGGTCGAGGCCGCCTGGTTCCACCTCTTTGGCCTGATGTAAGCGGTCGAGCGCCCCGGCTGTAAGCAGCCAAGCGCTTGAACTTCGAGTGGTCGAGCGCTCCATTTGTGAGCGCCGCGGCCCCATTACGTTACCCCGTCCGGCGGCACCCCGTCGCCGGACACTCTCCCGAAAGGAGTACGCCATGTCCACTACCGATGCTTCCCAGATCCACGACCTGCGTTCCGCGCTCGACTTTTTGCGTGAGATGCCGGGCCAGCTGCTCGAGACCGACACCCAGGTCGATCCCGATGCCGAGGTCTCGGGCGTCTACCGTCACGTCGGTGCTGGCGGCACCGTCATGCGCCCGACCAAAGAGGGTCCGGCGATGGTCTTCAACAACGTCAAGGGCTTTGACGACGCCAAGGTCTGCATCGGTATGCTTGCCAGCCGCAAGCGCGTTGCCGCCCTGCTCGACCTGGACGAGGAGCACCTGGGCCTCGAGATCGGCAAGCGCTTCGAGAACCTGATCGCCCCCGAGCAGATCGCCGAGGGCAAGCACGTCGACTGCCAGGAGGTCGTGTACAAGGCGACCGACGAGGGCTTTGACCTGCGCAAGATCGTTCCCGCTCCCACCAACACGCCCGTTGACGGCGGCCCCTACATCACCATGGGCCTCGCCTATGGCACGAGCCCCGATGGCACCCAGTCCGACGTAACCATCCACCGCTTCTCCTGCGTCGACAAGGACAAGCTCGCCATGTGGATCACCCCGGGCAGCCGTCACCTGGGTGCGTTCTTTGACGAGTACTGCCAGCGCGGCGAGGATATGCCCATCTCCATCTCCATCGGCCTGGACCCCGCCGTGTACATGTGCTGCGGCTTCGAGGCTCCCACCACGCCGCTCGGCTTCAACGAGCTGCAGATCGCCGGCGCCCTGCGCGGCCGCGCCGTCGAGCTTGCCGACTGCGTCACCGTTCCGCAGAAGTGCATTGCCAATGCCGAGTACGTGCTCGAGGGCTACCTCATGCACGACGAGACCATCAACGAGGATGTCAACGGCCACGGCTACGCCATGCCCGAGTTCCCCGGCTACACCGGTGGCGCCAAGGTCTGCCCGGTGATCAAGATCACCGCCGTCACCACGCGCGTCAACCCCATTATGGAGAGCTGCATCGGCCCTTCGCACGAGCACGTGTCCATGGCCGGTATCCCCACCGAGGCCTCCATCTACAAGATGGTCGAGACCGCTATCCCGGGCCGCCTGCTCAACGTTCACGCCGCTCCCTGCGGTGGCGGCAAGTTCGTTGCCATCATGCAGTTCAAGAAGTCGAGCAAAAATGACGAGGGCCGTCAGCGCAACGCCGCCATGCTCGCCTTCTCGGCGTTCTCCGAGCTCAAGCACGTCATCCTTGTCGACGAGGATGTCGACATCTTCGATATGAGCGACGTGATGTGGGCCATGACCACGCGCTTCCAGGCCGACGTGGACCTCATCACCATCCCCGGTTGCCACTGCCACGTGCTCGATCCGTCCAACGACCCCGCGTTCGATCCTTCGATTCGCGAGCACGGCATCGCCTGCAAGGCCATCTTCGACTGCACGGTTCCGTTCAACCTCAAGAAGAACTTCATCCGCTCGCAGTTCATGGAGATCGATGAAGAGAAGTGGGCCGCCGAGCTCGCCTTCTAGTAAGTAGCCCTATCAAATAGCTAAGGAGTTGTCATGCCTGAGTCTTCTGTCCGTTCCCGTCGCATTGTCGTTGGCGTTTCTGGTGCCAGCGGCGCTGCGCTGGGCCTCGAGTGTCTCAAGTGCCTGCGCCAGGCCGGTGCCGAGTCGGCGCTTGTCGTCACGCGCGGGGGAGAGATCACCATCGAGCAGGAGCTCGGCATGACGCTCGACGAGTTTGCCGCGCATGCCGATGTGGTCTACGACAACAAGAACATCGGCGCTGCCATCGCAAGTGGCACCTATCCGGTCGCCGGCATGATTGTGGCGCCCTGCTCCATGAAGACGCTCGCCGGCATTGCGAGCGGCTACAGCGAAAACCTGTTGCTGCGTGCGGCCGACGTGCAGATGAAAGAGCAGCGCCGCCTGGTGCTCATGGTGCGCGAGACGCCCTTCAGTGCGATCCATGTCGACAACATGGCGCGCCTGGCGCGCGTGCCGGGCGTCATGCTCATGCCGCCCATGCTCACGTTTTACAACGGCCCCGCCACGCTCGACGATGCAGTGCATCACATCGCCGCCAAGGCGCTCGAAGCTGTTGGCGTGTCGTGCGAAAACTATAAGCGCTGGTCATAGGCATCTTTAGGGTAGGATACGAGTAGTGTTTGAGCCCGCTGCCCCTGTGGGCGGCGGGCTTTGTGCGCAAAAAGGATGTGTCGGGAGGACCTATGCAGACGGGCATGTATGCGATTAGCGAGATGGCGAGTTTGTTTAACGTTTCGCGCCAAACGCTCATCTACTACGACAAGATCGGCCTGTTTAAGCCCGCCGTGGTTAACGAAAAAGGCTACCGTTTCTATTCGCCCACGCAGATCCCGCTCATGCGTCTGATCTGCATGCTGCGCGACCTAGGGCTCGAACTCGATGAGATCGACCGCCTAGCCTCGACGTTCGACATTAGCGAGATGACCGACCACCTGCGCTCGCGGGTGCAGGCGCTCGACGAGCAGATTGCCGGGCTCAAAGCCGAGCGTGCGAGCGTGCAGGAGCGTCTGAGCTTTTACGACGAGGCAGTTTACTGGCGCGAGCGCGAGGGCAAGCCGGAGCTCAAGCAGTTCGAGCGCCGCTTCGTGGTCTTTGAGGAGTTTCCAGGCGATATCGAGCGCGGCCGCTCGATGCTTCACCCCACGCTCATGCGGGCCATCCTGCGCATGCGTGCGTTGACGGGCACGCGCCCTATGCGCGGCTGGGGTGCCATGCTGCGTCGTGAGGCGCTGCATTCCGACGACCCTATCGCCGGCGCGGGCTCCTTTGCCGTGCTGCCGCGCGGTGTCGAGGAACTGCTGCCGAGCGATCCCGCCGAGCTGGCAGAGATCGGCATCGAAGTGCTGCCCGAGGGCACATACCTGTGCATGAGCCGCTGGGGTATGCCGTACGAGCGCGAGGGCATCCGCGCCATCGTTGCCTGCATGGACGAGCACGCGCTCCAGCCCGTTGGCAACGCTTTCGACTTTTGCTACCTCGATACCACGAGCTACGACGAGTCCCACCAAGAGGACTTTTGCTGCATCCAAATCCCCGTTACCCTCCAGATGTGACAAAGGGACAGTCCCTTTGTCGCATCCAAACCATCACAACATTCGATGAAAATCTCGAAAACGAGGAAAAACGTCGAATGTTGTGACGGTTTTCGTGTCCGGCGCGGGTGAGCTTCGGTGCCGTCTGGGGGTATAAGACTAGCGAGTGTTTATTTGCGAGGCCTAAGGGGCGCCCCGTATGGATATCGATAACTTTGAATGGTGGTATAGCGAGGGTGAGGCTCCGGACGAGGAGTGGGACGAGCCCACGCCGCGTGACGTGTCGAGCGACGAGGACGAGACCGGCAACGACGTCGCCGCCGACTCGGACGCCGCCCTCGACCCCGTCGAGCCTCTGACCTTCGAACAAGCTTGGGCCCAGGCCGAGGCAGACGAGGCCAAGGCCGACGCTACGGCCACGCTCGGCGAGCCAGCCGACATGTCCATCTCGCCGGCAAAGACCCCACAGCCGCGTCACACCATCGATCCCGACAGCACGGCATCCTTCAGCATTCTCGACGTGCCCTCGCGGGGCGCTCAGGCGCCCGCACCCACACGTCGCCCCAATCTGTCTCGCGAGGAAGATGCAGGACGTCGCTCTCCGCTTGGCCCCATCCTTATCGCCTTCATGGCCGGCGTTATCGCATGCTCGGTAATTGGAAACGTCTGGAGTCATGTCGAACAACAGCGAAAAGACGCCGCCAAGGTCGAGATGTCTGTCGAGCAATCGCTCGGTCGTACGCGCTCGGTGCATGTGTCGGTCGAGGTCAAGGACGGCGCGACGTGGGACACCGCGCGCGGCGACAGCCAAATGCTCATCCACATCGTGGGGCGCACGCTCAAAGGGCAGACGATTGACGAGTATCAATACGTCAATTCCGCTGGTGACGGCATCGAGCTCAAGCCTGGCGACTACGAGCTCACGGTCGATGAACCGCCCGTCGCCACCGACGGCACGCGCTTCCGCGCCTCAAAGCGCATGGTTCCCGTGAACTTTAACTCACAGGCGCCCGACACGGTCGACACCACACCGCAGGGCGGGTTCGACCTTTACGTAGATACCCAGTAGGCGCTCGCCGCTCATTCCGCTATGGCTACTCAATAATCGCCTGCCGTCCCGTCCCGCCGCCAAGAGTGGGACAATAGCCCTCGACACTATTGTTTACTTTTGGAGGAAGTAGCATGTCTACCGTCACTACCATCAAGCGCGGCGGCCTCACCGCGGCCATCGATTCCATGGGCGCCCAGCTCACGAGCCTTGCCCTCAACGGCAACGAGTATCTGTGGCAGGGCGACCCCGCCTTTTGGGGCAAGCACGCGCCCATCCTGTTCCCCATTGTGGGCTCGCTGCGCAATAACACGGCAACGTCTGCGGCCGGCACCTGCGAGATGCCGCGCCACGGACTCGCGCGCATTGTCGAGCACAAGCTGGTCGAGGTTTCGGAGGACGGCTCCTCGGTAACGTACGAGATCACCGATACGCCCGAGTCGCTCAAGGCGTTCCCGTTCCACTTTAAGCTCAACATGACCTATGCCTTGACCGGAGACGCCACCCTCACGCAGACCTTTGCCGTTACCAACACCGGCGACGTGGACCTGCCGTTCTCGGTGGGCGGCCACCCCGCATTTAACGTGCCCGCCTCCGGTGCCGAGGACGAGGCGTTCGAGGATTACGAGCTGGCGTTTACTGAGGCTTGGACGAACGAGGCTCCCATCATCACGCCCGACGGTCTTATGACGTTTGAGGGCAGCTACAAGGCGCCCGATAACTCTGACGTGCTGCCCATCACGCACCGTAGCTTCGATAACGATGCCATCATGTTCACCGATACTCCGGGCTCCACGCTCACGCTGCGCGGCCGCAAGTCGGGCCACGGCGTCAAGATCGACTTTGAGGGCTTTAAGTACATTGGCGTGTGGTCTGCCGCCAACGACGCTCCGTTTGTGGCACTCGAGCCTTGGACCGGTCACACCACCATGGACACCGAGGACGACGTTTTTGAGCACAAGGCCAACACCATTACGCTGGCGCCGGGCGAGGCGGACGTCCGCAGCTTTAGCGTCACTTTGCTCTAGAGGTTCCGCCGTTCTGACGAACGGCGGGCCGGTCGACGCTGCGCGCCACCCAGAGCGACAATTTGTCATTCAAAAGGCAAGGTATGACCAGAAGGTCTATGCCTTGCCTTTTTCATGCCTAGTCGTTGGGGACGTTCTTGTTTGACTAGTCGTTTAAGAACGTCCCCAGCGACTACCAATCGTTTTCAGTTCGTAAACTTGCATATATGCATTTATATATGCATTTGCTGGAGGTAGCGCTGAGCGGTATCCTGTTAAGTCGTCAGCATACGATTCAACAGGGAAGGCAGATTATGCATTCTCCCCAACAGTGCGATGCGCAGACCCAGCCGGTATGCAGCCGTCGCATCTTTTTGGGTAGCGCTCTCGCTGCGAGCGCTTCCGTCGTCGCCGGCGCGCTCGCCGGCTGTCAGCGCCCGTCCACGCTCAAGGTGGTTCAGCCCACGACGGGCGGCGGTCGCGACGACCTGTCCGATTCCGTGATCGGCAAGGATAAGATCCGCATCGGCATGGAGGCGGCCTACGCCCCGTACAACTGGCAGGTTTCCGAAGCCAGTGAATACACCATCCCCATCGACAACGTGCAGGGTGCCTATGCCGATGGCTACGACGTGCAGGTCGCCAAGATCGTCTGCAAAGCCCTCGGTGGCGAGCCCGTTGCCGTCAAGCAGAGCTTCTCGGGTCTTATCGATTCGCTCAACAACGGCCAGATCGACCTCATCATCGCCGGCATGAGCGCCACGCCCGAGCGCGAGGAGTCTGTTGGCTTCTCCGATCCGTACTTTATCGGTTACTTTGGCCTGTTCGTAAAAGAGGGTTCCCCCTACCAAAACGCCACCAAGCTCAGCGACTTTAGCGGTGCCACGGTACTCGGCCAAAAGGACACCATGCTCGACACCGTCATCGACGAGATTCCGGGCGTTGTGCACAAGAACCCGGTCGACTCCGTCCCCACGGTGTTCTCGAATCTGCTGCAGGGCACGTGCGACGCCGTGACTTACAACACCGAGAACGAGAAGGGCTATATGGCCCAAAACCCGGGTATCGTCCCTATTCATTTTGCCGAGGGCGAGGGCTTTAAGCAGGAGGTCGCGGCAAACGTCGGCTGTCGCAAGGGCTCGGACAAACTGCTTAAACTCATCGACAAGACACTCAAGGGCATTAGCCAAGAGGAACGCGACCAAATGTGGGACGCGTGCCTCGACCGCCAGCCGGCATAGGGAGGCAGCATGAAAACCATCAATCGTCTGGCCTCCTTTATCAAGGCCGACCACCGTTATGTGTACCTGGGCACGAGTGTCATCGCGGCGCTTGGCCTGGCGTTTAGCCAGCGCAACCCCACGCCGCTGAGCTTCTTGGCGCCCACCGGTATCTTCCAGGATTGCCTTTGGGCGATTCTTTGGGCCTGGATTGTCGTGTCGGCGGCGGCGCTGGTCACCAAGCTTATGCACTGGAGCGACTATCGCGTAAAGTCGCCGTTCGCCTCCGAGCGTTTCCGCCGCGGCGCGCGCCTGGGTAGCTATGTTGTGGTCGCCATCGCAGCGATCTTTTTCGTGGACCGCTGCATCATGTCGTTTATCGACCTGGTGCAGGTGAGCATTGTCTCGGATTCCAACCCCAGCGACTTTTTGTCGAGCCTGGTCTACATGACCTACAAGAGCGGCGACTTCTTCATCCGCGGCATCGAGATCACCATCGCGCTTGCCACCTTCGGCACCGTCATCGCATTCTTCCTGGCACTGCTCTTTGTGTTTTTGCGCATTCAGACGTTCGACCGCGTGGACAACGACTTGGTGCGTTTCTTTAAGAGTATCGGCCGCGGCTTCGCGACCGTCTACTCCACCATTGTGCGCGGCACGCCCATGATGGTCCAGGGCCTGCTTGTCTATTACGCGGGCTTTACCGTTCTGCGCGGCATGGGCTTCGAGACCGCCCAGGCCAACCAGATCTGGAGCACCTTTACCGCCGGCCTCGTCACCATCTCGCTTAACTCCACCGCCTACATGATGGAGGTCCTGCGCGGCGGCATCGAGTCCATCGACGCCGGCCAGGCCGAGGCGGCGCGTTCGTTGGGTCTGTCGCAGTGGCAGGCCATGCGCAAGGTCGTGTTCCCCCAGGGCATTAAAAACGCGATCCCCGCACTCACCAACGAGCTCATCATCAATATCAAGGATTCGTCGGTGCTTTCGGTCATCGGCGTGTTCGACCTCATGTACGCCACCACCACCGTCGCCGGCGTGTACTACCGCCAGATGGAGGTCTACTGCGTGGCACTCGTGGTCTACCTGATCCTGACGCTTGTGGCGAGCCGCCTGCTCGAGGCCTTTGGCAAAAAGCTCGGCGCCGAGGCCCCGGCCACGCTGCCCAGCTCCAACTAGGCTCAAGACGAGGAGAATCATCATGGCAGATACCGCCACTACCGGCGCTGCGGCCGCCGCGCAAAACCAAGAGCCGCTCATCCGCGTCGAGGGCCTGCGCAAGAGCTTCGGCTCGCTCGAGGTACTCAAGGGCATCGACCTCGCTGTCAATCCCGGCGAGGTCGTCACCATCATCGGCGCCTCGGGCTCGGGCAAGTCGACCTTCTTGCGCTGCCTCAACCTGCTCGAGACCCCGGACGCGGGCCATATCTGGTTCCACGGCCAGGACCTCACGGCCGAGCGCTGCAACATCAATAAACTCCGCGAGGACATCGGCATGGTGTTCCAGGGCTTTAACCTGTTCAACAACATGGATGTGCTCGACAACTGTACCCTCGCGCCCGTCACGCTCAAAAAGATGAGCAAGGCCGAGGCCGAAAAGGTCGCGCTAGAGCATCTGGCAAGCGTGGGACTCGAAAAGTTCGCACACGCCGCCGTGGGTCGCCTGTCCGGCGGCCAAAAGCAGCGCGTGGCCATCGCCCGCGCCTTGTGCATGAACCCGCAAATCATGCTGTTCGACGAGCCGACCTCTGCGCTCGACCCCGAGATCGTGGGCGAGGTGCTCGAGGTCATGCGCAAGCTCGCCGCCGACGGCATGACCATGGTCGTCGTCACGCACGAGATGGCTTTTGCCCGCACGGTGTCCGACCGCGTGGTCTTTATGGACAAGGGCGTGGTGCTCGAGGACGCCGCGCCGGCTGAGCTCTTCGGCAATCCCAAGCACCAGCGCACCCGCGAGTTCCTCTCGCGTTATCTCAACGACAAATAATGCAAGCGAACGTGGCAAAGGGACCGCCTCTTTGCCACGTTATTTTTGGAGGAAGGCATGGCCGAGGTTTGGCGCTTCTTTGCGCACGAGGATGATTTTGCCGATATCGATGAGGTCGGCGCGTGCGAGCGCCTGGGCCGCGTGCTGTCGTTTCCGACGATTTCGAGCATGGATGCCCAGACGGTGGACTGGCAGGCGTTTGACGACCTGCGCGCCTATATGCAGCAGGGCTGGCCGCGCGTGTTTGCGACGGGCGAGGTCGAGCTCATCGACCATTCGCTGCTCGTGACGCTTGCCGGCACCGACCCCGCCCTCAAGCCGGTCATGCTCATGGGCCACATGGACGTGGTTCCCGTGGTGCCGGGCACCGAGACGGACTGGACGCACGATCCCTTTAGCGGGCACGTGGACGACACCTATATTTGGGGTCGCGGCGCCATCGATATGAAAGACCAGGTTGCGGGCATCTTGGAGGCCGTTGAGTATGCGCTGGCGCACGGCTGGCAACACGAACGAACGCTGCTGCTGGCCTTTGGCCAGGATGAGGAGACCACGCAGTACGGCGCGGGTGCCATTGGTCGCGCGCTCGAGGAGCGTGGCGTTGAGCTTGAGTACCTGATCGACGAGGGCGACTATCGTATCGTTGCGGCTGCCGAGTACAGCGCAGGTGAGGGTTGGCTTATGCATGCCGATCTTGCCGAGAAGGGCTATGCCGATATCGTGCTCAGGACGAAGAGCGAAGGCGGGCATTCTTCCAACCCTTACGGCGGCACGTCGCTCGAAGTGCTCAGCCGCGCTATTGCCGCGATTTGCGATATCGAGTGGCCGGCGCGTGTGACCGACCTGCTTGCCGCGCAGCTCGTCGAGCTGGGGCTTTATACCGCAGACGAGATTGCTGCCAGCAAGGATGCCATCGTGCGCGACTGCCTCGCCAGCAAAAAGCTGTACCCGCTTGTAACCACCACCTGCGCGCCCACGCAAATCGAAGGCGGCAGTACCGGTGCCAACGTAATGCCGCAGGATATGTGGGCCAATATCAACTTCCGCATGCTCGAGGGCACGAGCGTGGCCGATGTCGTGGCCTGCTGCCGCGAGGCCGTTGCCACCGCTGGGCTCGCTGGCCGAGTCGAGGTCGAGCTGGGCCCCGGCAGCTCCGAGCCCTCGCCGTCCCCGCGCGTG
This sequence comes from uncultured Collinsella sp., assembly GCA_938045065.1. GTDB lineage: Bacteria > Actinomycetota > Coriobacteriia > Coriobacteriales > Coriobacteriaceae > Collinsella. Next base: position 43,677 of record CALIOA010000052.1, read on the forward strand.
GGCGGTCCGGGGCTCGAGGCCGTTCGCGCCATCGCCGCCCGCTATTTCCGTGATCCCAAGGGGACGGAGGAAAACGGATCGTCTGCGGTGGGCCAAGAGCCGATCAGCATCGTGCCCTCGACCGTGATTGGCGCAACCGATGCCGCCAACTACCAGCGCATTTGCCGCGAGTGCATCCGCTTCTCCGCCTTTGTGGTCGACGATGACGAATGCGACCGCGGCGTCCACGGCACCAACGAGCGCATCACCCGTCGCGCCTACCTCCAAGGCACCCGCTTCCTCATCGCCCTGCTCCGCACGCTCTAGAATGTGACAAAGGGACTGAGCCGATTTCATCGGTAATGAGACAAAAACTGTAATAGAAAAAGGCTAAGATATCTTAAGAGACATATGCTGGGGTTGGTATTCCTTGAACGACCGCGGGCATGTGCCAGACCGCCTCGGCCCCCGGGGAGCGCCCGGGCAGGTCGCCGTGTGACTGGGGAGGAAATTATGCAGGAGCTCAGAGAAATGACGTCTCGACTCGTGAATATTGCTACCGGGGGGGGTGTCTAAGCAGGGAACTTCCTGGTGAACACCGGCCGCGCGAGCGGTGGTCCGTCATGTCTTGTGGCCGTCGTCGCGGGCTGCGCTCGGTCTCGCCATATGCGATTGTTCTGGCCCTCGCCATCGCGCTGACGGCGAGTTTCTTCCTGCCGCTTCGTGCCGAGGCGGCAATTTCGGACCACACGGTTCCGACGATTTCGCCTTCGGGGACAACAATCAACCTGTTTGATTACTGGGTGAATCCCGATGATCACCTGTCGGTTTCCGGCAACGGCGGCATCAACGCAAACCACCGGTTCCAGTTTAACGACGGCCAGGGTGGTGAGTCGCTCAACCGTTGGACGGGCGGCGAGAACCCGCAGTCCGGCATCGTCAACAACACGCTTTTCGACGGCTACCCGCGGCTTTCCGATACCTGGGGCGGCAAGTCCCTCCGCTATCTGTTCGATTCCTCTGCCCAGACCGGCAAGACGTCCCATTTTGGCGTGACGGGCCTCCTCCAGGCTCAGGGCGGCTACTACGTCTATGACAGCACCCACAACTACGCAGCCTACAACGCTAACAAGAATGCCTTCGACATCTATGACACCGGGGGCGTTGGCAATTCGTCCCACCAGGGTCAGTTCTTCCCGTTCGACGCGGCAGACAAGGTGTTCAATGAGGAAAACGACCGGCTCGTCCAAAATGGCATCACGGCAGACAACACCGCGAGCTACAACGGTGGCAAGCCCGTCAACCATCACTTCGGTCTCTCAATGTCCACACGATTCGTGCAGCCCGACGGCGGCAAGACGAACAAAGATGAGGACATGACCTTCGAGTTCGCCGGCGATGATGATGTCTGGGTGTTCATCGACGATGTCCTCGTGGGTGATATCGGCGGTATTCACGACCGCGCGAGTCTGAACATAAACTTTAAAACGGGCGACATTAAGGTGAACGGCAAGAGCGACTGCACGCTGCTGAGCAAGTACCGGGAGGCGGGCAAGGACGGCGACACGAGGTGGTACGGCAGCACCTTCGCCGACGGCACCAACCACACCCTCAAGTTCTTCTACCTGGAGCGCGGCGCCCTCTACTCCAACATGGAGCTCAAGTTCAACCTCGTGACGGTGCCCGAGTCCGACATCATAAAGTTCGACCAGGACGGCAAGTTCGTACAGGGTGCCGAGTTCCAGCTCTATAAGACCGATAAGGACTTCAAAACCGAGGGCGCGCTTCTCGGCTCCGGCACCACGGACGAGGCCGGCTGCCTAACGCTCACGAACGACGATGGCAGCGGCGTCATCAACTTCGACGATCTCTACAACAAGGATCACAGCAATAAGTACTACCTCCTGAAGGAGACGAGCGTGCCCAAGGGATACCGCTCGAATCTCACGACGACGGATGGCAGCATGCGCCTCGAGTACGAGCCCACGAGCGACAAGAACGGCGCGGGCGGCGTCATCATCAACCGCGGCGGTATGGACGCGGGCAGCGCCGTGTGGCGGACGGGTGCGTTCGCCGGCGCGAAGGAGACCATCACCGCGCCGTCGATCGTGTACAAGGCGAATGATGACCTGACGAAGTCCAACGACGCTGTCAGCCTGGACTCCGGCATACTGTTCGCTGTGGTGCTCAAGCGCGATAAAAGCGCAAGCATCAAAGATCCGAGCAGTTGGTACGCCGTGTCGGGCGACCCATCGACGGGAGCGGGATACACCCTCGCCAAGGAGCCGGGCACGGCCGGCGCTATCGAGGCGGCGAAGAAGGACCTGCACGCCTTCACGCTCAACACGAGCGGCCAGTACCAGGTAGAGATTCAAAATCTGCCCGGTGACATCTCCAAGTACTACTACTTGCTGAGCGGTGAGGCCCGCAAGGATGCCGAGTACACGGTGGCCATCTACCACACAACGGCGAGATCGATCGGCGACGCGGCGCCTAAGAACACCGTCCACGTGTACAGCGACGACATCGCAGACGGCACGAACTTCAAGCGGCAGTTCGCCACGCGCCTGCTCGTCACGAACATCCAGAATCGCCTGTTCGTGCAGAAAACCGATACCGAGGGCAACCCCGTAGACGGCACAACGTTCGGCTTGTACAAGGCGACAACGGACGCGAACGGCAAGGTTGTGCCCAAGGACGATCAGGGCCCCTATGACACCCTGACGACGGGGTCGGTCGACAACCCGGTCCGGCTCGAAGGGGCGGGCATATTCCCGTGTACGAGCGACGGCAACAAGCCGCTCAAGAATGGCACCTACTTCCTAAAGGAGGTCTCGGCGCCCAAGGGCTTCCTGCTTAACGACACGCTCACCAAGGTGATTGTGGACGATGACGGCGTCCATGCCGATGCTGGTACGGACGATGACGGCGTTTCGACGTTCGTGGGCCCGGGCGCGCTCATGAAGAGTCTGGGCCAGTTTGGCGCAGAGAGCGACATCGACAACACGCTCACGTGGATCAAGGGTACGCGGCAGACCTCGAATGGCGAGACCAATGTTAAAGGCAACCTGACGTGGACCGATGTCGAACCCGTGGGTGCAGACGACACAGTGCACCTCAAGTACGGCGCTAACGGACGCATGTACCAGTATGGGCCCACCGAGGAGGGCAAACCCTACCGCCTGGAGACCGAGACGGGCTGGATACGTATGGGTATCACCCAGGACGAGCAGCCCAAGGGAATCACGGCGAAGGGCGCCCGCGCCGACTTGGGCGCCATGAACCTGAACGCCCTGTTCACGGGCGCCACCTGCGTGCGCGTGGCGAACGAACGCGAGGCGAGCCTCGAGGTGACGAAGAAGGTCGTGGTGCCCGATGGCCTGACGGGCAATAAGGACGCGGGATTTACCTTTAAGTTCACCGTGCCAAAGGGGAAGACGTACAAGGCTGCGGTGTTCGAGAAGGCGGGTACCGTCGATGAGAAGCAGGTCGGCAACGTGTTCGACCTGACAAATGGCTATTCGCAAACCATCAAGGCCGACGAGACGATTCGCGTGTACGGACTTGGCGAGGGCGACGAGTACACGGTGCAGGAGCTGACCGGCGCAGACGAGATGCCCGCGGGCTATAAGCTGACCGGCCGCAAGCAGGGTGACAAGAATCTGACCGGCGTAGGCGATGGTATCATCACCGGTAAGATCGCGAAGCAAAATACCGACGGCACGCTGGCCGAAGACAACAAGCTGGTGTTCACCAACAGCTACAGCGTGAAGTCTTCGGTGACGCTCACCGGCATTCGGGCGCAGAAGGTGCTTCAAGGCCGCAAGTGGACTAAGGCCGACAGCTTTGACATCTATCTGCGCGCTGCCAAGGGCACGCCCATGCCCGGGGGCTACAAGGGCGTATCCGGCGTGCCCGGATACGTCCAGGTGGTCAAGACCGTCAACAATGGTGATGAGTTCGACTTCGGCCAGATTACGTACAAGAAGCCCGGCACGTACACCTATACGGTGGCCGAGCGGACGCCCGACGAGCATGACTCGTCCTGGCTGCCCGGCTTCGGCTACTCGAGCGCCGGGTACACGGTGACGGTGCAGGTGGACGACACGGGCAGGGGTACGCTGTCCGAGCCGGTTGTCACTATGGCTCGCAACGGCGACGATGATGGCGCCCACCACGACCCGGCCGTGCCAGTCGATAACAAGGTCGCGGTGTTCACCAACAAGTTCAGCACCGACACCAAGACAATCTCATTTAACGCGCAGAAGTCGTATACCGACGAGTCGGGCGACAACCCGCTTGCCGCGGGCAAGTTCACCTTCGAGCTGAAGGCGCTGGGCGGCCTGGCCAACAGCGCGGTGGGGGCTGCCCCCATCAAGTTCAATGACCTGAGCTACACGGTCAGTGCGAACGACGCGCCGATGCCCGCCGACGGCGTGACGACCGCGGAGAACGATGGCGGCGGCATTGCGGCTTTCCCGCAGATCACGTTCACCGCTGCCGACCAGAACACCACCTACGTGTACCAGGTGACGGAGCAAGCTGGTTCCGATGCTTCGACAACGGGCGGCATGACGTACGACACCACCGTGTACTACGCGATGGTGCAAAACACGCTCGACGACAAGGGCCAATTGTCCTCCACGGCCACGTATTGGAAGGCCGACGGCACGCAGCTGACGGACACGGGTGGATATATCCCGTTCAAGAACACCTACACGGTGGCCCAGACGATGTTGGCACCGGTTACTGTGCAGAAGACGCTGGCTGGGCGTGCGTGGGAGCAGGATGACAAGTTCGATTTCACGCTGACGCCAGCGGATGACGCCACGATGAAAGCGGTTAAAAACAAGGTCGTTACTCAGAAGAAGGCTGCCGACTCCGATGAGACTGGCGATTTGACGACTAAGGTCGAGATCGCAGGTCCCGGCGACGCGATGCGCACCACCCCGTTCGGCACGGGCGACCTTGTGTTTACCAGGCCGGGCGTGTATACGTTCAAAGTGAACGAGACGAGGCCGACCGACGCGGACAAGACCGGCATCAGCTATGACGACCATACGTCCACAGTGACGTACACAGTGACCGATATCGAGAACGGCACGCATACCGGTAAGCTGACCGCGTCGGTTGCGTACGACAACAAGCAGGCGACGACGGATGCCGACCGGCAGGTGACGGGTGCTGCCGCGTTTACCAACACCTATGCGGCCTCCGGTACCTACGCGGGCATCGATGTGACCAAGACTCTGGTTGGTACCTCGCTGGAGAATGGCAGGTTCCCGTTCACCATCGAGGCGATGACGTATAACGGCACGAAGGCCCCGGAGCCGGTTGATTCCGATAAGTCGTTCACGAACACCGTGGGCAAGGATGACGGTGACGATACGCAGACCGCCACGATGTCCGGTAAGCTGAAGATGAACTTCACGCAGCTGAGCTACAACAAGATGTACGTGTACAAGGTGTCTGAGGTACATGACGCCAACGCTGCTGGATACACGTATGACACCGAGTACCCCGGTGATGCCTTCGTGCTCATCGCGGTGAAGCCGAATCCGGACAACAAAGGCCAGCTCTACACCAAGACGACCATCGTGAAGGGCCCGGACGTGACGGCGCTCGTTGGCGTGGGCGAGAACGTTGATGCGCTGACGGCCGAGGCGATTAAGGGCCTTAATACCACGACCAACTACGTGCAGACGGTCTCGAGTCGCGGCGCGAAGCCCGCTACGCCTATCGTCCCGTTCAAGAACGAGTACAAGGTCGAGACGGTTGAGTACGGTGCGAAGGCCGGTCTACAGATTGAGAAGAAATTCACCGGCACCGGTGATGCGAGCAGAACATTCAGCTTTACGGTGACGCCCGAGGACTATCAGGCCGAGGGTCAGGATGGCACGAAGTTCATCCTGACCTCCGCCGACGCCGCGGCGAAGAAGCTCGACATCACGGGCGGGGCGGAGACCTTCAAGATTCCCGAGATGAAGCTCGGGGACACCAAGACCGTGAGCTTGCTGCCGAAGGGCTTGCAGTTCACACACGACGACGTGAGCAATGAATGCCGCGCCAACGTCTACCAATACAGGGTGGAAGAGAACGTGCCGAAGCCCGTCCCCGCCGGCTACACCTACGACAAGACGGTCTATACCGTCAAGATCGCAGTGTCCGACAACGGCGACGGCACACTGAAAGTCGAGACGACGGTTCTGAACAGTGATGGCAAGAGGGTCGATTACCGTAAGTTTGCCCCCGGCGCCTCGCTCGAGGACAACACGGCGACTATTCCGTTCGAGAACAGCTACAAGACGGTCGCCAGCGACGAGCTGACCCCGCAGGTAACGAAGAAGATTTCCGGCACCGAGAGCACGGACAAGAAGTTCTCGTTCACGCTGACTGCCACGTCGGAGACGAAGGATAAGATTGCCGCCGGCGATCTGAAGGCTGACGGCCTGAAGGGCGACACATCCTCGGAGTCCAAGACCACGGAGGGGAAGATCACCAGCAAGGACGGTCAGCCCCTCAGCTTCTCCGGCATGCAATTCAACAAGGCAGGCGACTACACGTTTACGCTCACCGAGGCCCACGGGGAAGATGACGATCCTAATACGACTGGTGTGCAGAACGCCGGTTGGACGATGGACGATTCCACCTACACCGTCACGGTGAAGGTTGAGGACAAGAATGCCAAGCTGACTGTCACAGGCGTGGCGGTGGAAAAGGACGGCGATGACAAGAGCGAGACGCTTGAGGTCAAGAACGGCAAGGTGAACCTCGTCACCTTTACCAACAGCTATGCCGCGAAGGGTTCCGTGACCCTGGCGGCGAAGAAACGCTTTACGGGCGGTGCGCTCGCGGGGAACGACTTCTCGTTCGCTCTGTACAAGGGTGACAAGACGGAAGGCACGCCCATTGAGACCGGCACAAACGACAAAAACGGCAACATTACCTTCCAGCCCATCAACTACACCGAGTCCGGTGACTACGAGTACACCATCAAGGAAGTTACCGGTAACGACCAGACCATCGTCTACGACGGTCAGAAAGTGAAGGTCAAGGTCAGCGTCACCGATAACAAGAACGGCACGCTGGACGCAACCGCTACCTACGACGGCGATGAGGCTGTGCCGACCTTCACCAACGCGAAGCCGACGGCCGATGCAACCATCGAGGCAAAGAAGACCCTCACGGGCAAGGACCTGACGGAAGGCGCGTTCAACTTCGGCCTGTACCAAGGCGACGCGTCCACGGGTAATCCCGTCCAGCTCGCCCAGAACGACAAGGATGGCAAGATCAATTTTGCTCTCACCGGTCTGACCATCGGCGAGTACGACTACATACTCAAGGAGGAGAACGTCGGTGCCGATCCGACTATCACCTACGACACCAAGGCGGTGAAGGTTCACGTCTCGGTGAAGGCGGAGGGTGGCAAGGCGAAGGCGACCGTCACTTACGACGGCAAGAACGATGCCCCGACCTTCGAGAACACGTATCAGCCCGCCGAGACCTCGGTGGCGCTCGCGGCGAAGAAGACCTATGTGAAGTCCGACAGCACGCCGGCTGCGCTCAAGGGCGGCGAGTTCACCTTCAACCTGTACAAGGGCGATTTGACGGCTGAGCAGCTGAAGGGCAAGCAACCCATCCGGACCGCTGAGAACGGCGAGGACGGCACCGTTACCTTCCCGGCCATCGACTACACCAAGGCCGGCGAGCACAAATACACCGTCGCGGAGCAGAAGGGCGACCTGTCCCACGTGACCTACGACGCTACGGTGCACCATGCCGTGGTGACGGTCGTGGACAACGCCGGCAAGCTGGAGGCGAGCGTCACCTACGACGACGGCAAGACGGATGCCCCCACCTTCAAGAACACCTATACCGCAAAGGGCTCCGCGGAGCTGACGGCGACCAAGGTCGTTGCGGTCGCGCCGGGCTTCACGCACGACACCAAGCTGAAGGGCGGCGAGTACACCTTCGACCTGAAGGATGCCGCCGGCAACGTGCTCGACACTGCGACGAACAAGGCCGATGGCACGGTGAAGTTCACGCGCGACTTCGAGCTCTCCGACCTGGACGGCGCCGCGAGCAAGGACTTTACCTACACCATCGCGGAGAAGCCGGGCACGGAGCCGGGCATGCTCTACGACACCCATGCGCTCATCTACAAGGTGACGGTCGCGGACGATGGCACCGGCACGCTGAGGGCCACACCGCAGGTAACGAGTGGAGACAACTCGCAGACCTTCATGAACACGTACCACCCGAAGGAGACCTCGGTAACGCTCAAGGCGACGAAGCGCTTCACGGGCGGCGACCTCGCAGGGGGCGACTTCACGTTCCAGCTGCTCGACAAGGACGGCAGCGTGGTCCAGACCGTCCAGAATGACAAGGGCGGCAAGGTCACCTTCCAGGCAATCGGCTACGACACGCCGGGCGATCACGACTACACCATCAAGGAGGAGAAAGCCGGCCAGACCGTTGACGGCGTGGTCTACGACGCCAAGGAAGTCAAGGTCCACGTCAAGGTCACCGATGAGAAGGGCGAGCTAAAGGCGGTCGCCACCTACGGCGGCGATAAGGCCGTGCCGACCTTCACCAACGCGAAGCCGACGACGGACGTTGCCGTCGAGGCCACGAAGACCCTCGCGGGCAAGGCACTGACGGACGGCGCGTTCGCCTTCGGCCTGTACGACCAGGCCGGCAACGAGGTCGCCAAGGGCACCAACGACCGGGGCGGCAAGGTCAAGCTGGCCGTCAAGAACCTGAACCTGGGCGAGTACGACTACACGCTCAAGGAGGAGAAAGCCGGCCAGACCGTTGACGGCGTGCTCTACGACGCCAAGGAAGTCAAGGTCCACGTCAAGGTAGAGCAGGACCAGGGCGACAACAACAAGGCGAAGGCGACCGTCACCTATGACGGTGTCGCTACGGCTCCCACCTTCAACAACACCTACGACGCAAAGGGTTCCGTAACCCTGACGGCGACCAAGACCATCAAGGTTGCGGACGGCTTCGATCACACGACGAAGCCTGCGGACGGCGAGTTCACCTTCGACCTGAAGGACGCTGCCGGCAAGGTGCTCGACACCACGATGAACAAGGCCGATGGCACGGTGAAGTTCACGCGCGACTTCAAGCTCGCCGACCTGGGCGGCGCCGCGAGCAAGGACTTTACCTACACCATCGCGGAGCAGCCGGGCGCGGAGGCCGGCATGGTTTACGACAATCATGCCCTCACCTATACGGTGACGGTCACAGACGGCGGGAACGGAGCACTGAATGCGAAGGCGATCGTGACGAGCACATCAGGCCCGGAGACCTTCACCAACATCTACCAGCCGGCCGCGACCGGCCTGGCCCTCGGTGCGCAGAAGAGCTACGTGAAGAAGGACGACAACACGCCGATCGTACTCAAGGGCGGCGAGTTCACCTTCGATGTGTACGAGGGCAACCTGACGGCTGAGCAGCTTGCCGGGGCCGAGCCCGTCCGGACCGCGACCAACGGCGCGGACGGAAGCGTTAACTTCGATGCCTTCTCCTACGCGAAGCCGGGTACGCACGAGTACACCATAGTTGAGCGGAAGGGCGATCTGGCCTGCGTGACCTACGACGCCGCGGTGCACCATGCCGTGGTGACGGTTGCGGACAATGCCGGCACGCTGCAGGCGAGCGTCGCCTACGACGGCGCGAATGTCACGAAGCCTACCTTCACCAACACCTACGAGGCAAAGGCGACGGACTCCGGTGCGATCGCCCTCACCAAGAGCGTTAACGTGCACGACGGCAGCTATCAGCTAAAGGAGGGAGACTTCGCCTTCGAGCTGATGGGGTCTGACGGCTCGGTGATCCAGACCCAGAAGAACGATGCCGACGGCAAGGTTGCCTTCGACAAGCTGACCTTCGACCATGCGGGCACCTTTACCTACACGGTCCGCGAGGTGCAGCCGACGGTCGACGCGCCGGGCGTGCCGGGCGTGACTTACACCGGCAAGACGTACACCCTGACTTACGTGGTGAAGGACAACAACGACGGCAAGCTGGTGGTAGAGAGCTCCACGGTGAAGCCGAGCGAGGGTACCGAGAACGGCGTCACCCCCAATACCATGACGTTTGCGAACAGCTACCAGCCGGGTCAGACCTCCTACCAGATCTCTGGCACCAAGGTGCTTGAGAATGCCGACCCGGCCACCACGCGGACGCCCGCCGATGGCGAGTTCACATTCGCGCTGATTGACGTGGCCACCGGGCAGGAGATCGACCGGACCACGAACGTGGGTAAAGCGTTTACCTTCAAGGCCATCTCGTACACCGCAACTGGTTCGCATGCGTACCAGGTGAAGGAGGTTGCGGGCCAAGATGGCACCATCACTTACAGCGATGCGGTGCTGGACGTAACGGTGAACGTGACCGATGACGGCAGCGGCCAGCTGACCGCGACGGCGAACAAGACGGCTGCGGATCTGACCTTCACCAACACCTACACGCCGACGGCAACGACGGCGACGATTACCGGAACGAAGGCTCTGACCGGCCGCGACCTGGCCGAGGGTGAGTTCTTCTTCGACCTGAAGGACGCCGACGGTAACGTGGTGCAGACGGTGCAGAACGGCGCCGACGGCACGTTCGGCTTCGCGCCGCTGCAGCTGGACAAGGTGGGGACGTACGTCTACACCGTGTCCGAGCGGGCAGGGGCGACGGCGAACGGCGTCACCTACGACACGACGGTCTTTACCGCGACGGTGACGGTGACGGAGAATGCGGAGACGCACGCGCTGGAGGCGCAGGTTGCCTACAGCAAGGGCGGCAAGGCTGCGGATGCGGTGGCGTTTAGCAACAGTTACGCGCCGGCCGCGACTGAGGTGAAGCTGGGGGCCTCCAAGGTGCTGAGCGGCGAGGACCTGAAGGAAGGGCAGTTCTCCTTCCAGCTGAAGGATGCCGACGGCAAGGTGCTGCAGACCGCAAAGAACGCGGCGGACGGCACGGTGGGCTTCGAGGCGATCTCGTACGACAAGCCCGGAACGTACGCCTACAGCATCTCCGAGGTGGACGACGGTCAGAAGAACGTGACGTACGACGCGGCCGAGCACCGGGTAACGGTGACGGTGACGGACGACGGTGCGGGCCATCTGGTGGCGACGGTAACCTATGACGGCGCCGTGGCGCCGGTGTTCAAGAACACGTACACGCCGCCGACCACCCCGCCGACGGAGCCGCCCACCAATCCGCCGAGCAAGTCACCGGTGCCGAAGGAGGAGAAGCCGGGTCTGCCGTATACGGGCGATACCAGCTTGTCGCCGATGGCCCTGGGTGGCATCGCGGGCGGCGCGGTGGTGCTGATCGCCGCAGGCGTTATCCTGCGGCGCCGGAACCGGTAGCTACGGCGGCCGAGAAGGGCTTTGATTGAGGGCGGGTGGTCGCAGGGCGCGGCCGCTCGCCCTTTTTGGTGAAAGGCTATGTTAACCCGCCGTTTGCACGTCCGGCTCCAGATGGAACTCGTACTCCGGCTCCATCATCTTCTTCCGGATCTTTTCGTAGCGCCCGTCGTCGAGCTGCTCGCGCATGAGCGACGTCCTGTCCCCGACGCGTGCGGCCTCGCGCAGCCATCTGAACCACATCAGGCAGCTGTGGAGCCTGCGGGTCGATACGCCCTTGAACCTCTCGAGGAAGTGGCCGAGCGAACCCTGCGCTTCAGCATCCTCTGGACCGTGTCCCGCTCGTACCCGGTGAGCCTGCCGTGGGTCCTCGGGACCGCCCTCGCGGCGCCCTTCCCGCCCTTTCCGGACATGGCGTCCTCCGATCTCCCGGGGCCGGCCGATCCGGCCCTCAGGGTATCGGATTCCCAAATTTATCCGTATATGTGCGGATGAATGCGGGAGGCGTTCGGATGAAGTTGTATTCAAGGAAAGAGACTGACCCTTTGTCGCATTCCGTGCGGGTTATATGCAGGTATGCCTGCGCACGCTATCATGTATGGGTTAGACCGCAACTATGTACCTCATACGCGAAGGGATGCGCATGTATCTGAAGATCGACATGTTCTAGCTGGGCTTACCCCCGCAGTGGCGCCGCGCGCCCCATCAACTCTGCCGATTTTCGCCTTCACGCACATAAAGGAGTCCCGCCATGCGCGACAAGCTCGAAAAGATCATTAAGGCCTACGAGGAGCTCGAGAAGAAGCTTTCCGACCCGGCCGTCGCCTCCGACATCAAGGAGTTCACGCGTCTCAACAAGGAGTACGCACACCAGTCCGACCTCATCGCTGCCTCGCGCGAGTACATCGGCGCGCTCGATGACATCGAGGCCGCCAAGGAGATGCTCCGCGACACCAGCGATGCGGACGAGAAGGAGATGCTCCAGATGGACATCTCCGAGAACGAGGAAAAGCTTCCCCAGCTCGAGGAAGACATCAAGTACATGCTCATCCCGAGTGACCCCAACGACGACAAGAACACCATCGTCGAGATTCGCTCCGCCGCCGGTGGCGACGAGGCAGCCATCTTCGCCGGCGACTTGTACAAGATGTACCAGCGCTTCTGCGAATCGCGCGGCTGGAAGACCACCGTGCTCGATTCCAGCCCCAGCGAGGCCGGCGGCTTTAAGTCCATCGAGTTCAAGGTCGAGGGCGACCGCGTCTACTCCGTCATGAAGTTCGAGTCCGGCGTGCATCGCGTCCAGCGCGTTCCCAAGACCGAGTCCCAGGGCCGCATTCAGACCTCCACGGCTACCGTCGCCGTACTTCCCGAGGCCGAGGAAATTGACGTCCAGATCAACCAGTCCGACCTGCGCATCGACACCTACTGCGCCTCCGGCCCTGGCGGTCAGTGCGTTAACACTACCTACTCCGCCGTGCGCATCACCCACTTGCCCACCAACACCGTGGTGCAGTCGCAGGAGCAGCGCTCCCAGATTCAGAACCGCGAGGTCTGCATGCAGATGCTGCGTGCTCGTCTGTACGAGATGGAGCTCGAGAAGCAGCAGGCAGAGCTTGGTGCTGAGCGCCAGAGCCAGATCGGCCACGGCAACCGTTCCGAGAAGATCCGTACCTACAACCAGCCCCAGGACCGCGTGACCGATCACCGCATCGGTTTCAACTCCACCTACAACGGCGTCCTTCTGGGCGATCAGCTCGGCACCGTCATCGAGGCGCTCGCCGCCGCCGAGCGAGCCGAGAAGCTGGCACAGGCTGTGTAGGTTCCGCCGTTCTACCGAACGGCGGACCGGCCGACGCTGCGCGGGCCGCATTTGGACAATCTGACGTTCAACTTCAAGGGCGCGACCAGAAGGTCAGCGCCCTTTCGTTTCACGTCACCTTGTCTCAAATGCGGCCCGCTCGCTGTACGTCCTCTACCTGCGGCGTTGCCTTGCTCCGGATGCGGTATGCTCAACCTGCGTCGCTTAGATGTAGCCATTAGGCGTTGGGGACGTTCTTAAATGACTAGGTTGGGTAAATTACTTTTCGAATTTATTTAATCTGCTTTGTTTGAAATTAAGCTATCTACCTGCTCAAAGCAATTTATGGCGTGCATCTGTTATTAAAAATATTGCTTCAAAAATCGTCCGAGAAGTCGCGGGGTGATTTTTACCGCGTCGTTCGTCAAGTGATTTGGCAAGTTCTTGGTTAGATATTGGTCAGTTTTGGGTCAACCTTGCCAAAAACTTGACGGATGCAGATTTAGACGTCGGCGAATGAACACTTTGAGCGAGCTCGGTGCAAAATTCTGGGCTGATTCTCGATAATCGCCTTCAATCGTCCCTTGCCAAGCGCTGGCCTCGCGTACAATCTGCTCCGACATTCGCGCGCCGTCCGGCGCTTAAGAGGGGAGGGCCCTATGGCAAACGAGATCTGGACCATCAAGCGTTGTCTCGAGTGGACCAAGGAGTACCTGGCCGAGCGCGGCGAGGAGCACCCCCGTCTTTCTGCCGAGTGGCTGCTGTGCGCAGCTACGGGCCTGGCGCGCATTGACCTATATATGCGTATGGACGAGACGCTTAACGCGGCCCAGCTCGAGACCATGCATGCGGCCGTCGTTCGTCGCGCCAAAGGCGAGCCGCTACAGTACATCACCGGCAGCACGCAGTTTCGCATGATTGACGTCGCGTGCGCTCCCGGTGTGCTCATCCCGCGCCCCGAAACCGAGATGCTCGTCGAGGAAGTCCTCAATTCTCTGGATGCCGAGGTGCTGAGCCCCGAGGCTGCTGCCCGTCAGCGTGTTGAGCTGCCTTGGAACGATGAGGTCGAAGAGGCCCGCAAAGCTGAGGCGGCGCTGGCCGACGAGCGCGCGACCGCCGAGCGTCGTGCCGCCAACCTCACGGCCGCCGACGAGGCGGCGCTGGGCGGCGATGTGCTGGGCAGTCGCGCCTATGCCGAGGAACTGGCCGACCGCGAGGCCGAGGAAGCCGCCGCGCAGGCAGCAGAAGCCGAAGCCGCGGAAGCCGCCGAGTCCGAGCTCGACGAATACGGCATCGCCATCGAGGGTGCCGGCCAGGAGACGGCTTCAGCTCAGGATGCCGCTGCGCCTGCTCCAGCCGAGCCCCGCACTGCCCGCGTTCTCGAGGTCGGCTGCGGCACGGGCTGCATCTCGCTCTCCCTTGCCTGGGAGCGTCGCGGCCACGTTACCTGCACCGCCACCGATATCGAGCCGCGCGCCATCGATCTGGCCACCAAAAACCGCGACGCCCTCGGCCTCACGGCAGATGAGGTTGCCTTTAGCCTCACCAACCTGGTGAGTTCCATTCCCCACGACGAGTGGGGCACCTTCGACGTGCTTGTCTCCAATCCGCCCTACATTCCGACCGACGTCATGCGCTCACTGCCGCACGAGGTCAAGGACTTCGAGCCCGACCTGGCGCTTGAGGGCGGCGCCGACGGCCTCGATATCTTCCGCCGCCTGCTCAATGCGGCGCCTTACATGCTGCGCGCCGGCGGCCTGTTTGCCTGCGAGCTCTACGAGGGTGCCCTCGACGCCGCCGCCGAGCTCTGCCGCCAGGCGGGCCTTTCGGACGTGCGTATCGTTCACGATCTCACCGATCGTCCCCGCATCGTTCGAGCCATCGTCACCGAGCCCAAACAGCGTATTTAAGCTGAATAAATAGACATTTGCGCAAGTTTGTCCTTGCAATATACCGTAAAACTTCTACTATAGAAGGAGAAAGGTATGTCAAATCAGCTGCATCGGTACCGTATCGTGCTTGATTACATTGAACCTTGGCTTGATGAGCAGGATGAAGCTACGCTGAAGCAGATTTATGCAGACCTTTTGGTGCTCGAGAAGGAAGGTCCCAGCCTTGGTCGTCCGCTGGTTGACCGCGTAAAGGGCTCGAAGCTTCATCATTTAAAGGAGCTGAGAGTGACGTCGTGTGGTGGGCAGGTGATTCGCATCCTCTTCGCCTTTGACCCCAAGCGCCAGGCGGTATTGCTATTGGCGGGTGATAAGTCGCGAGCGGGATCGTCAAGGGCAAAATGGAACGGTTGGTATGCGATCAACATTCCAAGGGCCGAGCAAATATACCGTCGCCACGTAAGGAGGCTCGATCGAGATGGAACTGCATGAGTATATGGAATCTCGCGGGATAACACGCGACTCCATTACCGCCGAGCAGGAGAGGACTCGCGATCGTATCGAAGCCTATAAGCTTGCTCAGATTCGCAGGTTAAAAGATCTAACACAGGCGTCGGTCGCCCAGTCGATGGGCGTTTCTCAAAAACGTGTATCCGAGCTCGAGCGTGGGGAGTTGGGTTCGATGAGGCTCGACACGCTGAGCAGGTACGCAGAGAGCCTCGGCGGAAAACTGGTTGCAAGCATCGAGTTTCCCGATCGTACCGTTACGCTTGCGCGCTAAACATCTTCAATTAACCCCCTCACTTTCACCGACTACTAGAGCCGCTCACCAAACCAACATGCGCTCTGGGCAAATAGGTTGAATGTTTCGTGCGAGAATGCCCCACAGTAAACAAACTTGCACCGGAGCGTAAGGGGCTGGCATACACATGCAGATGGTCTATCGGGTATACGAGGGAACGCGCGAGCCGCATCGGCTTGCCGTCGAGCGCACGGCCGAGGTGCTCGGCCGCGGCGGCCTGGCCTTGATTCCGACCGAGACCGTCTACGGTGTCGCCGTGGCAGTCAACGCCTTCTCGGGCGCCGTGCCCCAAGATACAAGCGAATTCCCATCGTGGCCGCGCGATCCGCAGGCTGCCGTCAATGGCGCCGCAGTTCCTGCGCTCGGCACCGGCTATCGCCGTATCTTCACTCTCAAGCAACGTGAGCTCACGCAAACCGTCGCTTGGCTGGTCGATGGCGTCGAAGCACTCGACCGCTATGGCGTGGATATCCCGGAAGATGCCCGCGTACTTGCGCGACGATGCTGGCCGGGAGCCCTGACTATCGTGGTCAAGGCGGCTCCCTGCGTGCCGACCTTTATGCGTGCTGCCGACGACACCGTGGCCCTGCGCGCTTCGGCCTCTCCCGTGGTCCAAGCGCTCATCCGCGCCTGCGGCAGTCCCCTTGCCTGCACGAGCGCCAACACACACGGCGCGCCCTCGCCGGCAAGCTTTGCCGCCGTCGAAGGTCGCATCCTGGAGGGGGTCGATGTTGCCGTCGACGCCGGCGAGACCCCGTGTCGCGACGCCTCGACCATCGTGTCGTTCCAGCACGGCGGGCTCCAGATCCTGCGCCAAGGCGCACTTCCCGCATCAGAGATCGAACGGGTCCTGTCCGACCCGATGCAATAGAAAGGTGTAAGCGATGTCGTTGAATCTGGGCAGCCTGGGCATGGAAGATGCCTCGTTTAACTTTGGCGGTTCCTACATCATGGCGCTCGACTGCGGCACCACTTCGGTACTTGCGACCATCGTCGACGAGTACGGCTGCATCGTCGCGCAGGCACGTCGTAGCGTCAAAACCAGCTTCCCGCGTCCCGGTTGGATAGAGCAAGACCCCATGGAGGTGCTTGCCAGCCAGATCGGCGTGATGATGGAGGTCCAGTTTAAGAGCGGCATCCATTCTGACCGCATCGCCGCCATCGGTATCTCCAACCAGCGCGAGACCACGGTGGTGTGGGACCGCATAAGCGGCCAACCCATCTATAACGCCATCGTGTGGCAATGCCGTCGCACCGCACCTCTGATCGACGAGCTGGTCGAGCGGGGCGCAGAAGAGCTGGTGCGCTCCCGCACGGGACTCACGCTCGATCCGTATTTCTCGGCTTCCAAGGTGCAGTGGATCCTCGACAACGTCGACGGTGCGCGTGAGAGCGCGGCGGCGGGCGACCTCATGTTCGGCACCATCGACACCTGGCTCATCTACAACCTTACCGGCAGCCAGGTCTTTGCCACCGACTACACCAATGCCAGCCGCACGGCGCTCTTTAATATCCATACGCTCGATTGGGACGACGACCTGCTGGCGCTCTTTGACGTTCCACGTTCCATGATGCCCGAGGTTCGTTGGAGCTCGGGCGACTACGGCCGCGTCGCGAGCGACATCATGACCAACATGCCACCCATCATGGGCGTGGCGGGCGATCAGCAGGCGTCGCTGTTCGGCCACTGCTGCTTCCATCCCGGCCAGACCAAAAACACCTATGGCACGGGTTGCTTTATGCTCATGAACACCGGCGACGAGGTCGTCGAATCCAAGAACGGTCTGGTCTCCACGATCGGTATCGCCGCGGACGGCAAGATCAGCTATGCGCTCGAGGGTTCTATCTTTGCCGCCGGCTCAACCATGAACTGGCTGCGCAACAACATGGGCATCATCTCGAGTGTGAGCGAGTCCGCGCAACTCGCCGCTTCGATCAACGACAACGAGGGCTGCTACTTCGTCCCCGCCTTCGCTGGCCTGGGCGCTCCCTGGTGGGACCCGCGTGCCTGCGGTATCGTGTGCGGCCTGACCGGTGCCTCGAGTCGCGCGACCATTGTGCGTGCGGCCTGCGAGTCTATGGCCTACCAGAGTTATGACGTGCTGCGCGCCATGGAGCAGGACGTGGGACTTTCGATTGAGCGCCTGTCCGTCGATGGCGGCGCCTCACGCAACGAGTTCATCATGCAATTCCAGGCCGACCTGCTGGATATCCCCGTGCTGCAATGCGAGACGGTGGAGACCACGGCAATCGGTGCCGCGTACTTGGCGGGTCTTGCCGTCGGCTATTGGGAAGACCTGGAAGAACTGGAGCAAAATGCCCAGATCGTTAGGACCTTCCTTCCCCACATGTCCGCCGAGCGCCGCGAGCAAAACCTTGCGGGCTGGCGTGATGCAGTCAGGCGCTCGCTCAGCACCGCACAGTAGGGCTGCGATGGGCTGCTTGATATAACAAACCGCTAAACTAATGCATGGCGGGCGGCGGCAACATCGCTGTGCGTCATGTCAGCAAGGTCGTTTTGCGGCCGCAACGAAAGGGGCAATCAACCCATGACCGTTACCTACGATGCGTCCCGCGTGACGCTTGTCGACCATCCGCTCGTCCAGCACAAGTTGTCGATCCTGCGCGATAAGTCGACCGGCACCAACCAGTTCCGCCAGCTCGTGCGCGAGCTCGCGCTTTTTGACGGCTACGAGGCCATGCGCGATCTGCCCATGGAGGATGTCGAAGTCGAGACTCCCATCACTACCGCCACGTTTAAGCAGCTTGCCGGCAAGAAGCTCGCCATCGTCCCCATTCTGCGCGCGGGCCTTGGCATGGTCGACGGCATCCTCGACCTGGTGCCCTCTGCCCGCGTGGGCCACATTGGCATGGAGCGCGACGAGGTCACCCACGAACCGCATGAGTATTACTGCAAGATGCCCAAGGATATCGACCAGCGTATCTGCCTGGTCGTCGATCCCATGCTCGCCACGGGCGGTTCTGCCGAGATGGCTATCGGCTATCTGCGCGAGCGCGGTGTCAAGGACATCCGCATGCTGTGCATCGTCGCGGCCCCCGAGGGCCTCAAGTCGCTGACCGAGAAAGATCCCGATGTGCATGTCTATACCTGCGCCATCGACGACCACCTCAACGAGGCCGCCTACATCGTTCCCGGCCTGGGCGATGCCGGTGACCGTATCTACGGCACGCTGTAGTCGTCGGGCCTTGTCGGCTACGGTCACAAATACGAAGAAATGGTGCGCGCGGGCGAGTAGAAGACGTCCACGCGCACTCCTGTTAACGGACGTTTAGCCCAGAGGGGTTCGCGAAAAACGTATTACCGTACCTGCGGCATAAAGAAGGTCTTAAGAAAACGAACAGGTGCGTATTAACCGATGCTTTTTCGGTTGTACTTTAGCGATTGGCTCGTACAATAGTCACCAATGTTTGGCGGGAACTGTTCTGGGAAGCGTTAAAAGAGGAAAGTGAGGACGCCAGTGTTTCAGATAGCCGATCTGCTCGCTATCGTTGCAGGCGCCATCGCGGGCGCAATCGCCTTTCTTCCCTTTGTCTTTACGCTCAAGCCGGTTCTCGACGATAAGCAGAATGCGGACATGCTCAAGGGCATGGCGAGTCTGGCGGTCTCGGCGGTCGCCCTGCTCGTCTTTACCTTGGTTGTGTTTGCGTTGTTCGGAGAGGCATTTCGCATGTTCCTCCTGGGCGAGGCGATCGGCTTCGTGGTCTTTATGGCCGCCTGCGCGGTTCGCGTCGCCAAGGCGCTGCGAGATCCTCATGAGGTCGAAAGGTAAGTCGTGGAAATTTTTGAAAAGCTGCCTGATGAGATTAATCATCTGGTCAGCGAGTTCAGCTCCACCCCCGTCGTGGGCGATCTGAGCTGCGGCATCACGCAGTACTCGTTTTGGCTGATCGTCTCCACGATCGTGCTCCTGATCGTCCTGGCCGTGTTCAAGAAGAAGCAGACCCTGGTTCCCAAGGGCTTCTTCGTCAACGGTTTCGAGTACATCATCGAGTACGTCGAGAACGATATCGGCAAGGGCGTCGTGGGTGAGAACTGGAAGAAGCACTTCCCGTTCCTGTGCTCGCTTTTCCTGTTCATCCTGATCAATAACATGATCGGCCTGATCCCGGGAATGAAGCCCGGCACCGGCGCAATCGGCTCCACCGCCGCGCTCGCCATCTTCGCCTTCGTGTACTTCATCTACTACGGATGCAAGGCTCACGGCGTGATCGGCTACATCAAGAGCCTCGCCCCGCAGGGCGTGAGCTTCCCGATGAACGTGCTCGTGTGGGTCGTCGAGCTCTTCTCGACCTTCCTGCGCCTCATCACGCTCGCCGTTCGTCTGTTCTGCAACATGTTCGCAGGACACGTGGTCATGGGCTCGTTCGCCATCATGGCGAGCATGTTCATGCAGCCGCTGCTTCAGCAGGTTTCCGCGGCCCACGCCATCGGCGCCCTGCCTTCGCTGGCCTGGCTCGCCATCCTCATCCTGATTTATACGATTGAGCTTGTGGTCGGCGCCATCCAGGCTTACGTCTTCACGGTCCTTACCGCCGTGTATGTCTCCGAGGCAGAGGAGGTCGCGGAGGAGGAGTAGTCTTCCGTTCGCGCCTTAAAGGTAAGGCAATTCGTTAAACCGCTGGTGCCCGTACCCATGGAGCCCGGCAGTTATAAATAAGGTTATCCTGCGTGAAATAAGACACGCACGACAAAGGAGGAATCGTGGGAGTTATCGGTTACGGTCTCGGTGTTATCGGCGCTGGTCTTGCTATCGGCCTGTCTGCTCTGGGTGCTACGGGTGCTATGGCCCGTCAGCCTGAGGTCCAGGGCCGCGTGTTCACCGTCTTCATCATGGGCTCCGCCTTCGGCGAGGCTCTGGCTCTGATCGGCTTCGTTGTCGCGCTGATCGTTAAATAGCACGGAGCGTCAAGTATGAATCTTTCATCCCAGAAGAGCGCGATCGCACTCTCCGCGTCCGCGGCCGCGCTGCTCATGCCGGTTTCCGCGTTCGCCGAGGACGGCGCTGCCGGTGCGGACATCCTCATCCCTAAGATGGCGGAGTTCATCCCGGCGCTTATCGCCTTCCTGATTATCTGGATCGTGCTGGCCAAGGTCGCCCTGCCGGGCATCATGAAAACCATGGAGGAGCGCGGCAAGAAGATCGAGGAGAGCCTCGACGAGGCCGAGAAGACCAAGCAGGAGGCTATCGCCAAGCGCGCTGAGTCCGACTCGATCGTCACCGACGCCCGTCGTCAGGCTGCCGACATCGTTCTCGAGGCCCGTAAGGACGCCGAGTCCGAGCGCGCCCGTATCATCGAGGCTGCTCACAAGGAGGCCGAGGAGATTATCGCCAAGGCCCACACGACCGTCGAGGACGAGCGCAAGTCCATCTACGCCGGTGCCGCGAGCTCCATCGCCGACCTGTCCGTTGCCGTCGCCACCAAGATCGTGGGCGAGGCACTCGAGGACGAGGCCGGGCAGAAGAAGCTCATCGAGCGCTACATCCAGGAAGCAGGTAGCCTGAATGCCGACTAGCCGCTATCAGGACAAGGTGCTCGAGACATACGCGCGCTCCCTTCTGGAAGCCGCTAAGGCCGAGAACCATGTGTTCGAGGACCTCGAGATGATCGAGCGCCTGGCTAGCGCCAGCCCCGAGATCATCGCCGTGCTCGACACCATGTCCAAGCGCGACCAGCTCGACCTTCTTCCCAAGGTGGCAGCTGCCTTTAAGTATGTTGCCGAGGAAGACGAGGATGTAGTGGGCGTGACCGTCACCACGGCGATCCCGCTCGACGACGAGCTGCGTCAAACCATCACTAAGAAATGCGAGCAGGACTTCGGCCGCAAGGTATTCCTTATCGAGCAGGTCGACCCGTCTATCGTGGGCGGCCTGGTGCTCGAGGCCCGCGGCGAGCGTCGTGACATTTCCGTCAAGACGCAGCTGCGCATTGCGCAGGAGACCCTCGCAAACTCTGCTAATTCGTACGGAGGTGAAGCCTAATGTCCGAAACCCTCAATGCCCAGGATATCGCCAAGAAACTGCAGGAGCAGCTCACGAGCCTCTCCGCGACGGTCGATACGCATGAGGTTTCAACGGTCGACGAGGTAGGCGACGGCATCGCGCGCGTCACCGGCCTCAAGAGCGCCATGGCAGGCGAGCTTCTGGAGTTCAAGAGCTCCGATACCGGTGAGACCGTCTTCGGCCTTGCCCAGAACCTTGACCGTGACGAGGTCGGCGCCGTTCTGTTTGGTGCCGTCGACTCCATCAAGGAAGGCGACGAGTGCCGCACCACTGGCCGCATTATGGATATCCCCGTGAGCCGTGCCATGCTCGGCCGCGTCGTCAATCCGCTCGGCCAGCCCATCGACGGTTTGGGTGACATTGTCGCCACGCACCGCCGCCCTATCGAGTTCAAGGCCCCCGGCGTCATCGACCGTACCCCGGTGTGCGAGCCGGTTCAGACCGGTCTGCTCGCCATCGACTCCATGGTGCCTATCGGCCGTGGTCAGCGTGAGCTCATCATCGGCGACCGTAAGACCGGTAAGACCGCCATTGCCATCGACGCTATCCTCAATCAGCGCGGCAAGGGCATGGTCTGCATCTATGTCGCCATCGGCCAGAAGGCCTCCACGGTTGCCAACATCCGCGAGACCCTTGCTCAGCACGGTGCGCTCGACTACACCATTATCGTTTCGGCCACCGCTGCCGATTCCGCCCCTATGCAGTACATCGCGCCTATGGCCGGTGCCGCTATCGGCGAGTTCTTCATGTACAACGGCGAGGACGGCAAGCCCGCCAGCGAGACCAACCCCGGCGGCCACGTGCTCGTCATCTACGACGACCTGTCCAAGCAGGCTGTGGCCTACCGTCAGATGTCGCTGACGCTGCATCGTCCGCCCGGACGCGAGGCCTATCCTGGCGACATCTTCTACCTGCACTCTCGTCTGCTCGAGCGTGCCGTCAAGATGTCCAAGAAGAACGGTTACGGCTCCATGACGGCTCTGCCGATCATCGAGACCCAGGACGGCGACGTCTCGGCCTACATTCCGACCAACGTCATTTCCATTACCGATGGTCAGATCTACCTGCAGTCCGAGCTCTTCTTCCAGGGCCAGCGCCCGGCAGTCGACGTGGGTATCTCCGTGTCCCGCGTCGGTGGCGACGCACAGACCAAGGCCATGAAGCAGGTTGCCGGCAATCTTCGTCTTGACCTCGCTTCGTACCAGGAGCTCGCCGGCTTTACGCAGTTCGGCTCCGACCTCGACGAGGCCACGCAAAAGCAGCTTACCCACGGCGCTCGCATGACTGAGCTCCTTAAGCAGCCGCGCTACAAGCCGTTTGAGGTTGGCGAGCAGATTGCAGTTCTGTTTGCAGGCAACGAGGGCTTCCTGGACGACCTGGAGATCGCCGACGTGCTGCCTTTCCGCGCTGAGCTTATCGAGTACCTGGACAACGGCTTTGGCTCGCTGCTCGATAAGGTTCGCGCCAAGAAGATCGACGATGACACCAAGGCTGAGCTTCTGCGCGTTATCGGTGACTTCAAGCAGCAGTTCATGGCCAAGCATCATGCCGATACGACTGGATCAGAGGAGAACTAAGCCCTATGGCCAACCTTCGCGACATTAAGAAGCGAATCTCCTCGGTTACCACGACCAAGCAGATCACGCGCACGATGGAGATGGTCTCTACGGCCAAGATCCGTCGTGCCCTCGATCGCTCCAAGCAGGCCGAGCCCTATAAGGAGGCGCTGACCGACGTCATGTTGACGGTCGCCGGCGACGCCTCCTGTTCGGGCACCGATCCCATGCTGCAGAAGCATGAGAGCGTCAAGCATGGCCTGATTGTCGTTATTGCCTCGGACCGCGGCCTTGCCGGCGGTTTCAATACGACGGTGGAGCGCACGGCCGAAAAGCTCGCCGCTTCTTGGGCGAACGACGGCATCGAGTGCGAGATCATCGCGTGTGGGCGCAAACCGGCCACGTATTTCCGTGACCGCGCAAACGTCATCATGCACTTTGAGGGCAATTCCTCCGAGCCCGATTTTAATCAGGCCCGCATGATCTCCTCTCATATCTGCGATGCGTATCGTGCCGGCGAGCTTGACCGCGTCGAGCTTGTCTACCACCACGCCAAGAACCGCGTGGATCAGGAGCTTCGCGTCGAGCACTTGCTGCCGCTCGATCCCGAGATGATCGCTATGGCCCACGGTCCGCGTAAGAACGAGACCGACGCCCCTAAGCGCATCTCGTCCACGTTCGAGTTCGTGCCCTCTCCCGAGCATGTTCTCGGCAAGCTTGTGCCGTCATATATCCTGACGGTCATCTACCAGGCCCTGATCGATTCGGCGGCAGCCGAGCAGGGTGCTCGCCGCAAGGCCATGCACTCCGCGACGGAAAACGCCACCGCGATCATCTCGACCCTTACCCGCACGTATAGTCGCGTGCGCCAGGCTTCGATCACGACCGAGATTAACGAGATCGTCGGCGGAGCCTCAGCATTGGAGGAACAGTAATGGCTAATAACACCGTAAAGCTTGCGGTCGAGGAAGCCACCAAGAAGACGACTGCCGGTGATGGTCGCATCGTGCGAATCATCGGCCCTGTCGTCGACGTCAAGTTTGACGGCGCGGTGCCCCCGATCTACAACGCGCTCACGGTCGAGGCCGAGACCCCGATCGGCCACCTGAGCACGATCCTCGAGGTTGAGAGCCAGCTTCCGGGCGGCGTCGTCCGCACGGTCGCCATGTCCTCGACCGACGGCCTGCAGCGTGGTCTCATCGCCACCGATACCGGTGAGCCCATGAAGATGCCCGTTGGCCCCAAGACGCTCGGCCGCATTTGGAACGTCATGGGCAAGCCTGTCGACGGTAAGCCCATGCCCGAGGTGGAGGAGTTCTATCCCATCCACCACGCAGCGCCCCGCTTCGACGAGCTCACTACCAAGACCGAGATCTTCGAAACCGGCATCAAGGCCGTTGACCTGCTCGAGCCCTACATCCGTGGCGGCAAGACCGGTCTGTTCGGCGGCGCCGGCGTCGGCAAGACCGTTCTGATTCAGGAGCTCATCAACAACCTTGCCCAGGAGCACGGCGGCACCTCGGTGTTCACCGGCGTCGGCGAGCGTACCCGTGAAGGTACCGACCTTTATCTCGAGATGAGCGAGTCTGGCGTTATCGACAAGACCTGCTTGGTCTACGGTCAGATGAACGAGCCGCCTGGAGCGCGTCTGCGCATCGGTCTGGCCGGCCTTACCACCGCTGAGTACTTCCGCGATCGTGGCCAGGACGTTCTGCTGTTCATCGATAACATCTTCCGCTTCTCCCAGGCAGGTTCCGAGGTTTCCGCACTGCTGGGCCGTATGCCGTCCGCCGTTGGTTACCAGCCCACGCTGGCAACCGAGATGGGCGACCTCCAGGAGCGCATTACCTCGACCAAGACGGGCTCCATTACCTCCGTCCAGGCCGTCTACGTCCCTGCAGACGACCTGACCGACCCGGCGCCTGCCACGACGTTCACGCACCTCGACGCCACCACGGTTCTTTCGCGTAGCATTTCGTCGCTCGGCCTGTTCCCGGCCATCGACCCGCTCGCGTCTTCCTCCGACGCCCTCGATCCCTCGATCGTTGGCGAGGAGCACTACCGCGTCGCCGTCAAGGTCCAGGAGCTCCTGCAGGAGTACTCCGATCTTCAGGACATCATCGCCATTCTGGGTATGGACGAGCTGTCCGAGGAGCAGCGCCTTACGGTCAACCGTGCTCGTAAGATTCAGCAGTTCCTCTCGCAGTCCTTCCACGTCGCCGAGAAGTTCACTGGCAACCCCGGTGTTTACGTCCGCGTCGAGGATACCGTCCGCTCCTTCGCCGAGATTGTCGACGGCAAGGCCGATGACCTGCCCGAGCAGGCATTCCGCTATGCTTCCACGATTGAGGACGTGCGTGAGCGCGCCCGCAAGATGGGGGAGAAGTAGGTTATGCGTATCCGCATCGTGTGCCCCGTGAGCCTCGCCTATGAGGGTGACGCTGCGTTTGTGTCGATTCCGTCTACGGATGGCGAGTTTGGCGTTCTGCCTGCTCACTCCAGCGAAATCTGCACGATCGACCGCGGTTACGTTCGCGTTTCCGATAAGGCCATGGGCACTGTCGACCACACGTTTGCCGTGGCCGGCGGCTATGCCCAGGTTGCGGAAGATGTCGTGACCGTCCTCGCCGAGCGCGCTTGCGATTTGGCGACCGTCGACGCCGACAAGGTTAAAGCTGATATTCAAGGTTTTGAAGAGAAGCTGGGTAATTTGTCGGAGGATGATGCACGCCGCGCCTACCTCTATAATGAAATCGCATGGTGTAAGCTCAAGCTTGCCCAATAGTCAAACGTTTTAGCGTTCGACCATTTGCGAACACATCATGCCCGGGATGGCCCAGCCACCCCGGGCATGCTTTTTGAAAGGGTAGACCTTGGATATTATCCGCGTTGAGGGTGGCCACGCCATCGGAGGCTCCGTGCCCGTCTCGGGTGCAAAGAATTCCGCACTCAAACTCATGGCTGCAACGCTTCTGGCGCCGGGCAAGACAACGCTTCAGAACGTGCCCGATATTTCCGATGTCCACGTTATGGGCAAGGTACTCAAGGGTATGGGCGCCACAATCGATGTCCTTGACGAGCACACGCTCGAAATCGATACCTCCCAGGTTGATTCCTGGGAGGCTCCCTACGAGCTTGTCGCCAAGATGCGCGCCTCCACGGCTGTGATGGGCCCCCTGCTGGGTCGTTTCCATCGCGCCAAGATTGCCATGCCGGGCGGCTGCAACCTGGGTGCCCGCAAGATTGATATGCATATCTTGGGTCTCGAGGCTCTGGGCGTCGAGTTCGACACCGCCCACGGCTACATCAACGCCAGTGCTCCCCAAGGCCTGCACGGCACCACCGTCACGCTCGAGTTCGCGAGCGTGGGCGCTACCGAGAACCTCATCATGGCTGCCGTGCGCGCGCAGGGCACCACGGTTATCGACAACGCGGCCCGTGAGCCCGAGATCGTCGACCTCGCCAACATGCTCAACGAGATGGGCGCCAAGATCGTCGGCGCTGGCACGCCCGTCGTGACCATCGAGGGCGTGGAGGAGCTGCATCCCGTTATCCATTGCGTGGTGGGCGACCGTATCGAGGCCGGCACCTTTATCGTCGCCGGCGCCCTCATGGCCGATGAACGTGGCGTCGATGTTACGGGCTTCTGCCCCATCCACCTGGGCATGGTGCTCAAAAAGATGGAACTTATGGGTATCGAGTGCGAGCGTGTCGAGAACGGCGTCCACGTCAATCGCGTCGAGCGCATCAAGCCGGTCGATATCCAGACACTTCCGTTCCCGGGTTTCCCGACCGACATGCAGGCGCAGATCATGGTGCTTTCGGCCCTTGCCGACGGAAGCTCCGTAATTACCGAGAACATCTTCGAGAACCGCTTCATGTTCGCTTCCGAGCTCGTGCGTATGGGTGCCGATATTCGTATCGAGAGCCATCACGCCATGATTCACGGCGTCAAGGGCTTCTCGGGCGCACAGGTCACCTCACCCGACCTGCGTGGCGGCGCGGCGCTTGTGGTTGCCGGCCTTATCGCCGATGGCGTTACCGAGGTCTCGGCCATCCATCACATCAAACGTGGCTACGAGCGGTTTGTCGAAAAGCTGCAGGCGCTTGGCGCGCATGTCGAACATGCCACCGTCCCCGATCCCGTCATCTACTAATGCAGGTTGCCTATGTTTAACAAGAAGCCCCTAGCGGATAACACCCGAAGACCCTCGACTGGTGCGCAGGCCAAGATCTACAGCCGCGACAACGTCGCTCGCTATTCCGAGCGCGCCCGTCAGCGCCGTCGCGGCCGCACGGTTCGCCGTGTCGCGCTCATCGCCGTGCTCGGTGTGTTGCTGAGTGCCACGACCGCTGCAGGTTTGTGGTTTGCCACTATCATGGGCAAGCTTGGCGACTCCAATGTCATTACCAACAACCTGCGCCAGATTCTGGTCGATACCGATGAGGCAAAAGATCCGTTCTACGTGCTGCTTCTTGGTACCGACGGTCGTCCGGGCGAGGATACGTATCGTGCCGACTCGATTATCCTGGCTCGCATTGACCCTACGCAAAAACAGGCAACGCTTATTTCCATTCCGCGCGATACCAAGGTTGTCTATAAAGGCTCGACCATGAAGATTAACGCCTGCCATACGTATGGCGGCGCCGAGGCCATGGTCGAGGCGGTCAACGAGCTGTGCGGTGTTCAGATTTCCCACTATGCCGAGGTCAGCTTCGACGGTATGCAGGCGCTGATTGATTCGGTTGGCGGTATCGACATTAACGCAACCGATGATGTTGACGACCCCGAGCACCTGGATATTAAGATTACCGCTGGCCAGCAGCATATGGACGGTGCCACCGCCCTTACCTATGCCCGCTGCCGCTACACCTATGCCGACGGCGATTACACGCGCATGCGCCACCAGCGTCAGGTGCTTGGCGCCCTTGCCAACCAGATTCTCAATAACTTCGATGCCACGAAGATCTTTGGCCTGGTTAATTCGCTGTCCGATATGCTCGTAACCGATATGAGCGTTCAGGATATCGTGGCTACGGTCAACGCCATGCGCGGTATGGATGTCGACGGTATCTACTCGGCCAACCTGCCCTCGTATGCCGACGACAGCACCATGATCGACGGTGTGAGCTACGTCTTTGTCTACGAGGACGAGCTCAAGGAAATGATGGAGCGCGTCGATGCCGGCAAGGATCCCAAGGGTCCCAACACCATAGGTCTTTCCGACGGTTCCAGCTCTACGATCGGCGACCTGAACAACAACACGTCTGACGACTACGCAAACGGTACCGCAACCTCATCGGTCAGCTCTGACGATTCCGATGGCTCAAGCGATTCGAGCGATTCGGACTACTACGAAGAGCCCACCGGCGACGGTAACGGCTACGAGGCCAACTACTAAGTTACGGCGTTTTACCAAACGCCGTAACGGCTTGACGCTGCGCGCCGCCCAAGGCGACAATTTGTCATTCAAAAGGCAGGGCATGACCAGAAGGTCAATGCCCTGCCTTTTTCATGCCAACTTGTTCGCCTTGGACGTCGCTCGCTGACGTTGGCTCAACCTGCGGTGCTGACTACTCCCCTTGCACCAAAAACCGCCCCGTTCTCGGTTTTGAGGACGGGGCGGTTTTGCTTACCTGGATTGTTCGAGTTCCCTATGCAAAGCGGGCGACGAGCTCCTGCAGGACGTCGGTCATCTTGACGAGTGAACTGACCGGGACGAACTCGTTGACGCCGTGGTAGCAATAGCCGCCGGTGGAAAGGTTGGGGCAGGGCAGACCGCGGAACGACAGCTGAGCGCCGTCGGTGCCGCCACGAATCGGCAGCACCTGGGGCTCAACGCCGCAGGCAAGGTAGGCTTCCTTGGCAACATCAATAAGCTCGGGATAGTCACGAACGATCTCGGCCATATTTCGATACTGCTGCTTAATCTCGACCGTCACGTGCTTCTCACCCAGACGCTGGTTGAGCATCGAGGCGGCGGCATCAATAAGGTCGAGTTTCTGCTGGAACTTGGCGGCGTCATGGTCGCGGACGATATAGCGCGCTGTGGCGTGATCGACGGTCGCAGATACACCCTCAAGGTGATAAAAGCCCTCGTAGCCTTCCGTATACTCCGGGCGCTGCACGTAGGGGAGCAACGCGTTGAAGTCGCAGAACAGATTGCCTGCGTTGACCATACGGCCCTTGGCGTCGCCCGGGTGGATGGACTGGCCCTCAAAGCGGACGGTCGCCTCGGCGGCGTTAAAACACTCCCACTCCAGCTCGCCGATGGGGCCGCCGTCGACCGTGTAGGCGTACTTGCAGCCAAAGGTATCGATATCCAACAGCTCGGCTCCGTGGCCAATCTCCTCGTCAGGGCAGAAGCAAATGCCGAGTGCGGGATGGGGCAGAGAAGGGTCCTGAGCGATACGCGCGACAAGCGACATGATCTCGGCGACGCCTGCCTTGTCGTCCGCGCCCAGCAGCGTGGTGCCATCGCTGCAGACCAGGTCCTCACCCGCGAGGTCATTCAGGGCGGGAAGCTTGGCGGTACTCATGGCAACGGGCTTACCGTCAACCGTGCCGCAGACCAGGTCGCCGCCTTCGTAGTGTACGATATGCGGCTTCACGCCGGCGCCCGGTGCAACTTCGGTGGTGTCGAGATGGGCGATCAGGCCCAGGGCGGGCTTGTCCTCAGCGCCCGCACTTGCGGGGATATGCGCGCAGACATAGGCGTGCTCGGTCACGTAGGCATCTTCCGCACCAAGCTCGCGCAGCTCTTCAGCCAGCACGTTGGCAAGGTCAAACTGAACGGCGCTCGAGGGTACCTGGTCGCAGTTTGCATCCTCGGACTGCGTGTTGATCTGGACGTAGCGCAAAAAGCGCTCGAGGACATCGGGGCTCGTGGTGGTGTTTTCCATAAAGACCGCTCCAATCTTGGTCGTCGTGTGCAACAAGAACTCTAGCACGGTATGCCACGGCATACCACGACGCTTGGATGGGGTAGAATCAGCCATTGAATGCAGAAGGGACGGAAGATCATGGATACGACAAATAGCTCGCGCGAACTACATCTGACGGTGGCGAACGAAGACTACTTGGAGTGCATGGTTCGCATTGAAAGCGAAGAGGGGGAAACCAACGGCGTGCGATCGGTCGACATCGCGCAGCGCCTTGGCGTCTCCAAGGCATCGGTCAATAAAGCGGTTTCGGCGCTCAAGGCATCCGAGCTTGTCGAGCAATCGCACTACGGCAAGGTGATCCTGACCGATCGCGGCCGCGAGGTTGGCACGGCTATCTGGTACCGTCATCGCCTCATCCGCACGTTTTTGGTTCAGGAGCTCGGTGTCGAATTTGAGCGAGCCGATTCCGAGGCCTGCATGATGGAGCATGCGCTATCCGAGGACACGATGAGCCGCTGGCTCGCCTATCTCGAAAAGCAGGGAATCAGCGTCGAGGAATAGCGGGATATATATGGATACGAGTTATTACAACCGCTTTGGTGCCGAGGAACTTACGCGCCGCTTGTCGAGCGAGACCTTGTTGGCGCAGGGCCCCATGGGCAGTGTTCTGTTGAGTGAGTACGATGCCGCCGACATTCCACCGGCGTTTTGGAACCTTGCCGAGCCGCAGACCGTTTCTCGTATCCATCGCTTGTATGTCGCCGCCGGCGCGCAGGTGCTCATTACCAACACCTTTCAGGCATCGAGCTATGCCCTCAAGCACGACCAGATTGCGCCGTCCGTGGCGGAGGTCAATCGCGGGGCCGTCGACGATGCCCGCCAGGCGCACCCTCAGCTGCTGCTAGGCTCGATGGGCCCGATCGGTATTGAGTGGTTTGCCGAGGACTCTGCCGAGTATCGTGAAATCCGAGGCATTGCGCGCGAACAGGCGCACGCCTTGCTCAACGCCGGCGTTGACGGTCTGCTGATCGAGACGGTGACGTCTATCCGTAATTTGCAGCCCATGCTTGCCGGCGCCCGAGATGCCGCCGATGGCATGCCTGTTCTGGTGAGTTTTGTCGTTGACGATAAAGGCGACCTGTTGGGCGATGGTCTCAACATCGAGGCAGCCGTTTTGTACGCCGAAAAACACGGCGCAAGCTCGGTTGGTGTTAATTGCTGTTCGCTTGCGGCCGCGAACGCGGCGGTGCCCAGGATGGTTTCATCGGCGACTACTCCTGTCACGGTGCGTCCCAACGTGGGCGATCCGGTCCAGACTCAGGATGGCCCCGTATGGCACGAGAGTCCCGAAGCTTTCGCGCGCGCATGCATCGAATGGAGACATGCCGGTGCCGCAATGGTGGGCAGTTGCTGTGGAACCACGGCAATCACTACGGCAGCGATGGCCGAGGCACTCGATATATAAAGGGCAAAACCGCTCCATACGGGGCGGTTTTTATCGCTTGCATGTCCTTGGCAGCATTTGCCCAAATGGTGAATGCTGGTGCCAGCAGGTTGCCGAGTACGTGTTGCGGGTATACCTCATGCGTACCATGATCCAAACACTGTGAGGTGTCTGCGCGTGTGCGCGATAATTCATTTTGGAACTGACGGTTGGCGCGCTCGCGTCGATGAGGACTTCACTGCCGATAACGTTGCCCGTATCGCCGATGCCGTCGGCGAGTTGTGGCAAAAGACCGATCCGGGCAAAACGGTATATATAGGGTTCGACACCCGGCCCCTGGCGAGCGAGTTCGCTGAGCTTGCGGCGGGCGTGCTAGCAGCGCACGGGATGGACGCCGTGCTCGCTTCGCGACCTGTTCCGACCCCTGCCCTTACGTGGGCGGCGGCTTATGACGGTGAGGCGTGCGGCGCGCTCATGGTGACGGGGTCCCATCATCCGCAGGGTTATCTGTGCCTCAAGATTCGCATGGGTGACGGCTCGACCGCCAACCAGGATGTCATCGAAGAGCTCGAAGAGACCATGGCTCCCGAGCCAATGGAGATCGAGGGGCAATATCGCACCGCAGATATCATTCCAGACTATATGCAGGCGGTGGCATCGTTTGTCGATGCCGAAGCCATCCGTGCCGCGCACTTGCGCGTGGTTGTCGATCCCATGGGCGGCGCAGCCCAGGGCTATCTAGCCGACTTGCTGCGCGAGCTTGGCGTTGAGGTGCACGAGATTCACGCCGGGCAGGCGTCTGACCAAGAAGATATCTGCCCCGACCCCGTTGAGCCTTGGGTGGACGCTTGCGAGCGCACGGTTATCGAGGACGGAGCTTGCGCTGGCCTGGTGACCGACGGCGACGCCGACCGTATCGGCGCGGTTGACGAGCGCGGCAGATATATACATCCGCATCAGATCATGGCGCTCGTTTTGGGCGACTTGGTTCAATTTCGTAATTTGAAGGGGCGCGTCGTCGTCAATCTTTCATGCTCGACGCTCGTGCGTCGCATTGCCGAGGCACTTGGCTGCCGCGTGACCGTCAAACCAGTCGGTTTCAAATATATAGCGGCAGAGATGAAGAAGGGCGGCGTCCTCATAGGCGGCGAAGAAGCCGGTGGTATCGGCATCGCCGCGCATATGCCCGAGCGCGATGGCATCCTCGCCTGTCTGATTCTGTGTGAGCTTATGGCAAAGACGGACGCGCCTTTGGGCGTTCTGGTCGACCAACTCGAGGACAGTTTTGGTAAGACGAGTTACGGTCGACGCGATTTGCGCCTTGAGGCCGAAGATGCCGAAACGTTACGAACCCTGCTGCCGGGCGTAAACCCCAAGTCGATTTGTGGCAAGGTGCCGCAAAACGTTAGTCATATGGATGGCTTGCGTTTGGCATTCGAGGATGACACGTGGCTGCTGGTCCGTCCTAGCGGGACCGAACCGGTGGTGCGCGTCTACGCCGAGGGGTTCTCGGTGGAAGAACGTGACG
Source organism: uncultured Collinsella sp. (assembly GCA_938045065.1). Classification (GTDB taxonomy): domain Bacteria; phylum Actinomycetota; class Coriobacteriia; order Coriobacteriales; family Coriobacteriaceae; genus Collinsella. The sequence goes on from CALIOA010000052.1 coordinate 76,950, forward strand.
AGTTGCTCGATGCTGGCTGTGCTTTAGCTAGGGGGACGTATCCGCTTTAACCATGAGACTGCCTTATATAAAGAGATGCTCGGCGAGCGGTAGGTAACGGCTGGCAAACGTTAGTCGGATTCAAAAATGTGTAGGAAATGTGTACACCCAGATTCCCGCCCACGGCGCCCCTCCGGTCTGGCAATATATCTCCTTGCCGCGCGGCCCGGTCGAACCGGATGGACCGCAAAGCGTGCACCTTGAGAACCGGATACTGCGAGGATGGACACACCAGATGTGTCGCATCCGGGCAGACATCGAACCATTTGAAATGGTCTAACTTGGATTTGTT
>CALIOA010000053.1:0-2425 GCA_938045065.1 uncultured Collinsella sp.
AGGAATTTCGCTACCTTAGGACCGTTATAGTTACGGCCGCCGTTTACTGGGGCTTAGTTTCAGAGCTTCGCCCAAAAAGGCTAACCCATCCACGTAACCTTCCAGCACCGGGCAGGCGTCAGACCCTATACATCGTCTTGCGACTTAGCAGAGTCCTGTGTTTTTGATAAACAGTCGCTTGGGCCGTTTCACTGCGACCGCCCTAGGCTTTTAGGGGCATGCCCTATCACCCATGAGCGGCACTCCTTCTCCCGAAGTTACGGAGTCATTATGCCGAGTTCCTTAACCATAGTTCTCCCGATCGCCTTGGTATACTCTACCCGCCTACCTGTGTCGGTTTTGGTACGGGCACCACGATATCTGCTTAGAGGTTTTTCTTGGAAGCAGGGAATCACTGACTTCACTTAGAGCTTCGTCTCACGTCTCAGGCATAAGCGCTTGCGGATTTACCTGCATGCGCACCCTACACGCTTTCACGGGGACGTCCAGAACCCCGCCCAGCTATCCTTCTCCGTCACCCCATCGTCATAACGATTCGTGGTGGTACAGGAATATCAACCTGTTGTGCATCGACTACGCCTGTCGGCCTCGTCTTAGCTCCCGACTGACCCTGGGAGGATTAGCCTTGCCCAGGAACCCTTAGGCTTACGGCGGTGAGGTTTCTCGCCTCACTCTCGTTACTCATGCCAGCATTCTCACTTCTTACCAGTCCACCATGCGTTGCCACACAGCTTCGACCCAGATAAGAAAGCTCCCCTACCACTGAAAAATATCAGTCCGCTGCTTCGGTATCATGCTTGAGCCCCGTGAATTGTCGGCGCATGTCCACTTGACCAGTGAGCTGTTACGCACTCTTTAAATGCATGGCTGCTTCTAAGCCAACATCCTGGTTGTCTAGGCAAACGCACATCCTTTGCCACTTAGCATGAATTTAGGGACCTTAGCAGGCGGTCTGGGCTGTTTCCCTCTCGAACACACGGCTTAGCCCACATGTTCTGACTCCCGATCTATAGACTTACGGCATTCGGAGTTTGGTTTCGGTTGGTAGGCGGTGAAGCCCCCGCACGAATCCAGTGGCTCTACCACCGTAAGTAAACGATTCGAGGCTAGCCCTAAAGCTATTTCGGGGAGAACGAGATATCTCCGAGTTTGATTGGCCTTTCACCCCTATCCACAGGTCATCCCCTCCGTTTTCAACCGAAGTGGGTTCGGCCCTCCACAGAGTCTTACCTCTGCTTCAGCCTGCCCATGGATAGATCACCCGGCTTCGCGTCTACGACATACGACTATGACGCCATCTTAAAGGCTCGCTTTCACTACGGCTCGTTTCAAAACTTAACCTCGCCGCACATCGTAACTCGCTGGCTCATTCTACAAAAGGCACGCCGTCACGCTGCAAGAGCGCTCCGACTGCTTGTAGGCATACGGTTTCAGGTACTATTTCACTCCCCTCTCGGGGTACTTTTCACCTTTCCCTCACGGTACTGGTTCGCTATCGGTCACAAGAGAGTATTTAGCCTTAGAGAGTGGTCTCCCTGGATTCATACCGGATTTCACGTGTCCGGCATTACTCGGGTATCATCTCGACGCAGACCCATTCATTTCGCTTACAGGACTATTACCTTCTCTGGTAGGACTTTCCAGACCACTTCGACTATGAATGGATTTTGTAACTGCGCATGGGAGGTACAGGCTCCCACAAAGACGACCCCACGACACCACATGCAGCAACGTCCTGAAACTTACACATGCATGGGTTTAGGCTATCTGCGCGTTCGCTCGCCGCTACTAGCGCAATCTCGGTTGATTTCTTTTCCTCCGGGTACTTAGATGTTTCAGTTCTCCGGGTTGTCTCTAGCCATCCTATTTGATTCAGATGGAAGTGGATGAGCATTACCTCATCCGGGTTGCCCCATTCGGAAATCTGCGGTTAATAACGCCTATGTGCAGCTCACCGCAGCTTATCGCAGCTTGTCACGTCCTTCATCGACTTCTTGTGCCAAGGCATCCACCGTATGCCCTTAATATCTTTATCTCACCTATTTAGGTTTAATCAAGGTTGATCGTATCATTGCGATCGTGATATTTGCGAATCACTTCACTTCATATTGCTTTCCATAGATTTCTCTATCAGCAAAAGAATTGAGATGATTTCAAAAATCATGTTTTCTACGCTATACAACTTTCAAGGTGCCGAAAAGAAAAGTCTTAAGGACCCTTCCTCGAAGTGAGGAGAACCCTTAAAACCGAATACTGCAGAAGGATAGAGCAGATAAGCTTCTTCAAGAATCGAGCTAAGACGGAAAATGTCTGTTTGTCTGACTAGGTGCAAGGAGTAATCTCGACTTGCGATTCTAGACTTTTAGTAAGTCTCCCTAGAAAGGAGGTGATCCAGCCGCACCTTCCGGTACGGCTACCTTGTTAC
>CALIOA010000054.1:0-1155 GCA_938045065.1 uncultured Collinsella sp.
TCGTCCATGGCGATGGGGGTGATCAGATCGCACTCCATGGTGATGTGGTCGCCGGGCATAACCATTTCAACGCCCTCGGGCAGCTTGATGGAGCCGGTAACGTCGGTGGTGCGGAAATAGAACTGAGGACGGTAGCCAGAGAAGAAGGGAGTATGGCGGCCGCCTTCTTCCTTGGTCAGTACGTAAACCTGGCCCTTGAACTTGGTGTGGGGGTGAATGGAGCCGGGCTTGGCTATGACCTGGCCGCGCTCGATGTCGGTGCGCTGTATGCCGCGGAGCAGTACGCCGATGTTGTCGCCCGCGATGGCCTGATCCAGCAGCTTGCGGAACATTTCAACGCCGGTGACTACGGTGCTGCGCTTCTCGTCGGACAGACCGACGATCTCGACGGTATCCTGTACCTTTACGGTGCCGCTCTCTACACGGCCGGTGGCGACGGTGCCGCGTCCGGTGATGGAGAATACGTCCTCAACAGGCATAAGGAAGGGCTTGTCGGCCGCACGCTCGGGATCGGGTATGTAGCTGTCTACCGCGTCCATCAGCTCGAAGATGCACTTGCACTCGGGGGCTTCCTTGGCTACTGCGCCGTTCTGAAGCGCCTCGAGAGCCTTCAGCGCGGAGCCGCGGATGACGGGGATATCGTCGCCGGGGAAATCATAGGAGCTGAGCAGCTCGCGGATCTCCATCTCGACCAGATCCAGAAGCTCTTCGTCGTCTACCTGGTCTACCTTGTTCATGAATACTACGATGTAGGGCACGCCAACCTGACGGGCAAGCAGTATGTGCTCGCGGGTCTGGGGCATGGGGCCGTCCGCCGCGGAAACTACGAGGATAGCGCCGTCCATCTGGGCCGCGCCGGTGATCATGTTCTTAACATAGTCGGCATGGCCGGGGCAGTCAACGTGCGCATAGTGGCGCTTGTCGGTCTCGTACTCGACGTGTGCGGTGTTGATGGTTATTCCACGGGCCTTCTCTTCGGGCGCCTTGTCGATTTCGTCGTAGCGCATCGCGGCAGCGTGTCCCTCCTGGCTCAGCGCCATGGTGATGGCGGCGGTCAGGGTGGTCTTGCCATGGTCTACGTGACCTATGGTGCCGATGTTGACATGGGGCTTAGTGCGTTCAAATTTTGCCTTTGCCATTTGAATCTTTTCCTCC
>CALIOA010000055.1:0-2341 GCA_938045065.1 uncultured Collinsella sp.
GGAGTGGAGCGCCACACTTGCCCGCGAGGGAAACGGCCGCCCGTTTCCCTCTGCCCCACGGCGAGTGCGGGGGTTGGTGCGGAGGGGGCAGCGCCCCCTACCCGCGATTGGTTTTTGGGGATGCCGCCCGGCCGCCCTTTTTTTCCAAAAAGGGCGAAGAGGGCTGGGGAACCGGTGGCGGCACCGGTCGGGGCAACGCCCCGGGCAAGGAGGGTCGAGACCCGACGCGCAGCACGCCCAAGCGTGCGGAGTGCCCTCCGCAGGAGCACACGCCTTTTGCTTGCAAAAGGGTAGTGTGTTACCCTTTATATCAAAGGAGGCGATTGTATGAGTTATGTTATCGCACGCGTCATCAAAGTCAAGTCAACCGCCATCGGGGCGATGCAGTACCACAACGACCGCGCCCCCGGCGAGCATTTGAACCCGGACATCGACCCGGAGAGGACTCACCTGAATTACGAGCTACACGATGCCGAAGGGTGCTATCTGCCGAGGAAGTACGCCGCCGAGGTCGATGCGAAGATTGCAGCCAACCGCGCATCGGGCAGGAAGGTGCGCAAGGACGCGGTGAAACTCGTTGAGGGCATCATCACCGCAAGCCCGGAGTTCTTCGAGGGAAAGTCCGAGGAGGAGTGCCGCCGCTTCTTCGAGGACGCATACGAGTTCGTCTGTGCCGAGATGGGCGCGGAGAACGTCATTCACTTCACCGTGCACATGGACGAGACCACGCCGCACGCGCACTGGGGCGCGGTTCCCATCAAGGACGGCAGGCTGTCGTGGAAGGCGTTCTTTGACGGGCGCGGTGGTCTGTCCGCGTTCCAAGACCGCTGTTTCGAGAAAGTCGGGAAGCCTTGGGGTCTGGATCGCGGGGAGAAGCACAGCGGTCGGAGGTACCGCGAGACCGCCGAGATGAAGCGCGACCTGGAGCAGGAGGTCGAGGAGCTGCGTGAGCAGAAGGCGGCTCTCATTGACGAGATTGCCTACAAGGACGGGCAGCTCTACGAGTTGCAGGACGCGGTGGTCAGCAAGGAGATTGAGATTGAACAGCTCAAGAGCGAGGTGAAGCGCCAGCGCTCCACCATCGACAGGCTTGAGCGGACGATAAGCGGGCTAGAGGAGCGTCTGGACAAGGCCATCGGCAACATCATCGAGATTGCGGACACGATGCGCTGGCGCTTCGAGCCGCAGAACTGGCGCAAGGCGCTTTCGAGGTTGGTCGACAACCCGATTGCCCACGCCGCCCTCGCCGTCCGGCAGAACGTGGCTCGGTGGGTCGAGAAGGACGCGCGAGCCGCCGACAAAGTCATCAAGCGCGAGGTGAAGAGCGTTCGCAAGGAGCTTGGCGCGTTGGCCGCCGAGGCGCAGCAGATGAGGACATCGGCTAAGCAGTTGGAGAACGAGAGGTCTTCTGGAAGGCCTGAGAGCCGTTCTAAGGGCGTTGACCGATGAAGATGCCCGTTTATACCTGAAGGCAAGAAAAAGCCTCCAGAAATCGTTTCTGGGGGCTTCCTGATGGGTCGCAGGCAGAGGGTAGCTAGTCCTCTTGTCCTTTCTGCTTGCTAGAGCGCCTTGCAATCGCGCTCTAGTCTTCGGTCTGCTCGCCATCGTCGAACTCGACGAACTTCTGCATCAAGTAGGCTTCCCTGCGGTCGCTTCCTCGATGTGCCAACTTCGGAAGCAGCATGATTGCTCCCGTTCTGCGGCTTATCAGCCCGCTGTCCTCCAAGAGCTTCAAGGTCTCAACGACGGTTTTTGTCGAGGTGCTGGTCTTCTCGGCAAGCTCCCGCGTTGTGATGATGAGCGTGTTTTCCGCGCTCTTATGGGCAAGGATGTACTTGAAGACCGTGTACTTCTTGCCGCCGAGCTTGTCGAACAGGTCAACGAGATAGGTCAGGTAGGTAATCTCGAAACCGTTCCTGTTGACCTTCTTGACCACCTCATCGGCGATTATAGGCTCGCCTGTAATCTTCACCTCGCCGTGCTCTTGGAATGCCTGAGCATCAATCCTCACATAGGCTTCCTGCCCTCGGTAGATTGTCTCAGGTGACTTGTGTTGTAGTGGCATTTTCTTCACCTCCCTCCATTGTTGTACTAATAATACACCAAAATAAGAAAAAATGCAACAACAGAACATGTAAAAAACTACAACAAAATATGTAAAAAACTACAACAAACAAAAACGGCAAAAACGCCTATCCATCAGGGGTTTCCTTGCTTTCCCCCGGTTCCTCTCTCTATTCTGCGTAGCTTTAGGCTACGCCCGGGAGAGCTGCGCCCTCCCAGACCCTCCGGCGACCCTGCTGTCAGTACATCGAATCCCAGCCGCTCCGCTCACGCCCAA
>CALIOA010000056.1:0-1259 GCA_938045065.1 uncultured Collinsella sp.
TAACAAGGTAGCCGTACCGGAAGGTGCGGCTGGATCACCTCCTTTCTAGGGAGACACGTACGTGTCCGGAGGGGTCGAGCGAGAGCTCCCCCGCCTGGAAACAACGAAAACAATCTCTTTCGGGTCCCGTCGCGAGGGTCCGCCTGGCCTCTTCGCCCGCTGTCTCAGCATCCGGCTTCCGGGGCTCTGCCCCCGGGGGGCTTCGGCCTCCCGCGCACCTTGACAGTTGCATAGCGTTTGGTGACTAATGATCTTTTTCACCCGGCCGTCCGACGGGCGGCCGGGGACCGAGCATCATCACGATCGCGAGAGCATCGAGTATTCGATGCCTGAAAACCTGAGTTATGAGAAGAAGATACTAAGGGCGCACGGCGGATGCCTTGGCACAGGAAGTCGAAGAAGGACGCGGCAAGCTGCGATAAGCTCCGGGGAGGCGCAAACGGCCTTCGATCCGGAGATCTCCGAATGGGGGAACCCAGCAGGGGTCATGCCCTGCTACCCGCGCCTGAATGAAATAGGGCGCGAGGAGGCAACCCGGGGAACTGAAACATCTAAGTACCCGGAGGAAGAGAAATCAACCGAGATTGCGGGAGTAGCGGCGAGCGAAACCGCACCAGCCCAAACCCATGCACGTGCAAGCTTGAGGGCGTTGCTGCATGAGGGGTTGTGGGACCGCGCATTCCATGGGCCTCAGACCATGGACGCAGTTACAAATCCGCGCGGAAGCGGAACGGCCTGGGAAGGCCGGCGGAACAGGGTGAGAGCCCCGTACGCGAATCCGCGCGGACTGCGAGTGCGGCACCCGAGTAGCGCCGGGCACGTGAAACCCGGTGCGAACCTGGGGGGACCACCCTCCAAGGCTGAACACTCTCCTGTGACCGATAGCGAACCAGTACCGTGAGGGAAAGGTGAAAAGCACCCCGAGAGGGGAGTGAAACAGTACCTGAAACCGTGCGCCTACAAGCAGTCGGAGCCCCCGAGCGGGGTGACGGCGTGCCTTTTGTAGAATGAGCCAGCGAGTTGCGGTATGCGGCGAGGTTAAGGTTTGAACCGAGCCGCAGTGAAAGCGAGCCTTTAAGATGGCGATAGAGTCGCATGCTGCAGACGCGAAGCCGGGTGAGCTATCCATGGGCAGGCTGAAGCGGGGGTAAGACCCCGTGGAGGGCCGAACCCACTTCGGTTGAAAACGGAGGGGATGACCCGTGGATAGGGGTGAAAGGCCAATCAAACCCGGAGATATCTCGTTCTCCCCGAAATAG
>CALIOA010000057.1:0-35995 GCA_938045065.1 uncultured Collinsella sp.
CGCAACGCGTTGCGCTGAGTCCTGAGGCTGTTGCAATGAAAATGAGAATCAAGGGCTGTGACACGCGCGAGTTACCTTTAATGGATATGAGGTGAATGAGGCGATTGTTTTGCTATACTCTCTCCGCACGGGCGATTGGCGCAACGGTTAGCGCAGGTGCTTTACACGCACAAGGCTGGGGGTTCGAATCCCTCATCGCCCACCACTGAATTGTTAGGCTCCCAGCAATGGGAGCCTTTCTTTTTTGGGCCCATCGCAGAGGGATTCGAACCCGCCAGGGTGCGGAGCTGAGGAAACGCGAAGCGTTTTCCAGCGCAGCACGCGAGGAGCGAAGCGAAAGCAGGCGGCGTCAGCCGCACGCGACATCCCTCATCGCCCACCACCGAATTGGAAACGGTCCTCGCAAGGGGACCGTTTTTGTTTGTGCCCATCGCAGAGGGATTCGAGCCCGCCAGCACGTCTGTCACAAAGGCCGTGGCCAAATAATGGCAAAAATGAGTACTGCTGCTTTGTTTGCAACATATAAAAAGATAGTATTTGCTTAAGTTACGCAACATATGTCCATTATAAGGACTAACAGTCAGATCAAAATCATGCTTTCATCGCCATTTCGACTTGCTATCTGGCCTTATTAGTTCAAAATTGCTGCTACCAAATCGGTAACAGTACTCATATTTGATGTTTTTTGACCAGCAGGTCTCCCTGTCTTAGCAAATCTAAGGCAAAACGGGCTCCAGACCGCTGAATCATGCCGCATAGGGCACGTCCGCAGTCCGGAACCCGGTCCAAATTGAGTTATTGCGCCGCGTTAGCCCAAGACACCCGACAGGATCTCGATCAGACTGTCCACGTCGGCTTCCTCGCAGACGAGCGGCGGCAAGAAACGCAGCGTATGAGCACCCGTAGCGTTAATCACGGCACCGGCGGCCAGCGCGCGGGCAACAATATCATGTGCGTCGCCCGCGGCATCATCCAAATCACAGCCGAGCATCAGGCCACGGCCACGCACCTCTACCACATGCGGAAGCTTAGCCAGCGCCTGCTCCATATAGGCACCCACCTTGGCAGCATGCTCGGCATAATCGCCGCGCACAAGCGCGGAGAGCGTCGCGGCACACGCCGCGATGGCCAAGCAGCTACCGCCAAAGGTCGAGCCGTGGTCGCCCAGCTTAAACACGTCGGCAATCTCCTTCTTTGCCACGACGGCACCCATGGGCACGCCATCAGCAATGCCCTTGGCAAGGCTCATGATGTCGGGCTCCACGCCATAGGTCTGGAACGCAAACGGCTTACCCGTGCGGAAGATACCGCACTGGACCTCGTCGGCGATAAGCACGGCGCCCACTTCGTGTGCCAGGTCGCGCGCCGCCGCCATAAACTCCTCGGTCATGGGGTGCACGCCACTCTCACCCTGGATCGGCTCGAGCATCACGGCACAAATCTCGCTCCCCAGCTGCTTAAAGATTGCACGCAGCTCGTCCACATCGTTGGGCGTGCAGGCCACAAAGCCACCCGGCAGCGGACGGAAGCTGTCCTGCAGCCAATCCTGCATGGTGGCGGCAATGGTCTCGAGCGTACGGCCGTGGAAGCCGCCGCGCATGCACACGATGGTGTTGCCGCCATTACCGGCACGCTTGGCGTACAGGCGCGCGAGCTTCATCGAGCCCTCGTTGGCCTCGGCGCCAGAGTTGGCAAAGAAGGTCTCCCAAACCTGCTCATCCGCAGCCGGGGCACCAAGAGCAGCTGCCGTGGTCTCATCGCCGGCGGCAATGGCATCGGCAAGCACGCGCGCACCATCTACGTCGTCGTTAGCAAGCTTGGACAGCAGCGCCGCGACCTGTCCGCGCTGCTCGATGTAGAAATAGTTGGAGACATGCATGAGCTTTTTGGTCTGTGCTTCGAGCGCCGAGAGCACAGCCGGGTCGCCATGACCTAGGCTGCACACGCCGATGCCGGCAAGAAAGTCGAGGTACTCACGGCCATCGTCGCCGGTGAGCTTCATGCCGTGACCCTCGACAAACTCGACCGGAGAGCGGCCAAAGGTATGCATAACGTAATGGGATTCAAGCGATTGCTGAGCTACAAGTGACATGAGATGCCTTTCGTTGGGCGCCAGACGGCGCGGGGCTATGGGTGCAGGAATGGGGCGGCTGAGGGTCAGCTAGACCGTCTGAAGCTTCTCGACCTCGTCAAGGTTCTCGGTCAGACGCGCAGCAAACGTCGAAAGCGGATGCGGATGCGTATCGAACTCGTAAGCCGTCTCGGTGGAATGGATCACGGTGCCGACGCCGGCATCGGTCAGCAGCTCCAGGAGCAGCGAATGCGGCGTAGTACCGTTAATGATGTGGGCACGAAATACGCCGCCGGTAAGCGCATCGACGGCCGCACGCAGCTTGGGAATCATGCCCTTATCGACCTCGCCGCCGTAGAGCATTTCGTTAACCTCGTCGAGCGTTAGGTTGGAGATAAGCGAGCCCTTGTCGCTAAAGTCCTTGTACAGGCCATCGACATCGGTCAAAAAGATCGCCTTATGCGCGTGGAGCGCCGCGGCAACGGCACCGGCGGCGGTGTCGGCGTTGATGTTGAAGAAACCGCCGTCCTCCCCCGCCGCGACGGTAGCGATGACGGGGATGTACTCGCTATCGAGTAAGCGCTCGATATAGTCGGTGTTGACGTGCGTCACTTTGCCCACGCGACCGGGCTCGGGGTCGAGCGGCTCGGCGATGAGCGTGCCGGCATCGCTGCCCGACACGCCCACGGCCAGGTTGCCGTGGTGGTTGATGGCGGCAACCAGCTCTTGGTTGACCTTGCCGCCCAGCACCTCGCGCACGATATCCATAGTCGCCGGCGTGGTCACGCGCTGGCCGTTCCTAAACTCGACGGGAATATCGTAATGGCTCAGCGCCTCGTTGATGGCCTTGCCGCCGCCATGCACGATGACGGGGCGCATACCGATGATCTTGAGCAAAACGATGTCGCTCATCACGTCGCGGCGCAGCTGCTCATCAACCATGGCGGCTCCGCCATATTTGATAACAACCGTCTTGCCGGTCAGGTTCTTAATCCACGGCAGTGCTTCGAACAGCAGCTGCGCGGTTGCTTCGTTGGATTCGCTCGAACGACAATCGCGTGCGAATTTCATAATCTGCCTCGTCTTTCGTATCGTTATCGCGCCGTGCTCCGCTGTCCGCAATCGCGGCAAGATGCGCAGCGTGCCTGGAATCTAGGAACGGTAGTCACCGTTAATGGAGATGTACTCGTGCGTGAGGTCGCAGGTCCACACGGTCGTTGCCGCGTCGCCTGCGCCCAGGTCGGCCGAGATCACGATCTCGGGCGCCTCGAAACGTCGTAGAGCCTCGTCCTCGTCAAAGGGAACAGTCAGACCATCGCGACAGACAGGCATGCCCATCATGTCGATGGAAACGTCTTCCTGATTAAACTTCACGCCGCACTTGCCAAGCGCCATAGCAACACGGCCCCAGTTGCAGTCGTGGCCGGCGATGCAGGTCTTAACGAGCGGCGAGTTGGCAACGGCACGGGCGGCGATATCGGCCTCCTCGTCGTTCACGGCGCCGGTAACGTTGACCGTAACAAGCTTGGATGCGCCCTCACCATCGGCGGCGATATTGCGCGCCAGGCTCTCGCACACCTCGTGCACGGCAAATGCCAACTCGTCGAAGACATCGGAGCCCTCGACGATAGGCTCGGCATCTGCGGCAGCGGCGCCGGAGGCAAGCATGATGCAGGTGTCGTTGGTCGAGGTGTCGGAATCGACCGTTACCTTGTTAAAGGTCTGCTTGACGGTCGAGAGCAGCAGGGCATGAAGTGCCGCAGGCTCGACGGGGGCATCGGTAGTAATGACCGCGATCATGGTGGCCATGTTGGGCATGATCATGCCCGAGCCCTTGCACATTCCGCCTACCGTATAGACATTGCTCGCATGACCCGCAGCCTCACTGACGTAGGACACGGCGTACTCCTTGGAGTGCGTGTCGGTCGTCATGATGGCGCGAGCGGCATCGGCGCCACCGTGGGCGGAGAGCGCCTCGTAGGCAGCAGGAATGGCGGTCTCAAACGTGTCGATCGGCAGAATCTGGCCAATCACACCCGTGGAGGCAACCAGAATCTGCTGGGGCTCGCAGCCGATGACCTGCGATGCGATGCTGCATGTCTCGCGCGCGCATGCAAGGCCGGTCTCACCCGTGGCGGCGTTGGCATTGCCAGAGTTGACCGAAACGCCGGCGATGATTCCGTAACCCTTGTCGGCACCGCCCAGGTTGGCACGGCTCACCTGCACGGGCGCCGCGCAAAAGCGGTTGGTGGTAAACACGCCGGCACCGGGACAGGGTTTATCGGGCACGACGAGCGCATAGTCCAAGCGCTCGGGATTCTTCCGGAATCCCGCATGGATGCCCGCGGCCTTAAAGCCGGCAGCCGCCGTAACGCCACCCTCGACGGCGCGAATCTTGATATCAATCAGGTCGGTGTTCATCGTCCCTACGACTCCTTATATCAAACAAAAAACGGACATCGGTTGGTGCGCCATGCCAGTCGTGATCATGAGACCAGCTTAAGAGTGGCGCCCCACTCGATGCCCGACTACCAAATCGTTAACAATCGAATGTGCTACACCGGGCACGCCACTGTGGGCAAGCCTCGTCGCTCGTCAAAGCCAAAGACGATATTGACGCACTGGACCGCTTGGCCCGCAGCGCCCTTGCACAGATTGTCGATGGCGCCCGTCGCCACCAGCACACCCGCGCGCTTGTTGAGCGCGAGGCCAATCTGGGCGGCGTTGGTGCCGACGACCGAAGCCGTCTTGGGCTGCTGGCCGGCATCGAGCACGCGCACAAAGGTGCGACCGGCATAGAACTGCTTGTAATAGTCGACGACATCCTCAAGAGCCAGGGAGTCGATGGCCTGCGGCGTGAGCGGCAGCGTCACCGTGGAGAGCAGGCCGCGCTTGAGCGGTGCCAGATGCGGGGTGAAGACGACGCGATCGGTCAGGCCAAGGATTTGCTCAATCTCGGGCGTGTGGCGATGCTTGCCCACGCCGTAGGCCTCCAAGTTCTCGTCAGCGCTGCAAAAATGCGTACGAGCATTGCAGGACTTGCCGGCACCCGTCACACCGCTGATGGCATCAACGATCACGGGGCCGCTCTGGGCAACCCAGCCAGCGCGCACGGCGGGCGCGGCGGCAAGGCTCGTTGCGGTGGGATAGCAACCGGCGCAGGCGACCAGCACGGGTTTGCCGTCGGCATGGTCGGATGCGGCGGTCTCCAAGTCCCGGCAGAATAGCTCGGGCAGGCCAAAGGCACGGGTCTTGAGCAGCTCGGGGCTCGTATGCTCGGCGGCATACCACGTCTCAAAGACGGACGCGTCGTTCAGGCGGTAGTCGGCCGAAAGATCAAAGCAGGAGACGCCCGATGCAAGCAGCGCGGGCACCTGTGCCATGGCAGCCGTGTGCGGCACGGCAAGAAAAACCGCATCGCAGCTCTTAAGCTCGGGGGCGTCATGCGTGGTGAAAACCAGATCGCTCACGCCAGCAAAGCTCGGATACACCGCGGACAGCGGCTGGCCGGCATCGGCGTTGGACGTAATGGCAACAAGTTCAAACTCGGGATGGCCGAGCACGAGGCGAATGAGCTCGGCTCCGGCATATCCAGCCGCGCCGACGATTCCAACCTTCAATGACATATCAGACTCCTTGTCTGCGATTTATGCACCGATGCGCATTTCGCAGTGGTCGTTATGAAGTGGGTTGAAACTTTAGCACCAAAAGATGCATGAACACGTAAATGGCTTGCATATTCATGCATTGAAACAATCCCGACACATTCGCTTGAAGGAATTGACAAATGGAGCGGGCCCCGTATTGACCGGCGCTCCTAACGGCACCGGGCAATACGGGGCCCGCCCATGCGAAAACCAAGTTGTTAGGATGAGCCAGCCGGCTAGAGCTCGACCGGCACCCATTCGTCGTGATTGCAGATAAAAGCCTCGGGATCCTCGACGCTAAAGAAGACGAGCGTGGGGTCGTTAGGCCCCTCATAGTGCTCGCCCAGGTGCTCTAGATGCTTCCACCCGGCTTCGCGCATTTCGTCTAAAGCCCGGTCATCCAAGCCGGCACGCCCGCGCAAGATGAGCCAGCCATGGCCCGGCCACCAACTCGTGGCCTCAAAGCGCTGGTTTTGCAGCAGCTCCTGCCACACATCTTTGGTGCGCGCCGTCACAAACCACAGCTTGCCGTCCTGAATCTGTGCAAACGAGAACGGACGCACATGCGGCTGCCCGTCCACACTCGTCGCCAGATACCACGCCGGCACCGACGTCAGATACTCCAGCACCGTATTCAATCCGTCCACGTTTCCTCCTGTACTAGCTAGTTTGGGAGCCTGGTTTGTGCGAGCTAGAGCTCCAGGCGCTCCTCGCTGCCGTCGATATCACAGAAGCGCGCGGCAATGTTGCGGACCGAAAAGAAAGCAAGGCGGCCGTCGTTGGCACTCTCGTGTTCCTCGCCAATGCCCACCATGTGCTTAAAACCCGCTTGACGCACCTTGTCGCTCGCAACTGCGTCGTCCTCAAGTGCGGCTTCGCCGGTCAATACGATCCAACATTCCCCCGGCTTCCAGCCCGAGAGCTCAAACTTGGGATTCGCGCTCAGCTCCGCCCACACATCTTTGTCGCGCGACGTACAAAACCACAGTTTACCGTCATCGACCATGGCAAACGAAAACGGCCTCACGCGAGGCTGATGCCCGTCGGCCACATCGGTCGTGGCCAGATACCACGCCGGAATGCGCCTGAGATACGAACAGGCGCGCTCAAGCTGAGCCGTGCGGTCGTTGTCGGTCATAGGGACCCCTTTCTTGCGCTCGAATCGCGCCTAAACAAGTTGAAGGTTGATGACGATGACGCAGATGAGCAGCAACGCCGTCACCACCGCCGCCAACGCATCGCCGCGGCCAAACGTAAGCGCATGCAGGCGCGTGCGGCCCTGCTCGCCATGATAGCAGCGTGCATCCATGGCAGCAGACAGCGTCTCGGCATGGCGGAACACGCCGGTGAACAGCGGAATCGCCACACTGCCGAGCATGCGTACGCCGCCGAGCGGACCGCCCGTTACGCGTGCACCGCGGCTCGCCTGCGCATCGGCCGTCTGCTTCATCTCAGTGGCAAACTGCGGCATAAAGCGTAGCGCGATACCCATGATCATGCCGAGCTCGTGCGCCGGAAGCCCCACGCGCGCAAACGGTGCGAGCAGACGCTCAAAGCCCGCGGTGAGGTCGAGCGTGGGGGTGGTGAGCGTAATGGCGCTCATGCCGGCCATCATCAGGGTCAGGCGGCACGCCATAAACGCCGCAGAACGCAGCGAGCCCTCGCTTATCTGCAGAAAGCCGAGCTGCCACAAGAAGCGCCCACTCTGATCGGTAAACAAGTTGAGCACCGCGACCACGACGACGATTGCCAGCAGCGGCGCCATCGATGATAGGACCCGGCGCAACGGCACCCGGGACACGGTATAGATCAGGACTACGAAGATTGCGACCGGGACCAGTCCGCGGAAGCTGCTGACTGTGAGCGTCGTGATCAGAAACACAAAGCCCAAGAGCAACTTAGTTCGCGGGTCCAGGCGGTGGATCGCACTATCGCCGGGATAGTAGCTGCCAAACGAAAACGCCTCCATTAGCAGCCCTCCTCTCGCGCGACCGTCTTGGATTTAGCAATGTCCGCGACGTTAGAAGGACCGCCCGAGCGACCGATTAGCAGGTCCACCAACTCGTCTGCCAGCGACTCAACCGTATAAAGGCCGTCAAAGCGCAGCGGCACGCCTGCCTTCGCAAGCGCCAGCGCCATGCGCTGGGCAGCGGGAACACCCAAGCCGATTGATTTAAGCTCATCCGCATGCGCAAACACCTGAGCGGGGGTTCCCTCGGCAAACACCGCACCTTCGTTCATTACGACGATACGGTCGCAGCAATTGGCCAGGTCATCCATGCTGTGCGAAACCATGACAACGGTCAGGCCCTCGCGATGGAGTCGATCGATGAGCTCCAGGAAATCACTGCGCGCCGCCGGATCGAGCCCCGCCATGGGTTCATCGAGCACCAGGACTTCGGGCTCCATGGCGAGCACGCCGGCGAATGCCACACGCCGTTGCTGACCGCCCGAAAGCTCAAAGGGACTCTTGTCGCCGACCGTGGAAAGGTCGAGGCCCACGCGCGAGAGCGATGACTCGACACGACGGTCGACTTCATCTTGCGGCAAGCCAAG
The DNA here is from genome assembly GCA_938045065.1 of uncultured Collinsella sp. Classification (GTDB taxonomy): domain Bacteria; phylum Actinomycetota; class Coriobacteriia; order Coriobacteriales; family Coriobacteriaceae; genus Collinsella. The sequence goes on from CALIOA010000057.1 coordinate 8,275, forward strand.
GTTATGCGGACCAAACGCCACGTCCTGCGCCACGGTTTCGGCAAACAGCTGACGCTCAGGATATTGAAACACCACGCCGACCTTGGCCTTAACCGCGGCGGCGTCTTTCTTGTTTGACAGATCGAGCCCCAGCGCGCGAACGGATCCCTCCTGAGGGCGAATCAAACCGTTGAGATGCTGGACCAGCGTCGACTTACCCGAACCGGTATGACCTGCCAAGCCCAGGAACTCGCCGCGACGCACCGTCAGCGATACACCGCGCAGCGCCCACGGGCTGCTGGGGTCGTTTCCCCAGAGAGCCTGTTTGCTCGATTTGCCCGCAGTGGCCGAGCGCTTATGCCAGCGGCGGCGCTCGCGCGGACTGAGCGAATAACTGTACGAAACATGGGATAGCTCGATGACGGGCTCCGACGCGTTGCCCTCGTTGTCTACCGGAACAGTGCCGTCAGCGATTTCCGACTGGGATACGGAAGACTGCCCCGCGATGCCTGCCCTACTTCGCTCGGCATAAGCCTGCGCAATCTCGGCGACCATATCCGCCTCACGCACCTGCGCGCAAACGGGCACGCCCTTCGCACGAAGTGACCTGCCCAGACGACACGACTCCGGCATATCCAGGTTGAGCTGCGCAAGCTCATCCGCCCGCGTCAAGATTTCCTCGGGCGTACCGAGCATGGCAACGTGCCCCGCCCGAAACACCGCGACACGATCGGCCTCGGCGGCCTCCTCCATAAAGTGCGTAATCATCACGATAGTCATGCCGCGATCGTGAAGTGCGCGGCACGCTTTCATAAGACCCTTGCGTCCGCGCGGATCGAGCATCGAGGAGGCCTCATCCAAAATGAGAACGCGCGGCTCCATGGCGAGCACGCCGGCAAGCGCCACGCGTTGCTTTTGACCACCCGAAAGCGCATGGGTCTCGTGGCGCTCAAAGCCCACCAGGCCCACACCCTTCAGCGCCTCGCGTACGCGCTGCGCAATTTGCGCCGATGGCACGCCAAGGTTTTCGGGACCAAACGCAACGTCATCTTCGACAAGCGTTGCCACCAGCTGGTCGTCGGGATTCTGGAATACCATGCCCGCGGTCGAACGAATGTCGTAGACCAGCTCGGGGTCGGACGCATCCATGCCGTTGATGCGTACCGTGCCCGCATCGGGCTGCAACAGCGCATTCAGATGCTTGGCAAACGTCGACTTGCCCGACCCATTGCCACCGAGGATGCAGAAAAACTCGCCGTCCTCGATATTCAGATCGACGCCGTCGAGCGCCGGTACGGCACCGTCATAGCTAAAGGAAACGCCCCGACACTCAATCATGCGCGGCCTTTGACCTGGTCCTTCTTGGGCGTGATGAGATTAGAGACCGCCTTGTACACCGCCAGCGTGAGTACCGAGTTAAGCACGGTCTTGATGAGGTTAAACGGCAAAACAGCGGGAAGCATGAGCGGCAGAATCACATCGGCCGAGCCATACCAGAACCATACGCCAATGGTAAGGTTTGCGACCATAGACAGCGCCGTAGCGGCAATGACGCCGAGCGCCAGGCCAATCACGGCACCCTTATAGGTATGCATCTTCTGGTAGACGATAGCCGCGGGCAGAATGTAGCCCAGCGTGGCAACCAGGTTCATAAGCGCGCCGACCCAGTCACCCGTGGTGAGCGCATGGATAACGATAGCCATAGCGGCAACAGCAGTGCCGGCGCCAGGACCATACGCAAACCCGCACACCATCGCCGGCACCAGCGACGGGTCATACGTCAAAAACGGCGCCGAAGGAAGGATGGGCAGTTGCACGTACATAAACAGGGCGCCCAAGGCGCACATCAACGCCATGGTAACGAGCTGTTTGGTGCTCCACCTATTCGTGTTCTCAAAATGGATATGCTGCGACTGTTCAGACATTAAGATCACCTGCCTCTTTCATCCGGACTCTAACCGTTGGTACTGGGATCTCACCAGTTCGGCCGGCATGCGAACCAACACACGCACGGGTCGCGGACTCATCGGCTCGGTCGCAGACGCCTCGCCTGCGCCACGGCACCCCTTTGGCACCGCCCGATTTACCGCCAGTGGGGAATTCCACCCCGCCCTGAAACAGCAACTGCAAGTGTAGCACGAGCAATCGCTCGCGCAAGTATGCCGAGGGTAATTTGTGGCGGGGATCAGTTGCCGCAACAACCACGTTCCCCACCCATCCCAAAGTAGCGCGCCTTTCGCGCAAAGCGCGAAACAGCGAAGGGGACACGTATCCCTATCGACCACGTCCTTCTCCGTCCGCCGACCTCAAGGCCGTAAGCGCAGGGGATCCGGGGGCGTGACGGGGTTTCTCTCCGGAACATTCCGCAGGACGCAAAGAGGCTCCGCAGCGCGAAGCGCGATGCGGAGCCTCTTTGCATGTCCGAGGACGTTCCGGAGAGAAACCCCGTCACGCCCCCGGATTCCCGGTGGGAGTTCTAGACCTTGTCGGCCTTAGTACATACCGCCGCCCTGCTGACCAGCGGTAGCAGCAGCGATAGCGTCCTCAAGCTGAGTGTTCTTGGGCACATCGGAGACGGTGGCCTCGGTGATGAGGATCAGGCTGGCGACAGAAGCAGCGTTCTGCAGGGTGACGCGGCTGACCTTGACGGGGTCGAGGACGCCCATCTCGATCATGTCGCCCCACTCACCGTTGGCAGAGTTGAGACCCTGGCCAGCAGGCAGCTCGGCAACCTTGTCGACCACGACAGCGCCCTCAAAGCCAGCGTTCTTGGCGATGGTGGCGACCGGAGCGGTCAGAGCCTTCTTGACGATGTCGACGCCGATCTTCTCCTCGGGGTCGTCGATCTCGACAGCGTCGAGCGCAGGAGCAGCGTCCATGAAGGCGACGCCGCCACCAGCGACAATGCCCTCCTCGACAGCAGCGCGGGTAGCCTGCAGGGCGTCCTCGACGCGATGCTTGATCTCCTTGAGCTCGGACTCGGTAGCAGCGCCAACCTTGATGACGGCAACGCCACCGGAGAGCTTGGCCAGGCGCTCCTGGAGCTTCTCGCGGTCGAAGTCAGAGGTGGTGTTCTCCATCTCGCCCTTGATCTGAGCGATACGGGCGTCGATGGCCTCCTTGGAGCCAGCGCCGCCGACGACGACGGTGTTGTCCTTGGAGATGGTGACGGACTTAGCGGTACCGAGCATATCGGCGGTGATGTCAGCGACCTTCACACCCAGCTCGTCCAGAGCAGCCTGGCCACCAGTGAGGACGGCGATGTCCTCGAGGATGCGCTTGCGGCGATCGCCGTAGCCCGGGGCCTTGACGGCGCAGACGTTGAGAGCGCCACGGATCTTGTTGAGGACGAGGGTGGGCAGAGCCTCGCCGTCGATGTCCTCAGCGATGATGAGCAGGCCACGACCAGCGCGCTGGACAGCCTCGAGAACGGGCATGATGTCCTGGACGCTGGAGATCTTCTGGTCGGTGATGAGGATGTACGGATCCTTCATCACGGCCTCCATGCGGTCGTTATCCGTGACGAAGTAAGCGGAGACATAGCCCTTGTCGAACTGCATACCCTCGACGGTGTCGATGGTGATGTCGAACGTCTGGGAATCCTCGACGGTGATGACGCCGTCCTTGCCCACGACCTCCATGGCCTCGGCGATCTTCTCGCCGACCTCGGGGTCACCGGCGGAGATGGTACCGACGGAGGCAATCTGCTCCTTGGTCTCGACCGGCTTGGCCTGCTTCTTCATCTCGGCGACGGCGGCGTTGACGGCCTTGTCGATGCCGCGACGGATGGCCAGCGGGTTGGCGCCAGCGGCGACGTTGCGCAGGCCGTCGTTGACGATGGCCTGGGCGAGCAGGGTTGCGGTGGTGGTGCCGTCACCCACGGTGTCGTTGGTCTTGGTGGCGACCTCCTTCACCAGCTGAGCGCCCATGTTCTCGATGTTGTCCTCGAGCTCGATCTCCTTGGCGACAGAAACGCCGTCGTTGGTGATGGTCGGGGCACCGAACGTGCGCTGCAGCGCAACGTAGCGACCCTTGGGGCCCATGGTGACGGTAACGGCGTCGGCCAGAGTGTTGACGCCCTTGGCAAGCTTAGCGCGGGCATCGGTGTTGAACGTAATGTTCTTTGCCATGGTAGGTAATCCTCCAAAAGAAATGTGACTCGCGTCGCCGCTTCCGAGTCCTATGCGGCGGGCGCGTTCAAAGACGAATCAGAGATTCTGACGAGACTAGGCCTCGACGACAGCGTAGATGTCGTCGGCGCGCATCAGCAGATACTTCTCGCCGTCGACCTTGACCTCGTTGCCACCGAACTTACCGTAGATGACAACGTCACCGACCTTGACGTCCATGGGGATGCGCTCACCCTTGTCGTTGACCCTGCCGGCGCCAACGGCAACGATGGTGCCGCGCTGCGGCTTCTCCTGAGCGTTGCTGGCGATATACAGACCAGAAGCGGTCTTCTGCTCGGCCTCGTCGGGCTTGACCAGAACACGATCTGCAAGCGGCTTCAAAGACGACATGCTTGTCTCCTCCTTTTTGGGCCGCGCGGTTATACCACGCGAATTAACCCTTTTTGTTTGCGTACGCGTTGAATGGTACCCACGAATGGCGGGTTATACAACACGGAGTCAAAAAATCTTATTTTTTGGCACTTAGATTTTCTGAATGCCGGGGGATAACTTAGAAGTGGCTCCCGGGGCGGACCGGAGGGCATGAAGTTTGCTGCTCTACAGTCCTGCGCAAGACGGAAAGCACATTAAGTGCTTTCCTTTGCGTGCGGAACTCGCGACAAACTTCATGCCCTCCGGTCCGCCCCGGGAGCCAGGTTGACTAACTAGGGCCCGGAATTCAGAGAAGTCAGTGCAGCAAAATGGCGATGCGGATGGAATGCACAAGATAGGGGCACGTTGTTGGGACGCGCTCTTTTAAGTTGCGGTGGAATAGTTCCTGTTTGGGCTTGAAGGCCGATTTTAGGAACTATTTCACCGCAACTGAGGGGTGGGATGTGGGGTTAGCGCTCGTAGATCAGGTTGCCGGCTAGGTAGGTGGCCTGAACCTTGGTGGCCTGGAGTTCTTGGGGGTCGATGGTAAGCGGGTTTTGGTCCAGGACTACCAGGTCGGCATACTTGCCGGGCTCCAAGCTGCCGAGGTTTTGCTCGTCGCCCGCTGCATAGGCGCTGCCCAGGGTGTAGTTGCGCAGGGCTGTTGCTGCATCGATGCGCTCGCTCGGTAACCAGCCGCCCTCGGGCCAGTGGCTTTTGGGATCCTGGCGCGTGATAGCCGTGTAGAGCACGTTCATGCTGGTAACAGCTGTGATGGGGCTATCGGTGCCGAAGGCTTGTCGAATGCCGCGCTGCTTATAGGTTGCGAACGGCCACATGATGCGGCTGCGCTCCAGGCCCAGGTCGCGCTCGGGGCCGCCCGGGTCGAGTGTAATGTGGCAGGGCTGGCTCGAAGCAACCACGTTGAGCTTGCGTAGACGATCGATGTCCTCGGGCAAGAGGTTCTCCAGATGCTCGAGCGTATTATGGCCGTGCTGGGGCAGGCCGTACAGTTCGGCGGCCTCCTCAAAGATATCGAGCGCGGCATGGATGGCACCGTCGCCGATGACGTGGATACGCACGGTGTGGCCGCGCTCCGCAGCCGCCAGAACCAGCTTACGCATGCGCTCGGCAGAAACTGTCAAACGGCCCTGATCGCCCGGGAAGCGCGGATTGGTATAGGGCTCGGTGAGATACGCCGTGTGTTCGCTCGACACGCCGTCGAAGAACTGTTTAAATCCTGGCGCCGAGAGCAGCGCGTTGTTCGCGTAGCGGGTCTGGAGTTCTTCCAAGCGCGATTGGTCATCCAGCAGCGTGGGAAACAGATGGGCGCGGATGCCCAGCTTGCCGGCGGCCTGCAGCCTGTCGTAAACATCGTCGCGAATAAAGTCGCAGCCCGGCATGGGCATGAGCGACATATCGCAGATTGAGGTGATGCCTTGCTCGGCCATACGCTTCATCTGGTCGCCGTAAGCGCTCGCGATGCGGTCCTCGCCCAGCCATTCCAGGCAGCGCGGCAGCAGCTGCATAGCAGCTGCCTCGTGGGCAATACCCGTAAGCTCACCGTTTGAGTCTTTGTCGTAACTGCCACCCGCCGGAGGCTCGCTGTCACGCGTCACGCCGAGGGCTTCGAGTGCGCGGCTGTTGAGCCACAGGGTATGCCCATCGCCCGAATACATAACACAGGGGCGATCGGGGAAGGCGGCGTCGAGGGAAGCCTTGGTAGGGTGCTCGGGCGGATCCCAGCGGTAATCGCGCCAGCCCTGGGTCACGACCCAGGCGTCATCGGGCAAGCCTTGGGAAAACTCGAGCGCATGCTGCACCAGTGCCGCCTCTGACGTGCCCATATCCATGAGCATGTACGGCGAGGAACCGACCGAGGTATGGAAGAAGTGCAGATGAGCGTCATGGAAACCGGGGCAGACAAACTGCTCGCCGTAATCGACCACCGGCGTGGCGGCAGGTGCGGCGGCAATCACGTCATCGGGCGCGCCGACAGCGACGATGCGATCGCCCGCGATGGCGATCGCCAACTCGCGGGCGGTATCGATGCCGTCTTGGGCGGTAAAAACGTTCTTGGAGCGGATAATCCGATCGATATGCTGCATGGGCATCCCCATCTCTGGCAGGAAATTCAACACTCCCGAGTGTACTCCCCCGCCCTTGCAACAAAACCCCAAGCGGCAAACGGCAACTTTACCAGCCCTAGCGGCAGGTGGCATACTGGAGAGAGCCTGTACGATTTTGCGATCGAGCCAACAAGGAGCAAATCGACCATGACGAAGACCAAGGCACAGCAGATTATGGCGGCAACCGAGGTTCGCGCGGCAGACGACGTCACCGCGGCCATCCAGGATATCGCCGCCGAGTTTGAACCCTACATCATCAAGCAGCGCCGGCACTTCCATAAGCACCCGGAGCTGAGCCTTGCCGAGGAGCGCACGACTTCCGACATCGCCAACCAGCTCGACGCCATGAATATCCCCTACGAGCGTCCGCTCAAGACGGGCCTGGTGGCGACGCTTCGCGGTACCGCGCCGGATGCCTACCGCGAGGACGGCACGCCGCGCCGCCGTATCCTGCTGCGCGCCGATATCGACGCCCTGCCTGTCACCGAGCAGACCGGCGAGGAGTTCGCCAGCGTCAACGAGGGCTGCATGCACGCCTGCGGTCACGACTGCCATATCGCCATGATGCTCGGCACGCTGCAGATTCTGCGCCACATGACCGATGACATCCACGGCGAGATTCGCATCGTTTTCCAGCCCAGCGAGGAAAACGGCCAGGGCGCCAAACTCATGATCGGCACGGGTGTGCTCGACGGCGTCGACGGCGCCTACGCTGCGCACATCTGGAGCGAGGTCGACGCCGGCACCGTAAGCTGCGAGCCCGGCCCACGCATGGCAAACACCGACTGGTTCCGCATCGACGTCCGCGGCACCTCGTGCCATGGCGCCATGCCCCAGCGCGGCCACGACGCCGTTATGGTTGCGGCAGAGATCGTCAACGCCCTGCAGACCATCGTCTCGCGCGAGATTAGCCCCTACGAACCCGCCGTCATCACCGTCGGCGAGCTGCATGGCGGCACCGCGCGCAACGTTATCGCCGGCACGGCGTACCTCGCCGGCACGGTGCGCACCTATGGCGACAAGACGCATGAAGAGATGCCCGAGCTTATGCGCCGCATCGTGGAGCACACCGCAGCAGCACTAGGCGCCGAGGCCGAACTCACCGACTACACCATTGCCAACTACAAGGTCGAAAACGATGCCGCCTCGAGCGAGCGCTGCCGCCAAGCTGTGCTCAAGTGCTTGGGCCCCGCGGGCGAGGGCCATTACCGCGGCACGCTTTCGGGCGAGGACTTCTCTGAGTACCTGCGTCGCGTACCGGGCGTGCTCGCCTTTGTTGGCACGCGCAACCCCCAGATTGGCGCCACCTATGCCCAGCACTCCTGCTTCTATAAGATCGACGAGAGCGTGCTCGCCAAGGGCTCCATGGTAGCCGCTCAGTATGCCATCGACTTTTTGGCCGAGCCCACGCAAGAAGAGCTCGACGGCCCCACGATCGCCGCGGTTGCCGAGACCAATCCCGACCTGGCAGCCAAGCTGCGCTCTGCCAAGGCAACGGCCGCCGAGGCCCGCGACGCCATGCACGACGCCCGCACCGCCCGCCATGCCGCAATCAAGGGCATCCACGATGCGCGGACTGCCGCTCGCCACGAGGAGAAGCATGGCGAGTAGCCATCACGCCCACCCATAACAACCTAGCTAGAGCAAAGCGGGGGCGAACGTTATCTCAACGTTCGCCCCCGCTTATGTGTCGACCGCTTTTCTAGCACGTCCTCCGTCACGACAGGTAAGAGCGAAGGATGGTGAGCCAGCGTGGGGTTTCGAGGTGGATGATATCGGCAGGAACTCCGGCGGGAGCGTGACCACCAAAGAGCAGGCCAGTGTCTGCCGGGTTGATAAGACGCACGATCCATACGGCAACGACCAGCACGCACAGAACAATAACCGCAATGTCGATGCCGCGCTTTAGCTTGCTCGACGTCACCTCCTCGCGCACGAACGCGAGCACAAACGCAATCGGCACCACCCAAAACAGCGGATGGTAGGCAAAGGCCGCCGCAAAATCGAGGCGCAGTGCTGCCAGCCAGGCCCTCGTCATGCCACATCCCGGACAGGGAATGCCCGTCATCAGGCGAAACACGCAGCCGATATCGAGCAGGTAGAGTGCGAGCCAGGCGACAAAGAGCGCGCCGATGCAAGAAAGGGCGCGGCGAATGAGTTCCGCCGCGCCCTTATGTCCCTGGGAGCTGTTCACGCCGCTCTTATCGTTAGGCACGAGCGCCAAGACGGACGTTGTAAGCCGTTGCCATGGCATTGGTATTCTTGATGATGATGTTCATGGCAAAGATGGGGCCAAGGCCGCACAGCAGCGCGCCGACGATCTGCCACATAAGAACGGTGGTACCGTTCTCCTGGAACATCAGGCCATAGCGAGGAGCATTAGCCTGCAGGCGGTTACCGATCTTGTAGTACCAGTAGAGTGCGTAGAAGCCGCAGGTCACGAACGACAGCAGGATGAATGCAGCCAGACCCGGTGTGGAATCGCCGTCGTCCTGGCACATGACATTGATGTCGCGCGCGAGGCAATAGAGGAAGTAATACGAATAGATGCCGCAGGTCACGATGGAAAGCAGGAGCCAGCCGATCACGCCACGGTCGGTCTTAATCGGAGCATAGCCCATCGGGGCGGGTGCAGGCTGCTGAGCATACTGCTGCTGACCGGTGTACTGCTGCTGGCCGGTGTACTGCGGCTGAGGCTGAACTGCCTGAACCGGAGTGGGCTGAATCTGCGTGGGCTGCGGAGCAGGCTGGGGCTGAGATGCAGGCTGCGGCGCGGGCTGCGGAGCAGGAGCAGCGGGAGCGGCACCGACGGCAGAACCGCAGACGGGGCAGAATTTGGCATCATCCGAAATGGGAGAACCACAAGTGGGACAGAACATAAGCCTCTCCTTTTCCTAAGGCGTTGCACGCCTTCAAACCTTACACGACTATGTTCTCAACAATAGCCGCGACGTTGTTGCGCAACATTGATCAATTTCCGAGAAATATTGCTGCAACCGTTTTCCCGGGCATTTTCTTGCTTTCGCAGTAGAAAAAGGCACCCCGGGCTCAGTTGCCCAGGGCGCCTCGACCGACTATTCGGTTTGATTGTTTTCGGCAGCAGGATTATCGCCCGGCTCATCCACCGGCGTGGCAACGGCATTCCAATCGGGCTCCGCAGGCGTCGCCTCGGGTGCCGGGGCAGGTGCCGGAGCAGGTGCAGGCGCGGGTGCCGGGGCAGGGGCAGGCGCAGGGGCAGGCGCAGGGGCAGCACCAGTGGCGGCCGTGGGATTGAACCCCGCAGGAGCAGGCTTCTTCTCACCCGGGAGCACGAACGTCAGGACATCGTCGGCATCCTCATCGGCCCACTCGCTGGCATGACGTGCCGCCCAATAGCCAACGGCGCGATACTTGAGCATCTTGCCAAACACAGTCAGGAACACCGTGACAAAGGCAATGATCATCAAGAACAGAATGAGCGTGATGCCGCCGCCCTCGATGATTGCCTCAAGACCCGTGGGGCGATAGTAATAGCTATACATACCAAACGTAGCAATGGCGCCGAAGATGGCGGTGAAGATCCACGTGATGATGTGCGACACGATGCCCGTCAAAAACTCGGGGAGAATCGATGCGCAGAACAACTTGCCCAGGTTGGCCTTATAAGACTTCCAGACCTTCTCGAGCGAAAACGCGCTTTCCACGCGCCCGACGACGGCAAAGTGCATCACGGCAGCATCACCAAACATCTTAAAGAAGATGCCCAGTACCACCGACACGATCATGGCAAAGACGAGCAGGCCCATCGAGCCGAAGAGTGCGGCCTCGAGACCGCTCGAACCGGAGTAATAGTACGAGCCGACGGCACCGATCACGACGCTCTCGATAGCCGAGAACACCACGCCAATCACCGGAATAATGGCCACGAACTCGAGCACACCGGTAATGACAGACGAGAAAATGCCCAATCCAAACGAGGTCGAGCGCAGCAGCGGACGCTCCATGCCGTTATCATCCTTGAGCGACAGGTCACGACCCCACTCGATGGCAAAGCCCGCGCCGCACACGCTTGCCACGTACGCGAGCAAAAAGCCAATGGCCGCTGCGATACCGCCGATAACGGGGATAAACAGCACCAGCACCGAGACAACACAGATCAGCGCCGGCAAAAAGGCGATTTGGCATACGCGAACCAAGGCGCCGGGAACCTTAAGCATGTCGTTGAAGGCCTGAGCCATACAACCCTTGGGCGCGTTCATAGCCGGCTGGGGCGCAACGAACGGCTGCGGCTGCGGCTGGGCAAACGGCTGACCCTGCGGCTGAGGTTGAGCTTGCGGAGCGGGACCGGCGGCCTTAACCTCGGTATTAGGGGCACCGCACACGCCGCAGAACTTGTCGTTATCGCCCATGGGGGCGCCACACTGCGAGCAGAACATAGAATCATCCCTTCGTATCTTGAGCGAATCACTTGGATCGCAAACGATGTCTTTAGCATCATTATTGCCCAATGTGGGGTCAAATACTCAAAGATGACCGATTTGCAAGGTACACGGCACCAGCAGGCGGTTCGTTGAATACGTCAGCGTTAGTTCGTTCCGCGGAAACCCTTGCCGACAATCTCGGAGCTGTCGACGATCGTGATAAAGGCACCCGGATCGATCTCGCGAGCGTAGCGACGCAGCTGCACGGCCTCGCGACGACTCAGCACGCTCATGATCACCGTCACGCACTTGCCCGAGAAAGCACCGTAGCCGCGGCTGATAGTCGCCGTACGGTTGAGATGCTTGACGATAAACTCCTCGACCTTAAGGGGCTCGGAACAAATGACCGTGCAGACCTTACGAAGGTGAATGCTCTCAATGGCTTTGTCGACCACAAGCGTCTTGGCAAACAGGCCGAGCACGCAGTACAGACCGACGCGCGGACCGTACAAGAAGGCCGCGATGGTCACGATGCCGATATCGACCAACAGCAGGGCGCGGCCAATCTCGAGCGTGGTGCGTCGCTTGAGGATCATGGCAAGGATATCCGTGCCGCCCGTTGAGGCTCCGATATCAAAGACGATAGCGCTGCCGAGCGCCGGCAGAATCACGGCAAAGCACAGGTCGAGCCACATATCGCCCGTCATCGAGACATCGGTCGGAATAAAGAGCTCAAACAGCGAAACATAGGCGGACAGCGCAAACGAGGCGAAGACACTCCATAGGATTGCCTTGCGCTCCAAAAAGATAAAGCCCAGAACGACCAGGACCGCATTGATAATCCACATAAAAACGCCGACGGGCAGGGTCGGGAACAGCGTGGATAGAATGACCGACACGCCCGAGGTGCCGCCAAAAGCAAAGTGATTAGGGGTTTTAAACGCAACGATGGCAAAGGCCGTAAGGATCAGGCCCAAATTGAGCTCGGCAAAAAAGCGCGGAAAGCCCGGCTCCTGGCTGCGCTTGCGACCAGCGCGCTCGCCTCGCTCGATAACATCGCGATCAACCACGCGCTCCATCGGCACCACGGGAGGACGATGCACCTCCTCGGCAGCACGCGATGCCGCCTCTGCCGCGGCGGCCTCAATCGCCCATGCCTTGCTTTCTGTTTCGTGCTCGTCGGCCATTACGGCAACCCCTCGTTAACAATTTGGAAACAATGCGCCCATTAGGGTAACGCGGAACGCGACGATTGCAACCCCTAGTTAGACGAGCGGTATGCCCACATCGGGGGGCATACAAATAACGGCCGGCCACGCTTTTGCTTGCGCGGTCGGCCGTTTAACGTTTTCGCAGATAAAGCCTGCCAAAACAAACCTGTCCCTTTTTGGAAGGTTACTCGTGCTGGCTGGTGCGGTGCTCGTACTCCTCGGGGGTGATGACGTCCTCGATGCGCAGGTTGACGCCCGCCACCTCAAGGCCGGTCATCGCGGCCAGACGCTCGGTGACACGTGCCTTGACATCGTCGAAGATCGCGGGCGCATAGGCGCCGTACTCGATAATGACGGAGATGTTGACGACCACGCGATTGTCATCGGTGACCTCAACCGTCACGCCCTTGGTCAGATTCTCGGCACCAAACTGCTCCTGCACAAAGTGCATAAGGTTACCCTTCATGCCCAGGACGTGCGGCACCTCGCGGGTGGCCATGGCGACGATCTTCTCGATCACACCGTTGGAATAGGTCAGCGAGTCCTCGGACTCGTCCGCTTCCTCGTCATCCTCATCCACATCGGACTCGGCCTCGACGAGAGCCTCGTCCTCGAGCGTCACATCCTCGGCTTCGGCGACGACCGCTTCGTTCTCCTCGAGCTCGGTATCGGCCACATCGACCTTCGTATTAAAAGCCATGGTTCCTCCTTATGCCTGCCGCGGATGCGACAGTCGAATACATATTAGCGGCCGCTAAACAGACGGCCGAAGAAGTTGACGATCCCGTTCTCGCCGTCGCGAATTTGGCCGATCACGGCGCCGATCAGCACGAAGAATGCAATGACGAGCGTGTCCCACAGGCCCAACGTGAGCACCAACACGGCGAGCACAAAACCAGCGACGGCGCCGAGCGTGGTGTTGGGATGACGCACAGCATAGCTCCAGATGGCAGCGCCCGTACCCTTGATGAGACCCATAGCCTCGTCAAAATCCGCGGCTGCCGCGTCTTGTAACTCGGTTGCCTCTGCTTTGGAATCAACAGGTTCGTTCGCCGGCGTGGCGCTCTGGTCAATCGTCAGGCGCGGCGTACGAGCGGTCTTATCTTGATTGGTATCACTCACCGGAAACCTCCACGGTCTGGACGGTAGTCTTGGACGGCAAAAAACGAACGCGTGCGGTCGTGCCCGACGTGCCGAGCATGGTGTCGCAGGCCTCCTCGATACGCTGCTGCATCGCGGTTGCAAGGGAGGCCACGTCCCGGTCGTCGAGCGCGATGGCGTCGACCTTAAAACGAACGCGCGATTCGTCGGAGCCCTGCACGAGCGCCTCGACATGCTCGATCATCACGCGGTCGTCGCGCTCGGCAGCAGCCCTGGCGCACGAAGAAAGCGCCGCGAGCGTGACCTCGATATTGCGCTCCCCCGCCGGATGCACGCAGGACGGTTCGCGACGGGCGAACATCAGGCGGAAGAAGCTTACCAGTACGCCAAGCGCCACGACGCCGGCGCACGCCGTGACAACGATGCGCGGCATGGGGTCGCGCATCAGCAACATAAAGCGATACGTATACGGCCCCCAAAACTGGCAGACAAGCGTACCCAGCGCCACGATGGTAGCGGCAAGGTACACGATCGCTAGGGCTCGTTTGAGTACGCGCACGCGGCGCTCCCTTCAAATCTCGGCTCTCGAAATGCAAAACGGTTCGCATCATTATAAAAGAGCCGGGTCCGGTGCTCTACGCACGCGGATCCGGCTCATCTATTCCACGAGGCTTGCATGCTCGCTTCATTATGCCCAGATATGCACGGCTTAACCCGTGCAGGCGCTACTCCTCCTCGAGGGCAGCGATGACCTCGTCGGTCATGTCCATGGTGCTGTAGACGTCCTGGACGTCGTCGAGCTCCTCAAGACGGTCGATGAGGCGCTGAACCTTCTTGGCGTCGGCGCCGGAGACCTCGGTCGGGGTGGTCGGGACCATGGTAGTCTCGGAACCCTTGACCTGGACGCCCTGCTCCTCGAGCGCCTTGGAGACAGCCATAACCTCGTTGGCAGTAGTCCAGACGATCCACTCCTCGCCGGCGTCCTCGTAGTCCTCGCCACCGGCCTCGGCGATGGCCATCATGAACTCATCCTCGTCGCCGGCAGCACCGTTGGCGATCATGGTCTCCTTCTTGGCGTTCTCGTCCAGGATCTCCTTGGCGACGACGATCTGGCCCTTGCGCTCAAACTGGAAGGCGACGGAGCCCGAGGTGCCCAGGTTACCACCAGCGTGGGAGAAGGCGGAACGAACATCGGCGGCGGTACGGTTGCGGTTGTCGGTCAGGCAGTCAACGTAGACGGCGACACCGGCGGGACCGTAGCCCTCGTACACGATGTTCTCGTAGACGGCGGCGTCGGCACCCGAACCGAAGGCCTTGTCGATAGCGGACTTGATCTTGTCCTTGGGCATGGACTGAGCCTTGGCCTTGGCAACGGCAGCGGCGAGGCTGGCGTTGTTCTCGGGCAGCGGGTCGCCGCCGAGACGGGCAGCAACGGTGATGTTGCGGCTCAGCTTGGAGAAGAGGGCGGAACGCTTGGCGTCCTGCGCGCCCTTACGATGCTTGGTTGTGGCCCACTTAGAGTGTCCGGACATACGTGTCTCCTATCGGTTTCGACCTAAAGCCCAGCGCAGATGCTCGGGCAATATAAACAAACGTCGTTATGATATACCTACTGGCCTGCGAGATAAACCCCAAAATGAAGGCGTCGTGATGATGCCACCCTTTGGTGCAAAGTAACCTGTCCCCTTTGCACCAAATTAGGACCAGAGGAGGTCGCTGCGGGTGATGGTGGCGCCGATGGCAAAGGGCATGCAGGCGATGACCGGATACAGGTAGCGCATGTAGGTCGAGCCGTTGCAGGGACCGATCAGGCACACGGCGAGCACGCCCAGCAGCGGCACCCAAATGGCCAGCCCGCGCCACGAATGACGACGTAGCAGATAGACCACCACGGCGATCATGATCCACACATAGGTGGCCGAGCTCATGGCGAGCGAGATAAACGGGATGCGCTGCACCGCCACGCGATACAGGTTGATCAGGTGGTCGCACCAGCGCACAACCTTGCTATCGACCGGATGGAAGTCAAAGTACTTGAGGTTATCGGGCTTCGCCACAATCTCGGCACTGCGCGCCGTGCTGTAGACCCACGCATCGCGGGCGCTCGGATAAAAGTAGCCGTAGTAGTTATTGATGAGCGCCGAGATATAGCACTCGGGATCCTTTTTGAACATCTGGGCCCACACCTCAAAATAGGCCTTGATGTCCTCCTGCGAGGCATACTCGTTAAAGCAATTTTTAACGGCGTCCGACTTATCCGGGTTGTAACGGCGGCCCAGGTTCTCGTACTTGAGTACACAATCGATCACGGCTCGCTCTTCGTCGGTCACCAAGCCGTCGCAAGGAGCCTCCACGATGGTGCCGTCCTCCTTAACCGTGGGGTTGACGCCCGAGTTGAGGCCGTCGTGCTTTTGGACGAAACGAGCCGTCTGCTGGAACGGAATCGAGAGGATTTCGCGCTTGGAACCAGGCGTGATGTCGTGCGCCGGCATAAAGACCTTGGTGAAGTACATATTGGAAGCAAGGCAGAGTGCAAGCACCGCAAGAACTCCCACCCAGCGGAAACGCGGGATGGCGCCCGAAGGCGCAGCACCGGCCTGCTTGGCTGCACGATGAGCCACATGCGCGTCCCATGCGCAAAACGCCGCCGCGATCACGCATGCCGCCAGGGGAAACACCAGGCCGCCGTTGCGCAGAAACGTGGAACCCATGGCGCCCAAAGCGAGCAGCAGCCAGTCATGGCGCGCAAAGAGCACGGGCCTCTGTTCGCCTGCACGCTCGGCATTGGCATCGCGACGGGGCAGGCCGCATGCTACGAGCTTCACGGTCTGCACCAACAGCATCAAAAACGCGTCGGCAAACAGCACATCTTTGGTAAGCAGCGCCGCGTAGTTGGAGAACATGGGCATAAACACAAAGAACAGCAAGATCACGCCGCGGACCGGCAGGCTCACGCCCAGCTTGCGCAGCGACGAGATGGAATAGGCCATGCAGGCGGCCGTAATGACGAACTGAGCGCAGGTGTAGATGGCAAGACCTGCGTTGGCGCTGTTGAACAGTGAAAGCCCCAGCTGGACGCACGAACCGATGATAGCCGTGTGCACCACGGGGTGATGTCCGTTGAGCAACACATTGGGATTGAGCAGACGCAGGTAGTCACTCGTGCCGTTGGGGTAGTTGAACCACTGGCGAATCTGCGCACCCGTATCTCCCATAAAAAGGCCGGGCAGCGAAGCGATGAGCGTGGGCGCCCAGGCGACCATAAGCACCAGGAAGGGCCCGGCAAAGGGATGGACCGAGAGCACGGCGTGAGCCACACGCCATACGCGGCCAAAGTGCGCTTCAGAAAACGGAATGCGCCGAGAGCTCAACCAATCTAGACACTCAAAGGCGAGGTAGAAGGCAACGACCGCCAAGAGCATCCAGCCCGCACCGCCTATCCAGGCGCAGATGATGCGGGCCTTGTCGCCGAGCACGATCTCGGCCGAATCGGTGAGGTCGTAGCTGCGGCCAAACACCATGCAGACGGAAAAGAACAGCGACGGAAGGATCACCGAGGGACGCCAAGCGTCGCCGCGGCCAAAGAATACGTAGCGAAATGGCAGCGTGAGCAGGCAGGCAAGCGCAAGCAGCATGACCGCGTCGGTATGGCCGGCAAACGAGAGGAGCACCTCGTAGCACACGTACAGCATGCCCGAGGCTTTGGGGTCAATCGCCAAGACTGCGTTGCTCGACACCGGGGCGGGATCGATGGAAAACGCCGTGGTCGCCAACAGCGCGAGCAAAAATGCGATGAGCGTCTGTTTGGCGGGGTAGCGCTTAAACCAGACGATGCGGGCAGCGTCGCGCGCAGCCGTTGTGGAGAGGTCGGAATCCTTCACAGTCCGAAAGCCTTTCTAGAAACCTATCAAACTCGGCAAAACCACCACAAAAGTGCCTGTCCCCTTTGTGGTGGTCTTGGTTAGGCGTCGAGGTAGATGCGCTGGGGGCGATTGCGGTGTCGGGCGAAGATGATGAGCGCCAGACCGGCGATCACGAGCGGCAGGCTCAGCAGCTGGCCCATGGTGATAACGCCTCCCAGCAGATAACCCAGCTGGGCATCGGGCACGCGTACGAACTCAATGAGGAAGCGGACGATGCCGTAACCCATCACAAACACGCCCATAAACGTGCCTTGGGGCAGTAGCGGCTTTTTGCGGCTGAGCACCTGCAGAATGCAAAAGAGCACGATGCCCTCAAGAAATGCCTCGTAGAGCTGGGAGGGGTGACGCAGCATATCGCCCGCGGTGCCGCCAAAGACCACACCCCAAGGCAGATCGGTCGGCTTACCCCACAGCTCACCGTTGACAAAGTTGGCACAACGGCCCAGGCACAAGGCCAGCGGGGCGCCGATCACAGCAAGGTCGGCGACGGTCCAGGCGTCGAGCTTATACATGCGGCACACGATGATGCCGCCCAAGATGCCGCCCACCAGGCCGCCGTGGAAGCTCATGCCTCCCTCGTTGGTGGCAAAGATTTCGAGCGGGTGCGCCCAGTAGTAGCCATCACCGTAAAAGACGACGTAGAACAGGCGCGCACCGATAATGAGGCCAAAGACCACGCCGACCACGACACTCGTCAGGTCGTCAATCGTGATGTTAAAGCCCCAGCGACGCTGCGTGCGGTACATGACGACCGCCGTGAGCAGAGCGCCGACCACGTAGGCCAGGCCGTACCAGTAGATGGTGATGGGGCCCGCCGCGATCGCGACGGGATCAAGCATATGGTAGAGGTCGTTGAGCATATCGATCCCCCTGCTCCCTACATACAAATGCGGCCGCGGGCCTTACGCTCGCAGCCGCATATTTGGACGTAACGTCTATGCGGAGCGTACCGTCCGCAGCTTTCGCATCTTAGAACGGCGCGTACTCGTCGTACAGGTCCTCGGCCTCGCCGGAGGCATTGACCTGCTCAACGCGGGTAACGCCGGGCACATGCTCCTTCAGGATACGCTCAATGCCCATGGACAGGGTTAGCGAGCTCATGGGGCAGCCGGCGCAAGCGCCCTGCAGCTCCAGTTTGACGACGCCCTCGTCGTCGACGCCCACATACTCCATATCGCCGCCGTCGGCCTGCAGGTTGGGGCGAATCTCTTCAAGAACCTTCTTAAGCAGCTCTTCGTTAACAGCCACAGGGGCTCCTTTCTCACAATAACGCGGGCACGCCCGCGGACAGAAGCTATGTTACTACAGTCATGTACCCGCTCACGAGCCGTCCATGCGCGCAGACGCGACTTTCACGAGTAGTCAATTTGGGACGGGGCTCTTTGAGCTGCCTTTTGTTGCCAGCTAGCGTTGCCACGCGCTACTGCTGAGCCTGCCCCTCGGTGCCGATGTGAACATCGACGATAACCTGGCGGTAGCTGATGCCACAGGAGTCGAGGATGCGGCGGCTGATGCGTCCATCATCGGTGTCGGCATACTTATTGTCCAGGTAGACGACCTCGCCCACGCCCACCTGCGCCAGGATCTTGGCGCAGTCGTGGCACGGGAACAGCGTGACGTAAACCGTGGAACCCTCGAGATCCTTGAGTGAGCCACGGTAGTTGAGCACGGCGTTTGCCTCGGCATGGACCACGTAGTTGTGCTTGTCCTGCAGCGGGTCGTCGCTCGTACCCCACGGGAAAAAGTCGTCGTTGAGCGCCGAGGGTGTACCGTTGTAGCCCACCGAAAGGATGCGGTGGTTGGTGCTGGCGATGCACGCGCCCACCTGCGTGTTGGGGTCCTTACTGCGGCGCTGCGCGGCGATGGCCACGCTCATAAAGAACTCATCCCAGCTAATAACGTCGCGGCGCTTGCCCGACGCGGTTTGATGAAGATCGTCCGACATGCCAGACACCTCCGTAATCGCAACATTTTGACCCATTGTAGCAGGTGAAAAGTAGGGGCGCTTATCCCACCGACTTCCTCGTCCTACGCGCGGCGGGGTTTTTGGTTGATGTGGTAGAGCTCGGCGAGGCCCCGCAGCGTCAACGCGTCATCGACCGTCAGGCTATGGCCGACCAACGCCGCAAGCGCCTCGGCATCGTCGCCGGTAATGACGATGGGCACGTCGCCCTCCCCCGCGGCCTTGGTCGCGCGCATCTCGGCGAGCACCATGTCGAGCATGCCGTCGATGCGGGCTACCTCGCCCAAGACCACGCCCGAGCGCATGGCCTCGCGCGTGTTGCGGCCGATGACGTGTGTCGGCGCCGAGGGCTCGACCTGCGGCAAGCGCGCCGCAGCGGCCGAAAGCGAGCGGGCGCCAAGCGCCAGACCCGGCGCGATGACGCCGCCGACAAAGGTACCGTGCGCGTCGATGACCTCGATATTGGTCGTAGTGCCCAGGTCGATCACGATGCACGGAGAGCCGTAGACGGCACGAGCCGCCACGGCATCGGCGATGCGGTCGGGGCCGATCTCGGCCGGGTCGTCGTAGTGGACGGGCATGCCAGTCTTGAGGCCCGGCCCCACCGTGAGCACGCGCCCCGTGCAGGTACGGGAAAGAGCCGCCTTCCACGGGCGCTCGAGCGCCGGCACCACGCAGCTCAGCACGGCCGCCGTGGGCATAAGCGCGCCGGGCATGCCCGCATCGGCCGCCAGCGCGGCCATGACCTGCGCGAGACGCATACGCGCTTCGTCGGCCGTAATGCTCGATGGCGTCGTGATCTCGCACGTCGCAAGCGGGAATTCCTGCGCCGCGGCCGAATCCTCGGCAAACAGACCAAAGCGAATGAACGTGTTGCCCACGTCGACCGTCAATATATATGCGCACCCATTAAGCATCGTCGGCGCTCCTTTCGTCTGCCCAGCAGTATATCGCCTACCTAAACCAGTCATCCCGAAATGACTAGCTTGCGGTTATACTGGTGCGCGGTCGTTTGCGAGCTCACGCGGCGGCCCTTGGTAACCCGACTTCCCGCGCCGTATCCGTAGCGGCGCTCCCGGGGGAAGCGGATATACGCAAAGGAGTTCTATATGAGCAATCCCTCGAACCGCGCTTCGATGCGCGGGCAACTCACGCTGCGCGGCGTCGTCATCGGCGTCCTTGGCTGCGTGATCATCACGGCAAGCTCGGCCTACACCGCCCTCAAGATGGGCGCACTCCCCTGGCCGATCATTTTCGCTGCCGTCATTTCGCTGTTCTTCCTGAAGCTCATGGGCAACGCCAGCCTCAACGAGGCCAACGTTACCCACACCATCATGTCCGCGGGCGCCATGGTCGCCGGCGGCCTGGCGTTTACCATCCCGGGCGCCTGGATGCTGGGCTATGCCGACCAAATCAGCTGGCTCGACATGTTTATCGTGGCGCTCGCCGGCACCATCTTGGGCCTTCTGGCGACAGCGCTCATCCACCGTCACTTTATCGTGGACGCCGCGCTGGAGTTCCCCACCGGCAACGCCGCAGCTCAGACCCTGCGCGCCACCGAGGCCGGCGGCAAGACCGGCAAGCAGCTCTTTGGCTCCATGGCCATCGCAGGCATCTACAGCGTGCTTCGCGACGCTCTGGGCGTGGTGCCCAGCATGCTGTGCACGCTCAATATCCCCGGCGTGACCTTTGCCATCTACAACTCGCCCATGTTGCTGTCCATCGGCTTCCTCGTGGGCTTCGCCCCCGTCGCCTTCTGGTTTGCCGGCGCGCTGCTGGGCAACTTTGGCATCATCGTTGGCGGCACCGCTGCCGGCCTGTTCGATATTGTGACCGCACAGGGTATCGTCAAGTCCCTGGGTATGGGCCTCATGATGGGCTTTGGCGTCGCCGTCGTCCTCAAGGACATCCTGCCACAGGTCGCCGGTATCGTCCGCGGCCTCGCCGCCGACAGCTCCACCGACACCGACGAGCAGTCGCTCATCTCGGGCTCGCTTAAGCTCGACGCCGGCATCATCGGCCTGGGCACCGCCGCCATCGCCGTGATCGTTGCCATCGCGCTCGACCTCGGTCCCGTTCCGGCCGTCATCGTCACGCTGTTCACCTTTGTCACCACCATCATGAGCGCACAGAGCTGCGGCCAGACGGGCATCGACCCCATGGAGATCTTTGGCCTCATCGTCATGCTCATCGTGGCAGCCTTCGCGCAGCTCGCGCAGGTCAAGCTGTTCTTTATCGCCGGCATCGTGGCCGTGGCGTGCGGCCTTGCGGGCGACGTCATGAACGACTTTAAGGCCGGCGCCGTGCTGGGCACCAACCCGCGCGCACAGTGGGTCGGCCAGGCCATCGGCGGCATCGTGGGCGCCCTGGTCGCTGCCGCCGTCATGGTCGCGCTCGTAACCGCCTATGGTCCGGACGCCTTCGGCCCCGACAAGAGCTTTGTGGCCGCGCAGGCAAGCGTGGTCGCCACCATGGTCTCGGGCATCCCGAGCGTGCCGTGGTTTGCGGGCGGCTTTATCGCCGGCATCATCATGTACTGGCTCGGCATTCCGGCCATGATGATCGGTCTGGGCGTGTACCTGCCGTTCTATATGTCGCTCACGGCCTTCTTGGGCTCCTGCGTTAAGCTCGCTTACGACAAGTGGGCCGCACACCGCGACGCCGCCGCCGGCCTTTCGGACGAGGAGAAGGCCGCCAAGGATGCCGCCTTCCAGGAGCAGGGCCTGGTCGTTGCCAGCGGTCTGCTGGGCGGTGAGTCCATCGTCGGCGTTATCCTGGCGTTTGTCTCCGTTGGCATGAGCCTGCTGGGCTAAGTCGAGCAGCTGCTCGACAGCAACCATATTGCCTACGATTTGCCCGGTCGGTAGCTTTCGCGGCTACCGACCGGGCTTTTTGATATCGAAACAAAGAAAGGCCGGCGCGCTGCGTTTAACAGCGCGCCGGCCTTATCGGTTGAGTTATCGAGTCGGCCTCGCGACATACCGCAATTCGTCGCGAGGCCAGCGCTCAATACGCTACATCTGCTTGCGACGACGATCGCTCAGCGTCACGCCCGCGGCAACGAGCGTAATGCCGCCGATGACGAACACCTCGCCCGCAAGCGCGGAGTTGTCGCCGGTCTGGGCAAGCGCGCCCGACGCCGCCTTCTTCTTAGCGGCAGGGGCCTTTGCAGCAGCCTGCGTAACCTGAGGCTTAGCCTGCGGCTCGGCCTTGGGATGATACTTGTCGTACTCGGCCTGCGCGGCAGCCAGGGCATCCTTGGCATCGTCAAACTCGGCAAGCGCGGCGGCATAGGCGTCGTTGGCATCGGACAGCTTGGCATCGGCATCGCTCAGAGCAGCCTTGAGACCAGCGGCGGCATCGACGGCAGCCTTATAGCGAGCGTAGGCAGCGTTCAGCTTGACCAGCTTCTCGTTACCCGTCGTGCCCGCGGCAAGAGAGGCCTTGTGGTCGACAACCTCAAGATCGGCCTTGAGTGCCTCGTCGCTGGCAAGCTCGGCCTTGGCCTTGACGATCTCGAAGTTCGCATCGACGACGGCTTCGTTGGCGGCCTCGAGCTGCTTCTGGGCATCGGCGACGCCGGCGACGGCGGCGTCATAGGCGACCTTGGCGTCGTCGACCGCTTTTTGGGCTCCAGCGAAGCGCTCGAAGGCCTTGTTCGCGGTAGCCAGCTCACCCTCGGCAGCCTTGACCTTGGCCTGCGCATCGGACACAGCCTGCGCCTTGGCGGCAACCGCCTGCTTGGCGTCCGAAAGAGCAGTCGCGGCCTGGACATCTGCGGCCTGGGCCTTGTCTACACCGGCCTGGGCGGCATCGTCGGCCTTCTTTGCCTCGTCAAGCGAGCCCTGCTTATTCGCAAGGTCCGCCTGGGCGGCATCGCGCTTGGCGGTAAGGTCCTTGACCGAAGCGGTGGCGTTGTCATACGCCTCGCTGGCCTGGTCGGACTTTGCCTTGGCAGCATCGCGGGCGCTGCGAGCCTTCGCCTTGTGAGCAGCGGCATCGGCCGCCTTCGTCTTGCTGTCAGCAAGCGTGGCGTTTGCCTTATCGAGAGCTGCCTGGGCAGTAGCGGCCTCGCCCTTGGCGGCATCGAGCTTGGCCTGGGGCGTCTTGACGTCAATACCCTTGAGTTTGGCTTCGGCGGCGTCGTATGCCGTCTTCGCGGCGGCGGTGTCGGACTTAGCCTTCTCGTACTCACCCTTGGCGGTGTTCATGTTCACATCTGCTGCGGTGAAAGCGTCCTGGGCGGCATCCTGCCCGTTTACAGCTGCGAAGTAAGCTTCCCTAGTAGTTCCAAAGTTCTTCTGCGCCTCTGCCAGCTTATTCTGAAGCTGCTTCAGCTGCTCCTTCTGCTCCTGAGTGCCGCCTGCGTTGTAGGCAGAGTCGATGTAGTCGTTCACGAGCTTCTTGAACTCGGAGACAGTGAAATCCTTCTGCCCCGTGCTCCCGCTATAGTCGAAAACGGTTACCTCGGAATCGGTATTCTTACCGCTACCGGTTGCGATGCCGATAGCCTTCGCACCGGCATCGATGATGTTGAGATAGTGCCCACACTCCTTGTAGATGCTGTAATGGTGCTGGTAAATATAGTAGGAATCATATCGATGGCTTCCAAGTGCGTCACCATACTGCTCGACGTACTTATCGAATGCCTTTTTCTCTTGGGTGTAGAGACCGGTATATGGCCAGCCAAGCGTATCCTCGGTCTCGCCTCCGGTGTATGCCCCGCCTCCGCCGGCAAGATTTTCCCCGTTGTCGAAATAGCAGTTCGAGTGTCCCCAGATGTTCGATGAATATGATGTATTAAGGGCGGCTGCCGCAGTCATGCGGAGGCTGACGCTAAGCTCCGACTGACCGTTCGCCTTGCGGAGGTTGTTCTGGGTATCGAGATAGGTCAGGGCGTTACGCATCTGCTCCAAGGAGAGCGGATTGGTGTCTCGAGACATGTCCTGATCGACGTACTTGTCATACCATTCGGCCTTGTCATCGGTGCCGGTCAACGTCGATACGGCATCCTGGGCGTTCTTTTTCTGCGTGGCTGTGAACTGGCTGCCGCCGATGATGTAGTTCATGAAGCCGAACATACCCTGACTGATGACTTCCTGGTCAACGGTCATGTTCGACTTGAGGTCTGCAATCTGCTGCTCAAGAGCCTCAACCTGGGCATTAGCAGCGTCATAAGCCTTTTCCGCGGCGTTCGAAGCGGCGCAGGCTGCCTCCCACTCGCTGCGCTTCTGCTTGCGAACTTCGACAAGCTTATCGTACGCGGTCTTCTTGTCTGCTTCGGTCTGCTGCGCCTTCTCGTATGCGGCCTTGGCGGCGTCGCGCTTGCTGGCGGCGGCGTTGTACTCCTTGTTTGCCGCACCGTATGCAGACTGGGCAGATGCCACAGCAGCGTTGGCGGCGTTGACCTTCTCCTGCGCGGCGGTGGCGGTATTCTGGGCCGCCTGCAGGTTCGCCTGGGCGGTAGCGTCGGCATCCGTCGCGGCATTGAGCTCCGCCTGCGCGGTCTTGAGCTCACCAGCAGCAGCTTTCTTGGCGGCCTCAAGCGCACTCAGGTCAACACCCGTACCCGAGACGGCAGCATCAAGCGCGGCCTGCGCCTGGTTGAACATCTGCTGGGCGTTATCGCGCGCGGTGGTTGCGGCTGCGAGAGCAGCGGCAGTCTCCTGCTTCTTGGCCTGGGCGGAAGTCAGAGCGGCCTCAGTGTCCTTCTTTTCCTGCTGGGCGCTGGCCTCGGCAGCCTTGGCCTGGTCCAGATTGGCCTGTGCAGTAGCAACGGCCTTATTGGCGTCATCGAGCTTTGCCCGCGCGTCCTCGACGGCCTTCTTGGCGGCCTCGTACTCGTCCATACCCATGGCCTCGAGCTTGGCCTGGGCATCATCGAGGGCCTTCTTGGCTTCATCCTGCTTTGCCTTGGCGTCCTTGAGCGCCTGGGTCTTATCCTCGACACTCTTGTTGGCCTGTTCGAGCTGATCGTTCAGGTCGCCCAGCTTCTTCTGCTGCTGCTCGGTCTTTTCGACGGCGGCTTTGAGCTCGTCAATCTTCTCCTGGAGCGCGGCGACTTCTGCTGCGTTCTGCTCGATTTCGTTGTCGCTCACAGCCTGCGAGGCCTGATTCTTTTGCTGCTGTGCCTGCTTTTGAGACTGGCCCGCCGCGTCGGCCTTCTTCTGGGCGGCATCGTAGGCGGCCTGAGCGTCCTTGAGCTGCTTTGCCGACTCCTCGGCCAGCTGGGCAGCCGTCTTTACGACCGCTTGGTTACCGGCGGCAACGGTATTCTCTACAGAACTACCCCCCCCCTGAACAGAATCGCCGTTATCGGTTGACGGTGCGGCGATTGCCGCCAGCGGCGACATGAGCGGCTGAGCGATGGGGCCCGCCGTCAAAACGGTTGCGACGGCGCGGTTGGCAACGCCCTTGACGTTGACAGCCTTGGCCCGAGGCTCAAAGTGTTGTGGACTGTAGTTTGCCATGGCTTTCTCCCTTTGACACGGATGTATCCATACGTATCAAACGGTAGCTGTCGATTTTTGAATTCTGTTGCGCAACATTGGCGACCAGCGAATTTTTTGAAATTCACGCTCTCGTGCTTCACAGTTTCGTCACATTTGAAGGAGCTGGTGCATCATATTCTTGCGGGATGGAATTGAGCCTGTGATTTGCATTTGCTCCCGCGTCATCCGCCCTATCGGATTCCGCATCCAACAGACACCCCGCCCGCCACGGTGTAGAGTTAGGACAACGGGCGCGTTGCGCGGACCGCGCTGGAACGAGGTGGACATGGAACTCGACAAACAACAGATCAAGCGAC
Organism: uncultured Collinsella sp.; assembly: GCA_938045065.1. Classification (GTDB taxonomy): domain Bacteria; phylum Actinomycetota; class Coriobacteriia; order Coriobacteriales; family Coriobacteriaceae; genus Collinsella. The sequence continues at coordinate 34,330 of CALIOA010000057.1, forward strand.
TACGCGAACGCCATCACCGGCGCCATGGCATACGCCCTGCCCATAGCGAAGCCATGGAAAACGTCACCCGCTTCCTAAAGCGCGCGTTCAACATTCGCGAGGGACGCGCGCCCTATCACGTGATCCGCAAGCGTTTTGTAAACGGGGCGCGTCTGACTGGCTCCCACCTATGCATCCTCATCATCGCCATGCTGATCGCGAGCATCGGCCTCGATATCGATTCGGACATCGCCATCGTGGGCGCCATGCTCATCTGCCCGCTCATGGGCTCGGTTCTTGCCATGGCATATGGCATTGCCACGCTCGACCGCGAGATCACCGTCGAGGCCATTGCCAGCCTCGCACTGCAGATGGTCTTTTGCCTGGTCACGTCCACGCTGTACTTTAAGCTCTCGCCCCTTGGCACCACCACGGCGGCCATCATCGACAACTCGACACCCACCATATGGGACCTTGCCGTCGCGCTCGCGGGCGGCTTTGCAGGCGGGCTGGGCAACTCGCGCGACCAGGAACCCGCCACGCTCATCGCCGGCGTGGCCGTGGCGACCGCGCTCATGCCGCCCCTGTGCGCGGCGGGCTACGGCATCGCCATCGCAAGCGGGTCACTGTTTCTCTCGGCGCTTTATGAGTTTGGCATCAACGTGGTCTTTATCGCACTGGCTGCCGAAGCCGTGCTGCTTCTTTTGCGCGTGCCGCTCAAGCGCGACCTGAACGGCGACGGTATTGTGACCGCTGAGGAAGACGCCGAGGTCGACGAGCTGTCACGCAAAGTGCGCCGCCGCATCATCGTGGGAACGGCCATCTTTGCCATCCCCTGCATCGTTATGACCGCGGGGTCCATTGGCTCGGCGCAGGCCGGCGTGCAGGACGGCTACGGCGTCACCGAAACTACGCGTGAGCTCGCCGCGGTGCTTCCGGGCTTTAAGGATTACACCGTCGCCGTCGAGACCTCGGCTACCGAAGGCGACAAGGAGGGCATCGTCGAGCGCGAGATTGTCGCCCATGTAACGACAAGCGAGGCGCTTGGGGCACACGACCGTCACGTCGCCCGCAAGCTCATTGACCTCAACGTACCCGAACTCGATCGCGTGGAATTTGACGTAAAGTGATGCCGGCGCGGGATGAATGCTCGCACGGACGCAAGTTACGACGAGGCGCAGACGCGATACGGACACGAACAAATAGCGGGGTGCAGTTCACACCCGCGCCCCGCTCGCTGTTTTATTGCCGTGAATCAACTGTCCGGATCCACATCGCCAGACTCCGACGTAAACGCAGGTTTGGTGCTCACCAGATAAAATCGGGTCACTTTGCTATCTCTAAATAGATAGAGCTGGCCCTGCTCGCGTCGGCGTGACATATACGCCACGTGGACCGTACCGAATTCTTCGCCGTTTTCCTTCTTTAATATCAGGATGTTAGGGTCATCCGTACGCTTAAACTGCCCGTCAACGCTGTTTCCGTCTTTGTTGACCAGTTGCCATCGACAGCCATCCTCCTCAAGAAAAGCCAGGGTTTCCAGACTTGCTTTATCATCCCGATAGTAACCGTCAATGGCAAAGCCTTCGGAAACGCATTCCTGCATATAGGACGTTTCTCGGCTTATAGCAATGTTAGCGCCGGGCGATTTTAGCCGCTAATAGTCAAACTATTTTGACCAATCCCG
>CALIOA010000058.1:0-15376 GCA_938045065.1 uncultured Collinsella sp.
GCGGTCGGCGGGGCCATTGTGGCTCTTGACAGCGGATTGGGTCATATGAGCGAGCTCTATCTCTGCTTCATTTGCGCCGCCGCGGTGTCCGGATTCGCCCGGATGCTGCGGCGGCGCTATACTTATACGGTTTGAAGTACCTGTACCAAAAGGAGCTGTCGTGTCCCTTTCCATCGGTATCGTGGGCCTGCCCAACGTGGGCAAGTCGACGCTGTTCACCGCGCTTACCAAAAAGACCGGCCTTGCCGCCAACTACCCGTTTGCCACGATCGACCCCAACGTGGGTATCGTCGACGTGCCCGATAGCCGCTTGCAAAAGCTTGCCGACATCGTTAACCCGGGCCGCATTGTGCCGGCGACGGTCGAGTTCGTCGACATCGCAGGTCTGGTGAAGGGCGCTAACGAGGGTGAGGGTCTGGGCAACCAGTTCCTGGCAAACATCCGCGAGACCGACGCCATCTGCGAGGTCGTGCGCTACTTTAAGGACCCCAACGTCATGCGTGAGGTGGGCCGCACGGGCGAGTTTGTCGATCCCGCCGGCGATGCCGACACCATCATGACCGAGCTCATCCTGGCCGACATGGGCACGCTCGAGAAGCAGCTGCCCAAGCTCGAGAAGGAGGCCAAGCGCGACAAAGAGCTCATGCCCAAGTTCGAGGTGGCCAAGCGCCTGCTCGCTTGGCTCAACGAGGGCAAGCGAGCCGCGTCCATGGAGATGACCGACGAGGAGCGTGCCGCCGCCAAGGGCCTGTTCCTGCTCACTATGAAGCCCATTCTGTACGTGGCCAACGTGGACGAGGATATGCTCAACGAGGACCTGGCGCCCATCGATGGCGTCAAGCCGTTGCCCATCTGCGCCAAGATTGAGGCCGAGCTTTCCGAGCTCGATCCCGAGGACGCCGCCGACTACCTGGAGAGCTTGGGCCTGGAGCAGCCCGGTCTGGACGTGCTCGCGCAGGCGGCCTATAAGCTGCTCGGTCTGCAGTCGTTCTTTACGGCCGGCGAGATGGAGGTCAAGGCCTGGACGGTTCGTCAGGGCGCGACCGCCCCGCAGGCCGCCGGCGTCATCCACACCGATTTTGAGCGCGGCTTTATTAAGGCCGAGGTCATTGGCTATGACGACTACATCGAGCTCGGCGGTGAGCAGGGCGCCAAGGCCGCCGGCAAACTGCGTATTGAGGGCAAGGACTATGTCATGGCCGATGGCGACGTCGTGCACTTCCGCTTTAACGTGTAAGGGCGACGCATATGTTTAAATACGGCAAAAAAGCTGGCTACATGGGTATTGCTCTGCTCGTACTTGCGGTGATTCCGCTGGTGGTCGCAGCGTGCGTTATCCCCAACATTGGTCCCGAGGTGGCAACGAAGTTTAACGCCGCCGGCGAGGTGACGCGCTGGGGCAAGAGCTACGAGTTGCTGGCGCTGCCGGTGCTCAACCTGCTGCTGAGCGTGGCGACATACTTTACGGCGGGACGTCAAGCTAAAAACAATGATGACTCCGCCGCCATGGCGCGCATCGTGTGCGAACGCTACCTGCGCAACGGTTGCATCACGGGTGTGTTCCTCAACGTGATCAACGTTTACTTTATGTACTCGGCGATTACCGGAACGGGCTTTGGCTTTGGTTTCTAGCTTGTCCTTTTAGGCAACGAGTCTGCACACATATTCGATAGCTGCTGCGAGGCCGCCGCTCGATCGTGGTTTAAAGACCATGTCGGCGGCGGCCTCGTTTTCGTATCCGGCGCCGCGAAGGGCGAGTGCGATACCGGCTTCCAGGAGAAGGGGCAGACCGCGTTGGCTGGTTGCGATCACGGCAGCCTGATTGAGCGAGCAGCTGTGCGCTTGGCATCGGATGGCAAGTTCACCTTGCGCCGGGCAAGGGACCAGAACGGCGGCGACGCGACTTGATAGCAATGCAAATGCTGTGCGCTCATCGGGCGAAAGACATTCAGCTTCAACGATGACGAGCTTGGGCGGTGCGCTGTTTGCTCGAAGCGTGGTTCGGTACATGCGGACCGAAGAACCCGACATAGAAAACTCCTGTGTATTCGGCAAAACGTAAACTATAGTTTACGTTTATGTTCGGCTCCATTTCAAACTCGGCTGCATGGACGAACGTGCGAAACAGATTCTTGGCAGGCGGGTCGAAGAGACACGCAGGGACCTTGGTATCTCCAAGGTTGATTTTTGTGTGGCGACAGGAATCAGCCGACCCTACCTCGACCGAATCGAAGATGGGACGGCAAATTTCACGCTCAAGGTTCTATTTAAGATCGCGCCCGCACTCGGCATGACGGTGTCAGAGCTTCTCGAGGGTATCGGATAGGGCGTTCCCCCGCTGTATTTGACGCTCTTTGGGCGGGTCCCCCTGGTTGCGATGTGCAAAATCGCGAGTATTCAGCACCAGTTTGGCCGTAGATGGTAGCTCGAGCGGCTGGCTTTGCCTTTTTGGCAGTAGTTAATCCACATACTAAATAAAAATGAGGAATAAATATTTACTAGACGGAACCCTCGTCCTAAAAGTTCGTCTAACAATCGGTCGATTCTATGCCTCCGGCGGAGAAATTGCAGAATACTCCGATTTTTGCACGGCCCGAGGGGGACCACCTGTCGTTTAAGGTTGCGATAAGTGGAGCTGCCTTAGAGATTACGCCATCGGGATACGGTCGTGGTTGACTTGGCTGTAGAACAGGCGCTGGATTTCGGCGGCATCGCGTGACTGGCCGAGTGCCCACATGGTCTTGGCCACAAGCGTCTCGGTGGTCATGTCATCGCCGCGCAGAATGCCCGGATGATCGGCATAAGCGCGGCCGACCTCATAAACGCCCAGATCGAGGCCCTCTTCGGGGACCTGCGTGGTCATAACGACGGTGCGGCCCGAATCGACCCAGCGGAAAATCGCCTCCTGGAATGACTCGCCGGACTCGCCAAACTCGGGAATACCGCCAATGCCAAAGGTCTCAAGAATTACAGCATCGTAGCTATCGGCTAGGGCGTCCAGGATACCCGGGTTCACGCCGGGCGTAAGCTTAAGGACAAACACGTGCGGGTCGATGTTGTCGTAGAAACGCACCGGGTTTTCGCCCTGATGAGTGCCGTGGAGCCCGTTGCGCACGATGCGGTCGTTGCGGATGTAGGCAATGGGCGGATAGTTGACGCTAATGAACGCGTTAAAGCTCATGGTGCGCTGCTTGCGGGCGCGCGTGCCGGCAATGGCGACGCCACCAAACACAATCGACACATCGTGCGAGTGCTCGTCGAGCGCATAGAGCAGGCTCTGGTACAGATTGAGCTTGGCGTCGGTAAAGGGGTTGCCCATGGGCTTTTGCGAGCCGGTGAGCACGATGGGCTTGGGGCTGTCCTGAATCAGGTAGGAAAGCGCTGCCGCGGTGTAGCTCATGGTGTCGGTGCCGTGCAGAATCACGAAGCCGTCGTGGTCGGCATAACCCTCGACGATGACGTCGCGGATACGCATCCAGTCACTGGGACGCATATTGGTGCTGTCGATGTTCATGGGCTGTACCACGTCGAGCTCGCAGAGGCCCGAGATCTCGGGGACGCTCTGGGCGAGCTCCTCACCGGTCAGGGCGGGGGAGAGACCGTTGCCGTCTTCGGTCGATGCGATGGTGCCGCCCGTGGCGATGAGAAGGATGCGTTTCATGCTGGTATTCCTATCGTATTTGCCGCCGCAGAGGCGGAATCGTTCGGCAGTATTGTGGCACAGGGCGTCCAATGTTCAAACGTATTACATCATCCGTAACGTTTGGTAACACTTCAATTGTCGTCAAACAGGGGCCCAGGTCGTGCGTTTGCCGTGCGCTGATGGCTGCGAGGGACGAGAAACCCCATATAACGTGTACACTATGGAGGTTATTTTCGTTCATTCACGCGGGTGGGCACCGGCTCCCCGCCAACAAGAGGGGGATACCATGGATCAAAAGGCTTCCGCAAAGGTCCTCGTACTCGACTTTGGTGCGCAGTACGGTCAGCTCATTGCCCGTCGCGTCCGCGACCTCAACGTGTATTCCGAGATTGTTCCCTGCGACATATCGGCCGACGAGATTCGCGAGATGAACGCCTCTGCGCTCATCCTTTCTGGCGGTCCGGCCTCCGTGTACGCCGAGGACGCTCCGTCCATCGACCCCGCCATCTTTGACCTGGGCCTTCCCGTCTTGGGCTTCTGCTACGGCCATCAGATCACGGCGGTGACGCTCGGCGGCAAGGTCGGTCACTCCGAGGTGGGCGAGTACGGCCGCGCCACCATCACGCGCACGGCCGGCGCCAAGCTCTTTAACTCCACGCCCATGGAGCAGACCGTGTGGATGAGCCATCGCGACGCCGTTTCCGAGGTGCCCGAGGGCTTTACCGTTACCGCTAGCACCGACGTGTGCCCGGTTGCCGCCATGGAGTGCGTCGAGCGCAAGATTTTCACCACGCAGTTCCACCCCGAGGTCAAGCACTCCGAGTACGGTCAGCAGCTGCTGAGCAACTTCCTGTTTGAGATCTGCGGCCTGGAGCCCAACTGGAGCATGGACAACCTGGTCGAGACCATGACGGCTGAGTTCCGCGAGAAGGTCGGCGACGACCGCGTGATTCTGGCCCTGTCCGGTGGCGTCGACTCCTCCGTCGTGGCTGCGCTGGGCGCTCGCGCCGTGGGCAAGCAGATGACCTGCGTGTTCATCAACCATGGCCTGCTGCGCAAGGGCGAGCCCGAGCAGGTGGAGGAGGTCTTCACCAAGCAGTTTGACGTCGACTTTATCCACGTCCACGCCGAGGACCGCTATGCCGAGCTTCTGGCCGGTGTGACCGAGCCCGAGGAGAAGCGCCGCATCATCGGTACGCAGTTCTGGAAAGAGTTCTTCGCGGTTGCTCAGCAGCTTGAGACCGATGGTAAACCCGTGAAGTACCTGGCCCAGGGCACCATCTACCCCGACATCATCGAGTCCGGCGCTCGCAAGACGGGCGGCAAGACGGCCACCATCAAGAGCCATCACAACCTGATCCCGTTCCCCGAAGGCGTGCACTTCGACCTCATTGAGCCGCTCGACCACTTCTTTAAGGACGAGGTCCGCGCGCTTGGTCTGGCGCTCGGACTGCCGAGTCATATCGTGTTCCGCCAGCCTTTCCCGGGCCCTGGTCTGGCCATCCGCATCATCGGCGCGGTCGATAAGGAGAAGCTCGAGATCCTCAAGAACGCCGACGCTATCGTGCGCGAGGAGCTCGACGCCTACAACCAGCGCCTGTTTGAGCAGACCGGCGAGCGCAACTCCGAACACAGCTGCTGGCAGTATTTCGCGGTTCTGCCCGACATAAAGTCCGTCGGCGTTATGGGCGACGAGCGCACCTATCAGCGCCCGATCATCCTGCGTGCCGTCGAGTCCAGCGATGCCATGACCGCCGACTGGGCCAAGCTGCCCTACGACGTGCTGGCCCGCATCTCTGGCCGCATCGTTGCCGAGGTTCCCGGCGCCAACCGCGTGTGCTACGACATCACGTCCAAGCCGCCCGCGACCATCGAGTGGGAGTAAGCCGATAGGGCTTTGACCTGCACTTTTGAGTGCCGCACTGTGCCGCTGAGTTTCGTTTCGTACGAGAGTCACGGCAAAGCCGCCAGCGACATTGGTGAGTAAATACGGTAATCGAGCCTCCGTTCCCGTGTTGGAACGGAGGCTTTTTCTTTGCCTTTTTACTCCCTTTCATCTGCGATTTCGCCATTTACTCCCCGTGTTTCAAGACGGCAAGGCACGGGGCGGTATTCGGAGGAATGGGAGTAAAGATTCATCCCAAGTGAGTAGACGCGCGGTTTTTGTCCCCGAGGGCGAAACGGGGCCGTTTCGGGGCCCGTGAAACTCAAATCGAACTCAATGGGCATTTTTGCGGTCTCCGTACGGCGTTTCCCCAGGTGGTTAATGGGGAGTAAAGAATCTCGCCGTTTCAATGAAAACGGGAGTAATCAGGGGAAATGCCGCGGTGTACTGTAGTGTGCCGCCGTGTAAGCCACCGCGTCATTTACTCCCCAGGTGCGCCGGAAATGCCTTGGCACGCAATGGGGAGTAAAAACTCAGCATACGCAGGAGCGAGCGGCGCTCACCGCCTAGTTTGGCGTCCTGATTCGGTTGCGTTGATCGCGAAATGCGGAGAGCCGCTACAGCGAGGCTTTCCAGTCCTCGTATTCGTCGGCGTCGATCTCGCCGTTCTCGAGCTGCGCGCGCTTCTCTGCCCACAGCTCGATCGCCATCGCGGCTTTGGGCGCGTGCGGCGCCTTGGGGTTCAGGGAGAGGCCTGATCCGTCGGCTGCGGGCACGATGCCGAAGGAGTCCTCGAGCCGCACGAGCAGCGACATGAGGTCGCCCGCGGTCTCGACGCCGTAATCCTTGAGGGCGTTGACGGAAACGCTTAGTGCTGCGGCTATGGATTCGAGCAGCTCGGGCTTCACGGCGCGGATGCCGCTCTCGTAGTGGCGCACGGCCCCCTCGGTCAGACCGACCGCCTCGGCGAGCTGAGCCTGCGTCATGCCGCGCGACTTGCGGTACCGCCTTATGTTTTCGCCTACGGACATGCGCCCTCCTCCTGGAATTATGCACTCGCATATCTTATCAGCGTACGCAAATGTACGCAATTCTATTGACAGTACGGATTCGTACGTTTACTCTCAATCTGTAAACCGTACGTATTCGTACGCTATTGATGGGAGGAGCCATGGACGAGAAGGTGGCGAAGACGCCGAGGCCGCACATGCTGGACGCCGACGAGGTCGCGGAGCTGCTGAGGATCAAGAAAGGCAGCGCCTACGAGGTGATCAGGAAGATAAATGCCGAGCAGGAGGCGCGCGGGCGCGTGGTTATCCGCGGACGCGTTCGGAGCGACGTCTTCGACGCCCTGTACTTCCCGGAGGTGGACTGACATGCCCGTGTACAAGGATGGCAACAACGGCACGTTCTACGTGCAGTGCTACTACCGCGACGCCCGCGGCTCGAAGCGCCACAAGACGAAGCGCGGCTTCTCCTCCGAGGTGGAGGCCGCAGTGTGGGAGAGCCGGTTCAAGAGCCTTAACGGCGGGGCCATGGACATGACGTTCTCCGAGTTCGTCGAGGTGTACGCCTCAGAGGTGAAGCCACGCATACGCGAGCACACGTGGATCACCAAGGAGTACATCATCAACGACAAGCTCGTGCCGTTCTTCGGGGACATGCGCATGTGCGACGTGAGGCCGATCGACGTCATCAGGTGGCAAAACGAGCTCACCGAGCACCGGGACGCCGACGGGAAGCCCTGGGCGCCGACGTATCTGCGCACGGTGAACAACCAGCTCAACGCCATCTTCAACCACGCCGAGCGCTACTACGGCCTCACCGACAACCCGGTGCGCAGGGTCGACAAGATAGGCTCGAAGAAGGGCGGCGAGATGCAGTTCTGGACCAAGGACGAGTACCTGAGGTTCAGCGAGGCAGTCATGGACAAGCCGCTGTCGTTCCACGCCTTCGAGCTGCTGTACTGGACGGGCATACGCTGCGGCGAGCTCCTGGCGCTCACGCCGTCCGACTTCATGCTGGATAGCTCGCGGCTGCGCATCAACAAGTCGTACCAGAGCCTCCACGGCGTGGACACCGTGACCGACCCCAAGACGCCCAAGTCCGTGCGCACGATCGTCATGCCCGCCTTCCTTCGCGACGAGATGGCGGACTTCATCGAGATGCGCGACGACGTCGCCCCCGACGAGCGCCTGTTCGCCGTGACCAAGCACTTCCTGGCCCACGAGATGGAGCGCGGGTGCAAGGCGTCGGGCGTGAAGCGCATCCGCATACACGACATACGCCACAGCCATGTGAGCCTGCTGATAGAGATGGGCTTCTCCGCGCTGGCCATCGCCGAGCGCATGGGCCACGATGCGGTGGACATCACCTACCGCTACGCGCACCTGTTCCCCACGAAGCAGGACGAGATGGCCGCCGCGCTCGACGGAGCGAGGGGGTAAGAAGGATGCCGTGCAAGAACAGCGCCCGCAAGCGCAGCAAGACGATGGCGTTCCGCTGCACGCCCGAGGAGCGCAAGCTCATATGCGAGATGGCCGCCTGGAGCGGCATGAGCAGGCAGGACTACATCATCGCCAAGCTCACCGATACGCAGGTCGAGGTGAAGCCCTCCGTGAGCGTTCAGAAGGCGCTGAAGGGCTCGATGGCGGAATTGGCCAAAGAAGTACGGCTGGCGGCCTCCTACGGCGAGCTGAGCGAGTCCCTGCAACAGAGGGTCGAACTCGTGTTGAGGTTCTTCCTGGCGCTCGGTGAGGGGGTTGAGGCACCAGTGACGGAAGCGCCACCACAAACCTCGCCTTTGGAAGAGCCGACAACATCCGTCATGGATGCGGGCTCCGACACCGCAAGCATCTTCGAGATGGGACGCAGGTAGGGCCTAGCGCCAGACCTCCAACGCCTTGTCCGCAAGCCATTCGGCGCGATCGGCGATATCGCCCTCGTCCCAAGACTCCTTCTCCAGGGCGCCGGCCATGGTCGCAAGGCCGGCGGCGCAGAGGGCAAGGCCGTCCTTGTATCCCTTTCCCTGCTTCTTGGTGGGCCAATCGGCATCGCGGATGGAGGCGTTGAGCGAATGCGTGATGATGGCGAGGTTGCCGAGCGTGAGGAGCTTCCTGTCCCTTCGCGTGGCAGCCTCATCGTCGAGGGCTCCCCATTTGTTGCGCCACTTCTTGGGCATCATGTGCTCGAGGGTGTACTGGTTGAACCCGAGCAGGGCCGTGCTGCTCATGCCTGGGCGAATGGCGCTTTCCAGCAGATAGAGGACGCCCTTGGACTGGAGGTTGTACAGACACGATTCCTCGAACGCCCTTCGAACCTCGTCATCGCCGGGCATGTACGTCGTCGCCTCTTCGTTGGCTTCAAGAGCCTTCCTCAGCGTCTCCGCGTCCTTCACCTCGTTCAGGATCAGCGAGGTGAACAGCCTGTTGTAGTTCTTCGTGGTCGCCTGAACCAGCATTCGGCGGACGATGTAGCTCTCAAGCAGGGCGTAGACCTCGGTCTCCTCGCCTGTAGGCTCTGCGTTCTTGCGAACGTAGAGCACGTACGGGATGAGCGTCGAGTTCTTGAGGCCGAATATCAGCACGTTCAGGCGCTCGACTCCGGGCGTGGAGGGGATGTCCGCGTCGCAGTAGCCGGGGTCGAACGTGGACTCGAACACCTCGGCATACGCCTTCATGCTGTCGAGGATCTCGTCCTTGTCTCCGTTGCAGTACCTGCCGATGAAGTCCTTGTAGGACTGGAAGAGGTTGGACGTGCGCGAATAGAAGAGCTTGTCCTCGGTCGTGACGCCGCGCTTCTTGTCCTGAACCAGGATCTGGAGGAACGCGTCGAAGAACAGGTCGACGAGCGTGCGCTTGATGCGCCCGGTCATGACCTCCTGCTCCCAATAACCCCTCTTCTCCGCCGTGGGCTCGAAGACGTCCTCCCAGCACTCCTTGAACGCCTGCTCGTTCTCGCGGTTGAAGAAGTAGTTCTTGAGGAGCTCCGCCGTCGTCAGGCGCACCCCGAGCGAGTTGATGGTGTCGAATATCTGCTGCTCGTCCTCGCCCTCGGTGAGGTCGATGCAAACGAACTGGACGTTCGACTTGATCGTGTTTCTGTCGACCTTCTCCGGATCGATGTTCTTGAGGAAGTAGTTGTAGGCAAGGACGATAGACGAGGAGCCTTCGATGGGCTCGCAGCCCGTGGCGCTGACGACCTTCTCGAAATCCTGCCGGTCGTACTTGCCGTGTCTCAAGGCGACTTCGCCGGTCTCCAGGACGAAATCTCGCTCGAACAGCCTATCGGCGTCGATTCTCGCGCAGAGTGCCTTGAAGAAGATGACCATGGTCGTGAGGCGCTGCTGGCCGTCGATGACGGTGCGGACCTCGGACACCTCGGACCAGGTGTTGCCGGAGGAGGCCTGCTTCAGGATGATGGAACCTAGGAAATAAGGTCGCTTAGAGGCCGTGACGAACTCCATGTCACCGAGGAAGCGCTCCCATTGCTCTTCTCCCCAGACGTACGCTCTTTGGTAGAAGGGTATTTCGAGCAGGCGCGATCCGTTGAACACACCGCTTATCGTAGATTTTCCTGCATCCATTCTTAAAGACCTATCCATCCTTCGCAGTTATTACTGGCGAGGTCAATTTAATCTATACGCTGCTTGACTCTTGAATACTCCAGGCCCTTGTCGTCTTCTCCCAGAAGGTGCTCGAAGATGACGCACAGGTCCTCCTCATCGAGGCAGCCACGGTCGTTGGCGTCGGGCATCGTCTGCCCCTTCTCCTTCAAGCGGTCGTAGATCACGGCGTCGAGGGATAGCTCCCTACCGTCGCGTGTGAACTTCTCGCGCATGAATTTGGCGCTGGTCGCTTGGCTCCAATCGCGTACCGCGTGCTCGAGCGGGCCGCTTCCTCTCGATATGGCGACATCCCAATGCTTGCAGTTAAGCAGAAGGAGTCGGTTCATGCACTCGGTGCCAGAAAAATCGAGTCTTGCAAACGGCGGTAAGAGAAGTCTATCAGAAAAAACTGTAGCATACTCGCTGCTTAACGGCATATATGCGAGATGGAAATCATACGAGTCGTCCTCGGGTCCGATGATGAATATGGGCATCGACGTCGTGACGAATCCCGAGCCGATAGGCGCTTCGAGAATGCAGAATCGCTTTTCGAGAAACGCTTCGTAGATGCGGTTGGCCGGAACGGAACCGTCTTCGGAAAAAAGCAGGGTTGCGGAGACCGAAAGCTCGGCGAGAGCCTTATGGTCGCCGTTCCAGCCAGACCAATCCAGCAGCGCCTTCTCTTCTTCTGTCGAAACGACGTCTTCCAGAAGCATGGGGGAATCTTCTCGCGCTCTGTTCCTATCGGCAAGCATCGTCGCAGGATGGCGCACTATGAGGTTTGAGGCCAATTTGCAGACTGCCTGCCGCCCCTGTCGAAAGGCGTCGCCTTCGAGTGCCGCGTCCTTGCAGCATTGCAAAAGACGTGAGTAGGAAACGGAAATCTGGCTTTCACTCTCAGACAGCTTTGCCTCGATAAGGTTCTGCGCGTAGTACTTATCGTCGCTATCGGCCTCTATATCGGAGTACTTGACTTCATACAGATCGCGTTTGCTGCATACGTCTTCGACCTTCGTACGGTAAAAAACACCGTTGCTTTTGTTGTAAGCATGAAGCTGCCCGGAGGAATCCGCGAAATGGCGCAGGTAGAACCGCGGCACCCAGTGCTGCTTTCGCGTCATCTTTCCGGGCAGCTTCGACATCCTAAGCCTTCACCGCCTCGTATTGGTAGGTCGTGCGTACGTTGTAGTGGAAGTCATCTCCAAGCTCCAACGCCTCGAAGTGCTTCTCGGCGCAGCCGATCTTGATCTTCTCCGCGTCGCGCAGGGCGGGCTCGCCGTTCTTGCCGCCCTTGGTCTCGGTCACGAAGTACACGCGGCGCTCGCCGTCTGCCTCCTCGACATACGCCCAGTCGGGATTGTAGCTGCCGAGCGGCGTGTCGATCTTGAACGCCGAGGGCAGTTTCGCGAACACGAGAACCTCCTCCTGCTTGTCGAGAGCCTCGGCAAAGGAGCGCTCGACCCCCGCCGAGTCGTAGACCACGTAGTTGTACAGGCTTTTGCTCGTCACGTCCGGCTTCCACGCGTTCTGCCCAAGGTAGGCCGTGTAGTCGTCGAGCTCGAGGTCGCGCATGGTGTACCACTCGTCCTCGGGAAGGCGCACGTACTTGATGCCTTGGGCGATGAGGTCGTTCTTCACGCGGTTGATCTTGTCACCGACCTGCGCGAGGAAGGTCGCGGGGTCGACCTCGAACTCGTCGAGGCGGCTGCAGCCCTCGAGGATCGCCTTGAGGGTGCCGCGGGTGAGCCCGACGGCGTCCTGAAGCTCTGCGATCGGGTCGGGAAGGTCGTATTTCACCTTTCCCGAGATGGACACCACGGAGATGCCCGTGCCCTCGGCGCTCACGCCCGCGTCGTCGATGTCCAGCGATGCGTGCTCGCTCGTCACCTGGGGCGGGCGCACGGCGAGCATGCCGTCGATCGCCTCGATGGCGCGTTCGATGAGCTTGCCGGAGTCGACCTCGACCTGGAAGCGCGTGCGCTGGCGGATGCGGTCCCACAGGGCCTGGAACGCAGGGTCGAGCGTGACGTCCTTCTGCAGCTCGACCGAGACCTCCTTGGCCTTGTCGCAGATCTGGACCCTCTGGGACTTGTGGATGATGATCGCCTCGACCTGTTCCTTCGCTGGCTCGAGCTCGGCGGGGAGCTCGACTTTGCCCTCCTCGGCGGCCGCCTTCAGCTCGGGCGTCACCGCGCCCTTGCCGTCGACCATGCCGGTCGCGACAAGGTGGTCGTAGACCTGCTTGGACTTCTCGTAGCCCAGGCGCTCCTCGACGCCATTATCGCCCTTGACCGTGACCTTCGTGAAGCTCTCCGGGGTGATGACGCCGAACTTGAAGTCCTCCGCCTCGAGCTCCTTCTGAAGCCCGTTGGCAAAGTCGTCGTAGCTCTCGTTCGCGATGACGGTGAGCACGTTCGCCTCGGGGTCGTACAGGCGCTCGCCGTCCTGGTTCACGCACAGGCGCAGGCCGCGGCCGATTTTCTGGCGCTTGGTCAGGTTGTCCTTTGTCTCGACGAGCGTGCAGATCTGGAACACGTTGGGGTTGTCCCAGCCCTCCTTGAGCGCGGAGTGGCTGAAGACGAAAGAGACGTCCTTGTCCGCGTCCTTGCCGTCCGGGAAGGAGATGAGCGTCTCCTTCTTCTGCATGATGAGCTCGAAGGCCCCGGCGTCGTCGGCGGTGCCGGCGGCTCCCTTGGAGTCCTTGAACTTGCCCTTCTTGTCCTTGGCGAAGTATCCCTGGTGCACGGCATGGGGGTCGCGCACCAGCGGGGCGCCGACGGCTTCGTAGCATTCGAGCCACGTGCCCTTGCCGATCCCCGCCGCCTTTGCGATGCGACGAGGCGCCTTCGAGTTCAGGGCACCTGCGTACTCCTCCTCGAACATCTGGGCGTACAGGCCGCCGTGGACTTCGGGCTCGTAGACGCGGTAGCGGTCGACGCGGTCGATGAAGAAGAGCGAGAGCACCTTCACGCCGCGCGGCCACAGCTCGAACTGGCGGGCCAGGTGGTCCTCGATGGTGCGGCGGATCTGCGCGCGCTTGACGACCTCCTCGTTGACGTCGCCCAGCGCCTCGCCGAGCTCGAGCATCTCGCCGTTCTGGAACTCTATGAACTCGTTGCCCACTGCGGCGCCGATGTTGTTGACCACCCAGCCGCTCTCGTAGTCGCTGTTCTCGCCGCTCTTCTGGTAGAGGTCGTTGCCGGTCTTCACCGTGACGGCCTTGCGCTTCTGCGTGCCGTCGGCCTGGCGCACGTCGATGGACACCTTGGCGGAGAACGGGTCGGACTTGACGGACTCGAGCCTCACGTACGCGCCGTTGAGGTTCGCCTCGGCCTTGATCGAGTCCACGCAGATGCCCTTCACCAGGTGGCGCTCGAAGGCGTCGACCGGCGTGAGGCGGTAGATCATGTTGTAGGCCTGCTTGTGCGTGGCCGAGTAGCGCAGCACGAACAGCGGGTTCAGGCTCTTGATGGCGGCCTTGGCCTGTTTGGTGTTGTCGACGCTCTGGGGCTCGTCGATGATGACGACGGGCTTGCAGGCGCTCACGAGCTCGCGAGGGCTGAAGCCGCCGGTGAGCTTCTCGCTGGGACGGTGGAAGAGGTTGCCCTCCTTCGCGGTGCCGTCCTTCTCGAGGCCCTTGTTGAACGCGTCGATGTTGATGACCATGACCTGAATGGAGCTCGACGTGGCGAAGTTACCCACCGGCCCCATGTCCTTCGAGTCGTACACGAAGTAGTCGAGCGGCGTGCGGTCGTAGAGCGTCTCGAAGTGCCTGCGGGTGGTCTGGAGGCTCTTGAGGACGCCCTCGCGGATGGCCACGCTCGGCACGACGATAACGAACTTGGTGATGCCGTAGCGGCGGTTCAGCTCGTAGATGGAGCGGATGTAGACGTAGGTCTTGCCGGTGCCGGTCTCCATCTCGACGGTGAAGTCTCGCAGGCGCCCATCGGTGAGGACGTCGGTTGCCGGGAGGCAGCCCTCCTCCTGCACGGCGTGCAGGTTGTCGAGGAGCTGGCCCGGCGCCACGCGAAGCTCGTTGCCGTGGCCGACCATGAGCTCGCCGATTGCCGTCTGGCCTTTGCGGCCGGAATCGGCGGAGAATACGCTGCCAATAAATTGTTGTCCGCGGAACAGGTCGCAGGTTGCTTCGATGGCCTCCAGCTGGTGCTGCTGGTCGGATGAGAACTTGAACTCGAGCGTCGCCATGCTAGACCGTCCTCAATTCGATCTCACGGCCCATGCGCTCGCCGTCGTGCTTGAAGATCTGCACGGCGTTGAGCTTGAGGGTGTCGTCGAGGACGGAATCGAGGATGAGAACGCGCCTGGGCTCCATGTCGGCGATGGCCTCGAGCGCCTCAATGGTGAGGCCTCGGGACATGCAGCAGACGAGCTCGTCGCAAGCGACGGACCAGATGGGATAGCCCGCGGCTTCAGACTTCTCGACGGGCAGCGTGAGCTCGAGGCCCCATTTGAGCATCATCTCGAAGACGATATCCATATCGGAGCGATCGGGCTTGACCACGTCGAAGAGGAGCTGACCGGGCTCGGGCTTCTCAATGCCGGACTCATCGAGCTCGAACACACGGAAGCCGATGTCGGGAAGCTGCTTGGGTTCCTCGCCAAGCTTGAGTTGACGGTTGGATTCCTCGAGCTCGGTTTTGATTTTGTCGCCTGCGCGGCGAATGCGTCCTTCGCCTATGTCGCAGAGAGTCTCATACCCGTCCTTGTAGGCGTCGCGTTTCGGGTCACAAGGCTCTGGAAGCTGGACAAGGATAAACTGATAGCGATCATCTTTTCCAAGTTCCTGCAGGAACATGGCATGGGCGGTCGATGCTGAGCCTGAGAAGAAATCAAGCACAATATCACCCGTGCTTAGATGCTCATGTACGGTAAGGAAGCAAGCAACCGAAAACAAGAGATAGACCGCCAGCACTACACTATTCCGAACCAAAGACCAAAAGATAAGCATTGTGGGAAAATCTAAACTTTTGGATTTTCCTACAATGCCAACTACGGCGGAATCCCTCCCACTCCTTATATCTTTCTGTATACATTGAATTTGTATTTAGTAAAATGCAGACAACACCACGGATCGGCTTTTGGTTGGACAATTCCAACCAAACACCGCAGCAGACAGTAGAAACCATTCTGAACGTTAGGAAGCCGGTATGATTGTTACATATAAGGGGGTTGATTTTCAATCTCAACGCAACAGCCTGAACGGACCCCGCGTTTCTGCAGC
>CALIOA010000059.1:0-1854 GCA_938045065.1 uncultured Collinsella sp.
GGATAGGGGTGAAAGGCCAATCAAACCCGGAGATATCTCGTTCTCCCCGAAATAGCTTTAGGGCTAGCGTCGCGCGTTCACCGCCGGAGGTAGAGCACCGGATGGACGAGGGGGCTTCGCCGCCTACCGAATCCAACCGAACTCCGAATGCCGGCGGCCCAGAGCGCGGCAGTCAGAGCATGTGGGCTAAGCTGTGTGCTCGAGAGGGAAACAGCCCGGACCGCCCGCTAAGGTCCCCAAGTTCCAGCCGAGTGGCAAAGGATGTGCGTCCGCCCAGACAACCAGGATGTTGGCTTAGAAGCAGCCATCCATTCAAAGAGTGCGTAACAGCTCACTGGTCGAGTGGACATGCGCCGACAATACACGGGGCTAAGCTGGACACCGAAGCGGCGGGATTTTGATTTTCAGAATCGGTAGGGGAGCTTCCCATGGGCGGAGAAGCCGGAGGGCGACCGACGGTGGAGCGCATGGGAGTGAGAATGCTGGCATGAGTAGCGAGAGACGAGAGAGTAACTCGTCCGCCGTGAACCCGAGGTTTCCTGGGCAAGGCTAATCCTCCCAGGGTCAGTCGGGGGCTAAGGCGAGGCCGGTAGGCGTAGCCGACGCGCAGCAGGCAGACATTCCTGCACCGCGCACGCGGCGCTACGACCGACGGGGCGACGGATGGGGGTGGCTCGGCGGGGTTCTGGACGTCCCCGTGATGGAGCGCGGCCCGCGGACCAGGGAAATCCGGTCCGCATTGAGGGCGAGGCTCCGGACGAAGCGATTGAGCGAAGCGAGTGAGCCCGAGGTCCCTAGAAAAACCCCTAGGCAGGCGCGTGCGCGCCCGTACCGCAAACCGACACAGGTGGGTGGGTAGAACATACCGAGGCGATCGGGTCAACCATGGTCAAGGAACTCGGCACAATGGCCCCGTAACTTCGGGAGAAGGGGTGCCCGCGCGTACGTGAACCGGCTCGCCCGGGGAGCGGAGGCGGGCCGCAGTGGAGAGGCCCAAGCGACTGTTTACCAAAAACACAGGACTCTGCAGAAGCCGCAAGGCGACGTATAGGGTCTGACGCCTGCCCGGTGCCGGAAGGTCACGCGGAGGAGTTAGCGCATCGCGCGAAGCCCCGAAGCCAAGCCCCGGTAAACGGCGGCCGTAACTATAACGGTCCTAAGGTAGCGAAATTCCTTGTCGGGTAAGTTCCGACCTGCACGAAAGGCGCAACGACTTGGGCGCTGTCTCGACCATGGACCCGGTGAAATTGCACTGGTCGTGAAGATGCGACTTACCCGCGGAAGGACGGAAAGACCCCGTGAACCTTCACTGCAGCTTGGCATTGGCCGCTGGTCCCGCGTGTAGAGGATAGGCAGGAGGCATCGATCCGGAGGCGCCAGCCCCCGGGGAGCCGCCCTTGGAATACTGCCCTCGCGCGACCGGCGTCCTAACCCGAGGCCGTCAACCGGCTCGGGGACCGTGCCAGGCGGGCAGTTTGACTGGGGCGGTCGCCTCCTAAAGGGTAACGGAGGCGCGCGAAGGTCCGCTCGGGACGGTCGGCAACCGTCCTTTTGAATGCAAGAGTACAAGCGGGCTTGACTGCGAGGCCCACAAGCCGAGCAGGTGCGAAAGCAGGCTCTAGTGATCCGGCGGCCCCGAGTGGGTGGGCCGTCGCTCAACGGATAAAAGGTACTCCGGGGATAACAGGCTGATCTTGCCCAAGAGTCCACATCGACGGCAAGGTTTGGCACCTCGATGTCGGCTCATCGCATCCTGGGGCTGGAGCAGGTCCCAAGGGTACGGCTGTTCGCCGTTTAAAGCGGTACGCGAGCTGGGTTCAGAACGTCGTGAGACAGTTCGGTCCCTATCCTCCG